>JBCDDK010000178.1:0-11946 GCA_039180345.1 Cyanobacteria bacterium P01_G01_bin.39 | reverse complement strand
GATGTTTATCCATAGCAGACGAAGAAAGTCATTTAAACTAAGCTCGTCACTTCTAGAACCTCCCGGGCTAAATCGCCACTCTGTATCTACATCTCCACTATGCTCAAAGAAGAAAAATGTTTTTTCCCGTTCCAAGCTCCCTTCATCGTTGGCAGTAGTATCCGTGCCACTGTATTCTGCATAACCCCTAAGAGTCTGTGTTTCCTGAGAAACTTCCTCACCATAAAAGTTAACGCTAAGGGTAGAATCCGCTAATGCATCAAAGCTAAAACCAGAACCTTCTTTAACACCATCAAACCGATCAAAACCGCCAGGATCTAGGTAAATCAGCCCATCAGCATCGCCAGTCCCAAAGTCCACCCCAGGAGCATCTATCAGTGAAAAATCTAACTCTCTGGCATCTAGATCGTCGTCAGGATTCTCGTTAAAACCCCCTGCGTCGATGGTTGAAACAGCATTGAGCTTTAAGGTTTGACCATGTCCAATATGGGCTGTGATAGTAGCAGTTTGGCGATCGCCATCAACTGTAATATGCTCTAAGCCTTGAACAGTTTCTCCTGGTAGAAAGATACCGTCCATATCATCGGCAATTTCAAGATCTGTCAGCCTGGAAAATTGGCTATTTGTCGCATCCACATCAAACGTGAATGTCCCACTTGGACCATTGTTAGTAATCTCAATAGTCTGAGTAAATGTTTCTCCGTCTATAAGTTGCAGAAAATGTTTAAAGCCATCGTTGTTTTGATCAAAATCTGGATCTAATAACTCGAGTTGCTTTGATGCTTCTATATCATTAGGATCGTTAATGTCGCCAACATATGATCGCCTACTCAAAACAGCATTTATATCTGGATCTTCACTAGGATTTGCGTAACCCAATGTGAGCTGTATACTTGATGAATTACTCATAAGCTATATTATTTATCTTTATTAGATTCTTTAATAAGAAAATAAAATTTTAGATCGAAATTTTTTGTATCTTACAATAACAAGACCTCTTTTTATATCAAGATCTAAATTAAGATTTGTTATCTAAATTGTGTCTAAATTGTAAAAAAGATGTTTGAAATTACTTCAAAGTTATTTGATACCGCCTAAATTTCTTTTTTGAGAGTACATTAGCTTAATTATGCAAAAGAAAAACAACTACTAAAAAGATTCTTGAACAACCAATGGGGATACAAATAATGAGAAATTAATTTAACTATTAACAGGAGCCATTGCTTTCTATAGTTAATATTTATAGGCAAAAATAATTAATATATGACAATTTAGATGGTATTCAAATATGTGAGCTCTAGAACAGCTATTGTTTCTAGTTATAGTTCACGTTTATTGATGATATTTTGTTAGTAGCTCGGTGAATAATTCAACTCATCTAAATTTTATAACATGAAAATTTTGCTTTTTAGCTTTTTATAAATTAGTAAACTTGCATAATAATACCAAAATCTTACTATTTCAGGTTTAGTTTTGTTACTGTATTTCTTAAGCAAAGCAAAAAAACAATAAGATTTGAATTGGAAAGAACGATACTTTCTTAGCACTTTTTCTCTTGTGCTTTAAGTGTCTATAATATCATTAACATTTGTCGGTATCCAAGTTATGATAACTTAATATTAACTTATGAATATATCTCGATTTGAGTTTTTAAACTTTGCCAGAGGTTTCTTTTTAAGTTTGATGCTGGCGAGCAACATTCCAGCATCCGTCTTAGCTCAAAACAGCATCAATTTTCGCTCAACCACTGGCGATGCTCCAGGTAAGCGCGAGGCAGGAGCAAACCGCAGTGGTTCTTGCGTAAGAGATAATAATGGTTTAGTTGCCCTACTGCCTAAAAATAATTTGGCAACAACTACCAAAGCTTACCCTACCATATACGCTTATTTTCCCGATACTCTCGCGCAATATGCTGAATTTGCCCTTTATGAGGAAGGGTCTGACGATTTGATCTACGGTACTTTATTTAAAGTTACGGGTCGTTCGGGTTTAGTACGCGTCGAGATGCCTAATACTGCTACTTTCACTCCTTTACAAATCGGTCAGAAATACTATTGGTATTTATCTCTGATTTGTAATACTAGCGATCGCTCTGATGATATTACAGTTCAGGGTAATTTTGAACGGGTGACTGTAAGTAACGAATTACTTCAGCAACTTCAGTCTGCTTCTCCTCAAAGATATCCTTTTGTGTATGCAGAGGCTGGTTTATGGCCTGAGACAATAGAAAGCATCCTAGAGCTAAATCAAAACAATAATCGCGGTAGTCAAACCCTGCAACAAAATTTTAGTGACTTATTGCGCTCTGTGGGTCTGACTTCAATAGCAGATCAGCTTCTCTTGCCCTATTAAACTTAGTTTGTAACTACTTAGGTAGCTTAAGAAAAACAGGAAATTGCCAGTATAACCGTACAAAGTTAGATATAGAACAAGTTAAGTGGTTTTGTTGCAAAAAATTGAGATAACCCTATAGTATGCTTTGGTTGTCAAGAATTAATAGAACTGATGAATTCAACAAGTCGATTGGACAAGCGGAGGAAACCTCCGCGTCCCTCGACTTCAAAGCCGCCATTTAAATGGAAACTGTGTAAGATGGTATCTTCGCTATGCCCTCAGTTACAGAAATCTCGAAGAAATAATGATGGAAAGAGGTCTATCTGTAGACCACACCACAATCGAGCAACTACACCACAGGAATTACAGTAGAGCCAAAATCAAATCAAAACTCAAATATTTGACCTCGTGTAACAAAGCCCTTGAAATTATCTTGTTGGGCATCGGGTAGTTCTCCTGGTTGATATCCATAAAGCCACATTTTATTTTTAATTTGTTTGGGCAACTTAATTAATTGATTATAGTGAGCATGAATATTGGTTGGAATTTCACTAGTTTCACAGTCATGAAAAATCAGATTGGCACTATCGTAATATTTTCCCAGTAATTTCTGATTTAATTGAGTGTCTGTAGTAATAAATACTTTAGTATTATTTACTTTAAAAAATAAACCATAAGTAGGCATTAAATAAAATCCATTATGGACGTGAAACACTTTAATTAAATAAAAAACAATATTGTTCCAAATAAAATGATCATTGATCTTAAGTAAATTTACTTCAAAAAAGCTGTTTAAATCAGCGATATTTCCACCAATGGAAGTCATACCACCAGATAAAGTTTTATGCCACAAGTCCATGGCAACATCTTTGCTCAAGTAAAGTCTGGGCTTCTTGCATCTCGAATCGAATTTACTGCTGAAACCAATATATTCTAGTCCGCCGACATGATCGCAATGTAAATGACTGATATAGATATCGGTAATATCGAGATAAGAAAAATTAGCTTTATGTAGAGAAAATCTAATATCCGAACCACAGTCAATCAATAATTTGTTGCCCAGTTCGTCAACCAGTAACATATTAGATTGATAGTTATCTGTTCCTACCGTGAATGCAGAACCAGAACCTAAGAAAAGTAGTTTGACCATTTGTAGGGGGTATTTATCTCCCTTCACTTAATAAAAATAATTCTATTACTGTAGAAAAAGATAGTTGATTTTTCCTATTTTCACAGTACTCGGAACTTCAAAACAGAAGAGTTTGAATTTCTAATTTTATTTTTTTTGATATTACGATATTTTGTAGGCAAGTTAATCTTCATTTAACCTTTATCAATTGGAAAACCTCAAAACACCGCCAGATATTGTGATGCTACACTATCATTTCCAAGTTAATTATTCTTCATATATTTTGTCTTACTTTTGGATAAAGAAGAGTTTTAAGTTATGGAAGTCAGATTAGCTATTATAATATCATTAGCACTTTCAGTATCCAAATTGCTAAGATTCACTTTATGAACTCATCACAATTTGAGTTTTCGAAATTAGCAGAGAAACTTTCCTACATTACCATCATGAGCAATGAATGCTCTCAAAGAACAACTTTAACGACCTCCTGACTAATTCAGAAAGATTTTCAGCTTATGAAAACGTTAGCTATTAGTATAGCGATGAAAGTCGTTTTGGGCTTCATACTCGAACAGGACGAATGATTATTGCCGTTGGTACAAAGCCAATTAGATATCATCAATGGTCTTTCAAGCAATCCCCTACGTGGATTTGACGTTGCGATGCAACGTTGGTGCAAAGAGCACACGGTTATATGGTGTAGTTGTCCCAGCTACGGGAAAAAGCTTTTTCTGGTAATTTTCTCACTTTGACGGGCGACCCCGCGTTATCCCCATTCGAGGACAAGTGCGTAGCAGTATCCTTTTGGACGCCGAAAGGCGCAAGACAAAGGCGCACAGTTCGCCCCATGTACGCGCCATTCGTGACACAGTGATTGTTACCAGCAGTTTCTCGAAAACCTCTCTCAAGCTTATGCCAATAATTTCATCATTCTTCAAGTAGATAATGGTTGTCCTCATATCGCCAAAAAACTTCAAGTTCCTAACAACATTGTTCTTTTATTTCAGCTTCCCTATTCTGAGGGGCTGTCACCTGAATTTAGTTCAGTTGCTTAAAAGCCCCGTCCTGAATTAAATCCTATTGAACGGCTCTAGCAAGTTCTCAAACAAGATATAAAATGGGAACTGTATTACAACTTGGATGAATTACATTGCTTTCTTGATCGCACTTTGAAGAAGTTGACCCCTAAATTAATTGCTTCTGTTTGCGGATATAGTTTTATTCTTGACACTCTATCTATTTGTCGCAAATATTTTTTAATTTAGTATAACAAAAGAGAGACGATTTATTGCGCTCGGTAGGTCTAACTTCAGTAGCCGATTTCACTCTCTTGTCCTGATGAATTTGAGTAGATTGGAAGTGAACTAATCATCACTAACCAGCCACATACTTTCATAGGGTTCTAGATAGAGTCTCTCTTTGGAGATATGCAAGCCAATTCCCTCTGCAAGTAGATTACGAACATTGCCAGTAATTCCAGTATAGTTTAGTAAATCAGCTTTGATTGACTGCCAATTGTCGTCGAAATTAGCCAGGAGTATGATACTTTTTTCTGGACGACTACGGCGTAATACACAGACGTGTTGGTTATCTGCCCACATCGCCCGCATGAGAGCAAAACTGTGTAATAAAGAGGTGGATTTTCGAACTTTAATTAAGTGAAGGAGTCCTTGATAAATCCGCCCTTCGATTGTGTCTTGATTATGGCGCTTGTCTGCTTTGTTCCAGTCCATCGCCGGTCGGTGAAGCCAGCGACTATCATTGGCTTTAATTGAGTCTTGTTTGTAGGAGTAATCGTTTAACAATCCTATTTCATCTCCCATGTAAATTAGGGGAATCCCCCCCCGAAACATAATGAAACTATGGAGCAATAGGATACGGCGAATTGCCAAATCAATAGCCGACTCATCATTATTGTCCAGTGCTACTTCTAATCCAGTTAGGGAAGCTGTTGTACCACTAATTCGAGCATCTTTAGTTACGGGATTGAATCCAAATAGTGCCCCTTTTGCAAAAGAGCCTGGAAATTCTCCTGTATAGAACTGGTTGAGAAACTGACGGTGGAGAAAAGGATTCTCCCCAATTGCCTCAATATCCTCATCAGCCATTCCCCAACCGATATCATCGTGGTTGCGGAGGTAAGTCACTAGGCTGGAATTGAGCAACAGGGGTGGCATACGCCTGTGGCCCGCATAGGTTAGTAGAGTTGTTTTATGGGTAGCCAAAGCACTCCACAGTAACACCATCATTTGATTGTTATATGCCAACTCACATTGTTTGCCGGTGGTTGTCTTAATGCCAATATAATGTTGTAGATTATTTGGTGGCACAATCGCTTCAGCCTTGAAAATAACGGCAGGTGCAACGACCCGCATCAGTGCGCGAAATGACTGGATAAGTTGGAAGACTTCGGGCTGGTTCTGACAATTGGTTCCGATCCGCTTCCAAATAAAAGGTGTGGCATCGAGGCGGAGGATATCAACTCCCTGATTAACCAAAAAGAACATGATATCCATCATTTCCCGAAAGACGCTGAGATTGGTGTAATTAAGATCCCATTGATACTCCATAAAACTCGTCCAAACCCAACGACCACTTCCCGCCATGTCAGGATACCAAGTAAAGCTTCCAGGGGCTTCATCGGGGAAGATTTCCGATAGATCCTTCTCATAGGCATCGGGGAAAGTACGCTCGGGAAAAGTATAGTAGTAGTCTAGGTACTTTTCCTCCCCAGCCATAGCTCTTTGCGCCCACTCGTGTTCTTTGGCGGTATGATTGACTACTAAATCAACACAAAGAGAAATGCCTTTTTCCTGTAAATCATTTGCCAGAGCCTTGAGGTCTTCCATTGTTCCCAATTCTGGCTTAACGGTACGGTAGTCCATCACGGCATACCCTCCATCATTGGGAGCAGGTCGAGGATTGAGTAAGGGCATGAGATGGAGATACCTTACCCCCAATTCTTCGAGGTAGTCGATTTTTGACCGTACCCCTTGAAGGGTTTCGGCAAACAGGTCTGGATAGCAGACATATCCCACCATTGTGGAACTTTCAAACCAGTCAGGGGTAAACTGTCGTTCTAGATCGAGTAACCTCAGAGGTTCGGGGCGAATTGTATAGGCTTCTACCATCTGGTCAAACAGAGCCTCAGTCTGCTCGAAAAAATCAGGACACTCGCCGTAGAGCTGTTTTAAAGGATAATAGCCATCTTCAAAGTATCGCTCAAAACGCAGCCAAAAGATATCGGCATCCCTTGGGTTACAACAGGCAGCGAGTTTATGGAACTGACGCTCCTTGAATCTTTGGAAGACAGCGCGACATTCCGCGGACATCTGTAGAACATTATGCATGGTATTGATTAAGGTGAGATCGGAGTTAAGATTTTTTGAAGTTGCTAATTTAAGTAATGAGGTATGAAACAATACTGTTTATGGTTTTACTTCTTAGTCAGCATTCTCTTGCTAAGGCAGCTTTACATAGGGAATTATGCCTTGGTTTTTACCTGATGGCGACGAGAAGTCTGACCGCTTTTAAGACGTTTTTGTTTATAGATGAGTGAGCAAGATACCGTTTAAGCATTACGCATTCACGCCGATTTTTTGAGCAGCTTTTTTTTCAGATAAAAGCGATCGCCAATACAATAATATTTAGCTAAAAAATGCGACTGCACTATCTTGCTTTAGGCGATCGCAACTTACATCAGTATCAAATAGACTTAATACGAAGATTAATGACTTAACTTGGATCCAATATCAAGTTTTATGGAACAATATAGACAATTAAGTTTCACATCGCCTCAATCAAGGTAATTTTAACCAAAAAGCTTCGTTTTTTAACATTAAGTTTTTTTGCTCATATCAATTTTTACGAGCAACTGGAAAGTAAATCCAGAGAAATTATCTGAAATGGGGATGGTATCAAGAGAAATGTACTACAAACGTCAATTAAGAGGAAGACTTTGATGGTATCGTATTGGAGCTATCGGTCAGATAATGAAGAAGTTGTAGCTAAGGCCGCCGCAGGTTTTCATACAGATACAGTGACTTCTGAAAAGGATGCAAACTTCGAATTTCTCTTCACCAGGGCGATCGAATTTCGTCAAGAAACAATTTACTTTATTATTGTTGATCGCTTTAATGACGGCGATCCTAGTAATAACGAAGGTTCAAATCCACAGCTTTACGATTCCACGAGACAAAAGTGGGGGAAATATTGGGGGGGAGATCTATCAGGAATTATCGATAAACTTGACTATTTAAAGGCAATGGGAGTGACGGCTATTTGGATTTCTCCTTTGTTCGAGCAGGTAGAAGATTTGCAGTTTGAAAATGCTGCCATGCATGGTTACTGGACTAAAGATTTTAAACGCATTAATCCTCGTTTTATAGGCAAAAATGAAGATAATTCTTTGTTTAAATGTACTGCCTTTGATCGCTTAATTTCTGGTTTACACCAACGCGGGATGAAGTTAATTCTAGATATTGTCTGCAATCATAGCAGTCCCGATGTCAATGGTAATAAAGGAAAACTTTATGATGATGGAGTTTTGATTGCTGATTATTACAATGATGTTAACAATTGGTACTACCACAATCCGCCAATCACAGATTGGGAAGAGGAGGAGCAACTTTTATATTATGAAATGGCAGGATTAGCTACTTTTAATGAAAGTAATATTAACTATCGTAATTATATTAAAACAGCAATCAAGCAATGGCTAGATCGAGGAGTTGATGCTCTTAGAATTGATACAGTTAAACATATGCCAATTTGGTTTTGGCAAGAATTTATCGGTGATATTCAAACTCATAAACCTGATGTATTTATCTTTGGTGAGTGGGGTTTCAGCAATCCTCACGATACAAAATCTCCTCAATTTACCAATGATTCGGGAATGTCAATTCTTGACTTTGGCTTATGTGGAGCAATTAGAGCTGCTTTAGCTCAAGGGGATGAAGGGGGATTTCACTTAATTCAAAATATTTTTGATTGCGATCGCTTTTACAACAATGCAACTGAACTAATTACGTTCATTGATAACCATGATATGCCCCGCTTTCAGAGCTTAAACCCCGACCCAGATCTATTGCGATTGGCAGCGATGCTGATTATGACTTCCAGAGGCATTCCCTGTATCTATTACGGAACCGAACAATATCTCCACAATGATACAAATGGAGGAAATGACCCATACAACCGCCCCATGATGAATAAATGGGACGCTGACACCCAACTTTATCAAGATATTCAATTATTGTCTAAATTACGTCGACTCAATCCCGCTATCTCTCTTGGAAGTCAGGTAGAAAAGTATATCACGCCCGATGTCTACTGTTATCTGCGACGTTACCGAGATTCCCGTTGCTTTGTAGCAATGAATAAAGGGAATCAGATTACCATCGATCTAGAAAACACTGAATTGGAAGATGGTGAATATAATTGCATTCTGACCAAGCGACAGTTTCAAGTTAGAGGTGGTCAACTGCTGAACTTAGAATTAAGGTCAAAAGAACCGATTATTCTCAGTTATATTGGCGATCGCGTCAAAGGTAAAACCATCGCGAGAGTTCAGTTAAATGGCATTACGACTCAACCAGGAGAAACAGTCGTTGTAACTGGAGATTGCCCCGAATTAGGCAATTGGGATATCGAGCGAGCTTACGCTTTAGAATACATCAACGCTAATACTTGGTTTGGCGAGATTCCCTTTGTGGAAAGTTCAGGGCGGGCGATTGCCTACAAATATGCTCTTTACCACGAAAATAACTCACCAGTCTATGAAAACTCTAGCTCTCGTCGATGGATTTTAGCCGCACAAGGCACAGTTAAATGGCAAGATGTTTGGCAAAATTAGCTGAGTTATCTCGCTTTTTTCTCATAATTGAGCTGATTTTTCTTTGATTTATCTTAATTGTCAGATCTGAATGGTTTGAGTTTTGTCGGGCTAATTATTTAATATCAACTATCAAACTAATTGAATGGCTAAAAACTAATTTTAATCTCGATAAAGCCATAGAAATTGGTGAAGGAAATAATTATTCAGAGCAAATACCAGCCGTAAAGTTAGTTCACGAACTGCTCAATCAACCCTCAACCGATCCACCACCAGAGGTAAAAAAGCTCGATGCGATCACTGAATATTTTTGATTATTAATGATTCTCTAATCACTGGATACATGCAATACATGGATAAAGTTTAACACTTAAATTATTCCACCGCAGATTCCAAAAGCTTAATAATTGCCTCCTGCCCTTTCTGGCGAGCCAGATCTAGAGGCGTATTGCCATCATTGCCCCTGATGTTGACATCGGCTCCTCCCTCGCATAATATTCGGACTCCCTCCACGTTATTTTGCCAAACTGCATCATGGAGTGCCGTATAGCCGTTGTAAGGGCCAATAGCATCGATATCAATACCACGCTCAATCAGCACTTGCATTACTTCAGGATGACCTAAATAAGCTGCCGCATGGAGTGCCGTAGCCTTCATACTGGCATCTACCGCATTAATGTCTGCTCCCGATTCTAGAAGTAACTCCACCATTTTTGGGTGTCCATCAGCGGCACTGACAATCAAAAGACTATTACCACGACTATCTTTTTGATTAACATCTGCCCCCTCAGTTATTAATTTTTTGGCTAACGCTAGATCATTGTTTTTGACAATATTAACTAAATTAGCACTCATAATTGTAAAGACTCCTTTAAAGAAACTAGCGTTGGGCTGCGCAAATAAACTGTTGTGTTGTGAAAATATTAATACCAACTTGCAATCTAAAGCGTAATTTTTACAATCTTACTTAGTTGAGTAAAATGCTTACCAATATTGAAATTTGAAGATTAGAAATCAACTTCAAAGTTATGTCTATGAACGCAAGTTGCTTCTTTCGCTGGTTACAAGATAATGTTGTCTCGCTTTCTTCTCATAATTTAGCTGATTTTTCTTTGATTTATCTGATTTATCATGTGATAAATTTTAGTTATTCTGGCTTCTTCCGATGGAGGTAAAAAAGTAAAAGTAACGTAAAAGCTATCGCTTAAGGTGGTTGTATCTAAAACTTTGGCATAGATATCTTCGCTCACTTGTCTGGAATTAGTTGGTTTTGAGAATACAATGTTTAGTTTGAGATTGTTATAGGGAGCGGGTATACTATCTATCTCTGCCGAATTTATTCTAATTTGAGCTCCTTTAAGAGAAAGTTTGACAAAATGTCCCCTAAATACCTTTGCACTGATATTCTTTCCCTCTAAAATTGAATATTGAATCGGAATTTTCTTTTGTAGTGGAAAAAATTGCTCTTCCTCTCTAGGAAGAAAAAGATTGTAAAATCCGCTAATTCCCCAGACGTAATAAATCGAGATTGGTTGTTCGATGCCTTTGGCTTTTATTTGTTTTTGTCCCGCAATTTTGACAATAGACTCTACTTCTTTCAAAGTGGTCTCAGAAATCAGAATTTGACCACCCGTAGTATGAGATTCAATTCGATATGCTAGGTTAACTGGACTACCAACAACGCCATACTTGGTTCGTTTTTCTGAACCGATATTACCTACTACTACTTCACCAGTGTTAATGCCAATTCCCATTTCTAGGGTAGGTAAACCCATTTGCTTCATGCATTCGTTGACTGCCCCCATTTTTAACTGCATAGCACAAGCACAGGCAATGGCTCTAGAGGCGTCATCTTCTTTAACTATAGGTGTGCCAAAGAGAACTAAAATACCATCACCCAGAAACTCGTCAATAATTCCATGATACTCATCAATCACATCTGTCATATATGAAAGATAGATGTTGAGGATTTTAATTACCTCTTCAGGAGATCTACTTTCTGATATGGCTGTAAATCCTCTCAGATCGGAGGTGAGAATTGTAATTTTGCGCTTTTCTCCGCCTAGTTTTAATTTTTTGTTGGCAGCATTTTTAATTAAGATTGTAACGACATCATTGCTCATATATTGTCCGAAAACCTGACGAATCAGACCATTTCTTGATTCTAAATTTATATTAGCTTCAGTCAACTGCGCCGTACGAGCTCTCACTGTGCTTTCTAACTCTTTGGTTGATTTACGCAGCTTGCCAAAAACTAAGCTAATGCCTAATAATGCTAATATTGCTATTCCTCCTAATCTAAGAGAAAGTATTGCAAGATTTCGTTCGTTTTGTTCGATAAAATTGTCCAAAGGCTGAATCAGTGACATAACACCTCGAACATCCCCAATGCGCCAATTTGTCTTGGGACTTTCGGGATGGGTGTTGTGACAAGCAAGACAACTCGCTTTCATGGTAATTGGCATTGCAGCTCGCATAGAACGACGATTATTAAAATCTACGATTTGATAATAAAAATTCCCCCTATTGTTTCTAAAATAATTCAGCGCATCTCGTTCAAACCGATCTTGTATTCCTCCCGAGCCATCTGCTTGACGACTGGGAAATGGATAGTCACTGTAAACTCGAAAGCCAAAATTACCCTGTTTTT
>JBCDDK010000177.1:0-11980 GCA_039180345.1 Cyanobacteria bacterium P01_G01_bin.39 | reverse complement strand
TTTAATGAATCACAAGACCTTCAATTACAACTAGAGCAGTACAAACAACGATTTGGTTACTATCCTGAATCAGTTCATGTAGATCGCATTTATCGTACCAGAACCAACCGAGCCATCTGTAAGAAACGAGGTATTAGAATTTGGTCAAAAGTTTTTGTGTCTTAAAGAAATTTTTCTCCGCTTTTTTGGCACCAAAAAGGCTATCTCTTAACTTTTTTTTCTCCCTAACTCCTCTTCTACTCAATTTCAATTTCAACCTTAACTCTCTATTAAATTCCACGCAGACTTTTTCAGTAAGCCCTAATTAAAATAAAAGACAATAAAACTTTTACTTATATCAAATTGCGCTTAACTACTTTTGGGGAGAATCCCTCTACCGAAGAAGAAATACTTGCAGATCCTAACGCGATCATCGCCTTAGATCCTGTTGTTAGTAAGTTGGTCGTCAATCCTCAATCAGATCTGAGATTTTAATCTGGCACTAATATAAGAGCGATCGCGACATGCGGTGATCGCCTTTTCCTGATCGGCTTACCTAAAACGCCTGATATGAATTAAAACAGCTAAAAGCTACGAACTATTTGATCTTCAACGAAGCTAATCCACATTAGGTGTATAAAGATAATGTCTCTCGCAAAAAAAAGATTCTCTGTTTATTAGCAAAGAATCCTTGGGAACTTATATTTATTGATCGTACAGGTAAAAACAATCAAATTATTTCTACGCAGTTGCTAACTCGGGTTGAGGGCGTTTACTATTGCGGATACCTTCAATTGCTTCAGCATAATCTGGGGCTTTAAATACCGCCGAACCAGCAACAATAGCATTGGCACCAGCTTCTAGAACCTTCCAGGTATTGTTAGGCTTAAGTCCACCGTCAACTTCAATCCAGGGGTCTAATCCTCTCTCGTCGCACATTTTACGTAGTGCAGCTACCTTGTCTACCATTTCAGGGATAAAGCTTTGACCGCCGAAACCTGGGTTGACGCTCATAATCAAAATAAGATCGCATAGAGGAAGCACATGCTCAATTAAAGATAAAGGCGTACCTGGATTTAAAACTACCCCAGCTTGCTTACCTAATTCGCGAATCTGACCCAAAGTACGATGTAAATGGGGAGAAGCATTATGCTCTGCATGAACCGAAATAATATCAGCACCAGCTTTGGCAAAGTCTTCTACATATTTTTCTGGTTCAACAATCATTAAATGAACATCTAAAGGCTTGGTTGTATGAGGGCGAACAGCCTTAACAATCATTGGTCCAATGGTGATGTTAGGTACAAATCTACCATCCATGACATCAATATGAATCCAATCCGCACCTGCTTTATCTACCGCTTCGATTTCTGCACCAAGGCGGCTAAAGTCTGCTGATAAAATTGAAGGAGAAATAACAGTTTTCTTATTAGTCATAAATTTTATTTTTCTAAGGTTTTGTATCGAGCGTAACAAAAATTTATCTATTTAATTTATAAGATATCATGTTTTTTCGCTCAATAGAGTGTAAGCAGAACTAATATATTTAATTGATCCATATTATTGACTTAATTTGGTTATCAATATGGTCATAAAATAAGATAAAAAAACCCTGTTAGAATTTTTAAAATTCAACTTGCGCCAGTCTGGTTTGCAGCATTTTTGGGAAAGCCGCATAATACTTTTGGTTAAGAGGTGAGGGATGGGGCAAAGGTAGCAAAGTCAGTGCCTTAGTTTGGGACATGCCAGAACTATCTGTAGCACTAATATGCACCGTTAATTGTTGTTCAAAGCGATCGCTACTACGATAAAAACTGTCTAGCTCACCTTTGGCAGCATAGGGAGAAAACCACTTAAAAGCCTCTGTTCCTAAAGTAATAACTTGATCCCCTTGCCAATGTAAGACAAATAGTTGCTCTAAAAAAGGTCGGAATCTATTTTTTACCTTCATTAAATAGGCTTTATTTCCTGGTGGTTTGTAAGGAACAGTATTGGTTAATAAAACTCTTTCAATAATAGTGCTGTCTAAATCTTGTCGAGTAGGTGCTTTTTGCTTATGGACAGCATAATAAAACCCTTGCCTAACCATAGTTCCTGAAGCACCAATTAAAGGTTGGCGAGCATGAACCTCATCCTTACCCAAATCACGACCAAAAAAACAGAGAGGACTTTGCAAATTTCCTGCATAAAGAATTGGTTTAGTCGGTTCAATATCAGCAGAATTATAGACTGGAATGTCTAATGGAAACTCTTCACGTTGTGCTTCTTGTTGAACCTGTGTAATTAAGTTATCGATATCGGACATGAACTAAATTTTGAATTGTGGTTTTGCTCAAAGTTATGTAGTTATTTTCATTTTGGCTAAAAAAGTAATTTAATGCACCATTGTCGATGAACAATGAACATTGATTAACCTGGCTGATAGACACAAGTGGATGAAAAGTAGAACTGGTGTGAAAAAGTGGGCAATCAGCATGAGACACTGAGATTGCTAAAAACCAGTGACAAATCATGACTTTAAGTAGATCCACACTGGCAAAGAGGTTTAAGCTATTTGAAAATAGGTTTACGATGGTTGCGAGGAACGGTTCATAAGGCTAGGAAGTTGCTTTCTTTGTTGCCTTTACCTCAAAGCGACGGCGAACCTTATTTTGCTAGTCGTCGGGCTGAGGCTGACTATTATAAACGGTGATTATTTTCTCGTGTCCGCTCTTTACACTGTGGCACCTAGCTTTTGTTTTGTTTTGAAATGTGTCCATCAGTCAGGGCATAAGCTTGATTGGAGCAGAATTATGGCGGTTTGTGTTTAGTAAAACTAAATCCCCAAAAAATCCCGACTAACTCAACGATAATACTATAGTCGTTCCAATTAATTCTGGTACTTTCTGGTTTATTTGTTCGAGGTAATGGGGAATAACAAAGGGTTTACCCGCATGCACTAGAGAGAATTTATACAAATTTGATTCGTATCATTTTTATTTAAAACAACTCTATAACAAAATCAAAAAAATATTTGCTCTTCTCATAACCTCCACATAGTTAGTTTAGCCAGTTAGTCAACAAACAAACTATCTGTTTATCTGTGTTCATCTGTGGACTGATTTTTTAGCAATTTATTTAGACTTTGATTGAGATTTAAGACTGTTACTAAACCAAAGTCTAAAATTACTAATTTACCGAAGCTTATTGCTCTAACTGTAAAATTTGAGCCGTAACTACCATGCTCTCTTCGTAAAGCATCTCTCTACCCCAGCGCTGTAGCTGTTGCCCTAATAGCTCTTCACTCTTTTGATCAAACATAGGCGTTACCTGTTCAATATAACAAGACTGAGCGCCGCCACCAGCCTCCATTCGCATACAGCCGGTCGTACTAGAGCAAAGTACGGTACAGCAGTCGGCATCCAAATTAGTTGAACTCAGGCGTAGACTTACTAAGTCACCTGGAATATCGCCCCAATCCGCAGTGGGAAGACCTGCAAGTTCGGCTTCAATTTTGCGCTGTTTGTCGTCGGTAAACTCAACTCGGCGAATATCATAGTCTCCTCCCTCAGCAGTATACTGAGTGGGTTGCCAATTAAGACGACTAGCTAACCAACCTAAAAACATCAAAGCCTGGGATTGATTACCCTGTTCATAATCAATGGTGACTCGATCCACTTCATAAATTTCACTTCTTCTTTCTGGAGGGTCGAAAGCTGCCGCGGCTAGTTCTTGCCAAGGCGCTAATCTACGCCAGTTAATATCAGCTAAAGCCGTATCTTGTTTGAGAAGTTCAGCTAAAGATTGTAGAGCAGCTTCAGGTTCAATAAAGCTACTAGAATCAAAAATTACGGTGTCGCTAGCAGAAACTAGACGTTTAAATAGTGCTAGATCAGGAGTGGGAGTAGCTTTCCACCAAACAAACTTGGGTAAATCGGCGATCGCCAATTCGGCAATAATCCCGCCAATGCGTTCTAAGGCTTCGGCTGTACCACTAAGGGTAATATATTCACAACAAACCAAGGTATTTTGATTTTGCTTGTTAATTGGACAGTATGCCGAGACTTGAGCCGTAACTCCTGTATCTTCTCCCAAAATTGGGCAAAGAGTGACAATGCGGCAGGGATTTGAAGCGGCGATCGCATCAGCTGTAATCCCCGCTGAATCAGGAGTATAGCTAATAGCTGCGGTTTTGTTTTCAGCAGTTAGTTTATCTTTGGCTTTAGCTTGAACAAACTCTGCTTGCAGCTTATTAAGTAACTCAGCATCGGATTTACCAGTGGGTTCCATGCCATATTCTTTTTGCGCTGCTGTGATCGCCGCTTTGATCCGAGGTCCTGCGATACCGTCAATTGGACCAGTATAAAATCCTAAAGATGCCAGCAACTGCTGAGTACCGTCTGGCTCATAAACAATCAAACTAAAGGTTGCAGCCCTAGTAACTGCTGCACTATCTTCATCTGAACCTTGACTTTGCCAAAGCGCGCGTAATTCTGCTTCAATTTCGTCGATGGATACGTCTTTGGGTGCCTGTAAAGATACTATTGGTGAAACCATAATCATTTAACATTCAACATTTAACATTTATCAGATCTGGGGAGGAAAAATTGTTCATTGAGGTAAAAGCAATTCAACATCACTCTTCTTAACTTAATTTCTTCATTCCTAATCGTTTCTACATGTGGCATTTCGCCTTTGTTCGTTCCTCATACATGCGGCATAAAGCCTTTGTTCATCCTTGATCCTTCATCCCTCTAAAGTCTGCGCCAACGACGCTGATCTCGATTGAGCATCAATTCGGCTTCAGTAGGTTGCCAGGTTCCTGCTTCATATTGAGGCATCAAACTGGGATCGCTAGGAGATTCCCAGGAGTTGATAATCGGCATTACGATATTCCAAGCTGCCTCTACTTCATCAGCACGGGTAAAGAGAGTTTGATCTCCTAACATACAGTCAAGCAACAAACGATGATAGGCATCGGCGGTAGCCATCCCAAAGGAAGAACCATAGCTGAAATCCATGTTGACAGTTCTAGTTCTCAGATCTGGGCCAGGGGTTTTTGCCTCAAACTTGAGGGAGATCCCTTCGTTGGGTTGGATCCGCATTGTTAGTACGTTAGGACTAGTTTGCTGGGCTGCGGACTGGAAAATCAACAAGGGAACTTCGCGAAAATGAATCGAAATTTCCGTCACTTTCTTGGGCATCCGCTTCCCTGTGCGGAGATAAAAGGGTACTCCTTTCCAACGCCAGTTATCAATTTCTAGCTTTAAAGCGACAAAGGTGGGGGTAGTTGATTCTGGATTAACTCCTTGTTCTTGGCGATAACCTTTAACAGGTTTCCCTTTCATCCAACCTTCGGAATACTGCGCCCGAATTGCCGACTGTTCGAGATTGTTAGCATTAGCAATATGAGTCGCCTGCAATACTTTGGTTTTTTCATCGCGAATACTGTCTGCATCCAGGGCATTAGGTGGCTCCATGGCAGTAATGGCAAATAGCTGCATCAAATGATTTTGCAGCATATCTCGCAAAGCACCAGAAGTCTCATAATATCCTGCTCGTTCTTCTACACCAACGGTTTCCGCCACAGTGATCTGGACGTGATCGACAAATTGACGATTCCATAAAGGTTCAAAGATCGCATTACCAAAACGGAAGACTAAGATGTTTTGAACCGTTTCTTTGCCTAGGTAGTGATCGATACGGTATACCTGCTCTTCTTTGCAGACTTTTTGCACAGCACGATTAAGAGACTTGGCTGAACTTAAATCTTTACCAAAGGGTTTTTCAATCACAATGCGATTTTTAACTGAATCATCCAGCATCCCTGCTGCACCTAGCTGTTTTAGAGCGGGTTTGAAGAAATTGGGTGATACTGATAGATAAAAGACGCGATTGCCTCTGGTTCCTCGTTTTTCGTCTAATTCCGCCAAGAAATTCTTCAGTTTTTCATAGCTAGCTGCTTCGTCCATATTGCCAGAACAGTAGAAAATGCCTTCAGCAAAGTCATTCCACAGTTCTTCATTACCGATCCCATGACCAAATTCTTCCACACCTTCCTTAAGATGTTGCCGAAAATAATCATGACTCCAGTCTCTTCTGGCTACTCCCACAATAGTCATCTCTGGAGGTAGACGGCGCTCTCGCTTAATCTGGTAAATAGCGGGAATGAGCTTTCTTTGAGTTAAATCACCTGAAGCGCCAAAAATGACAATAATTGCAGGATCGGCGGTACGTTCTTGCTGTAGTCCTATTCGTAAGGGATTTTCTAATATTGCAACCATATTTTATTTATTAGCTTTTTTTTAAAAGTTACTAGTATCGTTTGGGGTAAGGGGTAAGGGGTAAGGGGTAAGGGGTAAGGGGTAAGGGGTAAGGGGTAAGGGGTAAGGGGTAAGGGGTAAATATGCTCTTGTTCCTCATACATGCGGCATAAAGCCTTTGTTCATCCCTCATCCCTCATCCCTTCGCTTAGACTGCTGCTAACTGATTAACTTTTGACTCTAAGGAGGACATCAATGATTCAAAAGGTTTGATAAATTTATCAATGCCCTCTTCTAGAAGTTCATCCATGACGGTATCGAGATCGATTTCAACGGCATCATCTTTCAAGCCTTCAATCACCTGATATGCAGCATCCAAGTCGCTCTCAATCCGATTAGCTGGGTCACAGTGATCAACGCAAGCATCAATAGTATTTGGAGGCAAGGTATTAACTGTATCTAGCCCTACCAACTCATCAACATACATGACATCGCTGTACTCAGGATTTTTAGTCCCAGTACTTGCCCAAAGTAGTCTTTGAACTTTAGCGCCCTTCTCTACCAAGGCATTCCAGCGATCGCCACTAAAGATCTCTTTATATTTTTGATAAGCAACTTTGGCATTTGCGATCGCCACTTTACCTTTAATGGCTTCTAATTTAGCTTTATCATCTCCTGTGGCGGACTCTAGTTTGCTATCAAGGCGATCATCGATTTTGACATCGATCCGACTGAGGAAGAAACTAGCAACTGAAGCAATCTTACTAATGTCTTCTCCAGCAGCAGCACGTTTTTCTAAACCTTTGATGTATGCCCAAGCGGTGTCGACATAGCTTTGGACAGAAAATAGTAAGGTAACGTTAACACTCATCCCTTCGGAGATCGCCTGTTCAACTGCGGGTAGACCCTCTGGAGTTCCAGGGATTTTGATCATCAAGTTGGGGCGATCAATTGTTTGATAATAACGACGGGCTTCTTTAATGGTGCTATCGGTATCTTTAGCTAAATCTGGGGGAACTTCAATACTGACATAGCCATCCAAACCATCAGTCTCTTCATAGATGGGCATAAAGATATCACAGGCATTACGAATATCGGTAAACACCAAATCTTCATAAATCTCGGATACTGATTTATCAGCTTTGATCCCCGCTTCAATAGCCTGATCGTAGATTTTATTACCAGCGATCGCTTTTTCAAAAATTGCGGGGTTGGAAGTAATTCCTCTAATACCTTTGTCGGCAATAGATTGCTTTAGTTCTCCTGATTCAATCAGATCACGGCTGAGATTATCCATCCAGATACTCTGACCGTATTGATTTTCAATGGCTAATATTGGATTTGAGGTAGTCATAATTGATCTTCTAAATGATTGCAAAGTTTACTCGTAATAATCTGGACTCAAACTAGGGCTTTTTCTTCTGAGTCCCGACGCGCCCGATCTTGGATAAAAGATTCTACTAGCTGCACATCTTCGGTGCTACCAATCACTAACGGAGTACGCTGGTGCAATTCGTGGGGTACAAAGCTCAAAATCCTTTCAGTGCCAGTGCTGGCTTTACCTCCAGCCTGTTCTGCCAAAAACGCCAAAGGAGCTGATTCATATAACAGCCTTAACTTTCCTTCTGGTTTACCTTCTGTCCCTGGATAGAGGAATACCCCACCCTGCAACAGAATGCGATGAAAATCACCTACTAATGCCCCACTGTAGCGAGCGGTGTAACCATCATGACGATGGACATAGCGGATATACTCCCTAATCGATTCATCCCATTGCCAGTAGTTACCTTCATTGGTACTATACACTGGACCATGCTGGGGAATTGTAATGTTCTCTTCAGCTAAGATAAATTCCCCTAGGCTGGGATCAAGAATAAAGGAATGAACCCCCTTGCCCAAAGTGTAGACCAGCACTGTAGAAGGTCCATATAACACATAACCTGCACCGATTTGGCGATCGCCATCTCGCAATAAATCTTGAGCTTGTCCATCCTCATCATTACCTTCCTGTTGCCGCAGGGAAAAGATCGAGCCAACGTTGAGGTTAATATCTACGTTAGAGGAGCCATCTATGGGATCATAAAGGAGAGTGTAACGACCAATTGGACAGTTTTCGGGAATGTAGTAAGGCTTATCCATCTCTTCTGATGCCAGACGACAAACCAGTCCACTTTGTTTAAAAACAGAGATAAAGACATCGTTAGCATAGATGTCCATTTTTTTGACTGACTCCCCTTGAACATTAGTTTCTCCTGTGAAACCTAATGCCCCAGCCATTAAGCCTGCCCGAGAAAGACGACGGCTAACTAGCTTTGCCGCTAAAGCAATCCGATTCATAATCGCACTCACGTCTTGAGACTGAGCGCTAAAATCAGAAAATTGCTGAAGCACATGCTGCGATAGCGTTTGACAATCTCTATCAAGGCTGTATTCTGGAATGACAGCTGGATCGATATTTTCCATTAAGTTAACCTTCCTAAGCCTATATTGCTCACGTTCCGACTACCAGATACCAATGCTCATAGCACTTTCAAAGCATTGTCTTTGAAAATCAATCTGTTTTAGATCTTGGTTGACATCCAGTTAATATGGTTGTTTCCAACCTAACCCTCATAACGCTTGCCTTAATATAATCAGAACTAAATAAGAATCACCTTAAAATTGTTCAGCAGTTTGATATTACAGCAGGATTACTATAGATTAGATTAGACTTAACTATTCCATCGTAAGGAAATATTTTTGGTCGCACTGGCAAGCTTAAGATAAGCTTTAGGTTATCGCAGTTTTAGCATCATCATGTCCTGACATAACTTGGTACGGCTATAGTAGTTTTGTTCAAGACGATTTAACTTTTCCACTATTCCCAATGATCGCCACTGCAATTGAAAAGACTTGAGAAAATCCTGAATGGGACTTATGGTCATTGAAACTTAGATCAGGAAAATTCAAAAGTTAACGGTTCGTAAGTAGCAAGTAGCAAGTAGCAAGTAGCAATCGAAGTAAATATATTAATCTTTACTTCGATTGCTTTAAAATATCTGGCAAAGGGAACCAAAATTTTTCTCAGTAAATTGCCAAATAAGTATTAAGAAAATTAAACACATAAGCTAGTCTCAGATCTGATATTGGAATATAGAATAAGTATTTCTGTAAGTATTACAATTCTGGTTACTTCTGAATATTTAGCTTATGGCTGTAATTACTATCCGAGAGCAAAGCCGAATCGATACAGGCTCTTTTAATGCAACTCTAGTTATCGACCACAAAAATTATCAAACTACAGTTAGCGATCCCTTTGCGCCCAAACAGGAACAAGAATTAGAGTGGTATTTTGAAGATTGGCTATCTTATCCTATGTTAGACAACGTCAAGGCGGATAGAGCTAAGGCTAGCGTCAGGGAATATGGTGAAAATTTATTCAAACAAGTCTTTCAAGCAGATACTAGAGTATACAACAAATACAGCCAGTTATTAAACGAGTCAGATATTCAGTTACAGATAGAAATCGAGAGTATAACCCCAGAATTTCAGGCAATACACTGGGAAGCATTACAAGACCCCGATTTACCTCGTCCTTTAGCCATAGATTCTGTATTAATCCGTAAAAGCATTCAACCGATAAACATTGAGGCAAAAGTAAAAGAGTCGCCCACGATTAATCTATTGGTAGTAGTAGCCAGACCAAAAGTTGATCGCGATGTTCCTCATCGTACTATTTCCCGTCCTTTGGTAGAAGCAATTCGTAATGCCAAGTTACGAGTCAATATCGAAATATTACGTCCTGGTACTTATGAAGCTTTAGCTAAACATTTAGACACTAAAGAAAACGGCTATTATCACATTGTCCATTTTGATGTACATGGTAGCTTACAAACTTACCAAACCTATCAAGACAGACTTGAGATTGGAATATATCCCGAATTTAGATATGGAAGAGAAGAAATAGAAGAATATGACGGATTTAAAGCTTTTTTGGCTTTAGAAGGTGAAGAGATAGGAGAATACGATCCTGTAGAAGCTTCAGAAATAGCCGACTTGTTAACAGGGAAAAATATACCTGTATGTATTCTCAATGCTTGTCAATCAGGAAAACAACTCAATCAACAAGAAGCAGAAGACAACCGCGAAACTAGTTTAGGTAGTCGCCTAATGAATGCGGGTATGCAAATGGTGGTAGCCATGAGTTATTCCGTGACAGTGACAGCAGCAGAAATTATCATGCAGCAGATCTATCAACATCTGTTTGATAATCAGGATATTAATCAAGCAATTCGCTTAGGCAGAAAGGAATTATATAATCGCAAAGCGAGAAAAGCATATTACAATACCGAAATAGATTTAGAAGATTGGTTATTACCCGTTGTCTATTGCAATGGCGAGGTAAATTTTAACCTGAGAGAATTTACCCCAGAGGAAGAAACACAATACTACTCAAACCTTGCCAGTAAATACGAGTTTACCCAACCTACTGACGGTTTTGTGGGTAGGGATATCGATATTCTCCTGATTGAAAAAGCTTTACTGCAACACAATATCCTCTTGTTACAGGGAATGGGAGGCACAGGAAAATCCACTTTATTGAATCATCTCAGAGAATGGTGGCAAGTTACAAATTTTGCTCAAGCCCAAGATGTCGTTTATATTGGCGATAACAAACGAGCCTATACTTTACAACAGATTTTCTTTGAAATTAGCAAACAACTATATAATCAATTCGATTTTGAACGTTTTCAAGCTAAAAATATTAACGAACAATGGCAAGAGTTATCTAACAAGTTCCACAGCGAGTCTTATATCCTAATTTTAGATAATTTAGAATCAATAACAGGAAAAGCTTTAGCGATTCAAAATACGTTAGAAGAGTCAGATAGAGAAGAAATCAGAAACTTTTTAGCTTCATTAGTCGGAGGGAAAACCAAGGTTATTTTAGGTTCACGAATTGCTGAAGAATGGTTACAAGAAAGTACTTTTCAAGATAATCACTATCAGTTACAAGGTTTAGATACCCAAGCACGAACTAATTTAGCAGAGAATATCTTACGACGAGTAAATAGTAGCAAGTCAATCGATGAGATTAAAACCGATGAGCATTTTCAAAGGTTGATGAGATTGTTAGCAGGACATCCTCTAGCAATGAAAGTAGTAATTTCCAGTATAAATAATAAATTACCCGAAGAAATTTTAGAACAATTTAATGAAGGAGAATTAAGTTTAGAAGATAATAATCAATTCAAAAATGCTATAAAATCAATTGAGTATTCTTATAACGAATTATCAAAATCAGCACAAATAATATTACTTTGTCTTGCGCCATACAGAGACTTTATAAATATAGCATCTCTTAAAAACTATATAAAAGAATTGTCTTATTTAGAATTTTTCAAAAATTATTCTTTAGAAAGCTTGAAATCTGCCATAAAGGAAGCTGTTGATTGGGGATTAATATCTCCAATTATAAAAAACAATCTTAATTTTTTAATTGTTCAACCTTTATTACCTTATTTTCTAACAATTAGATTAAAAGACTATAATAATCAAATATACGAGATTTTAAAACAAGGATACAGAAATCATTATCAACAATTATCGCTATATAATAGCAAATTAATGCAGTCAAATGGGGAGCATCCCATTTTGGAAGAAAAACAGAAGAAGTAGAGAGATAAGAGCGATGGAGAGCAAACTAAGAAGAAGACTTGGTGATGAAAAAAGCTAATGACCCCATCAGAGAAAACTCGTGTACAAGAATGTGTCAAAGA
>JBCDDK010000176.1:0-12001 GCA_039180345.1 Cyanobacteria bacterium P01_G01_bin.39 | reverse complement strand
TTGGATGGAAAGATGTAAGAGCCTGGTTAAGAACTTTGAAAGAACTTTAGCTCATGCTACTACGAAACTTAATCTTTGTTTTGTGCGACTAATGCTTAAGAGACTTGCTACTGCCTAAAAAGATCTCAAATGGGTTCTATAAACTATTGGGCTACCTACTCTTAGGCATTGGGGCTTATGCTTTCCTCAATGCCAACAATACCGACCTACAGGCAAATTCAGCAGTCACTCAAGAACAAACTACCTATAAACGCAACCGCCACACCATTACCTTAGTATTAAGCCAACTGTCAGACCTCAAGGTAGAAGAAGGACAGAGAATTAATGTGGGGGATATTATCAGCGATCGCACTACCGAACGCACCAAACTACAAGCCAAGAGGCAAAGGTTAGAAGCTTCTCTCACCCGCGCCAAATTACCCCTGAGAGAACTAAAACCCGTCCCAGTACCCAAGTTTCAGACGGAACTGGCAGCACTCAAACAGGCTCAATTTCAGTTAGATTCTATTGTTCAGCAGATAAATAACTTTGACCAGAAGTTCTACCACAAAGACCCCTGGCACGTTCAGGTATTTGAATCTGAGAAGGTTCAGCAGCTAGCCGACCTCAAACGCCAGGAACTAACAGCATCAATTAATGTGGAACGGGCGATCGCCTCACTAGACGAAGCTAAACTTAACTATCAAAAACAGCAGTACGAACACAGCCTAAAAGTATCCGACTATCAAACCTTGATGCAGAAGCAGCAGGAGCAAGTGATCTCGCTACAGTCGAGCCTGGATAAGGTTGATGAGGAACTAGAGCAATTGACTAGTGTTTATTCTCCTTATCGGGGGAAGGTGCGACGGGTCAAGATACTCGGACAGAACGAGCGATCGATTACTGCTGAAGTGACTTTGGATATTCGGAATGGTCAGTAGGGCGATCGCTCTATTCTTCAAAGCGATCGCTTTGTAAATATCTTATTTTTACGTACATTTTTTTCTCAAAACTAGAAATAATCTGTAAAGATCGTTATTTTCACGTAGCTTTTTTGGTGAAGAGGATCGAACTTCCTGATTGGAGGTGGGAATAATTTAGATAGAGAACCCTCCACTGGAACTGGAGGGCTTTCAAACAACATCCCAAAATCTGGATAACAGAAATTAGAGTTGTAGTTGTTCAATTTAATTTTAGGATTCCCAAGTGGGACTTGAAATGCTCCAACACTCTGGTTTTAGATTTTAGATTTTGGGTTTATTCAAATTAACGAAATCTAAATTATGAAACAAGAAAACATACTTGTTACGCAATCAGATAATTTGTCTGAAAACATTAATCTTGGAGCTTCACCAGATGGCGATAATCCAGTGTCAATCATTGTAGCTATTGCTATTTTGATAAGTGCATTAACGGGTGGAATAGCCAAATTGATACAGGTGCTTGTTCCTGTAATGATGAAGGATCGAGATAGTCAATAAATCATTAGTTTGATTTTTTAGTCCTCAATTTCAAGTTTCAAACCTGTATTGAGGGTTTCTCAATGTCCAAATTTAACTCGATTGATGCTCTAGAAGTAAATTTTTCATATCTTCTTCCCACGCTAAAACTTTGCCAATTGGCACTGGTTCAACATGACCGATAAAGGTTTCTTCTAGAAGCTCGACGATAGACATACCAGCATCTACAGCTAAAGAGTAAATACAAGAATATAGTTTTCTGGGCAGCTTAATTGTGGTGTCTTCCTCTTCAAATTCTTCTTCAGGATTAAGATATTCGTGAATGGTACGAGCAGTAATCTTGTGCGGGGGCATCTCGGCGGTAATTTCTCGCCAGACGCGCACTAATTCCGAACCTACATATTGCGAAAGTTCTCGGCACTGTGCCTCATTCCTGGGCAAAATATCAAAGCCATTATGAATTAGTTCTAAAACTGTCCTCGATGCTTGGATAGTGCGGTTGATTTGCCAGTGAGTAACGCCCAACGCTTCAGTACAAAAGCTTCTGAACGAGCCAAATTGATTTTTATATAGTTTTAGGGCTTTAATTTTAAATGCTGCTAAACCAGTATAGACAAAGGACAAAGTATGATTTCTAACTTCAAAGATCAAATAATCCAAATCGAAGTCACCTTCTATTTGATCTTCTAAGCCAATCGCATAATCAATTAATTCTTGAATGGAATCGTCAGCACTAATCCCTGCATCGCTTTGCTGGTAAAGGAAATCGAAGGGGTTAGCAAGTAAAGTAGTGTCTCGTTTGTATGGATTTTTCATTAGTCTCTCAATTTTGTTGAGTAAATTTGAGACAGACCAAACTGGGATATGCTATCCTAAAATCACCACAATTTGAGAGATAGCATACCGTGAGAATCTGTCTCATGTACAGTCTATTCAATTTACCGCCTACTCTTAATTTAGAGGGGCGGTATCTCATTGTTATACCATTTTTTCTCATATCTATGAAATAGATGGCTAGAAGTCGTAAGGTCGATAAATCATTTATTCCAGTTCGCATAATTCCTGGTTCAATTGGTTCGACAAATCTGGATACAAACACGATCGCTAAAGTTGAGTTTCCAGGTTTTGAGCCAGAAGAGATAACATACTGGCAAAATGAAGGATTCTATCAGGCGATCGCTCTACCCTACGAACATAGAGAAATTAAAGGTGTAAGTGTACTTGTAGTTAAACCTTTATTACGTTCAAATTCCGCAGCACAAGAACAAGGTTTTAGCCCAGCCGTTATGATTATTACTCCTAAAACTTCTCAGATTTGGCGTTTGGTAGAAGATTCTATAGAAATGAAGGAATCAATGCTTTCTCGGTACTATTTTAATTAAGTAATTAATAATTAACGATAATTTATTGAAGAATTGAGTAAATTATAATGTCTGCTCCAAAAAAAATTGATACAGCAGCCAGAGCTATCAAGCTCATATTGAGATAGCGAATTTTTGTATCCCTAGCCTTTTCCAAATCTTCTATTGAATTTCGCCAAGTTCTAGAAATGCGAAGTTTACATCTCTCTTCAGTCTCATTCAACCATTCTCGATGCAGTTCCCTGGGACTAACAATATAAGTTATTTTCTTGACCGTAAAAGCATAGACGCTAGTGCAGATAGAGATGATTGCACCTATACAAGCCAGTATTTTAAAAATCAAACATGAATAGCAGATATAATCGTCTAAACATTCTTTTCCTGGCAAATCTAAGGTGAATTTTAAAATTACACCACCAAAACCGATAATCGTCGCTAATTTAGTATCTATTTTTTCTATTGAAGCTTGGATACTGTCAAATACTGATTCTGTGTAATCATAAATTAGACCTGTATTTCTGAACTTATCATCTTTATTTACTGGGCTAGTCATGTCGGAAGAAAAACCACAAGGAACTAATAATAATCCTATAGAAGAAGAGGAGGAAGATCCTCCTGCTATAAAGGCTGGGATTGATTCTAGCGTAACTATTGCTGGCAGAAGTATAGGGGCAGGAATAGGAATAGTTCTTGGATGTATAGTTGGAGGTGCAGTTAGAAACTCTGAAAACAAACCAGAAGATAGCGATTTAGAAAGTAATGACGAAGACGAATAGATAAATGTTTAGCGATCGCCCTACTAACCCAAATCGATAAACTTACTGGTACACTCTGACGGTTGCACATGAAGGTATCTCGAAGTTACCGCCAGGGAACTATGCCCCAGAGACTTCATCAACAAATCAATTCCTGCACCATTATTCAAACTATGACAGGCATGGGCATGACGCAGCCAGTGAGCGGAAGTATGGGGATTAATTCCTGCTTTCTCTACAGCTTTCTTAATCAACCGATGGATGGCATGACGGTCTAAGCGATTGCCAAACCGAGATAAAAACACCGCTTCGGTCTTCTCACTCCTTGGAAGCTGCTTGAGTTCTGACCATAGCTGATGAGTTATCAACAGGGTTCTAGTTTTATGACCCTTACCAAAGATAGTTACAGTTACGCTTTCTTCTGTCGGTTGAAAGTCTGACCAGTTCAAACCTACTAACTCAGAGATCCGCAAACCCAGAATATATAAGAGAATAAGTATCAGGCGATCGCGCTCATTACTAGCTGCATCGATTAAGTCTTTGACTTCTTCATTCTCCAGTATTCTTTCATTGAGGGCATCTTTAGCTTTAGTCGTCTTAATCATCGAGGCGGGATTATTCCTGAGATAACCAGTTTTGACCCCAAAACCAAATAGAGATTTGATGGCAGCTAATTTATTATTAATGGTATTCTGACTAAATCCCCGAAGCTGAAACGATTCCAACCACAACAAAATATCTTCCAGCTTGACCTCCTGTAATTCCTTTCCCGTAAAGGTGAGAAACTGTCTAGAGATAGTGATATAAGTCTTTTGGGTGGTTACAGACTTTTGGGAAATCCATAATCTAATCAATTCCACATCAAGGCTCGCGTCAGTCAGTTTAGGATAAGTATTAATAGTCATATCACAACAGAATTGCTCTTTTGTTGTGTTGAGTCCGCACTAAAAAAAAGACGAACTCAACAGTAGTGAAGAATGCTATTGATTAAGTTCAATCAAAGTATCAACCTTATTCTCGATCGCCATTAATCTTCTCAAGACAGTAGGCTGATTTTCATCTATACTTCCCAGCATGGCGTTTTGTCCTTCTTCAATGCGAGTCAATCTGCCGACTACATCCTCAAGAGTTTGAATTCTCTCTTCATGATCGTCGGTAATTGCTTGAGCAGAACGAGCTAGTGATTCTACAATTGCCTCAATTCTGTCTAGGCGATCGCTATTATTTCCGTTACTACTTGTCATTGGTATACTTTTAATAGGGTTTTTAACTCAAGGAAGCTTCGCAGATGTCCAGTCGGGAGGCTTCCTTTCGGAGCGCGTTCCTTAGATGACGAAACGTCATCAGGGTCGCTCCTCTTTTTAATAATTGTATTATCTCACTTAAACTAGTTCGATTCTTAACTGACGACCAACCACCGATGCTGTCCTGGTAATAGTCTCAATACTCACTCCAGTTTTCTCTGGATCGAGTAATCTATCTAGCTGCGCCCTGGAGGTCTGCATCTGCTTCGCCATCTCAGTTTTAGTTAGATTCTGCCGCTTCATCTCCTCCTCTAGTTGACGGGCAATAACTCGCTTAATGGCGATCGCACTACATTCCTCATACAGCCCTTCTTCTTGGAGGAAATCATCGAAACTAGAACCAGTGTAAGGATTATCCTTCATGTAATTAGTTCATCTTATGCTGTGACCATTTCTGGTTGAGAATCAGGGTTGGCTGGCTCGAAATGCAAAACCATAATTTGTTCGGGACGTAAACCCAAAGATTCATAAGTACGTCCTTGGCGATCGCTAAACTCAACTTCAAAAGCTGCACCATCAGCTAAAATTTCCACCACGGTTCCTACTTGCCCCCGCCAGAGATTTTGTTCGAGTAGATCAACCGTTAATGCCACCACATCGAGGAGTTCAATTTTATTAGGTTCCATTTTTCGCTCTGCCTCAGATTCAAACCAAAGGATAGCAGCTTGTTAATCGGGGAATCTGAGAATTAACCTCAATAATCCAGCCGCTACGAACTACCGCACTTTTATTCTGCCATTTTAAAGTAAAGTCTAGGGTGTAACGCTGACCAAAAGCATCACTCCGTCCTAACTTAGCTGGCTCGGTTTTGACCACAGAGAGCAAAATAGACCGCAACTCATCAGCATTATCTGCCGTCATGCCCAATGTAGCCAGAAAAAGCCGTGCTTTATGCTTGCCCGCACTATGCTCTGGATTCAGACAATAATCCCGCAGCTTGCGAATATCAACAACTGCATTTTGAGCATTGGGTATTAGCATGGGAAGAGTTTAATTTTGCCACTCAGATATAGTACAGCTATTCTCGATCCAAATCGCACCCATATTTAATTAATTGAGCCAGGGTAGAACAACATATCTACTATCTACTGGCTATGAAAAAGCTTCTCAACAGCTCAGGCTTACTAATTGGGCTGGTTCTAGTCTTTATCGGTGTCCTCGGCAATCGCCAAACTATCAATAGAGCGATAGAAGGGGCAATTGATCGCGCCTTCAGCTCAGATAACTATGGTTCGCAATGGCAGGTCAAACCAGGTAGCATCTACGATGGTGACACCCTGCGCGTCGTCAGAGGCAATGAGGAATTGAAAATAAGATTTTGCGGCATCGATGCCCCCGAACTCAAGCAACCTCTGGGCGTTGAATCTCGTGATTACCTGCGTAGCGGAGCCATGCCGTAGGCTTATCGCTCATCGCTCAAGGAAATGGCTCAATCTATGTTTTACCCATCGAAAAAGACCGCTATAACCGCACTGTAGCTGAATTGTGGGTACCAATTAAGCCCGATTTTGAGTCAGAGATTCATCTTAATACGGCAATGGTAGAGGCTGGTTATGCTCATCATTACCAACAGTATTCAGGTAGCTGTGTGAGTCCAGAGAATTTGGACTGGGCAGAAAAGATTGCTCGTGATGACAAGTTAGGGGTTTGGAACGGTAGGCATCAGAAGCCTTGGCAATGGCGAAAGGCTAATAAATAAATTAGTCCCAGTGGCATTACCACCAGGACTAGAGTTTAAATATGGTTTTTGTATATATTGATTATCAACATCGACATTGATGAACGCTGCGATCTGAAGATTATGTGATGTGTAATCGCGATCGCTTTTACCACAAAGACAACTGACCTTCGCCAACAGTATCTTCGCTAGTTTTACCCCATCTAAGAGATTGGCTGAAACCTCGCCCTATGTCTACAGTTCAGACTGCTTCAAGTCCCCAAGTCTCAACTGGCGAGGGGACTTGCCAAAATACCGTCGGAAATCGCGACTAAATTGAGACTGGCTAGAATAGCCCACACGATATGCCGCATCCCCAACCTTAGAGCCACTCACAATCAGCCTTGACGCTTCATTGAGACGATGTAGCTTAATAAACTGAATCGGGGAATAAGTAGTGACTTCCTTGAACTTGCGGTGAAACACTGCGCGGCTCATCCCTGCCTCTTTAGCCAACTCATCAATCGAGATCGCTTCATGAAGATTGGCTTTCAGGAAAGTTAATGCCCGCGATATCTGCTGCATTCCTCCCCCAAATGCATGGAAAAAGGCGCCCCCAGCCTCACCCTGAAGAACCGCAAACATCAATTCCTTAAGTCTGCCACTGCCGAGGATATCGAGTGCAACAGGATCATCCAGCAATTCCAAAAGGCGTCGAAGCCCTGTGGCAAAGTCCTCATCCCATTTTGCCACAGTAAGCCCAGGTACAACTTCGGCTCTTGAGGCACTGCCACGATCTAGGGCTGCCATCTCAAGCACCGTCTCAAACATGGATCGAGTCTTAAGGCGCAGCAAAAGACCAAGCAGGGGTTTTTCTGGTGATGCCTCGACCACCTCTGCCTCCGCAGGTATAGGCAGAGTACTGCACAAATACTGATTCCTATCGTAGATGTGGGTTGTGCCGTCCAAGTACGCCCTTTTCTGTCCCTGCACAATCACGCAAATACTCGGGTCGTACACCCCAGGCAGTCTCTCCACAAGGTGGTTCGTTCGAAACAGCTGCAATCCCTCAATGGGGGTCTCTGTCACGCCTTCGGAAATAGCGTGTCGATCGATGAGCTTGATAATATTGCATATATTATTCATGGTTCTAGGATGACCCATTTTTGCCATCTTTTTCCAGCTTTGATACAAATAGGCAAAAAAACAAGATTAATACGGCTGATTTAGGAGTAGTTCATAAATTAACATGTAAATACAAACAGAGTGGATCTGGCCTTTTTCTAAATCACCAAAATGAGGAGTGAATCTATGACCATTAAAACAATAACTTTTAAGTCCTTTGGCGTCGATTTGGTCGCCGATCTATATCTTCCAGAAGACTTTGACGAAAACGCGAAATACACGGCAATCGTTGGTGCTAGTCCGTTCCCGCAGGTGAAAGATCAGATCTTGGCAACTTACGGTCCAGAAATGGCTGCAAGGGGATTCGTCTTTCTCGGCTTTGACTATCTCGGAATGGGCGACTCACCCGCGTTGTCTGGAGAGTTTAAACAATCCCGATATATGTTCCGACTGATAGAAAATACATGGGATGCCGTTTCCTATTTGGGAACGCTTCCCTTTGTTGGTGACGTCATGGGACTTGGGATATGTCAGGGCGGCTCAATAATCGCATCTGCATCCGTGACCGATCACCGAATCAAGAAAATCGCGATGGTTTCGGGGATGATGGCTGCAGATGACTTTCAGTGGAGTGATAGAGAAGTCGCCAATCAATTGATTGCTGCCTCAAATGCCTCAAGACAAAAGATGTATGAAACTGGTGCGCCAGACTATGTTACCCCTATTGGATTATCTGACGAACAATCACGAGAAGAATTTGTCGGATCTGGGTTAAACCCAATGGCCGCTGAAACGTATGACTACTACGGCAGAGATGGGGTCAAAGGACCAGTAGCGGTTCCCAACTTCACCAATTCGCATATTGGCGACCAAGCTATGGAGTCTCTGATCTCTATCGGCGAACACTATGCGGACAAGATCGTACAACCATCTCTGATTGTTTATAGCCCTACAGCTTATACGGCGATATGCTCCACTCAGTTCATTGAAAAACTTACAAATGAACACGAAGTCTTAGCTCTTGAAGAATTCACCCACGTTGACTTTTACCACAAGCCAGAGGCCGTCAAATTAGCAACAGACGCTGTAGCGGAATTCTTCAATAAGTAAGCAGTAAAATTATTCCAAGCAGGATAACCGACTATCCTGCTATCCCGACCCCTGCGCCTGATCGAAGGACATTTCGATCAAGCCAGCAGGGAAAAATCGCAAAATCTGGCTGCTCAGAGTGAAAAACTATTTAATATGCATCCTGAAAATAAAGGTTTCCAATTTGGTAGCATGTAAAAACCTCAACCCTCCACCGAGCAGTTTCAAATCTTTCGTTATTAAAATCAAGAGGTGTCTATTAAGTTATAACAAAAGAGCAGGAATTGAGGGAACGATATCTCAAGGTGTCAGGCGTTCGGCTTTGCGCCAATCTCGGTATGTTGGTTTAGCCAAAACTCATTTACAACATATTTTGATATCGATTGGACTGAATTTGTGTCGTCTTAACGATTGGTTGGATGACATTCCCTTGGCAGCTACTCGTTATTCTCGATTTATGGCTTTGAAACCAAAAGCCAATTCAATTTAGAAAGAGATTACGCTTGAATCTCTCTCTGATTACTTTCGCCAACAGTATCTTCGCTAGTTTTACCCCAACTAGGCTTTCTGAGAACTTCTTAAAGGCGATCGCCGTCGAGGATATTTGTAGCATCATTGGTAGACTCAGAATCGAGATAAATCTCCTCAACTAAGCTAAAAGCAGATCGCGGAAAGTTGAGCTGCTGCTCCTGAATTAACGCTTCAAAAACGTCCTTAAATTCATCGATGACGTAATTGCCCTCGGCATTAGTTAAATCTAGTTGGGGAAATTCATTAAATCGTTTGAGTCTCAGGACAAAATGAACTTGTCGGAATTCTTGGAGAACAGCCGAACCAATGATGTTGATTTTGGCTTCAGCATTACAGCCATATTTTTGAGTAGCGTTGAGTGCCAAGGCAAGATTTTCATAACTTTCTTGGTACAACCAAGGTTGGTTACAATTGGCAGGTTCTTTGAGATATTTGGGATTAGGAAGTCTCAGGCGATATAAATCCGCTCTTTCTTCTTCAATGAGGCAAATCCACCCAGATTCCGCATCGTAGGCTTGGCTTAAAATATTTGCTAGCTTCTCATTTTCTCCGCAGTCGATAATCTCAGTACCGTTAGGAGTAGGGAGATTGAGATAATACTTCTTCATTTTTAGTAAATAAGCGAAAATGATGAGGAATCATAAATTTAAGCTGCAAAATAGGGAAATTCGACCAATTTAGACGATTGATCTTTCTTGATTCTTCCGTCCTTAGTTTTCCGCAGATAAGAATCAGCCACCTCTAGAACTTCACTCCTCTCTTGCTGGGGTAGGGATTGTATCCAAGCATCCCACTCTTGATCGCTAACTAAATAATCACCTGGAAGCCAATTATAGACCTCATAAATTCTGTCCATAATTTTTTTACCAGGGATACTTTCAGGATCATTGCAAAGACGATAAGCTGTATTTTGACCGATGCTCATTTCTTTCCAGAAAGCATAAGGCGTTATATCTCTTTCTCTCAAAAGCTTAGTCAAGATATTTTTAACGGGCATTTTAATAGTCATACGCTGCATCCTCTATTGTGCTGTAATAATATTGTTTAGTATATCACCAACAAAATTATCATATACAAGTAGAGTACTCCGTTATTGGAGTATAAAAGAACAACAAAATGAGAAAACATCAAGATAAACATCTAATTTTAGATATTTATTCTTGTCGTATGTCTATTTTAGAAAGCCTCGCTGTCCCTGGAAAAGATGGCGATCGCTCTACCACAATGACAACTGACCCTCACTAACTGGACTATACCGACTCCGATGTAAACCAAGGTGACAGGCGGCACAAACAGACATCAAATTAGATAATCGATTATCCGTCGTGTCATGGTTGCGATGGTGTACCTGCAAAATATCCGCTGTCCATTCAGATCGCGGTAAACCCTCTGGTCGCTCTCCAGGCTCATAACATTTCTTCCCGCAGCATCCACAACGCCACTGGGCAGATTCTTTTACTTTCAATGCTAGGCTGTTCCAGTTATTCGGGTAGTTATCAGGATTTACAGGCATTTTCAACTCGGGCGATCCGAAGGCTACGCGGAGCGTAATCGCTGGTCTTATTTTATCGTAGAGTGGGAATGTCTATAACCAAGCTTTACCAATCCTCATAGAGAATCCTCACAGACGATGTAGAAGAGGATATAGCAACAGATCTGCATAAAAAAATTAACCAGTCGTATCTAGTAAATGTAAGCAAAACACATTAAATTTCATTCTAACTGGTACAAAACAATGAAAAAATCTACTTTAGCTCTTCTAACTACTGTTATCGCTTTCGCTCCTTTATCTGCTTTCGCTCAAGGTGTACAAACTAGCATCCAAGACAACACTAACTCTGCTGCTGCTGTGGGCACTGCTAACTACATCGACCAAGATGCTACACAACACAGCCTACAACAACAATTAGACTTGGGTGCTTACGGTGTTCCCTCCTACCCTGACGCTCAAACTTCTGTCCAAAAGAATGCTAACGAAGCTGCTGCGGTTGGTAACTTCAACTACATCGACCAAGATGCGACTCAAACTAACATTCAAGACCAAGTTGACCTCAACCAGTACCTTCCCCACGGTTACGGTTACTAAACAATCTTTTTTCATCGGTTTTAGACTATCTTCAAGTCCTGGTTGATTACAGCCAGGGCTTATTCTTTTGAGAGCGATCGCGACGGTGATTTCACCTTATCGTAGAGTGGCGATCGCCAACACTAACTTTAATTACTCCCTTTACACGATATGCTCTGACTGTGCGCCAGATCACACTTTTTTGTGATTCTTTATATTACTTTTATATAACAAAGTGATTTTTAAAGCAGCGATGAAGATAATAAGCGTGCAAATGATATTGACATTAGGTTCTGGAGCTATTCAGTTTCTCAGTCAGAATACTATTCTATTTTCTCTAACTAAAATTGTTTTCGAGCGCAATTTTTTTTTAACTTGAAGCAGAACGAAAACGCGCTTGACTCCCTAATCCCTGATTCAGAGCCTTTGATGCAAAGGTTAAAAATGATTGGGTAAAGAGTGGCGATCGCTTTATCTTCTCAGCCAAACTACAATAGAAGATGATTCACTCGCTCAAACCCATGAGTATCATCAAGCTTGTCAACATTGATCAGTACACCTTGGCTGTCTACTATACTTCCTACGACTGTTATAAATTCAGCATCATTGATGACTATGGGGTGGTTTACGAACCCGATGATATTTTTTACACCTGGGAAGCAGCAGAACGTGAAG
>JBCDDK010000175.1:0-12102 GCA_039180345.1 Cyanobacteria bacterium P01_G01_bin.39 | reverse complement strand
TTTGGCTCGGTTACATCGAAAAACACTTTGTTATTCTAAATCTTTAGTTTTTCTTAGATACTCCATTCGTTTGCTATTGCACTACCTAAGATTTGATACCATTCCATCTTTTGCTTAAAGCATTACGCATTTACCAACGCCACGTGCTAGATATTATTCCCTGATTAAGCCACGAAACTAATCATACCCGAGGGGATTAAGTTGACGATGAAAAGTATTGCTGTGCCAAAAAACCTAATTAAAAAGGCCACCAAGCAGGTCTCAAATCTGTATATATCCGACTTACGGTTCTAGAAGAGGGCAGCTCAGATCCCTTAAAGTTGTCACCTAACATGTTGAAAAGAAGTTCAGCTGGGTTCACAGGCTCACTGAGAGAAAATAAAAGCTGGCTATTGTAGCTGTCACAACCTAATCCTCTTCGCTCTACAGCACATACTACTGGTCTTTGATCTATAGTGTCGCTAGCCAAGTAGTTCATTCGCTCCTCGTTATAAAATATGTTGAGCTGAGAGGCAGTATTTTGGCAATTCTTCAGGGCTTCAGGGGCTGAAAAATATTCTGGCAAAAAAGATAGTATTGGTGTAATTTGGGAAGTCTTTTGATTGGATAAAGTGGCAATTACGGTGGGCACTGCCGCATCTTGATCGCAGGTCACCTGAACAGTACTGATAGCCTGGCTCTTTTGGGGGAAAGATACCATAGCAACTAAAGTTAGAGATGGCACCAAAGCCGAGCTTATTAAGGAATTTAGATTAATCATAATTAATAAATTGTTTCTACTCGACTCTATGCTTGTTAAGGCTTAGAATCTATCTGTAGCAGGAAAAAACTAAAATTACATCTGTGGGACACTTATTTTAGCAAACAATGTAATGTGTAAAAAATAATTTATTGATTAAGCAAAGTTTGATATTGTTACACTGTAATACTATATTAAAAACCGTACCAATTACAGGAATGCATGGAATAGCTATTGATTCTATCTCAGATAGAACAATAGTACTTTATAATAGATCACCTGTCATATCTAGGCACTTTATGTAATGATTTAACAACAAAAGTTTGGCTTTTGTGATCTACGAAATGATGTACAAGTTATTAACAAAATTAAATTTTAGCCAAGTTTAAGCTATAGAATCGCAGAATCTTAATAATTTCAGAAAATTGTTTACCAAAAGTTATAGTTTACTTTGTGCGGAGCTGAGTTTAAAAGTTAAGTCGGGTAAAGGAAGATACAAAGCTGAAGAGTGAGCCTAGCTGAAATATAGAAAGAACATGAATGTTTGAACAAATGCTATTAGCATCGCATTGGGCGTACTACCTGTTGCGGTGACAAGAATCTGTGCGTCTTAGCTTTGCTGCGACACGAACGGCTAGAAGTACATGGGGACAAGTCATTTATGTGTTCCAACTCATTCTGTGGTCAGTTGGTGGGGTCTTTGCGCTGCGCAAACGTCAATCAAGATAATATTTGACTCTTGGTTGATATTTTGGCTAATTCAAGTGTTGAAATTAAATCATCAAGTGTCTTTCTGATTCAAAACTGCGCTCGGTCAATAAAAACCTTGTAAACTATTGGTCAGATACTATTTAGCATCATTTCCATCACTGTTGAGTATGAATTACTAGTTTTGACTCATTTGCTATTTACTATGGTTCGGAGTCTATTTCCCTTAGTAATAATCAAGCCTGAGCCAAGTATTAAACGTAACCTACAGGCTATGGCATTACTTTATTCTCTGAATTTCACAACCAGAACGCAAGCAAGAGAACTATTTAGTTACAGTCTGTGGTTTTATCTAGCTTGCTTCAGTTCTCAAATCGCGATCGCTCAAAATGTAGAACCCCTAAATCCCGAACCAGCTCAGCCCAGACAACCTCAGCCTTTACCGAGAAGAGATAGCCCTCTAAATGACTCGTTGCCAATTCCACCGCTACCTGAGTCGGTGTTGGATATCCCAGGAACAATCGTAGTAGAGCAGTTTAGCTTTGTAGGAAGTACCGTATTTATGCCAGACGAACTCAATCAGGCGGTTCAAGAATTTACGGGAAAAGCAATTTCTTTTGCCCAGCTAATCGAGGCAGCTAACGCGATTACCGAGCTTTATGTTAGTCAAGGTTATATTACTTCTGGAGCATACATTCCTGCTCAAAGTTTAGACAAGCAAACGGTTCAAATTCAGATTATTGAAGGAAGTCTGGCAGAAATTGATGTCAGTGTGGCTTCGGACAGCTTAAAAGAAAGCTATATTCGCGATCGCCTGGAAAATCGGACAGGCACACCGCTTAATATAAATCAACTACAGTCTGCTCTGCAACTATTACAGCTCAACCCCTTAATTGAAAGCTTAAAGGCCGAGTTAGGGGCGGGAACAAAACCTGGAACCAACATACTGACAGTTTCAGTAGTGCCTGATGAGACATTTGCTTTAGAAATAAACCTCAATAACAACCGCAATATTAGTATTGGTACTTTTGAGCGAGGAGTTCAAATAGAAGAGGCAAATCTTTTGGGTTTTGGCGATCAATTTCAGTTCGCCTATGATAATACCGACGGTAGTAATCAATTTGGAGGGGGATATACCCTACCGATCAATAGTCGCGATGGTTCGATTGGCTTTGATTTTCGCGTGGCACTAAACGAAATAGTTCAGGATGATTTTGAAGATCTCGATCTTGATATTGAATCTCGAAACTACAATCTAACCTTAAGACAGCCTGTTCTCAGAAGGGCTACTCCTGAAGTGAGCCAGGAATTAGCATTAAGCATTACGGGTACGAGACGAGAGAGTGATGGTACAGTTTTGGATGAGCCTCAGCCTTTAACCCCTGGTGCGGATGAAAATGGCGAGATTAATACTTCTATATTGAGCTTAACTCAGGAATACTTACAGCGTAACCGTCAGCAGGTAATTTCAGCCCGCTCACAGTTTAATTTTGGTCTAGATGTGTTTGATGCCACCATTCTCGGGGAAGAACCTGATAGTGAGTTTTTTAGCTGGCGGGGGCAATTTTCCTATTTGAGATTGCTTAGTACTCCCCAGCAGACATCGGCAATTGGCTCTACTATTTTGCTACGCTCTGAGTTACAGTTAGCAGCAGATCCTCTCATCTCTACAGAACAATTTAGCTTGGGAGGGAGCCGCACTGTTCGCGGCTTTCGCCAGGATGCTTTGCTGACAGATAATGGCTTCTTAGCAGCAGCGGAGTTACGGCTTCCTGTTGCTCGTTTTACCAAACTCAACGCAACTTTGCAAATTACTCCTTTTGTTGATTTTGGAACTGGTTGGAATAGTGATGATGAAGTTACTGATTTTAATACTCTAATTGGAGCAGGTTTTGGACTGTTGCTAGAAACTCCAGAAAGTTTGTCAGCACGGATTGACTGGGGAATTCCTCTGATTAATGATGATGACGAAGGCAGCTCTTTGCAGGAGGATGGCGTTTATTTTCAGCTTCGATATGATCTATTTTGATTTTAACTTGAAACTATTTAAGCTGGCTCTAAAAAATTCCCAGATTACCCCTAGGAAAAATTCATTAAAATGAAGTCAACCAGCTAGACATCACATCAAACTTAATGGACTTTATTACGAGTATCCTTAACACCATTGGCTCAGGTGCCACCGCATATATCCTAGCCAGCCGCCTACGGGACTCTAAAACTCGACCTAATACCCTGGCGGGATTTCAAATGGCAGAATCAGGAGCAGTACCCTTCTTAAACACATTAGCCCAAAGAGCTGCGGCAGAGGGGGATTCTTGGCTAGAGGAAAAACTGAGAATTCATGCCCGTGATGAACAACGTCATGGTCAGATCTTTGCCTATGGATTAAAACAACTGGGTAAAGAAATCAAATCAACAACAGAGTTAAAGCAGGACTCAGCTAAAAAATCTCAGAAACCTAGCCCTTTCTTTAGCAAATTTTATCGTGGCTATGATCCTGAATCACTCAAGGCTGAAAATATAGACTGGCTAGTATTTATGGCAAGCACCTACATTTTAGAAATTGATGCGAGTCAAGACTTTGCTCGTATGGCGACTGCTCTTCCTGATGATGAACCAAAAGGTCGTAACCTCCGACAGAGTATTCTCAGTGTTGCCCAAGATGAAACCAGACATGCTGCATATCTCTATCAGGCAATGCAAAGAAAACTAGCTGCAAAAGAAGTTGATCAGCTAATTAATGAGTGGCGAAAACGTAAAATTGATGCCATGTTTGCTATGGTTGGTGACATGATTACAACTGGAGGCAATTCTAGATCTCTAGTTAAAGATGGCGCACCCAGCGAAATTAATCAACAGTCTGCACCGCAATTTGTAGAAGCATAGTAATCGCAATTGGCTGGCTTTCTGCCAATTATGCGCAGTAATTTCATAAATATTATCTGCAATTCCCCCCAAGGAGAACTAGTTATGATCGGCAACAGGAAATTACAACGTTCTTTTTACCGCATTTTGGTTGCCATTGGGGGAACCACAATTTTAATTGCTCTCATCTTAGCTATTGAAACTTGGTTCGGTGCGGAGAAAGATTGTCATTTGAATGAGTCATGGTTATTTTGTCAGATTAGAGAATCAGTACTATTAAATATCCTCGAAGGCTTTAGTATCTTAGTAGCGGTATGGCTCTTTTTTTTAGAAGCACCAGAAAGAGACAAGCAAGCTCATTATGAAGCTTGGAAAACTATTGATTCGGCTCATGGTTTAAGAACCAGTTACGCCCGCTTGCAGGCTTTGCAAGACCTAAATAGCGATCGCGTTCCTTTGCGAGGCTTTAACGCCCCAGAAGCAGATTTACGGGGAATCAAGCTTTCAGGGGCGGATTTGAGAGATGCCTATTTATCGGGAGCAGATCTTAGTAATGCTAATCTCAGCTATGCCAATCTTAGCCATGCCAACCTGGTGGAAACCAAACTAACTAATGCTAATCTGAGTCATTGTCTATTGACTGGAGCCAATCTCAGCTATGGCGATTTAATTGAGGCAGATCTGCAAAATGTAGATTTTGTGGGAGCTGATATTGTAGGAGCAAATTTTGTCCGCTCTAACTTGACTCAGGCTTATTTTGGTGATGTCAATTTTAATCAATGTGTTTTGGATAATGCCAACTTACAAAAAACTAAATTTTTTGGAGTTGAAAATCTGAGTGTAGAACAAATAAAGACTGGCAAAAATTGGTCTGAAGGCATCTATGATGCTAAGATTCAATCTAGACTAAGGGGTGTTATTAATTAGGATCAGCTTACTATCTACCGAAGCAGATGCTATTTTACTAGGAATTAATTAACTTAAGTTTAGTCAACTAAGTTAGTTTAACTGAAGCAGAAATTATAACCCAGGAATTTGAAAATAATCTTGATAATAATTCATTCTTCAACAATAACCCTACAGTCAATAATCTTGCTCCATTAAATATCGATCCCTTTACTGGTGATAATCTTGAAGAGTTTCAAGTTAACGAAATAGATATTAATGACACTTCCTTTGCCCCACCTCAAAGTCAACTCATATTTGAGGGTGGTTTTGGCGATTATGATGATGTCACTTTAGAACTTAAAGATATCGCTGGTAATGTTGCAGAGACTTTTAAACTTACTGGAGAGGGACAGGCAACCCTGTATCGTGATGAAGAATATCAATATGTATTCTTTTCAGGGTTAGATGAAACAACTAAGGTTGATATCTCCTCTGTTAGCAATATCAAGTCTGTTAGCAATATCAAGTAATGTTCATCACCAAGATTGTCAAAATATTTGCCAAAGATGCCGATGCCATAGTCGACGTTCAAGAAAACTTATCTTTTAACCAAGTAAATAAAAGAGGTAAGCAATTTCTTGATGATAGTCAGCTACAAGAAGCATTAGACTTCTTGCATAAATAATTTCATGAATGCCTAAATTCTATTTTTGACAAGCTATTTAGAGAATTTAAAACAATCCTTTAAACCACCATATTTCGTATTCGTGCAAGAGGTCTATTTACTAAAGCTACTAAGTTTGTAGATAAATATAAAGCTAGGGTGTCAGGTGCATTTGCGAATCGCTTTGGTAGAGCAGCTACAAGAGGTAATCAGCCAGGTAGTAATCCACTACCTCAAGATTTTACCCAGGCTGCTGGTGAGATTAAAACTGCTGAGGATATATTGGTTTGTCTAGACTTCAAAAATGCTGATGCAACTAAAAATACACCCCTGACAGGTAAAAGTGAATGACAAGCCTCAAACAAAAGATTTTCAGGTTGTTATTTTGTCTAAGCTAAGTATAATGTACCTAACTCAGCTATGTTTAACGATAATACACTTAGACCGAGGGCGCACAATCAAACCTTCTCGCTCAAATTGATTTAGGGTTTTTGTTACTGTAATTCTCGTGGTATTAATTGCCTGCGCTAGTTCTTGATGGGTCAACTCAAAATCAATTAAATCGCCTTCGGGTATTCCTCGTCCGAATTTGCCTGCTAGCCACTTCAACAACAACCACAATCGCTTCGCTATTCTGTTATTACGTACTATAAACAAAAGCTGTTGTGTCTGCTGGGCATGACTTAACAACTTTTTCGATAATTCTGACCACTGATCGCGATGAATGGCGCTCGCTCTTACATCACTAATACATTTGAGAGTATAAGGCGTTACATTAGACAAAGTTCCTCCAACTAAATCGTTTGCCCCCCAAAATCCCAAAGTTAGAGAAGTTCCTTCTTCGTTGATAGTACAACTTTTGACTACTCCACTAACAACTTGCCACAAGTAATCTTCTCTCTGGGGTAATTCATCTCCAGAGTGGAAAAATACAGTTTTCGTTTTACTGATTGAAGTTGACATTAGATTTAATCATGATTTCGATACTGTTGCCATACTAATCACTGCGTCAAAGATTAACCATAATATGTTGATTGTTACAAAAATATACAAAAAGCAGTAGTGAATAAAATCACTACTGCTTTTTTCAATTGAATAAATATAATGACAGTCGAGATGATGCTTCAGAAAATCTAAGGAATTTGAGGCGCAATTGTACTACTAGTGTTGCCAATTATAGTTGCGGTGGTTAAGGTAGAGCCAAAATTATAGCGATCACCTAACATAGGAGCATTTTGCTGTACGATTACTGGTAATGCCGATCTTGTTTTGGCAGCAACTTCCATGGTTTTTAAATCGTAACTATTAGTTGCCAATTTAGGATATAAACCGATGCCAATAATGGGTAGTAGTAAACAAGTAGCGATAAAAATCTCACGGGGCTGAGCATCAATTGAGAAGTTGTCTAGTTGCAGATTAGGATTGCTCTCTCCATAAAATACCTGACGCAACATCGATAATAGATAAATTGGAGTCAAAATTAAGCCTACCGCAGTTAAGAACACAATCACTGTTTTAAAGGTTTGACCATACACATCGCTGGTGGCAATTCCTAAAAATACAGTTAGTTCACCCACAAATCCGCTCATTCCAGGCAATGCTAAAGAAGCCATGGCGCCTGTGGTAAATAGGGCAAAGGTTTTGGGCATTTTTGCTGCCATTCCCCCCATTTCGTCCATCATCAAGGTGTGGGTGCGTTCATAAGTTGCTCCAGTAAGGAAAAATAACGCGGCTGCAATTAAACCGTGAGAGATCATTTGTAATATCGCACCGTTCAAACCCAAGTCAGTAAATGAAGCAATGCCAATTAAGACAAAACCCATATGAGATATGGAGGAAGAAGCTAGTCTGCGCTTTAAATTTGTCTGACCAAAGGCAGTAAAAGCACCGTAGACAATATTAATTACCCCAAGAATTACTAATAGAGGGGCAAATTTGATATGTGCATCGGGTAATATTTCAAGATTAAAGCGAATTAAAGCATATCCACCCATTTTTAGCAAAACTCCCGCCAAAATCATGGAAATAGGTGATGATGCTTGGCTATGAGCATCAGGAAGCCAGGTATGTAGAGGAAATATGGGAAGTTTAACGCCAAAGGCAATCAGAAATGCTGCGTAAGTTAACAACTCTAAAGACAATGGATAGTCTTTAAGACCGAGTTCAGTAAGATTGAAGGTAATATTGTCCCCATAAAAAGCCAAAGCCAACCCAGCAATTAAAATAAAGATTGAAGCTAAGGCTGTGTAGAGAATAAATTTAGTAGCAGCATAGAGACGTTTTTTGCCACCCCAAATCGAAATTAGTAGATATACAGGAACTAATTCTATTTCCCACATGAGGAAAAATAGCAGCAGATCTTGAGCTGCAAATACCCCAATTTGGGCGCTGTATAGTACTAAAACTAAAAAATAATATAGTTTGGGTTTGTGATCTACTCTCCAAGAAGCCAGAATCGCTAGGGTCGTAATTAAACCTGATAACAAGATTAAGGGCATTGATAAGCCATCAACACCAACCGACCAATTCAAACCAAGTTGCGGTATCCAAGAATAGGTTTCCACTAACTGCATCTGTGTCTGGTTAAGATCATAATGCTCCCAAAATCCATAAACCATCAAAGTCAAATTGATTAGTCCTACTAAGAGGGCATACATTCTAATGGTTTTGCCATCTTTGTCAGGGATTAAAGGAATAGCGGCAGCGGCAATCAAAGGCAAGACAATAATGGCACTTAGCCAAGGAATTTGGATATCCATGTTTCTTTAAGCATTCATACTCAATCCGTCACTGTTAATTATATTAAGTTTTGTAAAAGATGCCAGGGTTTTAAATCACAATTTCTAAAAGTGTGCATAAGGATAAGTTATGCTACCGCCGTAGAAGCGTGATTCTAGTGCAGAAATAAAGTTGGTGTGTTTAACTGGGATGCGTTGTAGCGGTACTAGTTATTAATGACTCGTTCTGATTGGGTAATTCTTTGTGTAGCTTATATTGTCGGGCTATTATCCACGAATTTGCTGACTGATGGCGAAAATCTCGCTCCACAGTTGGGCATAGTCATAGCAGGGATTATCGGACTAGCTACAGTCTCCAAAATCGTTTGGCGTCAACTCAGAACCCCTAGGTTGATTGCTGCTGTAATAGTTGCCTTGTTGGCAATTTGGTATTTTCAATTACGTCTGCCGCAACCACAAGCTAATGATATTAGCTACCAAGTCACAAGATCCCAAAGTGAGTCAGTGACCGTATCGGGAACGGTTTTAACGGAACCAAGATTAAATGACCGCGCTTTGCTCAGATTTTGGCTAAAAGCTAATCAAATTAACCACCAAGAAAATGTATCGGGAAAAGTTTATGTTACTGTGCCGCTGTTACAAGGAACAGGAATTTACCCTGGACAACAATTAAACATCTCAGGTTTGCTTTATCTACCCCAAGGGGCTAGTAATCCTGGTGGGTTTGATTTTCAAAAGTATTTAGCGCGTCAGGGAATATTTGCGGGAATAAAGGGCTTAACGGTGACTTCGGACAGTCAAGCTGAACCAGTGTGGGGTTGGTGGCAACTACGACGGCGAATTGTACGGAGTCATTTGAAGGGCTTAGGCAGTCCTCTAGGACAATTAGTAAGTTCCATGGTTTTGGGACGCAAAGCAGTAGATCTACCTAGTACAATTCGCGATCGCTTTATTGAGGCAGGATTGGCTCATGTCCTGGCGGCATCTGGATTTCATGTATCTTTGCTGTTGGGATTAGTTCTGAGGTTGACTAGTACCTTTAATGGCAAAACGAAATTAGTGATAGGCAGCCTCACTCTACTAGTATATTTAGGCTTAACGGGGATACAAGCCTCTGTACTGAGAGCATGTTTAATGGGGTTTGCCGTGTTGCTAGCTTTAGCGATGGATACTAAGGTGAAGCCGCTAGGATCTCTATTATTAGCAGCAGCTATCATCTTACTAGTTAATCCTTTGTTGATCGGCGATCTGGGCTTTCAACTGAGCTTTTTGGCAACATTCGGTCTAATTGTTACTATGCCATCCTTAGAGCAGCAACTAGAATGGCTACCAACCACAGTTGCCACAGCGGTAGCAGTGCCTTTAGCAGCTTCAATCTGGGTCTTACCGCTGTTGTGTTACGTTTTCCATACATTTGCCACCTACAGCATTGTAGTTAATATTCTTACCACACCTTTAATTACCATCATTAGTTTGGGGGGTATGATAAGTGCGATCGCAGGATTGATCTTACCTGCTGTAGGTAGTGCGATCGCAGAATTACTGTATTATCCGACGCTATTATTAGTAACTATAGTTAAATTTTTTACAAATTTACCAGGAAGTACTTGGGCAGTAGGGCAAATACCGTTGGTTATTTTAGGGATAATTTACAGTTTATTAATTGCAATCTGGCTCAGTAAATGGTGTCGTCAGCGGTGGGGTTTAATCTCTGTGGTGCTGGTTTGTTTGATGATGATTCCTGCGATAAATAACTTTGATCATTTTGAGATCACGGTTTTAGGTGCTAAACAGTCACAAATAATTGTGATTCAAGATCGAAGACAAACAGTTTTAATTAATAGTGGTCAGAGTAACCAGGCTCAATATATAGTCTTACCTTTTTTAAGACAGCAAGGAATTAACCGCATCGATTATGGATTGGCGCTAGATGAGAATTCTAATTCTCAAGCGGAATGGAAGGAAATTTCACAACGAGCTACGGTCAAGAATTTCAATAGCATGAATAAAGCTATTGAGGTTGATAATTTATTTCTTGCTCAAGCTATAAATACGTCAACTAATAAGTCAGTTACAACTTCAGCAGCAAGTCTATCTTTAAATCAAAAACTGGGAGTTATTAGTCTACAAGTTGATAACGTCAACTGGTTAATTATTGACCCCGCAGCAGCTAAACAGACAAATTATGATCACTACCAACAAGCTGTTCAACAATACATCAATGAAAAACAACTCCAACTTCGTGAGCCAATTATCGTCTGGTCAGGAACAAAGTTAGATTCAGCATGGTTAGAATCATTGCAGCCAAAAATAGCGATCGCATCTACTAATAGCATTAATCCTGCTACTCTACAGCAGTTGCGTCAAAAACAAATTAAACTTCACAATACAGCCCAAGCTGGTGGAATATCCTGGACGATAAAAAACGGCTTTACGCAACTTTCAAGAAGTTATGGTCATTTCCAATAAGAATTGTCTGAATAAAACCTGCCCAAACTTCTCCTAGTTCCTCCGATAACTTATAAACTGGCTCTTTTACTTTCATAGCATTACAAACCTTAGATTAAGATACTCTCTCCTCCTTCCTCACATCATCAGACTTAAAGGTTTCTTAAAGCTATTTTTTGCTATGGTTTGTACCAATGATTAAGTTCAATTCAATCTAGCGGGTAATTAATGAGCAATATCTTAATTAGCAATGATGACGGCATTTTCGCTCTAGGAGTGCGAACCTTAGCTAATACCTTGGCGCAGGCTGGTCATCAGGTAACGGTTGTTTGTCCTGACCGCGAGCGTTCGGCTACAGGACATGGATTGACGTTACATCAGCCCTTAAGAGCTAAAGAAGTTGATTCTATTTTTGATAGCAATGTTACTGCTTGGTCATGTTCAGGCACCCCAGCAGATTGCGTTAAGTTTGCCCTCAGCGCCGTTATGAAGACCCGTCCTGATTTTGTCTACTCAGGAATTAATCATGGACCCAATCTTGGTACTGATGTTTTATATTCTGGTACAGTATCCGCTGCTATGGAGGGAGCTTTAGACGGGATTCCCAGCGTGGCATTTAGTTTAGCCAGTTTTTCCAATTATGAATTTCAGCCTGCTGCCGATTTTGCCCTTAAATTAATTCAGCACCTGGCAAATAACAATTATCCTAAGCCCCCATTACTCAGCGTCAATATCCCTCCCGTAGAGTCTGCTGAGATTGCAGGAGTTTTAGTTACCCGTCAGGGTTTACGCCGCTATATTGAGAAATTTGAACAGAGACTTGATCCTCGTGGCAAAAGCTACTATTGGCTTGAGGGAGAGATTGTAGAAGATATAGAACAGCCAGAAGATCTTAATTTACCACCCCATATTTTGACTGATGTTCAGGCAATTCGCGATCGCTTTATAACTGTTACGCCGTTGCAATACAATCTAACGGATGCCTCTATTACCAAGCATCTTTACGAGCAAGATTTTTTTAATTAAGATAACTAAGAAAAATTAATAATTAT
>JBCDDK010000174.1:0-12202 GCA_039180345.1 Cyanobacteria bacterium P01_G01_bin.39 | reverse complement strand
GTCACCCTTGTAGTCCTTGTCTCTCTTGTCCTCCTTGTATCCCTTGTCTTCCTTGTCTCCCTTGTCCTCCTTGTCTCTGTTGTCTCCCTTGTCTCCTTGTCTCTCTTGTCCCCCTTGTCTCCCTTGTCCTCCTTGTCTCCCTTGTCCCCCTTGTCTCCCTTGTCTCCCTTGTCTCCTTGTCTCTCTTGTCCCCCTTGTCCCCCTTGTCCCCCTTGTCTTGATTTCAGCCTTAAATGTAAAAAGTCTACCCTTGTCAGCACATCCTCCCCCCGTCTCCCTATCTCCTCATCTCCCTGTCTCCTTTTGATCTGAATTTTGTACGACTACATACTGCATAGCGGCATGTACCAAAGGTAACAATGCTCCTGTTTGCTCGGTACCATTAACACCCAGGTCGCTATGACACAGAAAAATTCTGGTGGTTGCTCTGGCTAAAACATCCCGTAAAATACGTTCTAAGCGTTCTTTGTCCATGGCAAATTCATTTTCTGGCATCCAGGTTTTACCTGTCCATTGTTTGAGAAATAGAGGTGCCGCAAACAAGGTTGCTGCCCCACCCTGTGACCAGAGGGGAGAACTTGCATCCAGCCAAAATTGCCAGTCATGGGATGAGCGTAAAGAGCGATATTGAAAGACGGTAGCTAGGGTAACACTTCCTGTTTGGGGGGTAAACTGTCTTAGAGGTCGAGGATTTGCGGTAATGGTACCTCGTCGTAATAGTTGAATAAACTGAGCTACGGTTTGGGACTGGGACTGAAAAATTGGCTCATATTGCCTCAGTCGCCGATCTACTTCCCAGAAATGTTGGGCGGTTTCCATTAACTCTCTTAGGATTGCTAGTTTATCGCTACTCAGAAATGAACCGTGGTTAAAAAAGTGTTCGATGGCTTCTGATAATAAAATAGTCGGCGTGAGGAAACTCTGCTGTTGCTGTCTAATTTTGCTCGCTTCGATCCAGCTCACAATTTTTTGATAAGCTTCAGTTGCCTGATAACCTAAGCGATCCCAACGGGGAAAGGTCTCCACAGGCGCTAAATAAGGAGCTTTGGTCGCGGCGTTATAGCAGTAGTCAGCAATAAGACCCGCTCTAACAGGATCGATTTGAGCCGTTGAGGGGGATTTAGCATCTGAAGTATGACTAAATACAGTCAGCATTTCGGCGATCGCTTCTCGCTCAACCAAGCGACCTAAATCGGCATAGACCAAGCCGAGTAAGGTGAGTAAACTTCTGACCAGGGGAGAGCTAATCAAGGGACGTTGTTCGTTTAAGGGAGTTACCCCGATGCCTTTGGCAGAGAGAATTTCGATCAGGCTATAGCGAGCAATTTCATCCAAACCAGGAGCAATAACAGCAATTTCCCCTGGGTCGATCCCCTGTTGTACCGCTTGAATAATAATTTCGGCAGTTTGACGGAGTAATTCGGCACGGGAGATAGTTTGCAGAGATTGAATCGATTCTGGTGCTGTAACTAAATAGGCTGATTCGTTGACTAGCTCCACTGCTGTATCGGCAAATTCGCTCTGAAGATTATTAGTAATCGGGGTCAGGCTTTCTAGTTGGCAACGACTAGCTAGACCCTGAAGATAATCAGGATCGGCATTTAAACCCAGTCGAATCTTACCATCGGGATTAAAGGTAAATACTGCCCTCGCTCCCTGATCTAATAACACTTCAAACAGGTCACGAGCGATCGCAGGATAGTCGTCGACATCATCGGCAAAAATTGCCTGATAACGGTTGTGTAAGTGATGCTGATACTTGGGATTGGGCAAAAAGAAACGCCAGTAAAGCTCATAGATTAAGCCATAGGTAAGCAAACCTCGATCTAAACACCAGCTACGCCATGAGAGTAATAACGCTCCCATACGTTGCCATAGGTAACTATGATTCTGGTTACTATCCAAGCTGGCTAAACCCTGATCTAGAATTGCAGGTATATCTTCGGTGGGTACTCCACCCGCACCAGCTAGCTGCATCAAATCTAGAGTTTGGCGCACCAAGCGATACTCAGGCTCAACCTCACACAAGTCCTGCCAATCTGATTCTTGTCGCCAGAGTTGAGTTGCCAACTCCTGTTCAGTTTCAGGACGTAATCTGAGGGGAAATTGAGCTTTGAGATTTAAAGCCTCAAAAATTAAGGGAAAAAATAACATCACCTCATCGCTGATAAAGCCTACAGGAGTTTTGCAGATCACAGGATAAGTACCCTCTACGGCTAAGACCAGGCGATCGCTCAATACCCGACGATTCTGATTATTTGCCGCAAAAACTAAGATCGCTGAAGTTAGGTTTTGGGGACTGGATTTGAGCTGTGGTCGCTTGTGTTGCTGACGTACCCAGGTACAAAACTCTATAACTAAGCGGTCAGTTTTACCCGTGCGGGATGTTCCAGTAATCCAAAGTGATGTAGTTGATGGCAAGGAGGTAATGTTCATATCAGCAATTACAAACCTATTAGCTAGCAAAAAACCAAGATAAAATAAGCACAATCTATATGTTTAACCAATCTATTCAGATGAGCTTTATACTTCAGTATCATGAAAGGAACAGAATTGACCTTTTCAATCTCTAGCTCGGCTCTCAATCTGATTATCAATGGCGCGGTTTAAAACGAATGAAACTTCAAGATATTTTCAATGCAGGTAGACTTTGGTTATCTGCAACTCCAGAAAGAGCTTTAGATGCGGCATATCGTGCAGCAATTAGAATCAAGGCGATCGAAGATGATCATTTTGAGGGCAAGATAGTTGCAGCTAGCTCGATGGAATATTCGACAAGCGTCATTAAGGTATTTCAAAGTGATGTTGATAACTATCTCAAAAGTATTAACGCTAGGTTAGCAGAGTTTAAGATTAGTCGCGGACTGTTAATTTTTTCTAATCCCCAGCCCAATAATTCTAGTCAAGACCTGGTAGTTTATCCCAATGGCTTTGATGGCAATAGAGAACTAACGGTGGTAGAAAAGTTAGCCTTTATCGATGCTGTTACTGATAAGTATAAGAATCAAAATACATCAGATATTGACATTACCCCGACTCGCCCTTTAGCTAAAGGACAAGCAAATAATCGCTTAATTATTAATAAAAATAATCGTTCTTTAGCTTTAAATCAATCAATTTCTGATAAAAATTCCAAGGAACCTGGTACAGAAACAATTACTGATAAAACTAGCGTTTTACCCCGTTCCTTTATGCGAACTCTCAACCGCATCAAACAGGAAATTGATCCTCAATCTGAAGATACTGAAGAACAAGTAGTTAAGAAATTCCGCAAAAGTCGTAACAAAACTGCGATTTCAATTCGATTTTTATTAATTCTAATTATTATTCCCCTCTTAACTCACCAAGTAACCAAAAGTATTGTCATAACTCCCCTAGTCCAAAAATACTTTGAACAACATCCCCAGAAAGTATTATTTATTAACCAAGACATGGAAGAAGAGGCGTTTATGGAATTACGCCGCCATGAAGAACAACTTCACTTTAGAAGTATGATTGGTCTGATTGATCGCCTCTCCCCAGAAGAAGAAGAAGAGGCATTAAAAGTTAAGGCACAAGAATTATCCGAAGAGTTTCGTGGTCGTGGTATAAATGCGATCGGTAATGTTTTTGCTGACTTCTGTTCTTTAATCGCTTTTGGGGGAATTATTTACTTCTGTAAACGCGAGATTCAAGTCATCAAATCATTCCTCGATGAAATTGCCTATGGTTTGAGTGATAGTGCCAAGGCGTTTTTGATTATTTTGCTGACGGATATGTTTGTCGGCTATCACTCTCCTCATGGTTGGGAAATTATCCTTGAAGGTATTGCCCGTCATTTAGGTTTACCCGAAAATCGTGATTTCAATTTCTTATTTATTGCTACCTTTCCTGTAATTTTAGATACAGTCTTAAAGTATTGGATTTTCCGCTATCTAAATCGAATTTCTCCATCTTCCGTAGCAACTTATAAGAATATGAATGAATAAATTAGATAAATAATCTCTAACTTGCCAAAAAAGTATTGAGGTCATCAATTAATCGAGTTAATTCAGCCTCGCTAGTTAAGCGTATTTTTTCATCCCGCAGGGTGATCAAAATTTTGGCAGCAAATGGACTGGGATAAATATTGGGATTACAAAAGATTTCTAAAAATACATCTCCCGTATTGCGATATTCCATTGACTCCTGTTTGACTGGACGATTTCCCGCCCCAGGAGTATTGGTAGCAACCGCTTTGAGACTTTGCATTAGAGTAGAAATTTCTGCCTTTAGCTGTTGGGCTGCTTCAGGCGAAAAGTTAAAACTAACTGCTCCTTGAATTAAATTGAGAGTTAACTGAGCCATATAAAAAATTTAACTTAATTTAATAACTGAAATTAATGCAAATATCTGTTGATAAATCCTAATCTCAAATTTATCAGACAGACGAGATTTTATACTTGGGATGTCAGAATCTATCTCAATAAGTTACCTTTTTTCTCATAACTCAACATAGCTACAACCAGTACCTGGTAAATGGCAATGATTTAATCCAGACTATGATGAAAAAGCAAGCCCAGAAGTTTCAATTATTGTATGGTGCAGGATAATCGATCGCAGGTTCGTCGTGTTCTCTGGTTGACATTATTGTTAAACTTGTTCGTCATGACGCTAAAACTAACCTTGGGCATGGCAACTGGCTCTCTGAGCCTCCAGGCAGATGCTCTGCATAGTGTCACTGATAGCGTTAACAACATCTTAGGTCTGGTAGCAAATCGCTTTTCTTCCCCCAAACCAGACCGCGAACATCCCTATGGACACCAAAAGTTTGAAGCCATAGGGGCATTAGGAATTGCCGCATTTTTGGGCATTGCCTGCTTTGAAATTTTGCAAGGTGCAGTCAAGAAGATTTTCCTTGACCCAGAAGGTAACAATATCACAGTGTCCTCTGCTGAATTGTGGCTTTTGTTACTAGTTTTGGGTGTTAATATTTTTGTCGCTGTTTATGAACGTCATGTCGGCAGAAAAATTGGCAGTCCCATCTTAATTGCTGACGCTAAACATACCATGAGCGATATTTGGGTCACGATCATTGTGATTGCTGGTTTAATTGGCGTTTGGCAAGGGGAAGCGCTTAACCTGCCTCAACTACAGTGGTTAGATGTCATTCTCGCTTTTCCTGTAGCCCTGCTGGTATTTCACAGTGGCTGGGAAGTAATCAATGATAATTTACCCTGGCTAGTTGACGAAATGGCGATCGCACCAGAAGCCATTTATGATGTTGTGACTCAAGTCCCAGGAGTAGTCAGTTGTCATGATATTGCCTCACGGGGAATGTTAGGCAGACAGGTCTTTATTGAAATGCATCTAATTGTAGATACGGATGATTTGGCAACGGCACATCAAATTACAGAAGAAATTGAAGCTAGTTTAGAACAGCATTTTGGTACGGTTCGGGTCTTAATTCATGTCGAACCTCCAGAATATGAAGAAGATAATATTAGCTTTGGCAGTGCAGAAGCAGTTCAGCAAAATCAGGTTAACTAAAATGTTGCTTTATTTGGTAATGCAATTGCTACTTGGCTACAAGATAAAATTATAAATAGCGACAAGCTTAATGTATGGCTACGCTAAATGAGACAGTAAAAATGATTGCACCACAATTCAAACCCATAAGTTTTGAGGAATTTATCAATTGGTATCCCGAAGATGGTAAACGCTATGAATTAATTGAAGGAGTAATTGTTGAAGTGCTGCCCACAGGTTCTCATGAAGATATCAGTGGATTTCTTGTTGCCGAGTTAAACGTTGAAATACGCAGGCAAAACTTAGGTTATTCCATTCCCAAAAACTGTTTGCTTAAACCCCTTGCACCTCGTTCTGGATATATACCTGATGTAGCGGTTATTGATCGCCAATATATTCAGGATGAACCACTCTGGCATAAATCATCAGTTATTCAACAACGCGATTCTGTAAGCCGAGGGAACCTCGGCACATCTCGCGTTCAAAATGGTCAGACCGTCCCCCTAGTTATTGAGGTGGTGAGTACTAACTGGCGAGATGATTATGGACACAAATTTGTCGAGTATGAAGCAATGACAATTGCCGAATATTGGATTATCGATTATCGAGCATTGGGCGCAGTCCGCTACATTGGCAAGCCCAAACAACCTACTGTTACGATCTGCAAGTTAATTGAAGGAGAATATCAAATGGAAAAATTTATTACAGGCGATCGCCTAATGTCCAACGTTTTTCCCCAACTTGAATTGAGCGTAAATGCAATTTTTCAAGCAGCAGAATAAAAATTATTTTGGTTAAATATTTCTAATTAAAAGCGATCGCTTCTATTAAATGACCGAAGAACATGAGTGAAGAAGTTTTCAGAGAAATTAAAGATGTTATAAGCGTTATCTCATTACTTCAGTTGAGAGAAAAGACTTTTAGGGAAGAACTAGAGTTTTTTAATCTGAAGTGGAAAAAGGTATCTCAAGAGCATGCAAGTTCATTATATGTTGGAGCTTTGAAGCGGTTAGAAAATGAAGTTGGTTTCTTATGTGTTGATACCTATTCTTTATATCAGGGAATTGAAAAAAGAAATCGCTTTATTCTAAAATAATCAAACAAAATGGAAAACTGCTATCCAAAATAGATGAAACTCCAAGCGATAGAAATACATATAACTTTTTAGATATCCTTGGATCTGATGGAGAAATGCGACCATTTACACGCGAAGAAGAAGACAACTTTATCAAAAAACGTGAAGCAGAAGCATATAGGAGTAGAGAAGCATTAAAAAAGGATTCTGGCATTACTTCTTATAAACATGATGATTTAGATGAATGGAAAAATAAAATCTTAAGCTTGGATGATGGAATTTTATCTCAACTTGCTCAATACAGAAAAGAGTTTGCTCATCGGCTTGATAGTCTCGATAACTTAAAGCGAGAGTTGGATGTTAGACAACCTCAAGATATTGAAGAAATGCTTAATACTGTATCAGCAGCATTGAATAGCTATTACGAATGCTTTCAAAATATTTTAGGCTATACAACATCTCAGCATTATCTGGGTGTCAAAGGATTGATGTATGATTCGCTATCCAGATTAAAATTAGCAGATCATATTCTTAGAAAAAGAAAAAGCGAAGGATTTTCAAGAGACTTTTAGATAACAATCGCTTAATTTATAATAACAATTATTATTTATTGATTTGTTTAATAATTTAACTAATAGTTTTCTTTTGAACAATCATTATATTTAGTAATAACATTCGTCTAAATAATTGTCTTGTATTTAATTGTCATTTTCAAGCACCCTATATTGAGAACAAAGTATTTAGATTGTTGCTTAGTTTTATTAGTATTCAGCATTTTGTAGTTAATAATAAATCCTAGAGTTTTATTGAAGATTACTTAATATATGCGTTATTTTTTTAATGTCTACACCTCAATAGATTAGTTACCAAAATATAGGATAAAGTAAGATTATGTTGTAACTGAGTTTGTTTCAATGCTGGCAAGTAATAAATAATAATTACTTTAACATAGTTACATGTTACTCTAAATCACTCGTTAATTTTTTGTACTAAATAATAACAAATAGGTAATTTACTCTTAAAAATTAAGTATTTTCTCTGAAGTTTTCATTAGCTATTTTCATTTTTTTGAAGTTATAACTATTGGTTTGTATTTCTCAAAAGGTGTGAGGTTAATGAAACGAAAAGTGTGTCTAAATTTGAGTTTAAGCTCAGTATTATTATCAGGAATACTGGCACAAAGCTCTCATGTTACAGCTCAAGTAGTCATAGACCAAAACGATATTAAACAACCGTTTTCCAGCAGTTTGAGGCAGGTCACGAACGTTAATCAACTTCGGGATATTGCTCCTACAGATTGGGCTTATGAAGCATTAAGATCTTTAGTAGATCGTTATGGGTGTATTTCAGGCTTTGGAGATCAAACCTATCGCGGAAATCAGCCTTTAAGCCGCTATGAATTTGCTGCGGGATTGAACTCCTGTCTGAATCAGATAGAACGTCTTATTGCCAGCCAGGAGGTGGATAATCCAGACTTAGCCAGTATTCAACGATTACAAGATGAGTTTGCCGATGAACTAAAAGCGATTGAAGGTCGAGTCGATAATCTAGAAACTAGAGCCGCTTCTTTGGAAGACGACCAGTTTTCGACGACAACTAAACTCAGGGGACAGGTAATCTTCAGCCTGACTAATGCCTTTGGTGATGATAAGGCAGTACCCTTTGGTGCCACCGCAGGTTCAGCAGGAGAGGTTGAAGATGAAACCGTATTTGATAATCGGGTCAGGCTCAATTTTGACTCTAGCTTTACGGGAAAGGATTTATTAAAAGTCCGTTTTGATGCTCTTAACGTAGAACGATTTGGGGTCGGCGTAACGGGGACAAACATGACTCGTTTGGCTTTTGATCGTCCCCTTAATAATGATTTTGCTATCGGTAAGCTTTTTTATCGCTTTCGGGCAACAGACAAGCTGCGATTTGTAATTGATGGTACTAGAGGGCGTTATAACGCCAATATTTCTAATACTTTCAATGATTTCTTTGCCAATCCCTTTAAAGGCTCAGTCTCCAATTTTGGGAGATTCAATCCTATTTATATTCAGGGAGTTGGAGGGGCAGGCGTTACTGCTGTCTATCAACTTAATGATGCGATCGCTTTTAATGCAGGATACTTGGCGAGAAACGCCGATAATACATCGGAGGAGAATGGACTGTTTGATGGTTCTTTTGCTGCCTTGGCACAGCTAGATATTGCGCCGATGAAAAATTTAAACTTTGGTTTGACCTACGTTCGGGCTTATTATCCAGCGGGGAAAGCTTTTGTCACTGGTGGCACAGGAAGCAGACTAGCTAATGCTCCTTTCGGTAACATTGATACTAGTGCCGATCACTTTGGGCTGCAAACTAGCTTAAGCTTTAATCCGATTGAGATCTCTGGTTGGGCTGGATATACTATTGCTAATGCTGAAACAGATGGTGTTGGGATCGAGGCTGGCGACAATTCTGAAGTTTTAAACTGGGCAGTCAGTTTGGCTTTCCCTGATTTGGGTGGGGAAGGTAATGTTGCTGGTCTTATCGTGGGACAACAGCCACGGATAATTGATAGTGATACTGATGCCGAAGAGGATGATTCTAATTGGCATCTACAAGCTCAGTATCGATACAGGCTAAATAAAAATGTATCTATTAATCCTGGACTTATCGCCATTCTCAATCCTGAGAACAATGACGATAACGAGACGGTTTATGTTGGTACTGTTAGAACTATCTTTGAGTTTTAAAATTGCTTTCTGGGCAATATATTGGGGCAATTATTAATCTGCCCCATGCTCAATTGACGACCTGCAAAATGCTCAAAGCAAATAGAGTCCAGCCAGCTAAAGAACCGATCGCAAACATCAGCGATCGCCCCAAAGGGATATTAGCGATATAGAATATAGAATAGAACAATCGAGCTACAACAAAAGCGATCGCGGCAATTTTTGCCCATTGGGAATCTACTCCTGTAGCGTAAGCCATAAGAGCCGCTAGACCATAAATAGTTAAAGCTTCAAAGCTATTTTGGTGCGCCCAAGTAGCTCTTTGGGCATATGGGGGCAGTTGATCAAACATTGCCCGAGGTGCCGATTGATCGTAGCCAGCCTGTAATCTTCCCCAACCTACTACTAGAAAAGGTGCATAAGCCAAAATTACGGCACCAATTATAGAACCCAGCAAAATTAAATCAATAGATAAATTCATATATTAAAGCACTAAGCGTCCAAACTTTGCAATTACTTTTAATTTAGGCGACTTGAAATTCAGTTGATTCGGCGGTTGTTGGATCGGGTAATGGTATATCGCCGCTACAACCAGCTAAATATAACTCTTCCATTACTTCCATTCCATGTTTAAATGCTTCTTCATAAGTGTCTCCATGTGTTGACCATTGTTGACCTGGAAAGTCTGGTAGACCTACTAAGTAGCAGTTATTTTCATTGCTCCAGACAATATTAATTCTGTACTTAAGTTTCATTATTTTTTACCTCTGATATTGCACGCTTTACGTCTTGCTCTTGGTAGCGTTGGGCATCTTTTCCATCTTTACCTGAAATAGTAATGCTTCCATTGTAAAGAGGATGAGTCCAAACAGTATGACTGCCCTTGCCACGTTTAGGCAGTAGTGTAAACCCCTGCTTTTTTAGCATTTGCTTTAGTTCCCTTACCTTTTTAGGCATTGCTCTGTGAATTATATATTAAACAGCTTACTCAATCTGTTGCTAATTCCTCCTCTGGATTGAAGGAAATAAAGTCCCATCCTACTAACCCGAAATCACCTTAGCTCAAGTGCCTAGATACGTTATAATTCAATACTGTTTGTTAACAGACAGTATTTTGATCCCACTTAAAATTCTATGTAACCAAGAGCGTAATTATTACGTAATGTGTAACTGCATTTAAGTCTTGGTGGATAGGCTATCAGTTTAATCCAGACTCATCCTAACTATAGTAATAATGGCAGCAGATAATTCCTCAAACAAGTCCAGCGGCGGTTCTAACCTCGATGAAATTAGGGCAAGCAGAATTGAAAAGGTAGCCCAGATTAAGGAGTTAGGATTAAATCCCTATGCTTATAAGTGGGAATCGAGTCATCATGCTGCTCAACTTCAAGAAAAATACGTCGATTTACCTGCGGGAGAGGAAGTAGAAGACCAAGTTGCGATCGCAGGTAGAATTGTCGCCCGTCGCGTTTTTGGTAAGCTGGCGTTTTTTGAACTACAGGATGAGACAGGAAAGATTCAGCTTTATCTAGAGAAGAAAAGAATCAACAACACCATGTCGGAGGACTTGGTGGGGGCATTCAATCATCTCAAGAAGCTTTCCGATACAGGAGATATTTTAGGGGTCAAGGGTACAGTTAAAAGAACCGAAAAAGGTGAGCTTTCGGTATATGTCAGTGAGTTTCAAATTCTGACTAAATCTTTGCTACCTTTACCCGACAAGTGGCATGGTTTGACGGATACAGAAAAACGTTATCGACAGCGCTATGTGGACTTAATTGTTAATCCCCAGGTAAGACAGACTTTTCGCATTCGGGCAAAGATTACTGCTGCCATCCGCCGCTATCTAGAAACTAGAGACTTTTTGGAGATTGAAACCCCTGTACTGCAAAGCGAGGCAGGGGGTGCCGAGGCACGCCCCTTTATTACCTATCACAATACTTTGGAGATGGACTTGTATCTCCGTATCGCCACTGAGTTGCATCTAAAAAGGTTGATTGTCGGTGGTTTTGAACGAGTATTTGAAATGGGCAGAATCTTTCGTAATGAGGGGGTGTCAACTCGTCATAATCCTGAATTTACTTCCATTGAGGTGTATCAAGCCTACGCTGACTATCACGACATGATGGCACTAACGGAAAACCTGATTAGTGGCGTGGCACAAGAGGTTTTAGGTACAGCTAAAATTGACTATCAAGGTGAAAAGATTGACCTGACTACTCCCTGGCGCAGAGTAACTATGCATCAAGTTGTGCAAGATGCCACAGGAGTAGACTTTGCTCAATTTAGTGATTTTGACTCAGCGAAAACCGCTGCTGTAGAGGCAGGAATAGAAGTACCCGCTGACTGTCAGACGGTTGGTAAGTTGCTTAATGAGGCTTTTGAACAAAAAGTAGAAACAACCCTGATACAGCCTACGTTTGTGGTTGATTATCCTGTAGAAATATCACCTTTGGCTAAACCTCATCGAGACAAGCCAGAATTAGTAGAAAGGTTTGAGCTGTTTATCGTCGGTAGAGAAACCGCTAATAGTTTTTCTGAGTTAACCGATCCTTTAGATCAACGGGCAAGACTTGAGGCACAGGCAGCTAAGAAAGCCGCAGGAGATTTAGAGGCAAATGATATTGATGAGGACTTTTTAGCGGCACTTGAATACGGTATGCCCCCTACAGGCGGCTTGGGTATCGGCATAGACCGTCTGGTGATGTTGCTGACAGATTCTCCCAGTATCCGAGATGTGATTGCATTTCCGCTACTCAAAAATCAAAGCAATGCCATTAAAGAGTTTGATTATGATGCTGAACAAAAAGCTCTGCGAATTGTCTTTAATAACGGCAATGTTTATAAATATGCCGATGTACCAGAATCAATTTATCAAGAGTTAAAAGAAACAAGTTCTGTGGGTCAATACTTTAATTCACAAATTAAGGATAAGTTTACT
>JBCDDK010000173.1:0-12512 GCA_039180345.1 Cyanobacteria bacterium P01_G01_bin.39 | reverse complement strand
TTTATCTTTTGATCCAGAGGCAATCGTGTTCCCATCAGGGCTAAATTCTATGTCCCAAACGCTATCATGAAGACCTTCTAAGGTACGGAGTAACAGACCATCCTTGACATTCCACAATTTAATTGTTTTATCTTTTGATCCAGAGGCAATCGTGTTCCCATCAGGGCTAAATTCTATGTCCCAAACGCTATCTTGATGACCTTCTAAGGTACGGAGTAACTGACCATCCTTGACATTCCACAATTGGACTGTTCCATCCTGCAATGCAGAAGCAATCGTGTTCCCATCAGGGCTGAACTTTACTTCTGGAGAAAAATATAGAGGTCCTTTTAAAGTACGGAGTAACTGACCATCCTTGGCATTCCACAATTTAATTGTTTTATCTTTTGATGCAGAAGCAATCGTGTTCCCATCAGGGCTGAATTCTACGTCCATAACTTCATCTTGATGTCCCTCTAAAGTATATTTTGGTGCTAAAAACGAATTAATTGGCTGATGAATTGCTACTTTTACTTTTTGTTCGATATTGTTAGATAACCATTGTTTCCACATGGTATTATCTAACAATTGCTGCGCTTTCATCGCTTCAAATAATGCATCTCGATAATTCGGTATACTCAAATAATTTTCTGAAGTTGCCACTAAACTATTAAGCTTTTCTCGTGTCGCGCTTATTTCCGCTTGCATCCAATTGAACCCAGCAAACCCAGTCGCAGCAACAGCAGCTAATAAACCACCACCAAGCCAACGAATTGCACGTCTTTGCAACCGTACTTTTTCCTGTCTTTGACTTTTTTTTTCCGCTTCTTCGGAGTCCCGTGCTGCCAAACTCAACCGAATATATTCTTGCTGAGAACTACTCAAATATTCCCGATGCTCCTTATCCTCTAGCCATTCTTGGGCTTCCCCTAAAGTACCACCATTTAATAAATACCCATCATCACGCTCCTTCTCTTGCCATTTTTTTAGCCCTATTTTTAACCGTTCTTGCCAAGTACGGAATTGACGGTGAGATGTCATCCATCGATTCAATCTTCCCCAACCACTAATTAAAGCTTCATGGACAATTTCCACCGTTGAACCCCGATTCTGGTCATAATTAATTGTCACCAACCGAGCATCTTCTTGATTTAAAAATGTAATTAAATCCCAATCTTCATCTTGTAACTCGCTTTGATCCACCACATTGCGCGTATCTGCTGCACCTTCTCCTGGGCGCACCAACTGAATAAACACCCTCTGCATCCGTTGACGTTGTTCGGGATTCAAGTGAGTGTAAATATCTTCGGCGTGTCGAGCCAAAGATTGCTGCAAACCACCAATTTCCCTATAAGCAGTACTGGTCAGCCAACCAGATTCCTGTTTTTTCCACAACTGAGTTAAAGCAAACTCCAACAAGGGTAAATTCTCGGCTTTTTCCCCCACATCATCCAAGAGAAGTTCCAACAAACCTGCTTCCAACTTCACACCTCGTTTTTCGGCAGGAAGCTTAATTGCTCGTTCCAACTCTTGCCAATTCATTGGTTTTAAAAGATATTGGCTATTTTGGAGGGCATCGGCGAATTTACGGTCTTTAATGGCGTGGTGGAAGAAATCGGCTCTGAGGGTTAAAACCAATGTAAACGCTGGTGAATCGTTGACCGCATTTAACAAACTCTCCAAAAATAATTCACCAGTTTTCTCCTTTGATTGCGGTAAAAGAGTATACAGTTCCTCAAACTGATCGGCAACCAGTACCAAACGAAATTGTGATGAAGGGACAGACGAACTTAGCCCCCTAACTCTCTTTCCTACCAGATAATGTGAAGAATTCAAAGCTTCTCCCTTTTTAAGAGAAAGGTTTCTCCCAACAATAGTCTCAATTACGTCACACAAACCCCTTTGCTCTTTTAACTTAGTTATCAATAAATCCAATTTCTGAGCGCGACGCTCAGGAAATAAATTATCAAAATCACAACCAGGGTTATTGGGTTTGTACCATAAATGAAATAAGGCTATAGCCAAAGACTCAAAAGGGTCTTTCCCAGGACGAAAAGTAACAATCTCGCTCTCTTGATTCTGACGCAAGAGGGGAATTAAACCAGCAAACACCACGCTTGACTTACCGCTACCCGAAGCACCCACCACCGCCACCAAAGGTTGTAGCTTGCTGACTACTCTTCGCTTCAACTCTTGGCTGACAGATTCTCTGCCATAGAAAAGCTCGGTATCCTCCTCTCCAAAAGCAAACAAACCTTGATAGGGACAAGCAGTTTTTCCGCCTAAATGCACCCAATTAAGGGATTCAACGGCGGGATTTTGGCAAAGTACGGGAAGCCATGTGGCACTCGGATAATCCTTCTCCCATTTCTGCAATTTCTCCCGTGCTTCTCGCACTGCCAAAGATAGAGATTTACCAGCTTTAAAAGCAGGTAGTAAATTCTTGATAAACTCTTGGGCTATTTTATCGGGAACGGGTTCGCGCATCACAATCATGTGTGGTAAGTACAACTTCTGCAAATCACTTGCCAAACCCAAGCCGTCGCAGGAATTAAAAATTCCTAATTTCAAACCTCGTTTAATCGCATTCGAGAGCGCATTTTTCAGATCGGTTAAAGAAAGACTTTCGTTCTGGTTAATCTGGATTTTGCCAGTGCTACCATTTGCTTCGCTGCCACTGTGACCCAAAAACGCCAGAATATCCCAACCCCTCTCATCCCACAAAGATTCACCTAATTCAATCCGAGAAGGTTGGGACAAAATTTTGATTTCCGTATCTTCAAGAGATTTCTCAAAGATTTGGCGATCTATTTCCGTATCAATTCCCTGACTATCCCCGATAACCACTAAAATTCTTGTGTTATTCCGTTGAGACTGACCAATTTTGCCAGATTCATACTTGCTAAAAGCCAAAGCAGGTTCTGTATGGGGATAATCTTCCAAAAATTGCCATAAATACCAAGGTAAACGCCGTAACTGATTATTTTCGGCTTTGACGGTCAGGCTAAAGGGAAGATCGACATTGAGATGTTTCCGTAAGAGTTTTTCAATGGGACGAAAACCCTCAGCATTTAACCATTGATTGAATTTCAGAGGAAATCGAGCAATGTATTGAGATAAATCCTGTTTAACCAGAGAAGAACTACTTCCTGAATTGTGGCTAATCACAATCCTCCCACAAAAACGATTTCTAAAGCTAGATCGCCAAGACTGATATAATGCCCATAACTGAGGAGATGGGGGTAAACTACCACTATCTTGTGCTTTCAGCTTCTCATCGTCACCTCGAACTTCTACCGATATCTGCTGGCAACCTGTTTCTAAATCGCCATTCCCCAATCCTAGAATCACCTTAAACATAGCTGTAATTTCTTGGAAGTAATTTTGGTACAAATTGATATAGCGGTTTTCATTTGTGTGAGATACATTTCTAAACCTTGGTTTTTGCTAATGGCTAATGGCTAGTCGAGGTGTACCTCATTAATTTGAGAAAGGCTGTAGTTAAATAACTACTTATTCTTATCTACATCTAATTTGAGTGATTTATGCAAGGATGAGCTAAAACTTCGGAAACAGGCAGCAGAACTATTAAATCACAAAATTTTCAATTACTGAGATATTCTCTTGGACAATTTCGATACTAAACTCTTCTCCAGATTCCCCTGTAAAATTTAGTTGCAGCCACTCATCCGAATCTCCAGCTCGCACATCTGTACCCACTTGATTTCCATCTTCATCTTGACCAAACATCCTTAGTTCGATCCCAGATGGTAGATAGTCTTGTTCGCCAGTCGGGTAAAGTCTTAAAACAACATCAAAAGAGCCATCAGCTAGCTTTTCTGGCTGAAGAGTTAACACAACAGCAAAACCGCCATCAATCATAGTACGGTCAATTAACTTGCCTTTTGATACATTACTGCTTCTAACAGTTGCCAATTCTAACTGTTGGGGACTTAAAAATTGCTCTAAAGCTGACCAACCAGATTCAACTAAATTATCCCACCAATTAGATAAACGTATAACTTTACTAGGTTCAACCTCAGACTCGACGCTGATGATTTTGACTCCATTGATTTCGGTTAATTCACCAGATTTCACTAGAGATTTTAATCGTTTTAAACCTTCAGATGAACCTGATAAAACTAACTCAATACATCCTCGGCGGATATCTTTAATGACGATCAATTCATCCCCACTTACTTGACGAATCATAGCCAGAATAGATTCAACATCCGCCATACTAGGACGGTCAAGATCTATTTTTAGTTTCGCTACATTATCTGGTGATGACGAGAAATTTTTATAACCAGCTTTTTCTAGTAAAACACAAGCACGTTGCCAATTCATCGACTTTGAAAAATCATCAGGATATTCCAGTAATTCCTGAATATAAGGGTTAATTTCGGTGGAAAAAGTCGTTCTAATTTTTTTTCCATCTCCTTTCAAACCCAGTTTCTGAGAAATCTTTTTAGGACTGTAACCGGCTAAAGCACCACATAAATAATTTTTCTGCATTTCTGAAATTTCTCCTTTATTATCATCGAATTGCTTTCTCGTTGCATTGAGATCGTCTATCAACTTATTTATTTTCCAGGTTGAAGCTTCGGGAAATAATTCTAGGGGATTCATCTCAATTCATACTTTCAGATTTGATGTTGGAAAACAGGCTGCTGCACATTGGTTTAGTTATGCCAACTTAATTTGATTGTAAGATACTTCTTCTTTTTAACGACTGTTAAATAAAATGTTTTTGGTATTCTCTAACGACTGTTATAGCAATCTCAGAGAACATATGAGGTCATATTATGGCTATTTTGAGACCAAGTGAACTATCAAAACTCAATTTTGCCGATTTTTCCAGCTTTATAGCTATTAAAACCGATTGAGACTCATTTATAAATAGATACACTTTATGTAGTTTCTCTCTTTTTGAGCTTTGATTCGGCAAAGCAGATCGATTATTCAGTTTTTTGGCTAACGCTTGTCCCTTTTTGGCTGAAAATAAACAGCTTATATTGAATTCATGAACTGATACCGAGGCTTACGGACTAGTCATCTGAGCGCAGCTAGCTTAAGCACGAACTTATTTCTCCTAGTTTGAAATTAAAACAGCAACGTGGCAAAAATTGTCATGAAGTTGTTCGTGGGTAATTCCTATCAGTTACCAATATTCACTATATAAACCAGGAAGGTGACGGAAAATGACCCGACCCACAAATCAAGAACTACAACAGTTAATTGAACAGATTCAAGATTTACTACCTAATAGCAGAGAACGGCGCAAACTGGTGAATAAGTTAGCAAGACAAATTGGCGGGTATGAATTTGTCAATTCATCCAAAAGTGAGAGAATAGGTATTTTTCCATCTTTAAAGAGCTTAATTAATAAAGATTTGCAATTATTGGCTGGAAAAGCTAAAAAATCTAACGGTTCTTCGGCTTCATTCCACTATTTAGTCCCTCAAAAATGGATGCAAGAACTCTTATATGCTGAGGCTAAGGTAAATACTATTTTATATATTCTCGACAATGTTGATAAGTACGATCCTAAAAAAAACTCTGTAAAAGCTTGGGTTAATAAAACTCTCTATTGGAAATTTTTGGATGCTTTTAATAAAGAATTTCGGGGGGAAAAAATTCGGGTAAAAGCTCATGCAGCAAGTATAGATGCTCCCAAATATTCTAATTCTAATTTTTATTTACCAGATCCAAGACCATCTAAGCAAAGAGAAAATCATCGTTTATTTCGTGAGTTGATTAAAAACGACCCAGGAGATACCCTCAAGAATATTCTCATCAGAAGCAAGAATAAAAATCAAATTTGTTTGCAAAAAGTTCTTCTGATGAAACTACAGGATAAAACACTCCAAGAAATCAGTGAAGAATCGGGCGTTCCACTTAAATCAATTAGTAGTTGTATAAATCGTAAAAAAGCGGAATTAAGAGAATACATCACCAAGTACACGGGGATTAAGCCTGACGATCTTTAATTATCATGTTCTAGTACTAAGGAGTATCTGTGGCTGAAACTTCTTCTTCCAAATCCGTTAAATAATCAATTAAATCATCCACTGACTGTAATTGATTCAAATTAACTATGGCTGAAGGCTCTTTAGTAAACCCTAGAATTACTGCTTCTGTTCGCGATGCACTTAATTTCACAATAATGTATCCAATTCTATCAAAACTAACATCTGGGGAAATCTCGCAAGATTCGACATTTTCTTCTACAGAAATACATTCAAACCTACCGATATTGATAACTGGTAAATCTGCTTCAGTAAGTAATTGAAGCATTAACTTATCTTGACTGTTGCTTTGATCCAATTCAGCCTCAAACCCCAGAAATTTTAAGTAAAAATCAACCGCATATACCGCCAGACTATTAAGATATACTCGCTCTACTTTATCCCGCTCTTTATCGGTATTATATACAGTTTTGCTAGATTTGCGGGCAAGTTCGTGAGCTGATATACCCAGAGGTATTGTAAATGAGCATGATTTAAGTAGCTCGGAATTTGTGTTCGACATAGTTATTTCTTGTATTGTCAGATTTTTTGATTCAAAATTTTATTAGTCAAAGCAGAAAAGTTATTTCTGCTTGGCTAATTAATCTTAGAAGATGTCGAATAAATATGACCAATTTTTTAGTCTTCTCAAAAAAACAGTTAGAACTTGCGGAAAAATTACTGAGTTTTGACTAACTAGATAGTATAAAGAATCAAATAAGTCTTTTTCCGTTTATTGAAAAATATGAAATGGGAGTCTTTAACGTCGATTAAATCCGCCGCTAAAAGTAAATAAGGAATAAGCTTAATTCATACATATTTGGCTTTTTAGCGAGCAAGTTCAGATGCCTTAATAAGCAGAAGCAAAGAAGTATTGTCTATAAAACTTTTTCGATGATTGAGAATTTGTTTCCAATATTGTTACTTATTATCTGTGAAATTGTTTTTCTGAAAACCATTGTTTTTTGCAGAAAACTTACTCAAACTTGACTAATTAATCTTAGAAGACAGAAAAGGAGAAGAGATATGATGAATAATTGGAAAATCGTAAACTATATAGATCCAGTTTTAGAAAATAGAAAATCTTGGGTTTATTATAAAAACTTCGAATTTCAAAATATTCATTTTAGCCGATGTATAGCCAATTCTAATCAAGATCATATGGCAACAGATGACCATGAATATTATTATTATGGAGTGACAAAAAGTTTCAACAAAAGGAATATTCCAGATGACATCAAAAACCTTTTAGTAAGAGGGTGGAATAATTATTTTAGTGTTCGCTAAAGATTCTTAAATATATCTTTTTACTTAGGTTCAAAAATGACTCTTTTTCCAAGTAAAAATACATCTGACGGAGCATCAAATTAATGGCTAATCAATTTGAAAGCCAAGTTTATCAACTTACCAATCAAGAGCGTTCGAGATATAGTTTACGCCACTTATTGTGGAACGACCAATTATACGCAGCAGCCATAAATCATAGCAGGGATATGGCTCGAATTAGGCGAATGTCGCATACAGGTTCTAATGGTTCTAACATATCTTATCGTGTCAAAGCACAAAGATATCGATATTCTATGGTTGCCGAAAATGTTGCTGCTGGTCAACTAACACCACAACACGTTGTATCTTCATGGATGCGTAGTCCAGGACATCGTCAAAATATCCTTAACCCTAATCTCACCGAAATCGGCGTTGGGTACTGCGATGGATATTGGACTCAAGTCTTTGGAAAACGTTAGACAGGTATAAAAAGCGATCTTAGGCAGGTAGATATAAATAGCATTGAAGCTATATCTGTAATTACCTGCCTTAAATTTGATTACCTGAGAATTAGAAATATGAAAAGAAAAAAAAACCCTTATCTAGACCGTGCTTTCGTTGAGTTTTTCAAGAAGTATTTGCTCTGGGTAAAATTAAGTCTTATAGGAATACTGGGGGCTGCGATCATCTCATCAAGAGACTTGACTAAAAATCAAACTCTAGTTCGACATCCTCTATCACTAGTTAATGGTCACAAACTTGAACTTTATTCTGATAGAACAGATATGTATTTAGACAGTTTTAACTCAGCAACGCCATTAAATCCGCCGCCAAAACTCAAAAGCAATAAGAAACTTAGATGAAATAAAAATCTAAAAGTGGAAAGCCAAAAACAAACATTAGTAAGACATTTGAAAATCAATATTAATAAGAAGTGACTCTTATACATATCTATAGTAATACTTTCTGAGTTGTGAAAAATATTAGTCTAAAATGTCATTTGTTATCAGTCTTTTGTCATTAGTTGTTTTCATGAATAATTTAGGACTGCTATAGCTAGTTTCGAGAATTGGTATTAATTGCGATCTCAACTGCTTTACTTTTTGTCTTTACAGCCAAAACGAATGCTAATCGAGATATCGATAGCTATTGCATACATCTTGGGTCTTTCAGCAGACAAGTTCATGCGCTCTAGTAACTAGGGGGAGAGAGATATTATCAATGAGACTGTTCTCGATGATTGGGAATTTGTTTTCAGCATTGTTACTTATCCTCTGTGAGATTGTTTCTCTAAAAACCATTATTTTTTTGCAGAAAAGTTACTTGGACTTGACTAATTAATAGTAGAAGAAAAAGAGAATTAAAATCATGCCACACGATAAGAATAAACGACCTTCAAACCGACAAATGCACGAACAAGGACTAAAGAACACTAAAAATGGACAAGAAAATAGCCGATGGAAAGCCTACAAAGCTAATGGTGGACAATTAGCTAAAAGTGCTTGGAAGGCGAGAGGTATGCCCCCAAGAGATTAACCATTAATTCAGCCTCCTGCTTTTTTGTAGGAAGTCAGCAGTTGTCTTTAATGTCAAGAGTAATTATTCTTTTAAAGCGATCGCTTTAAAAATTCTTAACCCCAAAATTATCGTTTCACCGAGCCAAAATTATGATGGATACTACGATAGAAGACCGACAGTCTATTGCGGAAAGCTTTCCCAGCAATAGACAAGAAATGGAATTTAATGGTGTCACGGGTTGGTTATATACCCTCACCAACGAGTCAAGCGATGAATTCAAGATGTTTGTCTACAATGACGGCAATCGTTATCAAGTAGTAGTTGTCTTTCCAGAAAATGCTATTCAGTACAGCCTAGAAAATATCTACATTTCGGACGACGGTCGTATTGTTAATAACTCGGAGAATGGCTTTTCTAGTCTAGAAGAAGCCCTTAAGATATCTGTGCATTGGGCTATGTTTAGTGCTAAAGAAGAAACTGATATCCTCCCATCAGAACAAACAAGTTTATCGGTTCAAGAAAAACCAAGCTTAGATAGAATGACTCCTCCTGACTACGATAGAGAGGATTTTTGGCGCAAGCTGAATGAAAACGCACTCAAAGCAGGGAAAGATGTCATAGAAAAAGCTCTAACCTTATACTATGCAACTCAGTCGGAGAATGTTCCTGCTTGGGCAAAAACTCTGATCTTCTCATCCTTAGCTTATTTTGTTCTACCAACAGACATGATTCCTGATGTAATGCCTTTTGTTGGATATACAGATGATTTAAGCGTTTTATTATCAACCTTTTTAGCGGTTGAGATGTATGTAACCCTCGAACATAAAGAAGCTGCTGAGAAGAAGCTTCAACAATGGTTTGGTGGTAATAAAGCATAGCGCTTAACTCACCCTCCCGTAGGGGGTTGGGGAAATTTTAATTTCCCACTTTTGAACAACAATCAAGAAGGAGTAAAGTATGAACCGTTCATTAGACTTAAACGAATTGAGAAATCACGTTTTAGAGAATCAACGCAAAGGTAACAACTCAAAACCCGTTCATGTAGATAAAGAAGGACGGATTACTACCGACCCCCAAGCCGCACAACAACCCAATCTTTCTCAAGTTCCCCAGCAGACTTTTGCTTATTCCTTAGACAGAGATAGACAAATTGCTGCTCGGTTTCTTCCCGAGAATACTCAAGAAATTCAATTCAACGGTTTCACGGGTTGGTTATACCAAATCCAGTGTGAATTGGGAAATCAATACCAAATGTTTGCTTATAACGATGGTGAACTCTACCAAGTAATGGTTGTTTTCCCAGATGTCGCTGGTAAATATAACGAACATAATGCTCATTTATATAACGATGGACGAATCTGTTTCCGTTCGCAAGGTGGTTTACCGACTTTACAAGATGCCTATGCCAAGTCTGCACTTTGGGCCAATGGCTTTAGTATTTTCTTGAAAACTGGGCTGTTTCCCTTTTCCATAAACAACTTGAGCTAGCAGAACGAACGAGAAAGCCCGCATTCATTGGAAGTCTGGGGACATAAGCTTTCACTTAAAACAGCCCATATACTTTTGTATTTTATACGTTGTATTTGTTTTAGCCATCGTCCCTGATTTATCTATTACCTTGATAAAGGAGTAATTCAGCAAAGCGTAACCATGTCAAATTCTTCTAAAACACTTAAATTACAAATCTCAACTTCATGTCTGCGTAATATTAACAAATATATTGCTAGCCATCCCTCCGAACGCGGGGGCGCACTCTTGGGAATTGTAGGAAAACCCATAATTACAGATATAATTCCTGATTCCCAAGCTCTAACTACTGGAGCCAGCTATTTTCCTTCACTTGAGTTAACCGAGCGCGTACAGCAAGTTGAAAAACGGGGACTTCTGGAGTTTAAAGGTGTTATTCACTCTCATCCTGGGAGCTTAGACCGTCCTTCAGAAGCAGACAAAATTGCTTTTGATGAAGGTCTTAAAATCAACCCTCATATGAAGTTTTTTGTCGCTCCCATTGTCACCATGCATCACAATCCCAAAAACAGCAATTTATTGCTTGACCACGAATTACCTCTTGGTAATGGTAAAATTTCTTTTTATGTTGCCTATCGTTCCCCCCAAGAGGTAACTATCCTCAAGACTCCAATAATTGAAAAAATTTCTTCAGAGGAAGTGGCGAAAATTTTACCAAAACAATCACCTATACTCAATGCAGCATTAGAAAACGCATGGATGCAGTTGCAAAAAGACCTGGAAACCATTTGCCTATCCTTTGGTAGTGATAGAGACCCAAAAACCTTTCCGACAGAAATAGAGGAAGGAATTCCCATTTTGGCAGGTCGTGTTATTCTCAACGGCGGTTTGGAATTGTTGTTTTTAATCAATGAGTTCTATCCCGGCACACCACCGAATGTATTGATGACCTCATCAGAAGGGGAAACAGAGGAACTCCAAATCCCCTGGTCATTGGAAATTGATAAATCCAAACGTCTAATTACATCACTTCGGGAAGTAATTAAAGGTCATGCTCCCTATCAAAAAGTCTATGGACCAGAAAGAAGAATTGCGCTTACCACAGACAAAAATCGTGCTGGCTTAGCTGGTTGGTTAGGTTTTATTTCTGGTTGCGACTCAGAATCTACTGCTGCTGAGATTCAAGAAGGTCTATTTGCTCGCAGTCAAGGAATTCTCAGCAATCATATAATTAGTAAACGGGTGCTAATTGTGGGGACGGGTTCTGTGGGTTCTTATTGTGCTGAACAACTTACCCGTAGTGGTGTTGGAGCTTTTACTCTAATTGACCCAGACATAGTTGAGATTGCAAATCTCTGCCGTACCACTTACAAAATCAATGACTTACAACGTGCCAAAGTAGAAGCACTAGCAGGGCAACTACTGAATATAAATCCTCTAGTGGAAATAACTCTTCATCAGAAAAGCTTATCAGATTTCAAAGCAGCTTCATTAGGTGATTTAGTCGAACAAGCAGACTTAGTAATAGCTACCACCGATGACCCTAAAGCACAACGAATCCTCAACCGCTTTGCTTATTTTCACCAAAAGCCTGCTTTGTTTGTTGGACTTTACAAAGGTGCTTCAGGGGGAGAAGTTATTTTCACCGTTCCTGAACGCACACCCTGCTACTTCTGTGCTAGCAAATTTCGCCATACTGAAGAAAATATGGCGGCAGCAAGTCGGGATGTAGATTATGGCACGGGTCGATTGATGAGTGAAGTGGCTTTGGGAATAGATATTCATCATGTTACCAGCGTAGCGGTTAAAATGGCACTTTCTTTATTGTTGCCAGAAGATGCACAAGTGAAACTGAAAGGATTCTTAAATCCGCAAATAAACTCCGCACAAAACTTCCTCACCCTTTCAATGGTTCCTAATTACTTGTTCTATTCTCAAGTGTTTGGCGATACACCAGGGCAGTATGCTTATCAAAGTGTCTGGCTCAAGCCACAGCGATCAGAAGAATGTCCCGTGTGCGGCAACATACACAATCGTGTTTCCCCCTACACAATACCTTTACAAAAACCGATAGTGTTGCAAAAATCTGAAACTCTGATGTAGTAATATTGAGGAGAATGACTGATGTTAGAAGGCGTTGAGTTAAACTAAGCCAGAGAGTTACCCCTCTGACTCGTCTGCAAAACTGGACGTGAACCTTTAGATTCATCCAGCTTCTCAACAATCTGGTGCTTGTCATGCACACCTCCGTGAACTTGGTCATGGCAATGTTGG
>JBCDDK010000172.1:0-12593 GCA_039180345.1 Cyanobacteria bacterium P01_G01_bin.39 | reverse complement strand
GTATGATTTCGTATCACAAGAGTTGAGAGCAGCAGAAGATCCTGAGTTTGAGACATTCTACACCAAAAACATCCTGCTCAATGAAGGTCTAAGAGCATGGATGGCAACACAAGACCAACCACATCAAAACTTTGAATTCCCAGAGGAGGTTCTACCACGTGGTAACGCTCTCTAATCCTGCCGTTGGTGCAGGTCGCGATATCGAGTCTACGGGCTTTGCCTGGTGGGCAGGTAACGCTCGTTTAATTAATCTTTCAGGAAAGCTACTGGGCGCACACGTCGCTCACGCTGGACTGATCGTATTCTGGACTGGTGCCATGACTATCTTTGAAGTCGCTCACTATGTCCCCGAAAAGCCCATGTACGAACAGGGCATGATTCTAATTCCTCACCTAGCAACATTAGGTTGGGGCGTTGGACCTGGTGGTGAAGTAATTAATACTTACCCCTATTTTGTAGTTGGTGTTTTGCACCTAATTTCATCTGCCGTACTCGGTTTAGGTGGTATTTACCACGCTCTCCGTGGACCAGAAAAACTAGAAGAATATTCCAACTTCTTTAGTCAAGATTGGAAAGACAAAAACCAAATGACTAACATCATTGGTTATCATCTAGTCCTGTTAGGTCTTGGTGCTTTGTTACTAGTCTTCAAAGCCATGTTCTTCGGTGGCGTATATGACACCTGGGCACCTGGTGGTGGTGACGTTCGTATAATTACGAATCCTACTTTAAATCCAGCAACAATATTCGGTTATTTAACTGCTGCTCCTTTCGGTGGCGAAGGCTGGATTATTGGGGTAGATAATATGGAAGATATTATTGGTGGTCATATTTGGATCGGCTTGATCTGTATTTCTGGCGGTGTTTTCCATATCCTAACTAAGCCTTTTGGCTGGGCGCGTCGCGCTTTGATCTGGAACGGAGAAGCTTATCTCTCCTACAGTATTGGTGCGGTATCTTTGATGTCTTTCATCGCTTCTTGCTATGTCTGGTTTAATAACACTGCTTATCCCAGTGAATTTTACGGTCCTACTAACGCCGAGGCGTCACAGGCACAAGCCTTTACTTTCCTAGCTCGTGACCAACAAATGGGTGCCAACATCGGTTCCTCTCAAGGTCCTACAGGTCTAGGTAAATATTTAATGCGTTCTCCTACTGGTGAAATTATTCTTGGTGGAGAAACCATGCGTTTTTGGGATTTCCGTGGTCCTTGGCTAGAGCCAATGCGTGGTCCTAACGGAATTGACCTAGACAAAATCAGAAATGACATTCAACCTTGGCAACTACGTCGTGCTGCTGAGTACATGACTCATGCTCCTAATGCTTCAATCAACTCTGTTGGTGGTATTATCACTGAGTCCAACTCCTTCAACTTCGTAAACATTCGTCAGTGGTTGGCTGCATTCCAGTTCATTCTGGCTTTCTTCTTCCTCGTCGGTCACTTATGGCATGCTGGTCGTGCTAGAGCGGCTGCTGGTGGATTTGAGAAAGGTATTGAGCGTGAGACTGAACCAGCGCTAGCAATGCCAGATTTAGACTAATTAGCTGAATCAGTTTTTTTAGTTTTCGTCTAATATTTAAATAAGCCTCTGCTCTTTAGTAGAGGCTTATTTTTTGAGAGTAGTAATTAACCAATCAATTAATTCCTGCTTTAGTTGATTATTTGGATTACTCAAAAAATCTCAATTAAATATACTCTCAATTCAATAATTAGCTTTTATACATATGCCAGATTTAGCAAAAATTGCCAGTCAGCTTGAAAGTTCCAATTCAAAAGATCGTTTATTAGCTTTGACTGCCCTCAGGGAGGTGGCACCAGAAGACGCTGTTCCGTTGATTAAAAAAGTTTTAAATGACGAAATACTTCCCGTGCGCTCAATGGCTGTCTTTGCTTTAGGAGTAAAACCAACAGTAGAATGCTTTCCCATTTTGATCAATTTGTTAGCTAGCGATCCTGATTATGGCATTCGTGCTGATGCTGCTGGCGCGTTGGGTTACTTAAATGATATTCGTGCTTTTGAACATCTAACTAGGGCTTTTTATGAAGATACTAACTGGTTGGTGAGATTTAGTGCAGCGGTTTCTTTGGGCAATCTACAGGATATTCGAGCTAAAGAATTGCTAATGGAAGCCTTGGATAGCGATGAAGTTATTTTACAGCAAGCAGCGATCGCAGCACTAGGAGAAATTAAAGCTGTGGAAGCGGTAGACAAGATTCTTAATTTTGCTAATTCCCCCGATTGGTTAATTCGCCAGAGAATTGCCGAAGCCTTGGGTAATTTGGAGTCAGAGAAAAGCATTTCTGCACTAAAATTTCTCGCTAAAGATATGCATCCTCAAGTGAAAGAAGCGGCACAAATATCTTTACAGCGTTTAGAACAGAATTAATCACCCCGAGAAGTTTTTATGAAGATCATTTACTAGACATTGCGCTAGTAATAATATTGTGTTTTATTAGTAAGATGCCGCTAACTTAATGGGCGATCGCTGAAAATGAAATATTTACTTAAAACCTGCTTGTCTATTGGTCTGTGTTCCATAGCCTCTGGGGTCAATGGACAGGTGACGGGAGATGGCAGCTTATCTACTCAGGTAAATCAACAAGGAAACGTAGCAGAAATTACTGGAGGAGAGCAAGCAGGAAGTAATCTTTTTCATAGCTTTCAGGAATTTTCTGTACCCCAAGGCAATGAAGCCTTTTTTAATAATGCAGTGGATATTGATAATATTCTTTCGAGAGTTACGGGAGGGAATATTTCTAACATCGATGGCTTAATTCGAGCCAATGGTACAGCCAATCTTTTTCTGGTTAATCCTGCGGGAATTTTATTTGGGGAAAATGCCCGTCTTGATATCGGCGGCTCATTTTTTGGCAGCAGTGCCACGGGGATAGAATTTACCGACGGTACTAAATTTGTCACTAACAGTACTGCGGCACCTGTATTAACTATCAATGCTCCCATTGGCTTAAATTTGAGAGACACTTCAGGCAATATAGCTAGCCAAGGAACTCTACAAAGCGATCGCGATTTAACCCTCTCGGCAAATAACTTAGAACTTCAGGGACAGTTAACCGCAGCAGAAAATCTTACTCTGGAAGCTTTAGATACTATTAACGCTGAAGATAGTGTGATCAAGCCTGTGGTGATTGAGGCAGGAAATTTAACTTTACAAGCTGATACTATTGACCTCAATTTGTCTAACAATCTGGAAAGCGATTTATTCTCCAGTGGTGATTTGACCCTGATCAGCGATCGCCCAATTAATGGTGATGCTAATTTTTTTAGCGGCGGCAGCTTTAGTATTGAAAAATTTGATGGTACCCTGGGGGATTTGATCAGTACATCAAATCCTGTAATTCTGGCTCAAAGTGATGTTAGTTTGGCTAATTATACTGGTGCGTCGCTTCAGATTCAGTCAGGAGGTAATATTACAGTTGAAGGTGACCTCAACATTACAGGGGTAAATACTGCTGATAATTCAATTGCAGAAACAATAACCCTTTCTAATGGTAATCAGGTTAATCTTGACGGTAACGCCGAACCAACTTTAGATATTCGTGCTGGAACAAATCGAGTTGATTCTTTAAGCACCGAAGAATCTTCTGTGCAGTCAGGAAGTAATATTAGCATCGGTGGGACGATCACTAATCCTGGAGGACAGGTATTTTTAACTAATCAAGATCTGCCTAATACCGATTTAGCCGCAGGAAATATTACAGTTACGGCAATCAATACCAGTAATTCCCTGGGTAATGGTGGTGATGTTACTCTCGATTCACGGCGCGATATCAATATTCCCAATGGCATTGATACCTCTTCTATAGTTGATGCTCAACTAATTACAGAAGCTAACCTTGAAATTTCTCCCCAGGTAACTATTGCTGCGGGTGATGCAGGTGCGATCGCTCTTTTAGCTGAAGAAAACATCGCCCTGGGAGATCTAAATGCTTTTTCTACTGTTAATCTCAGTCTAGATACCGCAGTGGACACTATTGAAGAAGCCAACAATATTTTCGCTATTCCTCAAGCAAATGTGACCGCAGGTACAGGAGGAAAAATTAACTTAGTGGCAGGTAACGATCTCAATGTAAGTAATATTAATAGTGGTTCAGCGATCGCAATTAATAGTGATTCTGACTCCTTAGATAGTTTTTCCATCGTTGCCGCATTGCTGGAACTCAATACAGGTGATGGGGGACAAATTGACTTAGATGCCGATAATAATCTTAATGCAGCTAATATCACCTCTCAAGTAGCAGTGAGCGATCGCTTGACAAGCAATGCCGAAACTACCCCCAATATTACTCTTTCTGTATCCCAGATTGGTTTAACTATTCCCCAAGCAAGTATCGGGTCAGCAGGAAATATTAACCTAGAGGCAGGAACCCAAATTAATACTGGTTCTCTTGATGCTACAGTCTCAGTTACTAACATTGCTAATAACACTGCCACAATTTTGGCAAACAATCCTGAAGTTGCCAATGTAGCAAGTCCTTCAAGCGTCAATTCTCAGATTGCAGTTATTTATGACAACGCTAACATTGGACAGGGAGGTACCATAACTCTCGATAGCGATGCTGCTAACGTGGCTCAAGTTAATTCCTCCATTTTTGTAACGTCGGCAAATACTGTATTTGCCACTGCTACTGCCGATAATGATGCGGTGGCGGACTCTTTCGCCAATAGCGATAATACCTTAAATATAGCTGGAGATAGCCCAGGAGACATTATCTTTAACCTGGATCAAGATCTAAACTTTGAGGACTTTACCGCTACCGCTACTAGCAATGATGGCATTAATAATTTAAACTCTGTAGCTTTTTCCAATAGTGACAATGCGATCGCTACTGCTAATGGCGACGGTAGTAATACGGTCACTTTTACATCTCAATCAGACTCAGGTTTAGTTGCTTTTGATCTTACCGTCCCCGATGTCGATTTTGCGATCGATTCAGTGAACAATTTGCCTAGTGATTTTCTACAACCTATAGCTGAAGTTGAAACCTGTCCTAGTAACGCAGAAACAGTTGATTTGCAACCTCCTCAAGCAATTGAAACTGCTCAAGGTAAAATTTATCCAGCCAGAGGCATTGCAGTCAATGGTGGTAAAGTTCAGCTTACTGCTCAATCTAATGCTGGCAATACTAATCGTAATATTTTGAATTTTGCTGGCTGTGAGTAAATATAATTATTCAATTTAAATTAATTAATTTCCCAATCATTTATTTTGTCATAAAGAAGAATTACAAAAGGCAAATTAATTTAGTTAACCATTATTTCTGAAAGAATAGGATAGTTACTATCCTAGCCATAAGCGCCGTGAGGTAAAAAGCCTAATAATCTCATTAATCGAGGACTGGCATTGACAAAGCAATGTTCGGGCATTTGATAGTTCATGAAGGGATAATATTTATGACCAACCAGTCTTTTACCATAGGTCACTTGAGTAATATAGCGTGGCTTATCCGATAAATTTGGCGCACCTCGATGCCATACTTGATTGTTAAAACATACCATACCGCAGAACCCATTGGTGCCAAACAACTATGAATTTCATAATCATCATCAATTAACTGTGGATGACATGCTTTACCAAACAAGTGGGAACCTGGCACAACCTGCGTGGGTCCATTTTCTATCGTTAACACATCAGTTAAATAAAAATTAATCGTAAATGCTAAAACATTTAAACGAACATTTTTAATGGGTTTGCCATCTAAAGAACGTAAGTGCAAACTATCATCTTGATGCCAAGAACTATTGGCTAAACCTTGATTATGGGGAGTGACAACAAAGGAATTGTTGTGAATTACATGAACGCTATTAGAAAAGGAAACTCCCGATTTATAGGCAACAGTTTTATCTTCAGTATCGCCAATTAATTGCTCCGCAAAGGAAATTACAGGTTCTAATTCAAATAACTCTAGGTTAGCTTGAGAGCGCTCAAACATGCGATGGCTAAAAAAGATTCGTTGATTTTTGAGAGGAGTCTGTTGCTTGAGATCTTGCTCTAGATCAGCTTTAAGCTGTTGGCATCTTTTAGGAGTCAAAACATGAGGAATTACCAAATAGCCGTATTTGTGAAAAAACTCAATACACTTTTGCAAATGCTCTTGACTTGGAGATTTAGTTTCTAAATATTGCGGCATCTATTCAATATTATTTCGCTTTTTGATGTATTGCAGACTATCTTTCAGTAGTTCTCAGACTATAATTATTCTAAAAGATCAGGCAAAGTTTTGTGCATTAAACAGACGCATAATCCATTTTCTTATCTACAAGTCAGTAATAGAAATATGATTAGGGTGTGCTGCAATACGATTTAGCCAAGATAAAATACTAGGAAACTGCTGTAGGTTAAATCCACCTTCTTCAGCGACATGAGTATATCCATAGAGAGCAATATCAGCAATAGTATAAGCCTCTGATACTAAAAACTTTTGATCACCTAAATATTGTTCCATTACTTGTAAAGCGGAATTTCCCAATTGATGCTTCTGCTGTAGCTGCGTTTGATATTTTTCAGGCTGTTTGAGAATACTTATCCAATAACGAGAAGTCGCTATGTTAGGCTCATGGCTGTATTGCTCAAAAAATAACCACTGCATTATTTGAGCTTGGGCATATTTATCTGACGGAAAAAACTGTGTGCCTTGACTAAGATAGTAGAGAATAGCATTAGATTCAGCCAAAAATTTACCTGGAGCAATTTCTAGTAGGGGTATTTTTCCATTAGGGTTTTTTGACAGAAACTGAGAAGTTTGAGTTTCTCCTTCTAAGATATTGACGTTAATTCTCTCAAAAGAAATTCCTAATAAGTTAAGCAACAGCCGAACTTTATAACTATTTCCCGAAGGCAAAAAATCATATAGTTTATACATTGTCTTGATGGCAATACAATCTAATCGTCCTCTAAAATCTTAGATGATTTAGCGATTAGCATAGCCTAGTACTGCTTTGCTCAAGTAACAAAGAGCTTGCCCGCATATAGTAGGAAGTTATACACAGTCAGGGTTTTAAGTAGAATAAATGGCTACTTGATTTACGCCTCTGTTTACTAGCATCGGCATCGCTTTTTTAATCTCAGATTGAAAATCAGTTTGTCATTTTACCTATTGGTAGGTAGAATGAATTTATGAAACAAAATACTGCTCAACAAATTTTAGATGCTGCTCAGTCAATAGTGCGAAACCGAGGTTATAGTGCCTTTAGTTATGCAGATATTGCTCAGCAAATTGGGATTCGTAAGGCAAGTATCCATTATCACTTTCCCTCAAAGGATTATTTGGTGAGAGAACTGGTTAAGCAATACCGAGAGCTTATGGAACGGAAATGTTTCGGTATGGAGCAGCAAAAAGTTACACCTCAAGAGCAATTGAGAGAATTTGTAAATCTCTACCGAGATGGTTTACGGGATAATCAAATTTGCCTCTGCGGAATGTTGACAGCAGATTTTGCCGTGTTGCATCCAGATATCAAAGTCGAACTGCAAGCTTTCTTTGTTGCAATTGAATCTTGGTTAGCCAAACTGTTACAGCGGGGCAATGAAGCGCAAGCTTGGAACAGTAATCAATCGGTTGAGCTGGAAGCCAAAACTATTATTGCCATGTTACAGGGAACACAACTAATTGCCCGCGCTGCTGACAATAGTATTGTGGCTTTTGAAAGCATCACAGAGGGATTTTTGAAACAGAAGCTAGAGAATAGGTAATTTTTTTTAATCATCTATCTACCTTCTAGTAGGTAAGTAAAGAATCAAATATAATTTTGGAGAAAATCATGAACTATAACTTTACATCGCAAAAAATCATTGTAGTTGGAGGTAGCAGCGGTATTGGAAAAGCGATCGCAAAATCAATTCTTAAGTCAGGAGCAACGGCTGTAATCATTGGCTCATCGGAATCTAAGCTAAATGATGCAGTAAATGAGCTTAAGAGATATGGAACAATATTTGGCGAGTTGGCTAACATATCAGACCGCCAGCAAAGAAATGCCTTAATTGAACAAATTAACACCAATCATCATGATGCGACTTTATTGGTCAATGCTGCTGGTGTATTTTTGCCGAAAGCTTTTATCGAGCATCAAGAAAGTGATTACGACCTGTATCTAGATATCAATAAAGGAATTTTCTTAATTACTCAGGCAGTTGTGAAAAATATGATCAATCATGGCGAACCTGGAGCAATTGTCAATATTGGCTCGATGTGGGCAAAACAAGCCGTTGAGGCGACACCCTCCTCAGCATACTCGATGGCTAAAGCTGGGTTACATTCCTTAACTCAGCATCTAGCAATGGAATTGGCGCAGCATAACATTAGAGTTAATGCCGTGTCTCCTGCGGTAGTGGAAACGCCAATTTATCAAGGCTTTATTCCCAAAGAAGAGGTACATGCTACTCTTCAAGGATTTAATAGTTTCCATCCTCTAGGAAGAGTAGGAACTACTCAAGATGTAGCAAATACGGTTATGCACCTACTTTCCGAGCAAGCAAGTTGGGTGACAGGTGCGATATGGGATATCGATGGTGGCGTGATGGCGGGAAGAAATCAATATAACTAGTAGACTTACGATTCATCTGGTCATTGCGACTAATTTTCTAACATGTAACTACTAATTAGTAGCAATGGCTATAAAAACTTACTAAAACTATTGGACGATGGTTATGAATCTGGTTAAAGTTTCTTCCACCTCTGCTAAATACCAGCAGGATATTACAATCAATGATAAATTTCAGCTCATAGCAGATGAACCCCTATACTTAGGTGGAGATGATGCAGGTGCCACACCAGTAGAACTCTTAATAGCTGCCTTAGGCTCTTGTAAAGCAATTACCCTCAGAATGTACGCCGAACGTAAAGACTGGGATTTAACTGGCGTAGAGGTTAATCTTACCCATCAAAAAAGCGATCGCCAGTACCACATTATTGCTAATCTTAAGTTAACAGGAAATCTGACTGAAGATCAAAGACAGAGACTGCTAAAGATTGCTGATAAATGTCCTGTTCACAAACTACTTCAGGCGCAAACGCCAATAGAAACTATTCTAGTTGACTAACATTACGCATCAGCAAGCTAATAGAATGCAAGTCTTAACTTGATTAGAAATCGTCAATCCCTGCTAAAAATAATTAGAATACAGTCGGGGGTAATCACCAACATTTAAATAAAAAGTGACTACATATACTGACAATAATAAAGGTGTAGAAGTAACTCTCGAACCAGGAGAGTCTATTTATGCCGAACCTAGCGCATTTTGTTATAGTGATGGATTTATTCAAGCCAAAACCACTACTGGCGGAATTATGTCAGCAGTCAAAAAGCTGGTGACAAAGGAAAAACTGTTTCAAGTTATCTGGACAAATAATGGAACCAGACGGGGCAGAATTGGATTTGCCAGTCCCTATTTAAGTACGATTGAAGAAGTTACAATATCGCCTAATTACAGCTTGATTGCTCAAAGAGGTGCGTGGCTGGCTTCAGACCCTAGTGTCAGGTTAGATCTGACGCTCAATTTAGGGATGAGTGGCTTTCTCGGTGGCGAAGGGATTATATTTCAAAAGTTTACAGGAAACGGTAGAGTATTCATCTGTGCAGGAGGAGATCTAAAAGCAATTAATCTGCAAGCAGATGAAAGTTTAAATGTTGACACAGGTTGTATTGTTGGTTTTGCCGAGTCAGTAAAATACAAAATTAAATTAGCAGGAGGTATTTTCACTTCCATATTTGGAGGAGAAGGTCTTGTTCTGGCCCAATTAAGAGGTCCTGGTATTGTCATACTGCAAACTCATCCTGAAAATGTGATTAACCAAGTAATATCATCAGGTTCTACTCCAACGCAATCAAGATCTACTGGAATAGATCTTAGCGATGGTTTACAAATGGATGAATTGGGAATGATCGCGCGTAATTTTTTAGGTAATAACCAATAAATAAACAATTTAATCATCTTACGTTCTTAGAAATTACGATTGCGCTGATTGACTTCGTTGACCTAATAAAATAGCAATTAACACCACAGCAATACCTAATAACTGAACCAGGGTAAATGTCTCCTGAAGAAAAAAATAGCCGATTGCCGAAGCGATAACAGGACTGAGTAAACCTAAGTAAGCCACCGCAGTAGCACTTAGCCTACCAATTCCTCGAAACCAGAGAGCATAAGCTAGTCCAGTACCAATCAGACCCAAATAAATAAAGCCCCAAAGGTTAGTTCTCGTTATCTCTGTAAATGTGCCTTCTGTTATTAAGGCAATAGGCAGTAAAATCAATTTAGTCAGCAGGATATTGGTCGAATCTCTGCATTAGCTCCAATAGTTCTTCGCGACTCGGTTGTCGTCCATTTTTTCTTAACTCAGCCAAACCAATAAAATACTGTTCTCGCGAGTCGGCAGGACAAAACATAATCAAAAACTTAGCTTTTTGCTGACTGGGATTAGAAAAACCATGGGGCGTATTCTCTGGTACGCTCATCAAAGTACCAGCAGGGGCGATAATTTTATCTTGGTTAAGCACTAACTCTAATTCTCCTTCTACTACGTAAAAAATCTCCGTCATCTTTTTATGAATATGAGGACTTGGTCCTTCGGTTTCGGGCTGTAAGATATATTCAAATAGCCCAAAATGACCGTTAGTATCTTTACCCGTGAGCTTAAATGTGCATTGACTCGTACCAATAGTTACCGATTCTCCTTCTCCTGAATAAAGCACGACAGGTAATGTCATTGTTCTATCTCCTAAAATTAATTATTAATTACAGCAATAGCATCAATCTCAAATAGCATGCCATCACTTGCCAATCTGGGAACAGGAATTAAAGTACTAGCAGGCTTATGATTCGACCAAAAAGCTCTCCTTTTAGCAGAAATTAAACCTAGTTTCTCTTGGTTATGATCTACCGAAAGGATGGTGATTTTTATCACATCTTCTGGGGTTGCTCCTACAGATCTCAGGGCAGTATCTAGGCTGGTAAAGGCTCGTTCCATTTGCGAATCGAAGCTACCATAATTACCATCTTCATCTGCACCACCTTGCCCCGAAATGTAAACTAATTGCGATCCTGAAGGCACGATTACAGCCTGAGTAAATCCATAGTTTGAGGTGTCTTTCATTTCTGAAGGATTAACCCGTTTTATATTTGACATATTTGTTGTTATTTTTCTTGTAGTTAGGAGACTTTAAAGGCTTTTGTCAGTTTTTGTCTTGTAAAAAGCGGCGAAATTTTGTTTAATCTTGTGAATTTCTAACTTTTCAAGTGTGTAACAGCTTATACATTTAATTTACTCGTTAAGAAAAAACAAATGTGTAATTTAAACGAACGATAACTTACGCTTATTGTTGCTCCCGATATTGCTTTGGAGTTATGCCAACATATTGGCGGAATACCTTGCTGAAATGACTTTGACTAGAAAAACCACAATCTAAGGCTATTTCAGAAAGCGATGCAGCGCAGTCTCCCCCATAAGCTGTTAGATCAAGCGATCGCTTTCTTTTTTTTAAGAGTTTTTTAGCTTTGGCTATACGCTGTTCGATAATATATTGGTAGGGAGAGATTCCCATTGCTTGTTTGAATTGAGTAGCAAAGTAGTATCTACCCATATCGATATTTTCGGCTAAGCTTTTTAAACTCAATTTTTTATCTAAATTAGACTTAATATAGTCAATAGTTTGATCAAGTTTGTAGTCTGCCAATCCATCGGTATACTTGCAAAAAATAGGTTTGAAAGCTGAATAATTACGTAATAAATGAACTCCTAAAACATTAGCTAAAGATTCTAAATATAATTGACTGCCAATATTTTGGTTTTGTATTTCATTTAGAAACAAATGTGCTAATTGCTCTATTTGAGTATCATGTTTTTTGAATATGGGCAGTAATTCAATTCTATTTGGGTTGATCGATTCTGTTTTTATAGCTATTTCTCTTAAAAAATGGGGCTTAATAATCAAATTAAGAGTTTTATCTATTTCTTGCCAACTAGTGAATCCTGAAACCTTGGCAGGATATAAATAAAATTCTCCTTGGCTCATTCTGTAAGTGTTGATTTTGTTAACAAACTTACTTCACGTTTTACCTCTTGATTATCTTGTCTTTTATTGCAGGAGTTTGACCTAGCTTTATTTCTTAAATAAAACTATCAGACTTTAGATTGAGCAAACATCCTTCTATAGTGTGAAAGTATTTGGACGATCCGTTGCAAGATGTAAAGCTTATACAAATTTTAAATCTAAACATTATATTTTTTGAATCTCTTGACCCTTTAGGAAATCCTGTTGATACCATTTCAATATTTTTTCATGGCTATGATATGGAGTGTAGAAGAAGCTCCGAAAACATGCTCAAATTTTTTACTGTCTAAAGAAATGGTGCATCTCATTGTTATTTGAAACAACTATAGCCTTTCTCGAATGAGTGAGGTGTACCTCAATCAACAATCAACTATTAACAACGTGCGCGTACATGCGGACAAGTCCTTTGTCTTGCGCCTGAAGGCGGCGCGGTGAGCTAGTGCGGTCTTCGGTCACTCGGATGCAAGCTCCGAGTGCTGCGAAGACTTCGTCTTGTTGGTTTCCAACAAAGAGCAACTAGTG
>JBCDDK010000171.1:0-12651 GCA_039180345.1 Cyanobacteria bacterium P01_G01_bin.39 | reverse complement strand
GTGCGCGTACATGCGGACAAGTCCTTTGTCTTGCGCCTGAAGGCGGCGCGGTGAGCTAGTGCGGTCTTCGGTCACTCGGATGCAAGCTCCGAGTGCTGCGAAGACTTCGTCTTGTTGGTTTCCAACAAAGAGCAACTAGTGAACCCTTTAGGGGGTCGCACCGCAATCAACAAATACCGAGGTCTTGACTGTACCGCATTAAAATGAGAACCGCTATAGTAAACGAACGTTAATGTCTGCACGTTCTGTAACCTCTAAAATGTTGGTGTTGATAAAAATAGAACCACTATCTCCAACAGCATTGCTATTTTCTTCAGGATTGCTTTGGCGGGCAGGAGATAAACCTACTAAGTTACGTATGCCAGCATCTAAATCTATTTCAGGTGATTCAAATTGCCCGTCACCAATTAACTTCACTGATTCTGCGGCATTGATTACAATATCTCCAGCCTTAGCATTATTGCTACCTAAACCTTCTCCGATACCAGCAAGCAGTTGGCTTTCTTGGGCAATAGTCAAATCATTAACTTCAACCTTAATAAAACCCCCTCCATCACCTACTACAGTAACTAAGGCGCTGTCGGTAAGAGTCAAATCTGCTTTGGGTAAATCATTGGCAAAGCTGAAACTACCATCAGAGTTAATGTTAACTTGTGCTGCCTGAAATATCCCTCCCAAGGTAATATTGCCTCCTGGCGCGGAAATACCACCACCTTCGAGTAAGATATTTCCACCAATAAGAGCTATATTTTCACCAGAAGTAACTTCTAATCCTGTAATGTTAGTTACTCGATTGATGGTAACAGGTTGATCGTCAATTTCCTGTTCAAATGTTTGTTCTGTCAAACCAAAATTGGCACGATTGACAATATCCCCAGGATTATCGCGAAAATCCAAGCCAATAGGGGCATTAACTGTCAATATGGAAGGATTATCTAAATCCACCGCGCTAAATTCCCCCGAATCAAACAAAATACTACTAGCACTACTGCCATAAAATGAACCACCAACATCTAATCGTGCATTTTCGCCGAAGATAATTCCTGCGGGGTTAATTAAATATAAACTAGCATTACCATTTGCCCGAATTAAACCATCAATATTGGAAATGTTCCCCCCAGTAACACGAGAAAAGATATTAGAAATGTTATCGGCGTTGTTAAAAAAAGCCTCATTGCCAGTAGGTACAGAAAAGTCTTGGAAACTATGGAACAAATTATTACCTCTGCTTTCTCCTCCCGTTATTTCAGCTACATTTGCATTCTGACTAACTTGAGTATTTACTGTGCCGTCAGAGGTGACTTGAGCCAAGATGGGACTGGTGTACAAACCAATAAAAGTACCCAATGAAAGCTGTAGGGGAATAAATAGAGCTTTGGACATCGGTAGTATTATGTGTCTTTCGAGTAATATAATCTCAGGAATACTACCATTAATACAGGTTATTTTGATTGATTTTTTAAGTTTTTTTGCATTGATGGGTTTTATTCTGAGAATTATCAAGGGTGGTCTAAAGATTAATCTCCTTTGCGCTGTTTAGCTTGGCTCGCAAAGGTAATCAGGATTCTGATTAGAAGCTGGTTTTTAATAAACTCTATGAAGATAACTAAATATTTATCGCCTAAAATTCAAATGTTTCTATGCCCATTAATAAATGAATAAAGAAGTTCTAGCTGCGATCGCTATTTTTGTTTTAGGTTTTGGTTTAATTTCCCGTAGATTGGAAAGAAGTATTGTTACTCCCCCGATGGCTTATGTTATTTGTGGATTGTTAATTAGTTCTAGTTTTTTAGGATTAATCCAGGAAGTCAAAATAACTAACGAAGCTATTCAAGTTTTAGCGGAAGTAACTTTAGCTGTACTGTTATTTACAGATGCTTCCCGCATTCAATTAAAACTATTGTGTCAAGAATATAATCTGCCGTTAAGGTTACTGGGAATCGGTCTGCCAATTACAATTATCTTAGGCACTATTCTGGCGTTATTACTATTTCCTAATGAGCTAAATATCTGGTCGGCAGCGGCTTTAGCAACTATACTTTCTCCTACCGATGCTGCCCTCGGACAAGCAGTAGTAAATAGTGCAGAAATACCAGCCTTTATTCGCCAAGGAATCAATATTGAAAGTGGTTTAAATGACGGTATTTGTTTACCTATTTTATTATTATTTATCTCTCTGGCAGTTGAAGGAGAACAAAGCAGTAATGCTACTTACTGGCTCACTTTTACAAGTCAACAAATTTTTTTCGGTGCGCTAATTGGAATCGCAGTAGGCTATGTTGGCAGCAAACTAATTGCTCAAAGTCTTAAACGCAATTGGATGACTCAATCTTTTGAAGACTTATCGGTGTTGGGATTATCGATTTTAGCCTACACCTGTGCTGAAATAATTGGTGGTAATGGATTTATTGCTGCTTTTGGTGCGGGCTTAACTTTAGGGTTTATTAGTACGGAATCAGTTTTATCGAGTTTACGTGAATTTGGCGAAGCAGAAGGACAATTACTAACCTTAATCTCTTTTTTGCTATATGGCGCAGTGATGGTCATTCCCTCGGTTAATGATGCCACTTGGCAAATGTGGGTCTATGGAATTGCTAGTCTGACAATTACTAGAATCATCGGCGTAGCGATAAGCCTACGGCATGACTTCGTTACGCAACTAGTAATTTGAAGTTACAGTTAGATAGTACTCTCTTTGTCGGATGGTTTGGACCTAGAGGCATTGCATCTTTGATTTATGGTTTATTAATCTTGGAAAAAGAAAATTTACCAGGTCAAGAATTGATCTTTACCACGATGGTAATTACAGTTTTAATGAGTGTCTTTGCCCACGGTTTGACGGCTTTTCCTGGGGTCAATTGGTATGCTAATCGGATCTCAAATAAAAAACATCTTCACTCCACAATGCCAGAAATGAAGCCTGTTAATGAAATGCCTGTTCGTTTACCTTGGAAGGAATAAATATTGTTGCTGATTTGGAGTATAAAACTAGTAATACTGCTCGTAGCTATTAGCCATTAGCCTTTAGCTTTTAGCTTTTAGCTTTTAGAGATGTATATCAAATTATATTTATATATTTCATGCTTCAATTCATCAAGGTTGCAATAAATAAATCTACAATCAAGCCATGAAAAGTTTATCTCAGGAATTAGTTAATGGTGTATCACAGTTTTTTCCTGATGCTATTTTTTATCATCAGACGACGGAAAAGGTAGTGGCATTAACCATCGATGATGCACCTTGTCCTCAAGATCAAGAGGATTATGGAACTAGATTGATTTTACAGGCGATCGCAAAACATAATCAACAATACAGCTATCTACAGCCAGCTAAAGCAACTTTTTTTATAATTAGCAGTCATTTAAGACCTAATTCGTCAATTATTTCCGAAATTATGGCTTATGGTCACGAAATAGCTAATCATGGTGTTATTGATGAAACTCACGCCTTATTAACTCCAAAACGGTTTGAACTACAGCTAAAGCAAGCACACGAGCAACTATTAGAACTTACAGGTAAAGAAAGTATTCGCTGGTATCGTCCAGGTAGAGGTTTTTATAACCAGACTATGCTAAAAGCGATCGCTGATTTGACTGCTAAAGAGAATTATGATCTAAAATTAGTTTTAGCTTCCATGATTCCCTTCGATACATTTGAGATTACTAACCATCCTTGGTTAACGGCAATGTATACCAAACAAATGATTTTTCCTGGGGCAATTTTAGTCTTTCATGCTAACTCAATTCAGGTAGCAAATAATACGGCGATCGCACTTGAAATAATTTTAGAAGACTTAAGGCAAAGAGGCTATCGTATTGTTACTGTTAGTGAGCTTTTAGATCTGAATTAGGATAGTGGGCATTGCTGATTAAAAGTATCAAACCAAAAAGTAAGTATTTTATCTGTAGTTCTTAGTTCTTAGCTTTTAGTGGAGAGTAGGTTAAATTTGTCGATACAAATGAACTAAGGTATTCACTATTGGTAATTACAAGCTATAAATCTTTTATACAGTTCAAACGTTCTTACAAAACTGACTTGCTCCCTAGCGAAATCTGAACTTAATCAAGAAAATATTGTAACTATTCTCAGAGAGGATATCCCTCCGCAGTAAGACTCTGAAAACTTTTGTCATTTCTAAACTCCAAAGTATTTATAGAAAAATAGGAAATATAAGCCTCACCTTGTCTCCAGTCCACAGTCCCTACCAGTCTGAGATGTTCTTCATTTAAACGGGAATTGCTATATTTCATTCTCACTCTTCAAAGTCACTTTACTTATTATTCGCAGCCGTCAGCTTCAAATTAATAATTGAAAGTCCCAAAATTCCCAAAAACAACACTAAGCCAATGGTGCAAGCATAACTTATATCTAAATCTTGAAAAGCTCTTTCATAAAGATAGTAAACTACTGTTTTTGAACTATTTCTGGGTCCTCCCTGAGTCATAATAAAAATTTCTTCAAATACCTTAGTCGCAGAAATGGCAGAGATTACTGCTACTAGGAATAAATAAGGACACATCAGGGGAATAGTAATATCTAGATGCTTTTGCCAGCTATCTGAGCCATCAATTGCCGCTGCTTCGTAGAGTTCGCTGGGGATTGACTGTAATCCAGCTAGATAAATTACCATGTAATAACCTAAACCTTTCCAGATAGTTACTAACATGACACTCCAGATTGCTAGTCTGGGATCTGTTAACCAAGGTATGCCTTCGCTGAAACCAAATTGTTTTAAAAACTGATTGATTAAGCCGTTTTGAGTATAGAGTGCTTTCCAAGCAATTCCCGCAACCACCATCGAAATTACCACAGGGGTATAGAATGCGGTACGAAACCAATTAATGCCTCGTAATTTTTGATTAACAATAATTGCTAATCCTAAGGGAACAATTACCAGAATCGGCACTACTCCAACTAAGTACAGCAAAGTGTTTTTAATCGTTTGCCAAAATAATTCGTCTTGCCACAGACGTTGAAAATTCTCCCACCCCACCCACTCAGGAGGCTGAGTAATATCGTATTCATAGCGAGTAAAACTTAAGGTAAATGCCTGAATTGCAGGAATAAATACGGTTAATCCTAGTAAAGCGATCGCAGGTAATAAAAACAGGTAAGGTGTTAGTTTTTGCTGTCTCAACTTGGCTGGGTTTAACATTGATAATGTTTTGATTTCTATGTACTTATGATGGTGGCTTGTATTTACTTTTTTACATTAACTATTTAACTTCTGTCTTAATTATGTTCCTGAGTTTAACTGACGATTATAATCCAAAAATTTAGTTTGGTCATAACGCAGCATAAAGCACCAAAACTATATATGTGATGCATGTGAGATGTAGCTGTAAAAATAACCAATACTCGCTACCTTTTGATCACTACGTAAAACAATTTCATTGGTAGCAAACATGATCATAATTTCAGATCAGATCCATAATTTCATCATTAAGCTGACCAACTACTGACAGCATGGAATAGCCTCAGATCTATTTGCAACAATTAACGTAGGCTTGCTTATCCAGTAAAATAGATAATCTTTCTCAGTCCACACTTAACCTATATAAATGGTGCTTTTGTCTACAAAATTGTGAACAATTGTTTTAATCTATAATCCAAAAAACTACGCATATATACAGTGAATGCATTAATGTTTTTAACCTAACGTTAAGGTTATTTGAGGTTTATCTTAATGCAAAACTAATGTTTAATATTGAAGTTCGATTTTTGGGTGGACTGACATCAAGTCAACAATCTATCTTCAAACAGGCTGCTGAACGCTGGTCAGAAATTATTGTGGGAGAATTGAAATTAAATTAGCTCAAGTTGCTGTAAACTTAAGCCAGGAATTATGTATTGATTAAATTGATAAAAAGCTGAAATCATACTGTTTTCTATTTTCTAAGTTGACCATCGACTAGCAATAGGCATCCGCCACCCAGTACCAAAGGCGCGATCAGTTATCTTAATTCCTGGTGGTGCTTGACGGCGCTTAAATTCGGCACGAGTAACTAATTTGATTACTTTAGCCACCGTTTCGCGGTTATGTCCAGCCTCAATTATTGCTGCAGGGGATTGATGCTGGCAAACAATGCGCTCTAATATATCATCTAGTATCTCATAAGATGGCAATGAATCCGAATCTTTTTGCTCGGGTTTCAATTCGGCACTAGGGGGTTTAGTAATAATATTTTGGGGGATAACTTCCTGATGGCGATTCAACCAGCGACACAGTTTAAATACCCTAGTCTTAGGTACATCAGCGATTACCGCCAAGCCACCATTCATATCACCATATAGTGTGCAGTAACCCACCGCCATCTCCGATTTATTACCCGTAGATAGTAAAAGATAACCCAACTTATTTGCGATCGCCATTAATAAATTACCCCGTATCCGCGACTGGATATTTTCTTCGGCAACACCAAATTCAGTCCCCGCAAACATCGGTTCAAGAATTGTATCGTATGCGGTCATGGCATCTTTAATTTCTATCTTCTGACTTTTGATACCCAAGTTGGCAACTAAATCCAGGGCATCTTTGACGGAATGATCTGAACTATAGGGAGAAGGCATCAACACTCCTAATACATTCCCCGCACCCAAAGCCTCAGCCGCCACTGCTGCTACCAAAGCCGAATCAATCCCACCGCTCAAACCCAATACAGCTTTACCAAAGCCACACTTACGAGCATAGTCTTTTACGCCTAAAACCAAAGCACTATAAATTTCCTGATTACTCTCCCAGTCTACCCCTCTTCCTATCTCCCTATCTCCCAGTCTCCCCTTTTCCTCGTCTTTTGAAGAAGACATCAACTCATCCCACTCCACTACTACCAAATCTGTCTCAAATGCTTGGGCATGACTAATAATATCTCCTGCATTATTAAACGCTACGCTATTGCCATCAAAAATCAGGTCATCATTGCCCCCAATCTGGTTAGCATAGATAATCGGCTTGTGATAAGAAGTTACGGCATGATTAAGCATTGCTTCTCTTAGTTTTTGCTTACCTACGGTATAGGGAGAAGCTGACAGGTTCACAATTAGGTCTACCTTTAGTTGCGCCAATTCTTCAATAGGATTCACCTGATAGCTGCGTTTACCCCAAAACTGCTCATCATTCCATAGATCTTCACAGATGCTTACCCCAATCTTAATTCCATCTAAGGTAAAGTAATTTGCGCCATCACCAGGTTCAAAATAACGATCTTCATCAAAGACATCATAGGTAGGTAACAATCGCTTATGAAAGATTTGTTTAACTTCCCTGCGATCTAGTAATGCCATACTGTTATATAACGGCTTTTGTCCTTTAGCATCCGCGTTGGAGTTAATTTCAACTGTCCCAATTAATACAGCAATGTTATCAGGTAATTGACTTGCAACCGCTTTTAACTCCTGTGCCATCGATTCCACAAACCCAGGATAAAGCAACAAATCTCGCGGCGGATAACCACAAAGAGATAATTCAGGTGTTAATAATAAACGAACATTTTGCTTCGCTGCATCCTGTGCCGCAGTAACAATTTGTTGGGCATTATAAGTAATGTCGCCGATGGTGGGATTCAATTGTGCGATCGCTATTTTCATGGTGTTATGTTAACAATTTTTTGAAAGATACATAATATAAATAATTTTTCCTATCATTCTATTTTCTTAATAGTAATCTGTATTAACTCAACCACAAAATGATGTTACACTTTGCTTTTTTCGAAATCTGGGTACTGTTTAAAATAACAATAATGACGTTTCTACTTTAACTTCTATTGATATAGATCTGAAGTTTAATTAAGGTATACCTTTTATTTTTTTGTCTCCTTGTCCCTTTTGTTTTATATATTTATCATTCTTTTGCAAATTTCACATAAGCTGCCTCAGTAGATTAATTTTCTTGTTGTTACTGAGGTAGCTTGACGATTGCTAATACTTGATGGCAGTTTGCATTGTTCTACTGAGACAATTAATTAATATATAACATTCCTAAATAAATAGTGAATTTTTTATTGCCTGTTGCCTATTACGAGATTGAACTTTTCATAACCAAAATAGGATTGCTACAACGTCTACAGATAAACCCAGATAGGTTAATCGGCTTGCTTCTATAATCGCCTGATGTGTGTTCAATCGTCGCACCAAGAATTGTAGACTTAACCACACTCTCTCTCAATCTGAGGAATTCTTTCTCCTACATTGTTTGTGCGATAAGCTGTTAGCATAATTTCGCCAGATTTAGTTACCTTAACTCCTCTCGCTGGCTGGATTTTACCTTGAGCTGTTTCTATGGGTGCGGGAATGGCTTTGGTATGATTTGACTCGCCATTGACGTAAATATTGGCAGAATTTAAAGGTAAACTTGGTTCTGGGGGAATGCCACCCTTACCTGAAATAACCAAGCCACCATTAGCAATTTGTTCGCGGTTTACTTGACATGCCTGTTGTGTGGTTTGTGGCGTATCGATAGTATTAGTGGGTAATTCTGCTGTTACTCGTAAGGGATTAAAATCCAGAGTATTGATCGTTATATCTCCATCCACAATACCGCTAACATCAAGATCGTTAGTATTATTGGTGAGAAAATCGTTGTTTTCGTTGACAGCATCTCTTTGTTCTAAGCCGAAAAGCTGATCGACATTAAATTCAATATTGCCTCCACTTCCTTCTTGCGCTGTAGCAATCAAATCATTACCCGTACCGTTACTGGGAAAAGCAATAACATATCGCGCATCAATAGTTAAGTTACCACCATTAGCATTACCAAAAGCTTGAGCCGAGATAAAACTATTATTTTTTAAGATAATATCTTCGCTGACTTGTAAATTGATAACACCACTAACGCCATCGGCAAACTGAGTAGCGGCTTCAATTCTCGCAGAGTCGTCTAGCTCAATAGAGTTAGCCACAATATCAATACTACCTGGTCTTCCTGTCCCAGGTAGATCGTCATTGCCAATGTTATCAAAGTTAGTCGCCTCAATCGTGCCACCGTTAGCAATAGTTAAGCTACCAGTGTTGATCGAAACATTGCCCCCATTACCATCTTCATTAAAAGCGTTGGCAGAAATCCCACTGCGAGCAAGTTCAGCAAAGCCATTGATGGAGATAGATTCGGTAGCAGTAATATTGATATCACTAGCATTACCTTGACCAATAGTACTGGCATCAACTGCACCGCCGTTGAAAAGGTTGAAATTATTGGCAGAGATAGTAATATCTCCTGCATTGCCTTGACCTGAAGTAGAAGCGACAAGCGCGCTACCGTTACTTAGATTAAAATTATTGGTAGAGATAGTGATACCCCCTGCATTACCTTGACCGAAAGTAGAAGTGCCAAGCGCACTACCGTTACTTAGATTAAAATTATTGGTAGAGATAGTGATACCTCCTGCATCTCCTACTGCATCAGTAAAAACTGCGCTCGTAATGCCGACGGAAAAACCATCTGAATTGTCCCCCCTAGCAATAACATTTTCTGTAGCAGTAATATTAATCTCCCCTGCATTACCTTGACCAAAGGTAGTAGCATCAACTGAACCGCCATTAAGGAGATTAAAATTATTCGTAGAGATAATAATCCCCCCTGCATTACCTTGACCAGAAGTAGAAGTGGTAAGCACACCATCGTTGCTCAAATTTAAATTAGAAGTGGAAATGCTTATTCCACCAGAACTGCCTTCTGCATCAGTATCCACAACACTAAAAATGCCACTAGCGAGACCACTAGAATTTTCCCCATCAGCAGTTACGACTTCCTTAGCGGTAATATTAATTGCTCCTGCATTCCCTTGACCTCCTGTACTGGCATCAACTCGACCACCATTAGTCAGATTAAGATTAGAGCTAGAAATCGTTACCCCTCCTGCATTTCCTATTGCATCGGGACTAACCTGGCTAGAAATACCACTGAATGGCTCATCTGAATTTTCGCCATCAACTGCAATATCTCCTGTAGCAGTCACGTTTACTGCCCCTGAATTACCTTGACCAAAGGTATTACCACTCACTCGACCACCATTAGTCAGATTAAGATCAGAGGTAGAAATTGTGACCCCTGCGGCATCTCCTACGGCATCAGAATTGACCTGGCTAGAAATGATACTGGGAAAACCACTTGAGTTTTCGCCATCTACAGCAGTGTCTCCTGTAGCAATAATATTAACTGCCCCTGCATTACCTCGACCAAAGGTATCAGCAATAACTTGACCACCATTAGTCAGATTGAGATTAGAAGTGGAAATCGTTACCCCTGCTGCATCTCCTACAGCACCAGAACCAACTACACTGGCAATGCGACTTTGAACACCATCGGAATTTTCTCCATCAACCGTAATATCTCCCGTAGCGGTAACAATAATTGCTTCTGCATTACCTTGACCTCCTGTACTCGCATCAACTCGACCACCATTAAACAGATTAAGATTAGAGGTCGAAATTGTTATCCCGCCAGAACTGCCTTCTGCATTGGTATCAACTGCGCTAGTAATGCCACTGGGAACACCATCGGAATTTTCTCCATCGGCAGTAATATTACCCGTCGCAGTTACGCTTACTGCCCCTGCATTACCTCGACCTCCTGTACTGGCATCAACTCGACCGCCATTAGTCAGATTGAGATTAGAAGCGGAGATATTTATCCCTCCTGCCTCTCCGACAGCATCAAAACCAACCTGACTGGTAATGCCACTGGGAAAACCATCGGAATTTTCTCCATCAGCGCTAATATCTCCCGTAGCGGTAATATTAATTGCCCCTGCATTACCTTGTCCTGATGTATTAGCAGAAATTCGACCACCATTGTTTAAATTAAGATTAGAGGTAGAAATTGTTACCCCTCCCGCATCTCCTACTGCATCAGGATTAACCAGACTAGTAATGCCACTGGAAAAACCATCAGAATCTTCTCCATCAGCGCTAATATCTCCCGTAGCAGCCACACTTACTGTCCCTGCATTGCCCTGACCAAATGTACTGGCAGAAACTCGACCACCGTTAGTCAGATCAAGATTAAAGGTCGAAATTGTTACCCCTCCTGCATCTCCTTCGGCATCAGAATCAACCAGACTGGTAATGCCACTGGGAACACCAGCGGAATTTTCTCCATCGGCAGTAATATCTCCCGTAGCACTTATACTTACTGCCCCTGCATTACCTTGACCTCTGGCACTAGCATCAATACCTCCACCGTTAATCAGTTCCAGAGAACCAGTGTTGATCGTAATATTTCCTGAATTCCCCATACCTTCAGCATTGACTTGGTTAGTAATACCACTATCATTGAGCCTAGTGTTTTCCGCCACATTAATTACTACATTCCCTGCTTGTGCTTCGGGACTAGTGGATTCAGATATTATTCCCGACCTAATAGAACTACCGTCAGATTCTCCTGCCTCTAAAGTCAGATTTTGGGCATCAACAGTTACATTTCCGCCTCCAGTTCCTCTTACATCGGCATTCGCACCATTGGTTAAGGCAACGTCGGCTAAAGCCAGATTTTGAGGAAAACTTAAGCTAGCATCTTGATTAAGATTGACTACTCCAGCTTCGGCTAATCCACCAAGATAGATGTTTCCCCCTTGGGCGGTAGTTTGACCTGCTTCAAAATTTAAATCTCCACCAATCAAAGCTAAAGTATTACCCTGATTGACTTCTAAACCAACAATTTCTGCTGTACTATCCTGAACTAAAGAGCGATTGATAATCTCCCTAGGATTATCACGAAAACTCAACCCAATTGGCGCATTAACTGTCAATATCGGCTGCTCTAAATTATTTACCGCACTGAATTCTCCGCCATCGAATAAGATGCTACTGGCAGTTGAGCCATAAAAAGAACCGCCCAGATTTAAACTAGCATTCTCACCAAAAATAATTCCTGCGGGATTGATTAAAAATAAACTAGCGCTACCGTTGGCACTAATCAAACCGTCGATATTCGAGATGTTCCCCCCTGTAACCCGGCTGAAGATATTAGAGATCTGATCTGCATTATTAAAGAATGCTTCATTGCCAGTAGGAACAGAAAAATCCTGAAAAGAATGGAAGAGATTACCTTCTCTTGTTTCTCCCCCTATAATTTCAGCTACGTTACCGTTTGTGTTGACTCGAGTATTGACAGTATCATCTGAAGTGACTTGAGCGACGAGGGGAGTAGCGAACAAACAAGCAAAGATACTGAAGGAAAGCTGTAGTGGGACAAATAAAGCTTTAAACATTGATATTATTTTTATTATTTCCTGTGATCTTATTTCAGGAATACTATCATTGCTACAGCTAATTTTGAGTAAACTTCAGATCATTTTGTATCATTGTTATTAATAAGCTTTTTGTTATTTGAAGTCATAAATAGTAGAATGAAAATTTTGAAAGCAACGTTGTATCTTTTGTTAATACTGCGTGGCACAAGAGTATTGTAGAAGTTCTCGTTTTTGTGATATACTGCGGCAGTTCTTAGGCTTTTATTAGTAGTAAGTGATTATTGGTTGGTTGTGTCCTTTACGAAATCAATAAAGTTTTTCTAGTTTTTGAAGCTGGCATTTAAAGCTTTAAAATATCAACTAATTAAAGAAAGTCTATGTTTTTTCAAATATTGTTTTTGCTATGATTTGTGATATCAATATTAAATATCTTTAAGTTTACTATTATTTATGTAAAAATTAT
>JBCDDK010000170.1:0-12757 GCA_039180345.1 Cyanobacteria bacterium P01_G01_bin.39 | reverse complement strand
GTTTATAGCCAATAATGCGGGAGGTGACAACTACTTTTACATTAGGATAGGTTTGAGTAAAGTTATGGATTTGAGCAATGACATTGCCACGTAAGACGGGATCAAAGACTTCATCTAAGCCGTCAAATAAGATGGTGGCTGGTTGTTGTTTGAAGCGAGTATCTAATTCATGTTGATTAAGATGACAGATCCAGTTACTACCCTGGTGGAGATATTGGAGAAAGTTCTGACAGCGGTTTTCGCTAAAGTCTTGGATATATTTTTGTAACTCAATCAAAATTGTCAGGGGATGATCGGGTAAATCCCTAGTTGGTAGTTCTGCCCATGCCACCGCTAGGTATTGCAGCAGGGTGGATTTTCCTGAACCAGGATCGCCCAAGATTACTAGATACTTATACTTGTCATCGTTAATTACTTCTGTAACTGATCTAATCTGCTGGTTAGTATAGGCCCGTTTATAGCGTTCCAATTCTTCAGGATGAATCTCTCTTTCAAGTTCTCCCTGTTCCCTAAGTCTTTGCTGTAAGTCTTTGGGTAATTCATAGACCTGGGGTAGATATTCCTGACACTCTTTAACCTTCTGGGGAATAAATACCTGATAGATCTTCAATTCTTGATCGTAGATATAGCCACTGCTATCAAGACTTTCCAGCTTGAGGTTGCCATATTTTTCTAAGATAGTTTCTTGATATTTAACTAGGTCAAATTCAGGGTGAACTCCCGCAAGGTTCTGTAAATTCTTGCTATCTTGTTCCGACCTCTGGAAATCTAACAAGGGTTTCAATTCTGGTGATTCATTAAATACCTTTCTGACTATCTGCCGATAATCTTGACCCAGCTTATCCCAGTTAAAGTCATCAGGAAGATCCCGCAATCCCTTATCATCCCAGGTTGCTTTTAAAGCTTTGATGTTTAGAGGCTTATTGAATTTCTGAAACGGACTACCTAATATCTGGCGTACTTCGGGATCTTTAAGAAAGCTGTTCAAAGGCTTCTCAAATCTTGCTCTTTTCTCCTCTGATAATTCCAAATCTTCCGCTAGATGCCGATTAATCAACACCAAAAATGCCGTAATCGCAGTTTCCGCTGCCACATCCAAAAAGTCTTTACCGAAAAACCTGGTTGCTTGATCCCAAACCGTACCCGAAAACCCAGACAGCTTCTCTTTGGCAACATCCTTTAACCAATCCTGGAGAACATCTTTGACCCACTCTTTATTACTGTCCTTGTTTAATTCTGCCAACACAGAACTATAAACAAACTTGGCTGTAGTAGTTAGTCCCCAGGTGGCTAATATAGAAATCGGTTCAACCATAGATTATCGGGTTTTGTTCCTTTAAGATACTTATATTGTCCTGGTTCACCATATTTTATTAGTAAGTCGGCAACAATATTCTGATACCTTGACAATTTCAGCATGTCCATTTTTTAAAGCACGTTTTAGATAAGTTACTCTAACGACTCCAGCAATTATTACCGACAGTCTTCTTTTGTACTCTCAATTTAGAAGAATAGGCTAATTTATTGGCTTTTCTTTGTAATTTAACAACCATCACAGATTTTGCTAGGTTAAACAGCAAATTTACACTTAAACCTTTAATTGCTACGGGATAATAAAACAAAGGTAAGGCTCAACCAAAAGTAAAGAGCATTATCTAAAAAAATGGCAATAAACAAAACCTCTGAGCAACAAGCCAAAACCACACAATCAAGCAATAATCCTCTAACAGATATTTATTAGTATTATTACAGTCGAAGAGATATTACAAGGTGCTTTAGCTTCAGTACAAAAAGCAAAGCGAAAATCATCTGTGACTACAGCATATCAATATTTTGAAGACTTATTTTCTGCTCTACATCGCTTTCAAATTTTATCTTACACCCCAGAAGCAGAAGCAATTTATCAGTCACTACCAGCTAAAATTAGGAGAATTGACACACAAGATTGTCGTATCACTGCGATCGCTTGTGCAAATGATTTTACGGTGATTACAGTCAACGTTAATGATTTCATTAGCGGGGAATAGGGGAAATAGGGGAGTGGGTTATATTTTTTATATCCCAAAGTATATAGTCTGATGAAACTGCTGAAACTAAGATCGCCTTTATCTATTAGTAATTTTGACTGGACAAAATTATTAACCTTAACCGTTTTAGTCTTTGGTGCGATCGTAGTTTTGTTTCCTTTAGTTGTGGTGGTACAAAGCTCATTTACTACCGCTGACGCTAATTTCACCATTGCTAACTATAAGCAAGCTTGGCATCAGGGTAAATTTCTGCTCGCTTTTGCCAACTCAACTTTGGTGGCGCTAACGGTTACAGCCCTGCAAATAATTACTTCTGCTTTGGCTGGTTATGCCTTAGCCAGACTGAAGTTTAAAGGAAAACAAGCCATCTTGTTACTTATCTTGGCAACGCTAGTAATTCCCTTCCAGCTACTAGTAATTCCCATCTTTGTCATCTTGAAATGGGCGCATTTAATTAATAGCTATTGGTCATTAATTCTCCCTACCGCCGCTAATGGCTTTGGCATTTTTTTAATGCGACAATATTTTGCTAGTATCCCCATCGAGTTAGAAGAAGCCGCTGCCCTAGATGGGGCTAACCGCTGGCAAATTTTGACTCAAATTATGCTTCCCCTTTCGCGCCCCGCAATAGTTACTCTGTTTCTGTTTACTTTTATCGGCGAATGGAATGATTTATTTAAACCCTTAGTTTTTACAACTCGCCCAGAATTAAGAACCGTACAGCTAGCCCTCTCTGAGTTTCAAGAACAGTTTACTAGTGATTGGTCATTGCTGATGGCGGCAGTAGTAATTGCCACTATTCCTGTATTAGTCTTATTTTTAATTGGTCAAAAACAGTTTATTCAAGGGATTGGTACAGCAGGAATTAAAAACTGATGTTACGCACTAATTAATTACGTAAAACAATTTGTTAAAAGTATAAATTTATCTTTATATTACGTAATATTAATTGAAGTTTAATAACTGAGAATTGTTGAGAATTTAACTCTAACCAAACATAGTCATAGGTAGGAAACATATAGCTTTAGAGGATCTCCAGCCTGCATTTTATTATTAGATAAATTTTATTGTGCCAATTATCAACCTGTAATAATACGGAGAAAATTACCTTTAAGTTGTCTCACTATAAAAGTATGTGGTGCTTTGAGGAAATGTATAAATCGTGTCTAATAGTTTAGTGACGCTAATTAATCGGTTGATTACTACTGTTTTGTTGGTAGCACTTTTATTTGCCTGTCAACAGATGCCTGAGAATAATACCGAAGGAACTCAAGTTGAGCAGCAAGCTAACTGAATCTTACAGCCGTTTTCAATTGAATAGACTCCGTTTTTGATCAGCTAGTTTGTAGCTTCTGACGACAATCGCTCATGGCGGGAACCCGCAAGACCGCGTTGTCGCGCTATTAGCCATGAGCCATGAGCTTTTTTAAAAATTAATTATTGCTGTGGTCTACTCATGTGACAAGCGTAGTAAAATAGGTTCAGATCAGGCTGCGAGACTACTACTATCTAACAAATAATGTCCTAATTTATACTTGGCTTACCATAAATTAAGATTCATTCAGCAAGAGGAGTTTCACGTTAGAGTAGTGGAGTTGAGGGTGAAAGAAGATGAAAGCAGCAAGAGATATTCTGATTATTGGCGGTGGTGTTATTGGCTTGGCGATCGCCGTAGAGTTAAAGCGTCAGGGAGCAAAGGTCACCGTAATTAGTAAAGACTTTATGCAGGCCGCATCTCACGCCGCAGCAGGGATGTTGGCTCCCAGGGCAGAAAAATTAGCTAATCCTCATTTATTAGAATTGTGTCTGAAGTCTCGTTGGCGCTATCCTGAGTGGACACAAAAGCTTGAAGAATTGACAGGAATTGAAACAGGTTATTTACCCTGTGGTATCTTAGCGCCCGTGTTCGATGAGCCGTCGCAGAATGACCACAGCCCAGCTACAACTTGGTTAAATAAAGAATCAATCAAACTATATCAGCCAGGTTTAGGAGCAAGAGTAATTGGTGGCTGGTGGTATCCCGAAGATGGTCAAGTAGATAATCGCTGTTTAATGCGATCGCTTTTGCAAGCGGCTCAAACTTTGGGAGTAGAGATCAAGGAAAGTGTCAGCGTTAAGGCAATTCCCCAACAACAGGGCAAAGTAACGGGAGTTTTAACCGATGTTGGCTTGTTAGAAGCGGAGCAATATGTTCTCGCTGCTGGTTCCTGGTCTAGTCAATTAATGCCTCTACCTGTGCGTCCTGTCAAAGGGCAAATGCTCTCTCTGAGGATGCCTCAGCAACTGCATCAGCCCTTTCCTCTCCAGCGGGTTTTGTATGGTGATGGAGTATATCTAGTTCCTCGTCAGGATGGCAGATTAGTGGTGGGTGCCACAGCAGAAGAGGTAAACTGGACTCCTTTCAATACGCCCCAGGGTATCCAAAGCTTGTTAGCCAAGACAATAGAGCTTTATCCTACTGCTGCCCAATGGCAAATTGAAGAATTTTGGTGGGGTTTTCGTCCAGGGACACCTGATGAACTGCCAATTTTGGGTCGTAGCCCCTGTGAAAATTTATTTTTGGCTACTGGTCATTATCGTAACGGCATTTTACTGGCACCCATTACCGCCAAGCTGATCGCCGATTTGATAATCAACCAAAAATCCGATCCTCTGCTCACTGCATTTAGCTATCAGCGTTTTTATCAATCAGCATCTATGACCTCTTTGAGTAACCCCAAATTACCCTTGCAAATTGAATCGACCCTCCAAACTCCTTTAGCTGCTGCCAATGCACTACCAAGAGAAATCATAGTTGAAGATGACCATCCCTTAACTATCGCAGGACGCACCTTCAACTCTCGTCTGATGACTGGCACAGGAAAGTATCCTAGTATGCAGGCGATGCAGCAAAGCGTAGCGGCTAGCGGCTGTGAAATCATTACCGTAGCCGTTAGAAGAGTCCAAACCAAAGCCCCAGGACATGAAGGTTTGGCTGAGGCGATTGACTGGAGTAAAATCTGGATGTTGCCCAACACCGCAGGTTGTAAAACTGCTGAAGAAGCAGTTAGGGTTGCCCGCTTAGGTCGGGAGATGGCAAAGTTATTAGGACAGGAAGATAATAACTTTATCAAGTTAGAAGTGATTCCCGATGCCAAATACCTCTTACCCGACCCCATGGGAACTCTAGAGGCGGCAGAACAGTTAGTTAAAGAAGGTTTTGCGGTATTACCCTATATCAATGCCGATCCTTTACTAGCAAAGCGTTTAGAAGAAGCAGGCTGTGCCACAGTTATGCCCCTAGGTTCTCCCATTGGTTCAGGACAGGGAATCAACAACGCGGCTAATATTGCCATTATTATCGAAGAAGCTAAGGTACCTGTAGTGGTAGATGCGGGAATTGGGACTCCTAGCGAGGCGGCTTTAGCAATGGAAATGGGTGCCGATGCCTTGCTAGTTAATAGTGCGATCGCATTAGCGCAAAACCCTGTGGCAATGGCTAAAGCAATGGGTTTAGCTGCTACAGCAGGTAGACTCGCCTATCTATCGGGCAGAATTCCCGTCAAGCAATATGCTGCTGCTAGTTCTCCTCTGAGTGGCACCATTAGTTAAGTAGGGCGTTGGTAATTTGATGTATGAAGCACAAGGTATGTTTGTTCGTAGCCATTAGCCATTAGCCATTAGCCATTAGCACCTTTAATTCAGTTGACATCCAATAATTTTAAAAATCATACTTAGATTTACTACTCCCTTAAGTAGATTGACAAAATTAGAAGTATTTCTATCATTAGAGCGATGGTAGTCCCGCCAAGAATTACCCATCGCTCTTTTTTTGCTTTAAACTTGCTTTGTCAATAGCTCATACTAAATCCGATTGACAAAAGGTACTATAGATTAAAAGCGTGAAATCAACTTAAACCCTTCTACTTTCTACCTCCTACCTACATGCGTGCAAGCGCGAAAGTGCGGTCTTGGGGGTCACATGCGGGCAAGCCCTTTGTCCCATGAGCAACTTTCGTAAGAAGCCCTTTGTACCCAAACCTAGCTTTTAAGTGGTGTATGTGAACAGGATTTAGTATCAGTTGGTGATTGTCGAACAATATTCTCTAGCCAATCAAACCACTGTGCCAAACCCTCTCCTGTTTTACCTGAAAGGTAGATAATAGTTACATCTGGGTTCATCTGCCGTACATTATTAGCGATGCGTTCAAGGTCGACATCCAAATAAGGTGCCAAATCAGTTTTGGTAATTAACAGACAATCTGCTTCTTGAAACATCACAGGATACTTCAAGGGTTTATCTTCGCCCTCAGTAACGCTTAACAAAGCTACCTTAGCGTGTTCCCCTACTTCAAATTCCGCGGGACAGACTAAGTTACCCACATTTTCCACCAAAACTAAGTCAAAATCATGAGGATTATATTGATGCTGTAGCGTATGGATGCCTCCAGCGACCATCTTAGAATCTAAATGACAAGAGCGTCCCGTATTAATCGGAATTACAGGCACGTCATATTGACGCAGACGATCTGCGTCTAGTTCAGTGGTCATATCTCCTTCAATCACAGCCATTTTAAATTTATCTTTTAAAGCAGCTAGAGTTTGTTCCAAAAGAACAGTTTTCCCTGCACCAGGACTACTCATAAGATTGAGGCAAGTAATCCCCCAACGATTAAAGTGTTCTCGGTTATGGTCTGCGCCTTCTTGGTTGGCGTGAAGTAAGTTTATTTCTAGTGCCGCGTCAAATGTTTGATGCATAATTTCATTGATCATTTAACATTTATCATTGATCAGAAAACCTAAAGTGAGCAATACAGTTTAATTTGCCCACCAGTTATCAATTAGCAACCGAATCAGCGATCGCGCTATATTCAATATGGTCTATTTTTAGTTCTCGACCAGAACGAATATCTTCCATCGGCGATTTACAATCAGGACAGCTATATTGCAGTCCAATTTCAGGTTTATATTCTTGTTGACAGTTGTGGCAATAAGCAATTAGGGGAATATTGGTAATAGCTAATTCGACTCCTGCTAAAAAAGTGTTGCGGGTTTGAGCTTCAAAAGCGAACTGTAAGCTAACTGGTTCAACACAGGTAAACTGTCCCACTACCAAATGAATCTTTTCGATTTTAGGTTGTTCTGGTTGAGAATGATACCAATCTTTAACCGTTAAGATCAAAGCTTTGGTCATATCTGTTTCATGCATAATTTCACTAATCAGTAAAAGATTGAATAAATGCTTGTTTTATACTGCAGATCAACTAAACCACGTTCATCGCTATATACTTGATGTAAATTAGTTAAACTATTAAGCAGTTGTTGATGTACTTTGCCTTCTTTTGGTATATAAGAAGCGCTGAGAGCTAAACCAACTAGCTCCTCTTTAGTCATAGCTTGTTGATAGGCAAAAGTATCAGCTTTTAGACGGGGAAACCAAGAATTAATTAACTCAAAACTGTTTCCATTCAGACGAGAGTGAATAGGATTTTTGCCAGATGCTTGAGTAATAATCTGTCCATGTTGACGAGTAAATTCATCGGCACGATTGCTAAATCGCGATCGCGGATTCATTTGATACAGATTGTCACTCATCGATTTCTCCCTTCGCTGAACAAACTGCACTGAGTAATTTTGTAGAAAACTAATGTTGAATAAGCAGCAGGTAATCACCTAATCAATTCCAGGGTTCATCTACCACTTGCGCTTCTTCGTGAATATAAGCAGGTTTTTCTTGACGCGGCAGTTGTCCTGAAATCACCAAATGCGCCATAGCATCGCAAATGACGCGGGTAGCCATTAGTGCCGTCATATCACTAACGTCATAGGGTGGCGATACTTCCACTACTTCAAGACCACATACGGTGGTATTTTGAATAATCTTTTTGAGTAAATATAAAACTTCGCGGGGTAGCAACCCACCAGGTTCGGGCCAGCCAGTCCCAGGGACAAAGCCAGCATCAATACAGTCAATATCAAAGCTAATCCAAACGCAGTCCGTGCCGTCTGTAGCCCTAGCTATAGCGAAGTCAGCCGCAGCATCTAAACCCATTTCACAAATATCGGTCACGGTCAAAATATTAGTAGCTCTTTCGCGACATACTTTTACTCCTGGGCGAGGCACTTGCCAACCACCAATGCCCATTTGAACTAAATTTTTGGCAGGAGCGTTTGTTATGTTAGTCGCGTGAAACCAGGGACAGGTGTGCATTCTTTCATCTAAGTCTGTCTCTTGAGTATCAGCATGACGATCAAAGTGAATGATACCAACCTTCTTATCTCCCAAATGACGGCAGATAGCCCTTACTGTAGGAAAGCCAATGGAATGATCTCCCCCCAGAATAATCGGAAATGCACCCGAACTAAATACATGAGCCACACCTTTAGAAATCTGATCGAAAGACTTTTCGTTGTTAGCAGGGATGGTAAATATATCCCCGACATCGCACAGGGTAATTTGTTCTCGTAAATCAACTCCCAGCTCAAAGTTATAGGGCGTATAGAGTGCCGAGATTTTACGAATACCTTGGGGTCCAAAACGAGTACCAGGGCGATAGGTCGTACCAGAATCGTGGGGAACACCAATAATTGCTACATCGTAATTACCCACCTGATTTACATTCTCTAGGTAGGGAGCTTTGAGAAAAGTATTGATCCCTGCGTAGTGGGGCAATTCCCCTCTAGAAAAAGTCGAAATAGTGCGATCTTTGATGCTGGAGGCTGCTTCTAAACCATAGCTCAAGCCCTGTTCCACTTCTTGTTGCCAGCCTGTCAAGGGTAATTGTCGTTCTTTTTCTAATGCTTTTTGTGCTTCACTATTATATTCATCATTATTATTGTTACCGTTCGGTGCTGAAAATGGAGATTGGTCGGTCATATAAATAACTATTCCTCAATAATCTTTGATGCAAAAAGCCCAGCAAGGACAACACTTTAACACAAGTGCTGAATCCTCCCGGGCTTTTATCCCTCCGTGGAGCTACCTATATCTTAAGTACTGTTGTTTTAGGCTAGCCTGCTTCTCTTGGACCAGTCACTTATGAGCAATGCTTATAAATCGGAACCCTAGAAGCATTCATCAATTTTTGCTACTGAGTATTGTACTCGATTATTTTGCAAAAAATGTATTTTAAATTACTTAGATTAGGGATTTATATTAGCAATTACAGCTTAGATTACTTAGAGACTGATACCATCTGGTTGAAAGATGCTAAATAATCACGCTCAACATCAGGTAAATTATGTAATACTTCATCCCAAACCCGACGCCTTCAGGCTTGGAACGAGACTGCACAGCAAAAGAAGGTTCAAACTAACTAGACTTTAGTAGTTTCTGCTGGTGATAAACCGTTATTAGCAGCTGGTTCAGCTTTCTTTTGAATCCATAAGGAAGTACAGGGAATTTTGCTTTTATCACAGCGGTGAGCATATTTTTCTGCCACTTCGGTTACTTCCTTAAGTAATCCTTGGCTTAAGGTAGTTGGTTCTAAGCCCAAATCAATAAAACGTTGATTTTTGACAAACAACTCGTTTTCTACAGCTTCATTACGGGGATTTTTCAGATAGGCAATTTCGCCGCCAGTCATTTCTGAGATCATCTTTGCTAAGTCAATGACGCGGTGAGTTTCGGTCATTTGATTGAGAATTCTGACCCGTTCTCCCTGAGGTGGGGGATTTTCGATCGCCAACTGGATACAGCGGACGGTATCTTTAATATGGATAAAGGCTCTAGTTTGACCACCAGTGCCATGAACCGTGAGGGGATAGCCAATTGCCGCCTGCATCAGAAAGCGATTAAGCACAGTGCCATAATCGCCATCATAATCAAAACGGTTAACCAGTTTTTCATGCTTTAAAGTCTCTGGAGTATTAGTTCCCCAAACAATTCCCTGGTGTAGATCTGTAACGCGGATACCGTCGTTTTTGTTGTAATAATAGAAAAATAGCTGATCTTGGGTTTTGGTCATGTGATAGACGCTACCAGGATTAGCAGGATAGAGAATTTCCTGTTGGATGCGATCGCCTGTATCAGTCACGACCTCTACATCCAGATAACCTTCAGGAATTTTCATACCAGCAGTGCCATAACCATAAACACCCATAGTTCCCAGATGAACCAGATGAATATCTAACCCAGATTCAACAATGGCACAAAGCAGATTATTGGTGGCGTTAAGGTTATTGTTAACCGTATAGCGTTTGTGTTTAGAAGATTTCATCGAATAGGGAGCGGCTCGTTGTTCGGCAAAGTGAACAATAGCATCAGGCTGTTCGGTGGAGATTAAACTTAACAGGCGATCGTATTCTTCGGCAATATCAATATTATGAAACTTAATTTCTTTGCCAGTAATATTTTTCCAAGTGGCTAACCTCTGGCCAATAGGCGCGATTGGAGTTAAAGAGCTAACTTCTAATTCATTATCTATATTTCGCCTAGATAGATTATCGACAATAATTACTTCAAAGTCGAGATTCGATAAGTGCAAAGAGGTAGGCCAGCCGCAAAAACCGTCTCCTCCTAAGATGATAACCTTCATACTTTACTCCCAACTATAAAATTCATCATTAAACGACTCTGTCTTAAAAATGGAATCGCTAAAACAGTAACTTAGAATATTTAACCAAATTTTGTTACTTCATAGAAATAAACTATCAAACCCATTTGGGATCTAACTATAAACCAATCTCTTATACATCAGGCTCATAAAACCAAATCCCTAGTATTGCCTTCAACCTTAGTAACAAAGGGACTATTTTTAACTCTGAGGCTAATATTGTTAGACTTTTTATAATACTTTTGTCGAAATTGAGACCTTAATCGAATTACCCTATAAGTTAGATTATCTCCTCCTTATCCCTTAATTTTCAGACCTCATCCTGCAAAAATGACACAGCCAGAAGCATTACAGAAATTACTCCAGGCGATCGCAACTGGGGACATTAGTCCTGAAACTGCCTTGTCAAGGCTCAAATATCTGCCGTTTGAGAATCTAGATCAATTTGCCAAGATTGACCACCATCGTCAGCTAAGAACGGGTTTTCCTGAAGTTATTTGGGGGGCTGATAAAACTCCTGAACAACTAATTAAAATCATTAATGCCATGAAACGGGACGATACAGTAGTCATGGCAACCCGCATTGAGCCTGAAGTATATCAACAGCTCTCAGCAGCAATTCCCGATTTAATTTATTATGCTACTGCCCGTATTTGCTCCCTCTCAAAGCCGCAAAAACCAACTCAAATTGGAGCAATCTCCATCTTAACCGCGGGAACTGCGGATATTCCAGTAGCGGAAGAAGCGGCGATTACTGCTCAAATGTGCGGCTTTGAGGTTGTTCGCCTCTGGGATGTGGGAGTAGCGGGAATTCATCGTCTTTTGAGCAACAGTCAGGTTGTCTATGAGGCTGATGTCTTAATTGTCGTGGCGGGAATGGAAGGAGCATTACCAAGTGTGGTGGCAGGAATGGCAGATTGCCCAGTAATTGCTGTTCCCACTAGTATCGGCTATGGTGCCAGTTTCAGCGGTGTAGCACCATTGCTGACTATGTTGAATTCCTGTGCAGCGGGAATAGGGGTAGTCAATATTGATAATGGCTTTGGGGCAGCTATCTTAGCAGGACAAATTTTACGTACAGCAGCCAAAATTAATCCTAATTAAGGTTAACTGCTAGTTACTAAGATCATGTGCCAATCTAATGCCAGTTTGAGCCGTGCGAGCGTTGACTTGAATCAGAGGAGTCGGTATTTGGGAATTGTCACGGGCAGTTACCTCTGTTTGCTTCTGGAGGGTATTTGCTAACTGCTCTTCTAATGCCGCTACTTCTAGCTGAAGCTGCTGAAGCTTACTTTGTTGTCCTGTAGAAAAAACTTGCTTTGATTTTGGCATAGCTATCATCAAAATATAAAAGAGTATAAACCGACCCCAGGCAAAACTTTAGTTTTTTAGTTCAATAATGGTTAGTCAGCAATCATAACTCAGTAATTTTTCAAGCTGTAGGGAATGTGGACATTTTTTAAACTGTAACTAGTTGTAGATTGCTCTTAGAAAATTGCCATAGCCAATTTACCCAATAGTCAGAACAGATGACATATTTTTTTATATCAGCTTAAAAATAGGGCAGCCTGCGAAGGCTTGCTGTATGACATGGACGCACGGGCCTTGCACTATGAAAAAAATTAGATTTAGACTTTATATATGAATTGTTAAAATCTTAAAAAAAAGTGCCAGGAAAATCAGGCTTTATTGCTGCCAAAGCTAAGTGAGTCATAGAAAGAAGCAATTCCTGAATGGAGAGATGTCGATCAAAGCCTGGTTAAAAATTTTGAGAGCAAGACTTGAGCTTCTTGCTCCAACTAAAAACAAAGGTGAGCAACCCTGTAGTTTTAAGGCAGGGCTGACTCACCTTTAGTCAACTTAGGTATTCAAACAGCCATATTCCTATCCTCTCTAAACAAAATCAGCAGCAGTAAGATCAACAGCACTAACATCATTAACCGTTGCCAACAATTGATTACCATTACTCGCATCACGGATTAAAGCAGCAGTCTGGTTAGCATTATCACTAAGACCCAAATCAGCAAAAGCCAAAGAATTCAATAACTTAAAAGAATCAATCCCATCATTAAAATCCACAATCACATCCGCACCCGAATTAGGTTTGAGAGCAAAGACATCATTACCCCCACCACCACTTAGAGTATCATTGCCTCCATCCCCTTTGAGGAAATCATGATCCGCACCACCAATGAG
>JBCDDK010000169.1:0-12758 GCA_039180345.1 Cyanobacteria bacterium P01_G01_bin.39 | reverse complement strand
GAGATTCGGTCGCACTTGGGTACAGAATTAATATTTATTACCTAGTTTAAAATTTCTACAATCCCTGATTTGACTACATTTGACAATTTCTACATTTTCTTAACTTGTCACCAATGGGGATTAGGGATTAGGGATTAGGGATTAGGGAGAGATAATTAGTACATACTAACGGGATGGTTCTTATTAGGAATGACTATATAAGTGAGAAAATGAAAAAGACCATCCCACAAAGATGTGAGACGGTCTGTAATTATTAACAGCTAAGATAAATAGCTAGTTTACTTATAATGGTGGCAATTAATAATCAAAATCACCAGCACCACCAGCACCAGCTTTATCTTTCTCAGGTTTGTCTACTACAATACATTCTGTAGTCAAGACCATACCTGCGATTGAAGCAGCATTTTGTAGTGCGGAACGAGTTACTTTGGCAGGATCAACAATACCCGCATCAAACATGTTGACATACTCGTTTTTAGCCGCGTTGAATCCAGTACTGAAGTCTTTTTCTTTGACTCTTTCAGCTACTACAGCCCCATTCTGTCCAGCATTTTCGGCAATTCTTTTTAGAGGAGCAGTTAAAGCACGGGCTACGATAGTCGCACCAGTCAAGCCTTCATCTTTAAGGTTAGCATTAGCCCACTCTTCTAAGCCTGGAGCAAGATGCGCCAGAGTAGTACCACCACCAGGAACAATACCTTCTTCTACAGCCGCTTTAGTAGCGTTAATCGCATCCTCCAGACGGAGCTTACGGTCTTTCATTTCAGTCTCAGTCGCTGCGCCAACTTTGATTACCGCTACACCACCAGACAGTTTTGCTAAACGTTCCTGTAGTTTTTCTTGGTCGTAGGAAGATTCGCTGGCTTCTATTTGACGGCGAATTTGTTCACAACGACTTTTAACTCCAGCTTCATTACCTTCGGCAACAATAGTAGTGCTATCTTTGGTAATGTCGATCCGACGAGCAGTTCCCAACATTTCTACTGTAGCAGTCTCTAATTTTAGACCTGCATCTTCAGAAATCACCTGACCACCAGTTAGCACAGCAATATCTTCTAACATTGCTTTACGGCGATCGCCAAAACCAGGAGCCTTAATTGCTGCTACATTTAATACGCCACGAAGACGGTTAACTACTAGGGTTGCTAAAGCTTCTTTTTCAATATCCTCAGCGATAATTACTAAGGGTTTGCCCTGACGAGCTACCTGTTCTAACACAGGAACTAAGTCTTGGACTAGATTGATTTTCTTATCAGTAATTAAAATAAGAGGCTCTTCTAATGCCGCTTCCATGCGTTCGGCATCAGTGACAAAATAAGGAGAAATATAACCTTTGTCAAAGCGCATCCCTTCAGTAATTTCTAGTTCGGTAGTCATGGACTTACCTTCTTCTAAAGAAATCACCCCTTCTTTCCCGACCTTATCCATCGCCTGAGAAATCATCTCTCCGACTTCTTCATCGTTCCCCGCAGAGATGGTTCCTACTTGAGCGATCGCTTTGGAGTCGCCAACAGGTTGCGCTTGCTCTTGGATTTTACCAACTAGATACTCAATCGCTTTATCAATGCCACGCTTGATCGCGATGGGGTTTGCCCCTGCTGCTACGTTGCGTAAACCCTCTTTAACAATAGCGTGGGCTAATACTGTGGCAGTAGTAGTTCCATCACCCGCAACATCATTGGTTTTGGAAGCTGCTTGACGAATCAAGGATACGCCTGTATTCTCAATGTGATCTTCTAATTCAATTTCTTTGGCGATAGTTACCCCATCATTAACAATTTGGGGCGCGCCAAATTTTTTTTCGAGGACTACGTTACGTCCTTTGGGTCCGATGGTGACAGCCACCGCTTCAGCTAGTAAGTCAATTCCTTTTTCCAGCGCACGACGTGCTTCGTCGTTATAAATAATAGATTTAGCCATATACCTAATTTGCCTTGAATGAGATGAACAATGAATAGATTAAATTCTCGATCTTGAGAAGCTTCCGTCAGGATTTAAGTGTCAGTTATTAAAGCTAAAGCAACTTTAAACAGACTGATAATAAAGACAAATTTAAGAAACTGCTGCCAAGATATCTTTCTCAGATAGCAAGACATAATCTTCGCCACCTAATTTGATATCAGTACCAGCATATTTTGAGTAAAGAACCTTATCTCCTACTTTTACTTCTAGAGGTGCGTACCCACCATCATCTTTGGGCTTACCAGGACCAACACCCACAACTTCACCTACTTGTGGCTTTTCTTTGGCTGCATCGGGTAATAAAATTCCACCAGCAGTCTTTTCTTCACTGGCGCTGACCTTGATAAATACGCGATCGCCTAAAGGTTTTACAGTTGTAACGTTAATGCTAATAGCTGCCATGCAAAATTCTCCAGATAACTAAAGATTGTGTTTTGAGGGTGATTACGAGTCTAAAATTGCTTACTTAGTTACGTTAGCACTCTCACCATCCGAGTGCTAATTTAGCTAAACTTAGTTACCTATGGCAACAGTTTACTTAGTGTGGGTTACCGTACAGGTTCTTGTTTGATAGCCAGGGAAAAGATAGCCTCGTAACTGAAAACAAATTATGTTGCTGGTTCGTAAAGAGCAACTTTTAGGGAATAGCAATTATAAATCAATTAAAAAATCGTCCTACAATATGTGCTTCAAAAAGAGGACGATTTAATTTATGTCAGCGATCGCTGCTGATCCAGTTTTTTTACAGCCAGCTAATAAAGCTAAAGCTATTTAAACAGAGACTTCACTTAACTGACGGGTCATATACTCAAAAGGCTCGTCAATAAAGCTAGTGTCTTCAACTCCTTCATTGGATGCCATTTCCTTAAGCATGCTGTTCATAATTTGAATCCCGACAACCGTAGGACCAATAGGAACTCCCAAAGAATTGTAAGTTTCGCGCAAACCCTGTAATACTCTTTCGTCTAAAACATCCATGCTTCCTGCAACTAAAGCATAGCTGGCATAGCGCAAATAATAGTCCATATCGCGCAAGCAAGCAGAATAGCGGCGAGTAGTGTAGGCGTTTCCTCCAGGAGCAATTAGTTCAGGAACTTCTTCAAATAGTTTTATTCCCGCATCTCGTACAATCCCCGCAGCATTACCGCTGACTATAGTGGCAACTGCCACCCTCGCATTGCCAGAAGCAAAATAATCTTGCAGACTATCCATGGCGTTACGATCTAGGTAACGTCCTGCGATATCGTAATTTTTAATTAAGTTGGTAACAGCGTCCCGCATCTTCCCTATATTTCTCCCAACAGCAATTTTCTTTAATTTATTTTAATTTGTCCTGAATATTATTCAGTACTTAAGTTTTAAGCTATGTCCTGAGCCACATTGACTAATAGCCTTACAAGTCGTAACAATGACCGCGAGAGAGGCTCTCGTTTAGAGAGCAACATGCGGCGAACCCATCAGGGGTTCGTTAGTTGCTCATGGGGGAGACCCCCAAGACCGCACTAACTCACCGAATCGCCTTTGTCTAATCGCGGTGTTGACTACAGTCCATTCCAAATTCTGACATCTTAAGTTTCCATTTATTTACTTAGGTCGCGAATTTAAAACAAAGCTTAACTTTTCCCATAGCTTTAATAACTGATATAACCAGAGTATAAAAATATTTTCTTTGAAGCTACCACAGTACGAGCCACAAAAAATTTACATTATGTAAAAATAGGATTATTCTGTAGCCAATTTTACATTTTTATGGAATTACTACCAAGTACTATCAGTTGAACTAAATATATATTTGCGAATTAAATATAACTGTCATGGGATACGAATCTCGCGCTCAAGCAATCTATCAAATAACTGACCGTGAACCAATTCCTGTTGGTCCTCCAGGGCGTTTAGAAGACCTCTGGGCAGCAGACGTTTTTAGCCTCAGCAAAATGAAGCAATGTTTGCCGAAGGCAGTTTTTAAGTCTCTTAAAAAAACCATCGAAACAGGTGAACCATTAGACGTGTCGATCGCCGATACCGTAGCTTCGGCGATGAAAGACTGGGCGATTTCTAAGGGGGCATCTTACTATGCTCACGTTTTTTATCCCATGACTAACGCCACAGCAGAAAAGCATGATGGTTTTATTTCGACTCAAAGCGACGGCAGTGCGATCGCTGAATTTGCAGGTAAATTGTTAGTACAGGGGGAACCTGATGGCTCTTCTTTTCCTAACGGTGGTATTCGTTCTACCTTTGAAGCCAGAGGCTATACTGCCTGGGATGTTACTAGCCCTGCTTATTTGATGGAAACAGACAACGGAGTAACTCTTTGTATTCCCACTGTATTTGTTTCTTGGACAGGAGAAGCATTAGATAAGAAGACTCCTTTGTTGCGCTCTATTTCTGCGATGAATAAGGCGGCGAATCGAGTTTTAAAACTATTGGGATATACAGATATTGCCCCTGTTAATTCAAGTTGTGGTGCAGAACAAGAGTACTTTTTAGTTGATGCTCACTTTGCCAACAGTCGTCCCGATTTGTTATTGGCTGGCAGAACCTTATTTGGGAAGCCTCCTGCTAAAGGTCAGCAGTTTGACGATCATTACTTCGGCGCGATTCCTGAGCGAGTTCAGGTCTTTATGCAGGATGTTGAGAAGAAAATGTATCGCTTGGGTATTCCCGCCAAGACTAGACATAATGAAGTAGCTCCTGGTCAGTTTGAAATTGCTCCAATTTTTGAAGCTGCTAACGTTGCTTCTGATCATCAGCAGTTGATTATGACTTTGTTACGTCAAACTGCCAAAAAACACGGTTTTGTCTGTTTACTCCATGAGAAACCATTTGCTGGAATTAATGGCTCTGGTAAGCACGTAAACTGGTCTGTGGGTAATGCTACTCAAGGTAATTTACTTGATCCAGGTGATTCCCCTCATGAAAACTTGCAGTTCTTAGCTTTCTGCGCTGCGGTTATTCGAGGAGTACACAAGTATGGACCGTTGATGCGAGCCGTAATTGCTAACGCTAGCAACGATCATCGCTTGGGTGCCAATGAAGCGCCTCCTGCAATTATGTCGGTGTACTTAGGTTCTCAGTTAGAAGAGCTATTTAACCAGATAGCTGGCGGAGAACTTAGTGATCGCTATAGTCATAAAGGGCAAATGGAGTTTGGGGTCAATACTTTACCTCCCTTGGCCAAAGATGCAGGCGATCGCAATCGGACTTCTCCTTTTGCTTTTACTGGTAATCGTTTTGAATTTCGGGCAGTGGGTTCTAGTCAGTCTGTTTCTGGTCCGTTGATTGCTTTGAACACCATGTTGGCGGATTCTTTAACTTTTGTCGGCGATCTGATGGAAGCGGAAACTAGCAAAGGTACTGATTTGCAAGGTGCTGTAGTTTCTGCGGTTAAAGAAGTGATGCAAAATCACGGGACAGTGATTTTTGGTGGAGATGGTTATTCTGAAGCCTGGCACAAAATGGCTGTTGAGGAGAGAGGTTTAGCTAATTTACCGACTACTGCCGATGCTCTTCCTGTTTTGAAACAGAAAGATATTGAGGAACTGTTCACTAGAACAGGAGTCCTTTCTCCTACAGAATTAGAAAGCCGTTTTGAAGTATATTCTGAGCAGTATATTCTCTCGATTGAAGTTGAAGCCAAATTAGTAATTGATATGGCAAAGACAACAATTTATCCCGCAGCCATGCGTCATTTAGCAGATATTGCCGCTACAGTTGCTGGCTTAGAAGAAATGGGGATTGATCTTAATAAGGATAATATTAAGACAGTTGCCGAGTTGACTAACTCCATGATGTCTAAAGTATCTAAGCTTAGTTCGGCCTTAGAGAAGGAAGACTTTGGCAGTGTTGAAGAACATATGAAATACTCTGCTGATAGTCTGCGTTCCCTAATGGATGATGTTAGAGCGGATGTTGATTCTCTAGAAGCAGAAGTTGCAGACGATCTGTGGCCCTTACCGACTTATCAAGAGATGTTGTTTATTAAGTAACTCTTGGTAGCTTTCTAGCATTTCAGTTTTCTATTATTTAATTAAGAGTCACTGCTAAAGTGGCTCTTTTTTTACTTATCTAGTTGATTAAACAAGTCAAAGTTTTGTTAAGAAGCATAGTGAAATAGCGCCAAATTACTAGTTAGGTTGCTCCCAAAACTAAGGATTATAGGTGAGCCAGGATAAATAGAAAGTTGATCGAGTTTCATCTCATTCGCCATCATTTTTTAGCTTTCTACGTTTGTTGGATAGAGATTACTTTATCTCCCATAACAGATTTCTTGCATAAATCCTTTATTCAGTAGAGTTTTTAATAAATGACAGATGACAAATGATATTTTCCCTCCTATGGCATAAACGAAGGCGACAGTAGGTTCTGCACATAATATTAGCTTTTGAGGCTAAAAATTATTCGTACAAGAAGTCTATTCGTACCAGGAATATTAATTAATTTTCATAGTTCTTTCTTTTAACTTCAGAGTAGCTTGATGATTAATTTTAAATTTCTTTAAGTTATTAATCTAAGTTAAACTTTTTCAATAATGGGACACAAAAATATTTAAAACTATTCTGTCAACTATTGCCGCTCTAAGCATTTACTTGTGAGGGATGCAGAGTTAGCCTGGGTTAAGCAAACTGCTCTAAATTATATATTTGAGTAAAAATTTTGTGTCTTTTTTGTAAAGCAGAACATAAAATAAAAATATACAACTTGGTACTTCATATCTATAAACTCCTGTCTTTTCAATTTACCCAAGAATGTAAGTTAAATAATTATTCACCACTGTTAACTATATTCCTAGTATTTACATAGACAAATAGTTATCCATTATACAGTTTTATGGCAAAAAAAACTGTGCTTACAAATACGGCAAAAAAAGAAAAAAAATCACAAACTGTATAGAATTAAGTTTGCCATATAATGACAAGCTAGCTATATTTTTTGATCTAACATCGAAATTTATTAAAATTTCGGACTTTCAGAAATTAGAAAAACACTCGAACGTAGAAATATTGTTATGAATAAAGGGACACAAGTGAACAACTTGCTTCCGAGACCTTTAAGAATGGTCTTTAAATCATTTTCGCCTTCCTGGTTTATCTGTATTCCTCTGGCAGCAATGATCGTTGTAGTTTGGAATACTGCCGCTACAGCTCAAGGTCTAGACGCCCCTGCTAATGTAGATGAATTAAGAGTTGTCTTAGATTCCATCTTTTTACTATTTTGTTCCGTCCTCGTCATCTTTATGAACGCTGGATTCGGAATGCTCGAAGCAGGTTTCTGTCGCCAAAAAAATGCAGTCAACATTCTGGCTAAAAACTTAATTGTTTTTGGAGTTGCTACCCTAGCATATTGGGCTGTTGGTTATGCCTTAATGTATGGAGAAGGTAATCCATTTATTGGTTTAAGCGGATTTTTCTTTAGTGGTGATGCTGCTGCATATGGCGATGATCCCTACCCCGCAGCCGTACCTCCTGCTATCAACTTCTTGTTTCAGGTAGCTTTTGCTGCCACTGCGGCAACTATCGTATCTGGGGCGGTTGCCGAACGGATTAAGTTTGGGGCTTTCTTGATCTTTAGTACCTTGCTAGTAGCTATTTCCTACGCTATTACTGGTCATTGGGTTTGGGATGGTGGCTGGCTATCAGAAATGGGGTTTTCTGATTTTGCTGGTTCGACAGTGGTTCACTCCGTTGGTGGTTGGGCAGCTTTGGTTGGTGCCGCAATTTTAGGACCGAGAATTGGTAAGTATCAAAACGGCAGGATTAGTGCAATTCCTGGACATAACATGGGATTCGCTACTTTGGGCTGTTTAATTCTTTGGATTGGCTGGTTTGGATTTAATCCTGGTTCAGAACTAGCTGCCACAGCAAACGTTCCTTACATCGCGGTAACCACCAATTTAGCAGCAGCAGCGGGTGGAGTAGCTGCCACCTTTACTTCTTGGTTAAAGGATGGCAAGCCTGATTTGTCCATGATTATCAATGGTATTCTGGCTGGTTTAGTAGGTATAACTGCTGGTTGTGCTGATGTGAGCTATTTATCTGCGGTAATTATTGGTTTGATTGCAGGTGTTATTGTTGTTTTCTCTGTGGCATTTTTCGACAGCATCAAAATTGACGACCCTGTAGGTGCAACTTCCGTTCACCTAGTTTGCGGTATCTGGGGAACTCTCGCGGTCGGGATTTTTGGTACAGGTAACTTCATTACTCAATTAATTGGTGTTGTAGCTATCGGGGCATTTACCGTAATCTTTAGTGCCATTGTCTGGTCAATCCTTAAGTTCACTGTTGGGATTCGCGTTGAAGAAGACGAAGAAAGACGTGGTCTAGATATCAGCGAACATGGTATGGAAGCATACAGTGGATTTGTTAAGGAAGCTGATGTGCTTGCTGCTGGTGGTTCAGGAATTCCTATTGGTATGAACCCCACTGAAAGTTCAGAATTTTAAGTTTAGTTAATTAAGGTAAGTTAACCCTACTTTAAGGCTGACTTACCACTGATCAATTCTAATTTAATGCCATTGCGTAGCAGTCATGATTCAGCCAGCGCAATGGTTTTTTTAGTTAAGCTAATTGAGATTTATCAATTAACATTTATCATTTAGTCTTTGTTGAGGATTCAAATCCCTATCCTAAGAAAGGTTGTATTAGTTAATGTTCAATGGTCAATGGTCAATGGTCAATGGTCAATGTTTTAATACTTTCTCCAAAGCATCCAGCAGCAGCAAGACATTTTCAGGACGACTATTGTAACCCATTAAACCAATCCGCCAAACTTTTCCGCCAAGTTCACCCAAACCACCAGCAATTTCAATATTGTATTCCATAAGCAGTTTTTTAGCGATCGCTTTACCATCAACACCATCAGGTATTCTGACTGTAGTTAAGGTGGGTAAACGCAATTTTTGATCGACATGACAGGTTAAGCCAAGTTCGGCTAAACCAGACCACAGCATTTCGGCATTACGTTGATGGCGTTGCCAACGCTGTTCTAATCCTTCTTCGGCGACAATGCGCAGGGACTCCCTTAAGCCATAGTTTGTGTTGATCGGTGCAGTGTGGTGATAAACTCGCTGTTCGCCCCAGTATTTAGCTAATAGAGACATATCTAGATACCAATTAGGAACGGGTTTAGCACGGTTGTTCATTTTGGCAACTGCCCGACTACTCATCGTAAAAGGAGATGCCCCAGGAGGACATCCCAATCCCTTCTGACTACAGCTATATGCCAAATCAATTCCCCACTCATCAATATAAAGGGGAACCCCACCGAGACTTGTAACCGTATCTACTAGTAACAAACAATTGTGTTGACGGCACAAATCGGCAACTCCCTCTAAAGGCTGACAGGCACCTGTAGAAGTCTCCGCATGAACCAAAGCTAGAATTGCTGGTTTATGGGTTTCCAAATTAGTTTTAATTTCTTCGAGAGAGAAAACCTGACCCCACGGTGTAGTCATGGTACGTACATCACCACCATAACGCCCAGCCATATCCACCAGACGATTGCCAAAATAGCCTTTTACTCCAACTAAAACCACGTCTCCTGGCTCAACTGTATTTGCTAGAGTCGCCTCCATCGCTGCCGTTCCTGTCCCAGCTACGGCGATAGTTAGTTCATTTTCAGTTTGCCAAGCATAACGCAGCAGGTCTCGAATCTCGTCCATCAATGCTAAATAAGTCGGATCTAAATGTCCTACAGGACTAACGCTAGTGGCAGCCAACACCCTCGGATTGACGTTAGCTGGTCCAGGTCCCAGTAGTAAACGTGGAGGCATATCAAGCTGTTTGGTTCCGATGCGATAGCGATCGCTTATTCCTGTAGTTGCAACCATATCATTAACCTCTAAACTAGTTTCGTTTTCCTTATCACAGCCTAGTTTAGCAACGGTGATTAAACAAACAATGAGCAATTTCGGGCGGTCAACATTCGGAGGAACACATGCGGGCAAGCCCTTTGTCCGAATTAAGCCCTCACAATCAACAATCCTACATAATCCCTATTCAGAAATTTACAGGTTATTGCATAGTATAAAAAAACTTACGTAATGCCAAGTAACATAACCATAACTGTATCCAGTTGAGTTAGAAGATGAAACTACCAACCTTAAAATCTCCTAGAACGAGTCTGACATTAGCGATCGCAAGTAGCATTATGGCTGCTTCTACTTCGACTAATTTAGCTCAAGCCCAAACAGCTAAGGGTTTTACCTGTGATGTAGCAACATCGACACCCACTACCATGTATCACAACTCTCAGGGCGGCAAAGAACCTTGGATCAAGTGGGTTTCTAATCATTTTTCTGGCTCAAACTGGACTCCCCTTACTCGCTGTCAGACGGTAAGCGATCGCTTAGAGGAATATCGACTTAGCGGTAAGCTAAAGTATGTCACCCTAGGCATGGAAAATGAGCAACAGATTATCTGCGTAGCTAGTCGTGATAACGGTCCTTGCGAAGGCATTATCTATACCCTCAGACCAGGTCAAGACGGTATTGCCGCACTAAACAATCTTTTTGCCTGGGGCAGTGGACAACAAAACTTAGATTCAAATTATGAGTCTGCTAGCACAATTCCTTATATCAATGTTGGGGAAAAACTGTTACAGGCAGATGGGAATTAACATTTATCATTTATCAATTGACATTTACCATTTAGTCGTTTGGTCTTTCTTAGATGACAATTCTGACTCGTTTATCTTTAGGCTGGCTGTCTTTAATGGCGATTGCCATAATCGATTACTCTCCTCATGGGAGTAGCAAAGTTAAAGTATTTGCCCAATCTTTACCAACCGATAGTGTTGTCCTTCCCAACTACTTAAACGATAGTTTTTTAGCTTTTTGTCAGTCTGCTACGGTTAGAGTTATTAAAGCTGATTCGGCTGGTTCTGGAGTAATTATTAATCGCCAGGGAGATACTTATTCAGTTTTAACTAATTGGCACGTAGTAAACTCTAGTAACCCCTTAATTCTAACGGTGGACGATCAGCAGCATCAATTACTCGAAGCCCCTCAACAGTTGGGTAACTTAGATTTAGCAATACTCCATTTTACGAGTGAAGTTGAGTATCCCGTTGCCCCAGTTAAGTCCACTATGCCCCAAGTTGGGGATACAGTCTATGCAGCGGGGTTTCCCTTAGAAATCAATCAGTCAAGCAGCTTAGAATTAGGCAACGATGCCTTTCGCTTAACTCAGGGTCAGATATCAATTATTCCCGACAAATCTTTGCCCCAAGGATATCAATTAGGTTACACCAACGATACTGCCGTTGGCATGAGCGGCAGCCCCATTTTCAATACTGAAGGTTCAGTAGTAGCAATTCATGGACGGGGCAAATATCGTGATCCTGCCTTTGGCGTATATATTTTTGAGGATGGCAGCGAACCTAATCCCGAACAGTTGTCACAGATGATTAAGTCTAGTTGGGGAATTCCCATTAGTACTTATGCTGAATTATTAGATTAGTATTGACACAATTCAAGCGATCTCTCAAAGTTCCACTAAAATTTAGGCGATTACGAAAACGGTTACAGTCAGGATATCAAATTTTATTAAAAAAATTGGCTTTTAAAATTCTTTATCAAGCAATTAAGCTGATCCCAAACTCACGTTAAATAGCTTTGTTTCCAGTTGATTTACTTTTGAGTCATCAACGCGGGTTAATCATTATAGTAAGAGTTGATTTCTAGAATTTCAATACAAGCAATTATTAGAGAAATAAGGAAAATTATTATTGATATATTTATCAGGCAATTGCTAATGTAAATACTATATGTAAGAGGCGTTGGTATTGGTATTATCTTCCATTGATAACCAATTGAAAAAGCAGATACCAATAAGAAAGCCAAGGTTACTATAATAGACAATACGGTTTCCTTCTTGTAATATTTTTGGATAAACTGTTGAATTCCTCGTTCATTACGCTCAAGACGTTGATTTCGGAGTGAAGTTTCCCAAAGTAATGGAAGAACAAAAATTTTGCTAGTGCCGTTTTTAGATGAATATTTACGTATTTGTGTGGGTTTCGTATCTCCAGTTATCCATTCATTTATCAGAAATTCGCGATTTGAGAGATATGAGCCTATTCTGGCAAGGGTCGCTGTGTCACTAGTCCAAGCAAAGATAATCCACAAACATACCAATGGAATAAATACAAAAAGAATCAAACCAGATAGATAATACTTGTCTTCACAATAGGCAGCTAAACCAGCAAGAGCCGCTAAAGTAGCATTGCCAAAACTAAGAGTAGTACTTCTGTTTTGATTTTGTTGAAGAATCTCTGCTCTTAAAGATTTATATTCTTCTAAAGCTGTGGTAATTTTAGTATCATTTTCAGAAACACTTATTAAATTTGAATGTTTTCGGTCTTCTGGTAGCGTTTGTTGAGCTTCAAATTCATCAAGCTGACTTATTAATTCCTGATTTTCATGATTTAAGTTTTTAATTTCATTTTCTTGTTGTATACCTTCAGCTCTTGTTTGATAGCTAGCGGTTAATGAGATGATTATTTTAATACTTACTAAAAACAACGGAACTAAAATAATTATATAGATAAAGTATATTGACCAATCCGATGTAGTAAATGACTCTATATTATTTGGCATAATAAAAGAACTACTAAAAAGAAATTGAGTTCGGCGATAACATGCTTCTTCAATTAATAGAAAAGCGAACGTAGAAAAGATAGTAAGAAAACTATACAGTAAAAAATTGTACCGACTAGAATTGAATTTTACAGATTGCGTTTGACTTGGTATAAAAAGATATAATAAAAATAAAAATAACGCTATAAGAAAAACTAGG
>JBCDDK010000168.1:0-13014 GCA_039180345.1 Cyanobacteria bacterium P01_G01_bin.39 | reverse complement strand
TCCAACCGAAGCCTTCAAAGCAGAAGAAAAAAAGTCCATCACCGAACGACTTTGAAAGCGACAAGTCTGTATCACAGTCAAATTATTAGCAGTATCTTGAAATCGTTCCATAGAACGAGAACCACCACTAACTTTTCTTTTGTGGTTTAGATGAGATTTTACTATCCAAATCTCTACTTATTTTCAGTCTTTCTATCTCTTCTTTAAGACTTTCTATTGCCTCAAGCTGAGTCAGTATTATTCCTACCAGTTCTTCCTTTGACAACTGGCTGAGTTTTTCTTGCTTGCTTGTAGAAGTTTCTTTGCTCATCTCAACTCCTACATTACCTATATTGCTCTTTTTCTTCAACCCCCACCTGAATCCTTACACAGAATTGATCTTTTCTAACTGGACTTTTTTTAATTGTCTTGATCGCGTTAAACTAAACTGGCAAAACTGCAAATCCATCAGCATTGATGTCAGTAGCAATGATGGTTACATTAATCTTAAGAAGTTGTGTTGTAGTTTTGCAGAATATTTTAGTTTAGAAAGAGTCGCCGAACATATTAAGATTCTATAACGAATTTGCGCAAGCGAAGTCATGCCGTAGGCTTATCGCTTGAAAACTCAAGCTGTTACATTGCCCATGGCATGGGCTTAATCGGCTCAAAAGTGGATTTAACCTGATAGGTACAGCTACTTTCGGTAGCGTAATGAATTGCTAAGGCTAACTCGTTGATATGTAGTGAATACTCAGCAGACAGACGACAAGGACGTTCCTCTGTTATGGCACTAGCAACTTCGGCAATTCCCCGTGCAAAATCCATTTGCAAAGCACCACGGTAATTAAATTTTTTGCCTTTATTACCTACAAGAGGATACTTTTGTCTTAATGGGCTAACAATCATTTTTCTTCTGATGTTAAACAACCGCCTAATCTGTACTGGAGAATTATAAAACCAAGCATCTGGGGTACTGAGTATTCCCTGATCTCCAAAAATTTTCAGAGAGTGATCGTGGGGTGCAACAATACTACAGGTTAGTCGTGCTACCGTTCCTGAAGCAAATTTGATGCATGCCACGGAAAAATCAGGGGCATTATTATCCAGTGGAAGATCTGTATTTTTATCATCAATCAGAGTAGAACTAAAGCCTGTAACGCTTTCTGCCCGCCCAAAGAAAGCAGGAAACCAAGAAAGATAATACCCTGCATGCTCTAAGGTACAGCCTACTTCAAACTCGTCTTTATAGGGCCAGGGAATACCTGATTGGCTGATCCAAGCTTTATAGGGCATCTTGTGGAGTAACCCGTCATCCATCTCGCCGTAGACTAGATATACTTGCCCAATTACTGCTTCACGTAATGCTTTCCAGATAGTTTGTGCTGTTTCACCCAAAAGACTACAGGGTGCCGAAGAAATATAAAGTCCTTTTTGTTCAGCAACATCCACTAAGATTTTGGCATTTTCAAACTCCATTGCCAAAGGCTTTTCTGAGTAAACATGCTTATTTGCCTCAAGGGAAGCTAAATTAATTTCAAAATGGCTTTTGGGATTGGTTAAATTAACCACAAGTTCTACCTTGGGGTCTTCTAAGATTTCCTCTAGAGAACGGTATGTATCTACCGCATGATATTGAGCAAAATTTTTGGTTCTAGTTTGGTCTGAATCGTATACTCCTAATATCCTTAATTCTGGATAGTTTTTCAGGGTTGTTAGATAATAGTCAGCAACGAAGCCGCAGCCAACAATAGCAATGTTTGTGACGTGGGACATTTCTCAACCAATTTCAGTTTTCAGATTTTACCTCATATTGAGCGCGTTTTTTAGCTCAATAGCTCTCTGAATTTAGCTTTAAGTCAGAGAGACCTCACGTATAAATCGTAAGACTTCCCCTGACTTAGTAAATGTTGACTTGTTTGATAACTAACCCTGACTTTTCACATATTAATCCTACAGACTAGTCAAGTCGTTTTTCTAAGTACTGACCAATCGTGATTTCTTCTCCTGCACGAGAAATAATTGTTTGTCTGGTGCGATATTTACTTCCGACTAACTTAATTTCTTCTTCAAAAACATTGGCATTATATTCTGTACGTAGAGCCATAGTTTCTGGATTGGCAAAAGAACAGAGGGCAATTATCGGCTTAGGTGTAGCAAATCCACGATCGCGGTATAAAATATTACCTTGAATCCCAAATATAGTAGAACCAGTTACAGGCTTACGGTTTTGATTAGTGTAGTTACTTGACCAGCTTACCTTCGTGCCACAGACAATCGCTTCCAAGTCTGCTAATTTATGAGCTTTTGCCAACTCGATTAATTCAGAATCACCTTGCTCGACAAAGTCAATTTTGAGCAAACTTGTCACTTCTTGCGGCTCAACATTTTTATTCAAGCTGTAATATCTTCTTTGGGAATTCCAGGTACCCGCAGACTTGCGAAAAAAATCAACTGCTAAAGACTGTAAAGCAACATTGGTCGTTGACGCCGCTATCATTTTGGTTCAACCTCTTTTACTGTAGATAATATAAGAATACATATGTCAAGCAATAAGGGATTTTGCTTAATTTAATTTAATATATCACAGACTTCGGTGAGAGATGTTCTGTCGGAGGCTGTATTCTAAATAATCTCTGGAATTAATTAATAATCAAGACCTATCCCATGTTCAATTACCAAAAATTTGCGCTTTTGATCCTGATGGCATTGGCAACTATATTGCTCAATGTCGGTTATGTGTTACCTGTGGAGGCGATGACGCAGCAATTAAAGATGAAAGGCGATCGCGGATATCAGGTAGAGGCAGTTTTTAGTTACGATCAGGCATCTGCGACAGAAATTACGGTACAGGGTAGAGGAACAACCGACACAGTAGATAGTCTCAAGGTAAGCTTTTATGACCCTTCAGGCTCGGTAATAGCTAGTTATGACAACATTGTGGATAGCATTGCTTACGGCAATTATTTTGAATTTCACTATGATCCGCTACTACACAAAATCTTAGGAGAAGTTGATTTAGGAGGAGAATCAGCAGGAGAAATGTATCTAAAGGGAAATGTAGCTGATAAATTATCCCTGATTGTGGTAGATCCATCAGGAAAAGAGAAGGTAGTAGATCAGTTGTCCGTGGTTAGTCGTTAGAGACGTAGCATGCTACGTCTATTATGGGTTAGTTGAAGGGCATTTTGATTGAGCCAGCCTAGTTGCGGCTTGATTTAGATAGAGTCGGCGTTGACCACTAGTGATATAGGGTTGAGTAACACCTTGAGGCAGATTGAGACTTAAAGGATCTTGAGGATCGTTAGGCTGACGTAAAAAATCCGTTAGAAATACTACAGGGCGATCGCTATCCCAATAGGTTTGTAGTTCATCGCCAGAAATCAAATATGGTGGAGGAGTTCCTGGAAACTGAGGCGGAAGGCGATTTTTGCCGCCATCAGACAGGATCTTAACTGTTCGATAGGGAGTATTCTGTTGAGTCTGATTAAGATAATAGCCCACTGCCCCTGCTGCGCCAATTTCCCTAGAACCTTCAAAAATCCAAAGAGTATCAAGGTTCAGACAAGAATTTGCCTGCTGTACCAAATTTTTAGAAGAACGAACGTTTTCATATAGAGTAAAACTTTTAATAATTGCCAGATAAATGATAACTGAAGCAATAAATAAAGGTATCCACGCTTTTTCATAACGCTTGAGCAAGCCTAATCCCGTAGCCAACCATCCTGTCCCCATAGCGATCACGACTATGGCAATTAACTGGATAACTTCTGGAGTTAGCAAAACTGTAGGGAAAAGAGTAAGCAACCAAGGCAATGTAGCAGTTGCGCCATAAAAGCCAGTGCCTAAAATTAGAGCGATCGCGCCGTATAAATCAATGCTTCGAGACTTGATACTGTAACCCACAGATCTAACTACAGACTCGCGCCAAGTACCTATGTCAAATAGATAACCCGCTGGCGCCGAGGAACTACCAATAACTTTAGACGATTGAACCGTAGCTGATTTCTGGAAGAGTTTATGCCACCACCCAGCACATAGAATAACGTAGGGAGGTATCGCGGGAACACTGTAGTACATCAATCTTGAAGAGAGGGGTAAAAATGCCACTACAGGTAAAATAGCTCCCATTGCCAATAAGAAAACAGCATCGCTAGTTTTACGCTTTGCCAGAGAAGCTTGAGTCGATAAACCATGATGCCATTCTTGCCAGGTCGATTTAATTACCGAGGGCAAAAACAAGATCCAGGGATAGCACCAACAGGCAGTGATCGCCAGATAGCCAGCCACACTAACTTTTGATACTTCATAGTCGGGAGGAAAGCGACGATCTAATAGACGATCTAAATGTTCATTGACCATAAAATAATGCCAAAAACCTGGATTTGCTTGCTCTACAGCAATAAACCAAGGCAAGATTAATGCCAGCATTAGCGGCAATCCTTGAGCCAGACGCAGTCGCGTAATGATTTTTTGATCCTGTCGCACTACAGCCAGGGCAAAACAACCCACTAAAGGAAACACAATGCCGATTAATCCTTTAGTCAATACACACAAAGAGAGACAGATATAGGTAGCCCACCAGTACCAACGAGATTGAGATTGATAAAGCGATCGCCACAGAAAATAATTGCTGCTAATCAGTAGAGTACCCAGCAAGACATCAATTAAGATTTGGTGGGTAAAAATAAACCAGCCTAGAGTTACCGACAGCATTAATGCCGCGACTCGACTAGCATCAACCCCCCATAACTCTCTAGTCCATTTCCAGGCAACAACGATCCCTACCCAACCAGCAATGCTCACGGGGAGTCTTGCCGATAATTCTGAAGAGCCTAAAAACTCAGTAGCGATCGCAACTAACCAATAGAGTAAGGGTGGTTTATTGAGATAAGGCGAGCCATTGAGATGAGGAGTAATCCAATCATTACGCCAAACCATTTCTTGACCAACCATCGCAAAATGACCTTCATGGGGTTCATACAAGCCATAGCTGCCGATACCCAGTAGCGTTACTATTAATGCCAGCAAGAGAATCAAAACATCGAGCCAGTAAAGATTTTTAATAGAGCGCGTAAATCGCATTTTGATTGAGGTCTAAATTCTGGTAGAAAGACAAATAAGGTTTCAAATAACTGAAAACATTTAGATCTCGTGGGACATATCGGATTTGCTGGCTATTTTAAATGATTTTTTCTCTGTTTTCACTATTTAAGATCATTTCGCAACAGCTAGAGGATTTGTTTAAACCTTGTGTTTACAATCAATTAACTTACTTGGGAAACAGCGATAATTGCCCCAAGAGGAAGCGAGAATGATGAATTATTGATGGAAGATCATTTGGAGCATAGTTGGGATGAGGAGGAATAGACTTGCTAGCCTATCCCCAACCTTTGGTAGAGATGTTTTCTGTTTAACAGAGCGATCGCAAATTTTCACTCAATAGCTTTATTCATACTAGGAGTTAATTTTTTAGTTTACAAACCCAAATCCACCGCAACGCGATGCCCACAACTCATACCTGAGAATGCCACAGCGTTCAAACCTTGACCAGGAAAAGTACTATCCCCAACACAATACAAGCCTGGGATACTAGTGCGATTGAAAGGCATCCCGAGTAATCCTGCTAATTTACGACGAGGAATAGGACCATAGGTACCATCTTCTCTACCCAAAAAACGTCGATGGGTTCGAGGCGTGCCTACTTCTTGATAATCTAAGCCCGCAGACAATCCAGGAAAAATTGCTTCTAATCGATTGATTAACTTCGCTGCGGCAGTTTCTTTCTTCTCTTGATATTCTTGAGCAGACAATCCCTGCCAATCACTGATCCAACTGGGAGTAAAGGTATGAACGATGTGGTGTCCTGGAGGTGCCAAACTAGGATCTAGCAGTGTGGGTATGGAAACAAAAATAGTGCCTTCGCTATCCTCCATTTTATCCCAGCTTTCTAAAAGAATATGATGGCAATCAGTTCCTTCGGGTAAGACTTTGGCATCAACTCCCAGGTGCAAACTAAGGAAGCTAGGGGACTTTTGATATCTCTGTTGCCATTTTCGTTCTTTACTAGGTGTTTTTTCTGGAGGTAGAAGCTTACTAAAGGTATCCCAACGGGTAGCATTGGAGACGACTCTTTGAGCGCGATACTCTGTATTATCAGCCAGCCTAACCCCAACTGCTTTCCCATTCTCGATGAGAATTTTTGTTACTCTGGCTTTATATTTAATCTCTCCTCCTGCTTTAACCAGACCTTCTGCCAGCTTTTCAGCAATTTTGCCCACTCCACCTTTGGGGTAATTAATGCCCCCATAATGGCGATCGCTAAATACCATCCCGGCATTGATCATCGGTGTCTTGTCGGCAGTTACAACTGACCACAGATAGCACTCTATATCAATAAACTGTAGTAGCTGAGGATCTTTGATATGCTTGCGCGCAATATCACCAGCATTGAGAGGTAAATACTTAGCTAAACCCAAACAAGACAGGGGTTTTTGAAAAAAGACTCTCGTTAGATATTTAGGTTCTTCTAAAGAAAGTAATTCCATGGAGTTGAGATAATTAAATACTGACCAACACTTGCCATAAAATGCCCGAATCCCCTGCTCTTCATGAGGAAAAATAGCAATTAGCTCTTGTAAAAAAGCTTCATAATCACGATGAACTTTTAGTTCCAAACCGTCTGGTAGATGATAATGGATTTGTACAGGGTCGGCAAAGGTTTCTAGCTTCATATTCACCGCATCCAAAGCGCGAGTTAGCAAGTTGGTAGTACCTCGGTCGCCGAAGCCAAAAATCATTGATGCGCCAACGTCAAAACGATATCCTGATCTCTCAAAATAGCCGCCGCTACCACCTGGAATTAAGTATCGTTCCAGAACTAATACTTTTGCCCCTTTAGCAGCCAGCTGAGTCGCAGTAACCAAACCACCGATCCCAGAACCAATAACTACTACATCGTAAGCCGCCGTTTCAGGGATGTTCATCGCCATCATAGAATATTTTAAAAAATAAGCTAAAAAAAATCATTAATAATTAAATATATAGTCTACCGCCAATCCTCAATTTTAAAATGTATGTTTTATATCATCATGGGCGTTTCGGGTACAGGAAAATCAACCATCGGTAAACTATTGAGCGATCGCACTGGTTGGCATTTTTATGACGCCGACGATTTTCATCCTCAGTCCAATATCGACAAGATGAAGCAAGGTATTCCTTTGACTGATAGCGATCGCTTGCCCTGGTTGTCAAGCTTACATCAACTGATTAGTAATACTTTGAACAGTAATCAGCAGGGTATTTTAGCTTGCTCTTCACTCAAATCCTCCTACCGTAAGATGTTATGCCAGGAACAAACTGGTGTGATCTTTGTTTATCTCCGTGGCAGCTATGATTGCATTCAAAGCAGGATTGAAGAACGCACGGGACACTTTATGAGTTCTAATTTACTCAAGAGTCAGTTTGAAACTTTAGAAGAACCTCAAAATGCTTTGATTATCGATGTCGCTAATACTCCAGAAGCAATAGTTGAGCAGATTTTAAGCAAAATTGATGATTTTGATGCAGTTTAATTATGTTTATTAATACTGGGATAAAAACGATCAGAAGATCAATTAATCCCCCAGTCCCCTATTCCTCATAAGGGTGGGTTTTTAACAAAGCAGTGAGCATCTACTATTATTTGAGCGAAATAATCAGGTTTGACTCCCTTGTCTTCCTTGTCTCAATTTCAGACTCAAATGTAAAAAGTCTACCTTGGTCAGGGCTCTTACTCCCCTACTCCCCCAGTCTCTGTAAGACCAATAATCTCATCAAAACAATAGTTGTCAACTAATTCAGTAAGTGCAGTAGCTAGAGTAGAGTCGTCACTCCTAATCTCATTGATTAACTGCATCAAAGACTCTGCATCAACTTCAATCGCTGCTTGACGGAGGGAACTGAGCCACTCAACCGACATTAAGCCTAAATTTAGTAAATCAGACGATTTTGGTTTTATTTGCTGACTAAACAGGTTATCTACTTCATAAAGATATTCGATTCCTAAATGTTGCGCCATTTTATCAAATATTTCTTCTTCCTTAAAGGGTTTACGAACCAGATCGTCACAACCAACTTCGAGTATTTTGCCTCGTTCTTCTTCAAATGCCGTGGCAGTTAAAGCAATTACAATCGTCTTGCTATCATCAGCAGCTTTAATTTTTTTAGTGGCATCATATCCATCTATGTTGGGCATTCTCATGTCCATCCAAATTAAGTCTGGTTGCCACTCTTGCCAAATCTCAATTGCTTCTCTGCCGTCAGTAGCCGTAAGGGTAGGTAAACCAATGGTAGTTAGAAATCTTACTAATAGTTCTCGATTTGCTTCTTTATCATCTACTACTAAAATGCGATATTCTGGCTGTCCCGCAGCGATACCAATTACTCTTCGTTTCTTCTGGGGAGGTTCAACTTGTTCAGACTTAGCTAAATGTACCTCAATTGCTAACGCAAAGGTTGAACCCTGACCCGCAGCACTCGTGAAAGTAATATCACCCTGCATTAGTCGGGCAAATTGGCGGCTAATTGCTAATCCCAAACCAGTACCATCTTCTGAGTTGGTACCGAGATCGGTCTGGACAAAAGGTTCAAATATACGTCTTTGTTCTGTTTGGGCAATGCCTTTACCTGTATCTTTGACGATAAATTTAAGCTGTGCTGTTTGAGTATTACTTATTTTAGGATCTTGATGAGTCACATCTAGCTTTTGTCTATCCCGCTCAACCTCGGCTGATGAGGAAACGCATTCTGCGGTTAAGATTACCCCACCGACTTGCGTAAACTTAATCGCATTACTCAATAAATTGATTAGAATCTGACGTAATTTTCCTTGATCGCTCGATATATACTGAGGAACATTCCGTGCTACATCAAATTGCAGCGACAGGTTCTTGGCAGTAGCTCGAATCTGGAACATTTCCTGTAAAGTTTGTAGTAGTAGCAGAAGATCGAAGGCAGTAATAGTTAAGCTGGTTCTTCCTGCTTCAATTTTAGACATCTCTAAAACATCATTGAGCAAATTAAGCAGATGTTCCCCACTGCGGTTGATAATTCCTAGAGAGTTCCGTTGTTGGGTGGAAAGGTTAGTGTCTCGTTCCATTAACTGGGAAAAACCCAAGATGGCGTTGAGAGGAGTTCGTAATTCATGACTCATGTTTGCCAGGAATTCGCTTTTGGCGCGGTTGGCGATTTCAGCATGGTTTTTGGCAGTTGCTAAAGCCTGACTATGTTGTTTTTCTCGTTCCAATAATCGTGCTTGGGCGATCGCAATTTCTACTTGGGTGGCAACTTCCTGTAACAACTCACCTTCTTCTTGGGTCCAGGGAGGAGTAGAATTGTCCGCTTTTAGTTGACGGTAAAGAACCAGTACGCTGTAAAACTGGTGATTGAAAGAGAGGGAAACAGCCAGTAATGATTTGATTTTTAGCTGTCGAAACAGTTCTTGGTTATTACGTAAGGATGATTCAGCATCGACATCATCGCAAGCGATCAAAGGTTGTATACTCGACAGTTGAGGAAAGTCTAGATGTTGTCCCAGCAAGGAAATATTACTAGCTGACTTTAAATATTCAACTGTTACTTTAACCCGATGACCTTCATACCTCAAAATCTGACAGCGATCGCTGCTAAAGGTTGACCCTACTATATCTACGGTGGTCTGAAAAATTTGAGCAATATCTAGACTTTTACGAATTTCCTGGGTAATTTGTTTGAGTAGTAGCGCTTGTTTTAGTTGACGTTCGAGGTCGATACCAACCGAAACCGTTGCATTGCCTTGTTGATATTTCTTCGCCGCAACCAGATAGTACTGCTTGGCTGATTCTGCATCTATTTCCACTACTTGCGAGGCAAAATTGTCCGAACTAGCCAAAAACTGTCGCATAAATTGGGCTAGTTGACTGCCTCCCTGAAAAAATCCAACTTCCTTGCCCACGAAAGCATCAGGAGATAAGTTTCTAGTTTCTGCCTGATAGCGGTTAACGCCAATATATTGTCCCCGTGAGTCAATCCAGGAAATAGAACCAGGAATCGCATCCAACACTGCTTCTAACTGATCTTTTGCCTCCGCCAATTCTTGTTCACGGGTTTTTATCTTTTGCACCATCTGACAAAATACCCGCACTAACCGACCTAATTCGTCCTCCCGTTGACCAAGATCAGCTAGACTATTTGGATCAAAAGTGTGGTTTTCTACTGCTGCTGCTGCTGCGGTTACTTTCTCTACCTGTTGGAGGTAAAGAGACATTTTTTGATTATTAGCGTATAGCTGGTTTTCAAGATCAGTTGCATGTTCGGTGACGGCTTCGGTCAAAATTTCCAGATCAGCCTTTTCTCCTTGTAATCTTTGCACCTGCTGCTGGAGTCCTTCTATTTGCGATCGCAATTCTTGATTCAAAGCTGATTCCGACATATCTGGCTAGGCTGAGACATTTACCTAATTTTATTACCGTCATTTAATTTGTATTTCCTATTCCCTATTAAACTCCTGTTGACTGTTGATGGTAATGGTAATGGTAGTGGAATCGGGATGATATGCAACTAGATAATTCTCGCCAGCTATTTCTTGAACCATTACTAATAATATTTTTAAACAATATTTGGTGAGGTTAAAAATTAAGTATAGAGATCTAGACGTATGGAAGACAAACTATCGGGTGAATGATCGGGGACACTTTCTATATTGTTAGCTGCACCATTGTCGTCACTGAGATCATATAGGTTACAAATTAAGTAATTACGTAACTGGTGAATCTACGAGAGTTAATTTTTGAACAACCTAAAATCGGCGCAGCGCGCACATGCGAGTAAGGACTTGTCAGCAACTATTACCCCTTTGTCACCGCTAGTTCATATTAAGCATTATAAATAATGGGTAATGAAGGATAAATTAAATTTTAGATACTATTGCTCTTTGCTATATTACTTCTATTTAAAACAGATACCATTACTACATACCTACCTGAACTCTGTAAGATATAATAATCGTTATCCTTGGCAGGGAGCTATGGGCAGTAGATAAATGATAAATAATGTTTATTTCCTGTAGCTTTAAACTTCATTTATTTGCCTTCACATATAAAGTCATAGAATCTTGCTACACTCCATCCTCTGTTATTAGGTCGGCAATTTCTAGTTGATACTTCATCCTCAATAGTCCTTGCTGCGCCTTGGTTCAATTGGTTAGAGAATTACCTCTAGGGAAAAAACAAAACCTTGTTTGTGCCAGTGGATATCAAAATGATTAGCTCTTACGTTGATTGAAAAACTCAATCGCTTTAATTTTATAATCTTGAATCGTAATGTTAATAGCTATTTATCCCTCTTCTGCTAAACTCCGAAAACTTTTGTCATTATTCAATTCTAGAGCATTTATAGATAAAAGAACTGCTTGATTTTTTTACGGTAATAAAAACTCTAATTTTAAAATCGCTGTAATCCTTTCCCTGGAATAATTTATTTTAGAAAGTGAAAGAAGAGGGTTATTTTACGATAAAAAAACAGTGACTTAAATTCAGATAATTTAAGTCACTGTTAGAATATTTATCCTATGCAAATTTAATCAAGAGGTGGTTCTTTATTGATCTTATTTTGGCTTGCTTGATCAACAAAATCATCTTTCCTTTCGGCATTATCAAGCTGATTGTTATTTTCAATTAACAAATCAGAACTAGCCTTAATTGGTCTCGTTTCCGCATCTTGAAATGTATCCGCTATATTGAGAACTCCCTCTGCTACAGGACGACTTTGTATAACTTTCTCTTCTGGGGACATGTTATAACTCTCTTCAAAAAACTATCGTCAAAATCAACAATCTGGAAAACAATTAATTAAAAATGTCTTTAACAGAATCAATTAAGTTTTCTGACTGATTTTCCACAGTATCTTTAGCATCATCGAGTTTATTCTGAGTAGTGCCAATATCTTGTTTGGCTTTACCTTGCGCTTGCATTAATGCTCCTTTAGCTTCTTCGGTTGGATTATCAACTAAATCTCCAACACCACGTCTTTTAGTACCAATATCTTGCTGTACTTTTCCTTCTAATTGATTACCCAATCCTTCTAAAGTAGCTGCATTAGCGTTAATATCTGCTGACCAAAAAATATTCGCCCACGCAAAAATCGTTACAGCGATCGCAGTAACAATAACAGCTAGCTTGTTTACATAAGGTTTCAATCTGATCGAGGTCGAACTAAACATAATACGCTGGTTCCTAAATTCTATTTGTATTTGTATATTATTTAATATTTTCTAAATTCTTATCTTTCTCTAGGTATATATATTTTGGTCAAGAGAAAAACCCAGAATAGATTAAGCTTTCCTGGTTATGCCAAATGAAATAGCTGTTAAAAATCAAAATACTGGATTTTCAATGCTGGGCATTAAGTAAGAATCAAAAAAATAAAAATTATTCCAGTACAGCAACTCAAAATATCGACTTTCCAGCAAAAAAATCACCAGAACAAAAACTTTATTGTCTTGGCGATATTATTGTTATAAAAATCATTAAAATAGCCAAAGATAATGCCTTAGTTGACGTTAGAGCGGAAAAAGCTGAGTATACTGCACTAAACTCTATGTCATTATGGGCTAAATTATCTGAAGAAGTTTTACATCTTGATTTAGTTCGTAAATTTATAGTCTCGAATGGCTATCACAATATGGGTGGTCTACCTCTTAATTTATCTATTAAATAATTAGACAATGACATAAATAGTAAAAGAGTAAAATAAATACAAGAAGAAAATGAAAATATCATACTTTACTCACAAATAGCTAAAATAAATTTAGCAGGGTAAGCGCAAGAAAAATGAAGCTGTAATATGCTGTTAAAATCGAGCTAACAATTACGATTTCCGGCGTTGGTAAATTAGGGTATGAAAGCCCGAATAATGCGATCGCTAAAGAGGAAAATAATTTTCGACATAAGGCACTGGGACATCCCAAAACTTAAGATAATGAATGAGTAATCGAATTGAGTGCTTTAACATTACTTC
>JBCDDK010000167.1:0-13034 GCA_039180345.1 Cyanobacteria bacterium P01_G01_bin.39 | reverse complement strand
GGTCATAAATATCTATAAACTGGCGATCGCAATCACGACAAAGATAATTTTGTTGATCTTTTCGCCGACCATTTTTGACTATTTTCTTTGATTTGCATTCGGGACACTGCATAGTTAATAGGGTTTATCATATTTTAACTGTGCAACGCCCATTAAATCTTCAATAGTCAAGCTATTATCGCGAATATATGGCTGAGGTAATAGGGCAATTTCGTTTAAACGCTAGTTGATTCTATCAGAAATAATTTTCTCTAGTCTAAATAAATTTTACTGATGATATCGGCAATCAATTGCCAAACATTCAATCGCAACTCTCGAACTGTCTATTACAGCCTTTTGCAGAACAATGTAGCACAGTACATCATCACTCTTAACTGCCAACAAAGCAAATTAATTTATCTGCGTCCTCGGTGCGCATTCCCTTGCGCCTTACGTCGACGCGGGGTCGCACCGCTGCGTTCATCTGTGGACGAATTTTACAGTCTCAAATTAAAACGAAATGCTCTGTAGATAAATATTAGAATAATTTTGTCGCGGCATTTTTTGGTTACTTACCCCAAAAGAAAAATACTTCACAATATTTCTCTCTTTAGGGGGAGGTCAGCAAGATACAATACTGAGTCGAAAGGCATATTTAAAGTAGTTTTTAAACAAATTTATGAAAACGGCAGATAAGATAAACGATAAAGCAGTTGTTAAGGAATACTTTAACCAGAAAGGGTTTGACCGCTGGCGTAGGATTTATGGCAAAACCGATGATGTCAACAAAGTCCAAAAGAAAATTCGTCAGGGACATCAACAGACTATCGATACGGTAGTTGAGTGGTTAAAGGATGATGGTAACTTAGCTGATTTAACTATCTGTGATGCAGGTTGTGGCGTGGGTAGTTTAAGTATACCCCTCGCTCAGGAAGGTGCGACAGTTGCTGCTAGTGATATCTCAGCAAAGATGGTGGGAGAAGCCCAAGAAAAAGCCGCCGCAGCTTTAGAAGATATGAGTAAAGTGTCTTTCAGCGTGGAGGATCTGGAAAAACTAACAGGTAAATGCAATACGGTAATCTGTTTAGATGTTCTGATTCACTATCCTACTGAAGATGCCGCTAAAATGATCGCTCACTTAGCTTCTCTGGCGGAATCTCGTTTAATTTTGAGTTTTGCCCCTAAAACCTGTTTGTTATTTGTCTTGAAAAAGATTGGTGAATTTTTTCCTGGTCCTTCTAAAACCACTAGAGCATATCAACATAAAGAAGCTGATATTATTGCTATTTTAAAAGATAATGGCTTTGAGATAAAACGGACAGGTATGACTAGCGTAAGTTTTTATTATTCGCGTATTTTAGAAGCCGTTAAAGTCAGTTAACAGTCAACATCATTGTTAATAAAGTGCGTTGATAAAATTTAACGCACTGTACTCGCATGTCAAGCCTAATTTGAGGCATTAGAAAAAGTTCACAGATATAGTTGTTTTAAATAAGAATTGTAGAAATAAATTACCCTTAATCCCTAACGGTGCGCGTACATGCGGACAAGTCCATTGAATAAGTCAATTTTCTTCTGGTTAAAGTCCCATTGATGACCAAGATTGCGATATTTAATCATTGCTTGTCTTAGTTCATCACCAGTTAATTTTATTTATATTGACCTACTTATCTATTTAAAAAGATCGCTAATAGCCTCTTCAATTGTTCTCTCCAAACCCCTCTGAACACTGTTTACCATCACCTGTTCAATTGTCGCAGGACGACGCTGTTGATCACGATATGTCTTAGGACTATTTACATCAGCCACTTCACCAACAAAAGTAAAACTGACATCTGTACGAGCATGATCTTCACTGGCAATCTGATTTTTAGTACTGCCAGTATAAAACTCCTGTCCTTCTTGGAGTTCGATACTAACAACACCTCCAGACGCAGAAATCATCCCTGCATGAACGGCAGTAGAACAAATAGCTGAATTTGCCGTGTAAGTGTTTGTTCCCCAAATTTTGCCGTGCATAAAATTTTCTGATGCAGGTTGACAGTAGAAATTATAGGTCTTGCCGATATTTTTAGGCTTGTTTAATCCCATACTACTTAAACGGCTTTTCCAGCCAATTTCAGATACTTTCTTATCTGAACTTTGAGCATTTACAGATTGACAAAATACACTTATAAATACGATCGCTAAACCAGCAATAGCTAACTTCTGTTTTGAGTTAATAGTAATTTTTTTCATGGTTATGACCTAGCTTAAAGACAACAAATATTGAGGTCAAAAGCAAAAAATATTTGTTTTATATAGTTGCTTATAGGCTAACATAGGGTTCACTAAAAAAAGACATTTGCGAAGTATTTATGGGGTGATCTTTTTAATATCTTCATACAACTTAGGGAACAATTTACTGTCTGTGATTTCTAGCACTTACTGTACTGGTTTAAGATCACAATTATTTCATCAATTGCCTGCCTTATTTTGTTACTTTTGAGTTCTGAATTGTTAACTAATATGCTCAATACAAGATCAGTATCATGACCGTTAATAAGATAACCAGATAAACTACTTACTCCTGTCAAAGTTCCTGTCTTAGCCCATAGATTATCTGCTACTGAAGAATTAACAAAGCGATTTTTTAAAGTTCCATTAGTACCCGCTAAAGCTAATGTCTGACGGTAAGATATTCCTTCGGGTAACTGAGACATTGTTCTTAATATTTCAACTAATGCATGAGGCGTAATCAGATTTTGGCGAGATAAACCAGATACATCGACCAACACATATTCATCAGGATCAATACCGATAGTATTTAAGCTTGATTTAATAGCTTCGATTGCGGTTTCTGAATTTAATTTTTTAGCCAATATTTTACCTACAGCTTCTGCATGTAAATTATTACTTTCTTGATTTACCTGTTCTAATATTTGCCCCATTGGTAAAGAATCAAATGTAATTAATTCTGTCTCTAGTTGAGTTTGCCCAGACTGATTAACAACTATTCCTTTAATTACTTTAATCCCCGCCTCAGCTAATTGAACCCGAAATGATTCTAAAAAATATTGAGCAGGATCAACTATTGCTAAATCCCAAACATCAGGAGGTTCATTAACAGCTAATTCTCCTCGTAGTTGTAACTTCGGTTTACCCAAATATCCATCAAGTTCAATCTGGTAATCGATATCTGCTTTTCCAGTTATTGCTTGATTATCAAGCTGCCATTGTTGAGCCGCGATCGCATCACTCCAAAAAAAATCTACTGGTTGTCCTTCCTGTTGTGGCAAGAGGGTTAGGGTAACTGTATTCTGATTGAGAATCGTACTATTAACTGCCGTAGCAAAATAGCTATGGACATCTAGCCATTCCCAAGTAGGGTTGATTTGAGGTTCGGGAAAATAACTATCATCAATAATTAAGTTTTCGATCCGCTTGACCCCTAACTCCTGCAACTGATGTACTATAGTTTTTAACGTTTTACTTGTTATAGTGGGATCTCCTTGTCCTTCAAGGCGCAACGAGGTTAAGTTTGGTGGCGCCCCGACACTGTAAAGAGGAGTTTTGATTTGGTAATCTTTGCCCAATTCCAATAATGCAGCCGCTGAAGTCAGAAGCTTGAGGCTAGATGCAGGGGTGAAGAACATGTTGCCATTGAGGCTATATAAACTCGTGCCTGTTGCTAAAGTTTGAATTTCAATGCCCCAACGCGATCGCTCAAATTCAGGTCGATTAATAATTTTGTTAATGGCTGTAGATAAGTCGTTATCGCATACGGAAGAAGCACTAGACTCTGACTGGCTTAAGGAAATTTGGGGGTTGGTCACAGCAAACAAGCACAAACTGAAGCAGGCAACTATTAATTTCATCTATGTCAACACATTTTAATAAGTAAAATCCTTTTATCTTGTAGCAAACAATGAAAGAAATGACACTAATATCTGTACTACTGCGGCTAAATTACTTTGATGTTTTATCAGAAATTAAGATTTTATCTTGAGCAAATTAAAAATTATCTCTTAAAATTTGTCGAACGTATTAGATTTAATTCTTATACTTCGCTTAGTATGAATCTAGCGATCGCTTGTTAATTTACAGTAAATAAATTTATGACTCAAATGCTCATCTTTTTGTTAACGAGCAATGCGATTGCGAAACCGCAGTAAGAAAAGAATAGCGGCGATAGTAACTCCGAAAGATTGCCCTAACCATAAGCCTTTGCCACCTAAATCCCAGTAAAATCCGAGTAAATAGCTAGTGGGTAATCCCACAACCCAAAAAGCAGCAATGTTTAACAATACGGGGATGCTAGTATCTTGAATTCCTTGGAGTGCGCCGTAGGTGATTTTTTGGACTGCATCTAATATTTGTGACACAGTAGCTATCATCAGCATTGGTAAAGCAAGATTTATGATAGAGGCGTTGGCAGGATCTTGGATATCTATATATAGTCCAATGATCGCTCTGGGAAACAAAAGCATTGCGATCGCTAAGAAAACTGAAAATACCAATCCCATAGCCACACTAATGTATCCTGCCCGTTTAACTCCTGAAAAATCTTTTTGTCCCAGCCACTGTCCGACTCTTACTGTGGCTGCATAAGACATTCCCAGGGGAATCATGAAAGTTACCATTATGGTTTGAAAAACAATTTGATGAGCAGCTAGTACTTCTGTTCCCAATGCACCCATTAGATAAGTGACTACGGTAAATAGTCCCACCTCTAAAGCGATAAAGATGCCAATAGGTACTCCTGTTTTAGCTAATTCCCACAAGATAGTGGGTTTGACGACATGTAGCCGCTCAAAGATACGATAAGTTCTCAATTGCTGATGTTTGAGAATATAAACCAGCAAAGCGATCAACATCCCCCAGAGAGCGATCGCACTAGATATAGCCAATCCTGCTAGTTCTAGACGGGGAAAACCAAACTTACCAAAACCTAAAATATAGTTACCAATAACGTTAAAAATTGTGCCAACAATCACGATGATCATTACAGGACGAGCATGAGATAATCCAGATACGACACCTCGCAACATGGCAAAACCCAAAGCAGGAAAGAAACCCCAGAGAATAATATTTAAATAAGTATTGGCTAAAGTAACGATAGTTTCGGCTTGTCCAAATTGCAGCATAATAGAATCAAGATGAGCCATGATGATCATCATCGGCATTGACAGCAACAACACCATCCAAAATCCCTGACGCGTTAACCTTTCAATCCTGCTTTTTTTTCCTGCGCCGTAAGCCTCGGCAATTAAAGGGCTAATTCCCATAACCACTCCCGCAGCAGTATTTAAGATGGCAAAGAAAGTGAGAGAAGCTAAACCACCAGCAGCTAGGCTTTCTGCACCTAATCTCCCCATCATGATGGTGTCAAAAAAACCCGTCATCGATTGGGCAACCTGTGCGCTAGCTAGAGGGATAGCAAGTTTCAGAAATTTTTTGCTCTCTATACGAAGAGGAGAATTAACTGTCATTGAAATCATTTTTTTATATTTATGTTTATTTATCTCAGTCACAGATTACTCCGTCGTAAAAGCGAAGCGAGGCGGTCTTTGCGAGAGGAAACGCCGTTACGAAGTCTCCGTTAGGAGTACTTGTTTCGGCTGTCTTGCGATAGTTCTTCAACGGAGGATACCTCCGCAACAGACTATCGCGCTGTTCCACTCTCGCGGCGGGGGTCACATGCGGCTAAAGCCTTTGTCCCATGAGCCATCGCTTCAAGAACGACCGACACATGCGGCGAACCGAATCGCCTTTGTGCTGTGACCGTTGGTCAAATAATGACGCGATCAAGCTAGTAAAATCTTTTTAAATCTTGCTCGACTATCAAAATCTTGCTGAGAATTTTGTGGCTTCTATTGTGATTTTCGCGATCGCTAATGAGATCAGATCTTTAATCTGATGTTCTGTATTGAGTTAGTAAATTTTCGATCAAGGCTTGTTAAAGGTTGGTTGGGGGTATTTTTGTGCATTATTGGAGTGGGTATTATTGCCTTTCAGGCGATCGCTCGTTCTTAGGAGTAAATGCAGCAGCAATCCAGTCTTCAGTAACGTGAGGAATAGGATTGCGCCCAATATCGCGATAAACAATAGTGTTGATCGGATTGGGTTTTTTCCAAGTTTCGACAAATTCTCTAGTTAATCTGCGAGAATGCGATCTTTCTCCTCTCGGACTGGCATCAATATGTAGCAATCTATTCATCTTATTTAATCAAGCTTTATATTTGTTAATTGTTAGCGATTGAAACGTTACAATTACACAATAGGTAACAAAAGATTTTCGAGCTTTCAAAATCTTGCCTTGCTTACAAAATGTTGCTGCGAGTTTTTCTAAGCAAAGCCAATGGTTAATTCATCACCGATTATTACGAGTTCAGATTTGGGTTGGAAGTCGATAACTGTTGCTGAATTTAAGCAACCACCAGGAAACAGTAACTTTACTCCCGATCTAGAACATACAATTGCCTTGTGTTTGGCAACCAAACCATACCGTATTTGGCAAGCTATTGGCGACCGCAATTATAGTGGCATCTATTCCAAAGGCGATCTTTCCCTCGCACCAGCAAAGCTACCCTGTTCCTATAAAGTTTACGGTGATGACCATTACTTAGAAATTAAAATTCCCACTCCCTTTCTCGAACAAGTGGCGGTCGAAGTGATGAACTGCGATCTAGATCGTTTAAAGTTAAGAACCGAGTTTCGTGATCGCCATCCTCAAATCGAGCAGTTAGCCATGATGTTACGTAGCGAACTGTATCGAGGTCAAGATAGTGGGGGACAGCTTTATATAGATTCTTTAGCCAATGCTTTGATGGTTAATCTATTACGAGACTATAGTGCAACTCAACCTGATGTAGCAATTCATCAAGGGGGATTGAGCGATCGCTCTTTATTTCAAGCGATTGAATATATCGATCATCATTTGAGCCAATCTATTAAGCTAGAAAACTTAAGCAATCATCTAGGAATTAGTAAATTTCATTTCAGTAGACTGTTTAAGAAATCCATGGGTGTATCTCCTCATCAATATGTGATGCAACAAAGAATTGAATTAGCAAAACAACTGCTACTTAAGGCGGACACATCGATATCCGATATAGCTTTGGAATGCGGCTTTAACAGCCACGCTCACATGAGTAAATACTTCCGCAACTATGTGGGTATGACTCCTAAAAATTACCGTCAAAGTTAGCAATATATTAGAAAGTCATTATAGAAAATTTGGTTGTTATGGAGCTAACTGCCGATAATTTCTTGACAGCTATTTTGGATTTCTATTAAAGGAACGTGAATTCGGGATAAGCTAAAACCCTTGCTATAAGGTAGATTCAAAATCTATCATTTAGGTGATTTTTTACTTGTTCTTAGGTGAAATAAATGGCTATAAAGTTCATGGCTTAAGGCTTAGAGCTTAGAGCTAATCTCGCAGACTAATCTTCTTAACCCGAACTGGCGTTAAAGGAATATCTTGTTGCTCAGTCAAGGAAGTCTCTAGATGTTCTGTTCTTGGTACTTTGAGGCTATATTCCATTTGCTTGAGGTATTCCCATCCTCTCATTCGACTAACCTTCTTGCCTGTTACTTGACTCATCCATTATGCTACCTTTCGACTTTAATTGATTATCCGTACTTGAGATAAGCCCTGTTGCGCTTACGCGCTGGGTATCGCAACAAGGAAGATTTATTCAATGTGTAATATTAGTTACTTAATTAAATTTTAGATCTTGACTTTCAAGTTGATTGTCGTCAGGCTCATGAATATTATCCTGAAGCGAATAATAGACAAATACTCCCACTACAGTAGAGATAACTAACAGCCAGATTAGAGGCTTAAGCCATTTTGGCTGGCTTTTTTCGGGCAAAGGCTCGCCAATCTGCTGTTGAGGAATTGCAGTTGGCGGGGAAGAAACATCAGCTGGGGTAGAGTCTGAGTCAATAAAATCAGCCAAGTTATCATCTGACCACAATGTTAACTCTTCAAGGATAAACTCAACATCAGACCAAGATACGGTAACTTCAGTAGGATTCCCCGCTGGTTTAACCTTACAATGTACCAAAGCCACCGTAACGTTATCATGACCGTTTTTTTCGTTGGCAAGGGTAATCAAATCCTCAACGGCACCGACGAGATCTCGCTTGCCTTCAATTACTGGTACAACAATTTGTCTCCACTGTTGTTCAACACGGTCAAAATCACTTAAACCATCGGTACACAGTAAGAAAATGCAATCATCATCAATAATATGGCGTTGCAAATTAGGATGAAGCGCAGCGGAGTCCCGCATTCCTATGGCCTGAATTAAAGCTCCCGCAGAAGGATATTGTAAAGAATCTCGATATAAAGCATAGCCGAGGCGAACTTCTCTAGATGCCAGGTCGTCATCAATGGTCATTTGATGGCAGCTATTAGCTGTAATCCAATAAATACGAGAATCGCCAACATGACCGAGAAATATTTCCTGAGCACAGGAGAGTGCCATTACCAAAGTAGTTCCCATGCGCTGCCTTTCCTGACGCTGTTCGCTATCATTGCGCTGGTTGATAATGTCATTCGCCCCATTGATATACCTGGCTAACTTGCCGAGTATTTTTCTGGAACTATGTTGCTCCAATGTCAGTTGAGAAATCTTACTACGTAGATACTTGATGGTTTCACTTGAGGCAATTTCTCCCCCATCATGTCCGCCTACTCCATCACAAACAATAGCCAGAGCATTTTCTGAACCAGATGGCTTTTCAGACAAAGAAGGAGTTGGATAAGCAGAATCTTCGTTGTTGCTTCGGTTTGGACCTGAATCGCTTAAGGCACGAATTTGGTAGGAATAGCGCTTAGTTTGGCGGCAAAGATTAATGGTTTGCTCTAGAATGGCGATTATTTGGCTCGCTTGGTTGATTACTCCTGTTTCCATCCGCGATGCCAGTTCTCCAATTACATCTCGAATGTTGAAGTGAGCATCTTCAGACCATTGCGACCACAAATCTCCTAAATCTCTGAGACTTGTTTGATGTTCATCATCACTTTGTAGCTGTAATAGCTGAATTATTTGCCCGTTAATTCTGAGGAGGTCTGGTTGTAATAAAGTTGCTGCTACCTTTTTACTAGATAAAGGTTTCCAAAGCTTAGTTATCTGCCACAGCCAGTTTAATTGCTGTAGAGCCGTAGCATTTGCCCATAAATCTACTATTCTCGGAATAAAATCAGAATTGACTAATAATCCCTTCGATTCGGTAATTGGTACCGTACCATAGTCCAATAACCAAGCATCTGTCCCATCCAGCATGCCGTAAGCTTGAGGAACATGGGGATAACAGTGAAAAAGCTGAAGATAAACCACAATTTCTTCTGGAACTTCCTCTGGCGTTACAGGAGGTTTGCTTGGTTGAGTTTCCAGAAATACCCGCTCGCTCAAGGCTAGGTACCTGTTGTTAATTAAGGTATGTTTTTGCTCTGGAGTAATTACCTGTTTATTGCTCCACAAATAACGTTTAATTATGGGGGTACTACATCGATCACAAAAACGAGCTTCTAGTACGTTAGACGCTGTGCAATTAGGATTCGAGCATTGAATTCTAGGCTCAGGATGTGACATGGATGATTTCAACTATTGAGCAGACTCTAATCAAATCAGAGTTCATATTATTGATCTCTTGCTATACAAAGCCACTATAATTTCAATTTTGAAAAATGGCTTCATCAGTTTGACATAGGTTTTTTAGTGCTAAAAAAAGATATTTTTCACTCTTTTTATCTTTAAATTGGGTATGAAGATGAGCAAAATAATGAATCCGAGTTTTTTGATATCATCATCTCATATGTATGTCTAATTTGCCCAAAAACGACTGAAAGCTTAGTGCCCTGCGTCTGACCTTTGTGAGACCCGCCCATATTCTTGCGAAGCAAGACTGATAAGGCAAAGACTCATGTACTATCTTTGCTTGCTGTGACTTGGTCACGCTCACCTTTACACCCTTAGAATTTATCAGATCCTACGGAGCAACCAAGGCGATTCGATTCAACCCATGCTTGCTTCACGCCATTAAAAGACGTTGCGCGCTGTGAAAGGCTATTTTCTGATCGCCAAGCAAGTCCTTTGGACTCACCTGTGGCGGCAGCTTATATGCCCCATGACCATTCAGTGATTTAACTGATAGAGGAATAGAGTGGAAAACAGCTCTAGCAATAAATACCAGAAAGCCCCAGGTAAGGACGATTACTGTAGCACTCATCGGCAGTGCAATACCGACTCTCAAGCTGATATTATAAGCTTACATATCAATTTATTTTGTCAAATCCCATAGCATTTAAGATTTCTCTATAGTAGATTAGAAATTTTATTTATGTCAGTTTTTTGCAAAAAATATACTTAATTTTTGGCTGATGCTCAAGTCAGGTTTCATATAGTTGTTGTAAGCTATCTTGCAAGGCAGCAGTTAGCTTTTGAGAACTTTGACGTAATGATTTGCCAAGAAAGTCTTTGACCACCAAAGGAGAACCAATATTAACCTCAACATCAGTTCCCCAGCTTGGATAAGGTTGACTGTAGCGGATTGTTACAGGCAAAATTTTGACTTTTCTATCTATTTGGTCTATTTCTGCTTGTGAGGCAATCAGCCCTACTCCTCTTTTCAGAGGATGAATCTGATAATCATGAAAAATACCTCCTTCGGGAAAAATTACCAGCATCTCTTGATTTAATTTTAAAAGTTCAATACTGTGCCGTACGCTTGACAGTTGAGGACGTTCTGTGTTGACAGGAAACCCGCCCATACGGCGAATCACCCAACCTTGTATTCCTTTAACTTCGTCTTGAGAAACCATAAAGCGTAAGTCTCTACCGCTGACGAGTCTACCTAAAGCATAAGGCACAATAAAAGCATCCCAGCGGGAACGATGAGTCGGGGCAATAATTACAGGATCGTGCAGCGGAATATTTTCTTGTCCCTGAATTTGTATGTTGCCAAAAAATGAGGGTAAAACTAGATATGAACCAAGAGGATAGATTATCTTAGCTAGCCAAGGAGATACGTGGGAATTTAGCTCATCAGATTTTTCTGATTTAACACGAGATGAATTTTGTCGAGATTTTAACTGAGTCATTAATGAACTAGAATTTGCTCCATTCTGTTTACTACCTTAATTTTTCTGGAATCAGATATGTTTTAAATACTGGACACTTAGTAAGTTGTCATTCTGTTTAGTTGGATGATCGAGCCGATTAGAAAATTTTTTGGTATTTTTAGATAAATTGCTGAGCAAAAGTGAAAATTGAATCTCTAAGAGTAGCTAAATCTCATTCCCAACAGCAGTCAAAGTTGTTCTTGACTGGGTTGGTAACAATTACTAGTTTTGTTTTATTTGCCTTTAGCAGCTTGCAGCTTTGGTTGTTTCGCGAAGGTAATGACCTAGCTTTTTTCGATCAGTTAGTATATTTGCTTAGTCAAGGAGAATCTCCTGTTTCTACTCTTCTTGAAGGGGTACACCTGATTGGGGATCATGGAGCGATTGTTCTCTATCCCATCTCCCTGCTGTATGCCATATATCCTGATGTTCATTGGCTGCTAGCCGTCCAGGCGATCGCTTTTGCTTTAGGAGTAGTGCCGATTTATGGTCTTAGTCGCGATAGCGATTTAGCGGTTAATTATGCCCGAGCGATCGCAGTTTGTTATGTGCTTTACCCTGGAATCTTTAATATCAATTTTTATGCCGAATTTCGTCCCGAAGCTATTGCCGTACCTGCTCTAATTTGGGCGGTTTGGGCAGCGAAGAATCGATCTATTGGGCAATATGTGATCGCTATAATCTTAGTTTTAAGCTGTAAGGAAGCTCTGGCTTTGACTGTAATTGGTTTGGGTTTATGGTTATCTCTTTGCCAAAAGCGATTGTGGTATGGTCTGGGGACGATGGCTGCGGGGGGAGCATGGTTTATTTTTGCTGCGCTTTATTTGATTCCTACTTTTCGTGGCGGGCATCAGATGGCGGGAACTTGGCATTATGAATCTTTGGGAACGTCTTTGAGCGAAATTGCTTTTAAGGTGCTGACAAATCCGCAAATTTTGTTAGGTCGAGCTTTAATGAGCGATCGACTATTCTACTATTTGCTGTTAATCTCACCTATTTTGATTGGTTTACACTGGCGCAAGATATTAACCATTATTCCCGCCTTGCCTATGTTGGGGTTAAATATTTTGGCGGATTATCCTCGGCAGAGAGACTTGATTCACCAGTATGCTTTACCGATTATTCCTTTTTTGTTTATTTGGTTAATTGCTTCTTTAGTTTATCTCACCAGACATCGCCAGAGACGTTGGCTATCTCCTCGGTGGCTCATTCTCTGGTCAACTGTTGCTTGGCTAGCTCTAGCTAAGTATGGTTATTACTGGACTCGCTATGCCCCTCTTTACAGTAACGTGAGCGCTGTTAATGGGGCTATTGAATTAGTTGACGATCATGCCAGGGTTTTGACTTCGGGGTATGTTGCTCCCCATCTGAGCCAGCGATCAATGATTACTCTGTTAGGAGACGATAACAACGTGGAGCGAATTGCCAAACACGATATTGATACTATCTTAATTGCCAAGCAACATTTAGGTTTTAGCATCACCTCTCAAGCAGCCGAACAAACTATCAAAAATTTATCAGAGTCCCAGAGGTTTGAATTGATTTATCAACAGCAAGACGTTTTTCTTTGGCAAAAAAAATTATAAATGTTTAAAATCGACTCTGATTCGAGCCATTTATAAGTAAGTGGGTTTAATTAAATATAAGATGCTTTATTTTGGGATTGGGGATTGGGGATTGGGGATTGGGGATTGGGGATTGGGGATTGGGGATTGGGGATTGGGGATTGACAAAGGCACAGCTTGCTTCGCGGTGTAAGCGTCGCTAACAAAGGCTCTGTGCCACATGTACTAGGAAAAAAATTTCACGTTCGAGTCTTATATGCGAAGCGGTATCCTTGTATCTTGAAATTAGGGTATCAAATCTTGATACCTTAGAGAAAGTAGTAGACCGAGGTATCCTTGGTTGTTTGAAACCGTCCTAAAGCTGGGTCACTACT
>JBCDDK010000166.1:0-13304 GCA_039180345.1 Cyanobacteria bacterium P01_G01_bin.39 | reverse complement strand
TCGACAAAGGGCTTGCACGCATGTAGGGGCAAAAAAGCTATGGCAATCTTTGGCTTCAGTCTATCGCCAGTGTGCTGTTTGTTATAGTGATTTCTGGGAAGCTTACGAGCAGGTAATTCCCTCTAAACGACATCGAGCAGTAGGCAAAGAAACAGGCAAAACTAATTATATTGAACGATTTAACTGTACGTTACCTCAAAGAGTTTCTTGCTTAGTCAGGAAAACTTTGTCTTTCTCCAAAAAGATAGAAAATCATATTGGAGCAATTTGGTATTTTGTCCATCACTACAATGCATCCTTACGTCTTTAGGACTACCAGTGAATTATATTCATCCATAGAATTATCTGAATATTTATTCCAAAGCTGCACAATCCAGTTATCAGCCGTTTTATTCACTACATGATTTAATAAATCTTGAAAATGGTTTTGAACGATATATGGCATTAGTTCATGTGCAAAGCCATAATGTTGTTTATTTAAAATTTCACTAAGCTTATCATCGCTCATTAACCCTTTAAAATATTCTTGAATGTCCATAAGATATCAATAATTAAGTATGTAAACAAAAAAATATGATGCCTTTTCGCATTTTGCTAGCCAATAAAGCAACACATTCCTATAATTCCCAAACATCGATTATTTCTTCTTATACTCATTTTCGATTCTTTATACTAAAAACTGTTCTTCCATCAATGAGATCGATTATCATTGTCTAAAAGAACTTAGGAATTAGATTATGGTAGCGACAACCACCAACACCGTTCCCGTCACCGTATTAACTGGTTATCTAGGTGCGGGTAAAACCACCCTCCTCAATCGCATCCTCACCTACGAACACGGTAAGAAAGTAGCAGTCATCGTTAACGAGTTTGGGGAAGTGGGTATTGATAATCAACTGGTGATTGATGCTGATGAAGAAATCTTTGAAATGAATAACGGCTGTATCTGCTGTACGGTAAGGGGTGACTTGATTCGCATTATCGGCAATTTAATGAAGCGTCGTCATCAGTTCGACCATTTGGTCATTGAAACCACTGGGTTAGCCGATCCTGCCCCTGTAATACAAACCTTTTTTGTCGATGAAGATATGAAAGACAAGATTGCTTTAGATGCAGTGGTTACGGTAGTCGATGCCAAACATATTCAACAACACTGGTCAGCAGATGAGGCACAGGAACAAATTGCCTTTGCCGATGTGATTCTCCTCAATAAAACCGATCTCGTCAGTCCTCAAGATTTGGATGAATTAGAAAGCAAAATTAAAGCCATGAACGGGATGGCAAAAATCTATCGCACTCAAAATTCTGAACTAGGAATGGATGCGTTATTGGGAGTACAGGCATTCGATTTAGACCGTGCTTTAGAAGTTGACCCCGAATTTTTAAATGAAGCTGCCCACGAACACGATGAGACAGTCAAGTCTTTTGCCATAGTGGAATCTGGAGAACTAGACGGACAAAAACTAAATAATTGGTTAAGTAACTTATTGCAAACTAAAGGGGTAGATATATTCCGCATGAAAGGCATTTTAAATATTGCAGGAGAAGATGATCGCTTTGTCTTTCAGGGAGTACATATGCTGTTTGATGGAAAACCAGACCGCCCTTGGAAGGAAGAAGAAACCCGTAAGAATGAATTGGTGTTTATCGGTCGCAATCTGGATGAGGCAGAACTGAGAGAGGACTTTAAGCAATGTTTGGTGTAGGTACAAAGAGGATAGTCTTATTTCAGCAACAGTGGCAGGATAGTCTCACAGAATACGTTACCGCAGTAGCCTGGTCGCCTGATGGTTTGTTAGCTGCTAGTTCGGCTGCGGGGGAAGTAGTTGTATGGCAAGATAGCAACCTGGTTAGTTTATTACCTGCGGGTGTAGCATCTATTGACTGTCTGGCTTTTTCCGCCGATGGCAAGTTTTTAGCTGCTGGCGGACAGGATGGCAAAGTTAGAGTTTGGTCAACTATCCCTACTTTTAAACAGGGGAGAAAACAAGAACAGGAAGTGAAATTAATCGCTAGTCTAGACAATGCGCCCTCATGGGTCGATAAACTGGCTTGGAGTCCCACTTGTAACCACTTAGCTTTTAGTTTGGGTCGTTACGTGCAAATCTGGGATACCGATAGTCAAACAGTTATAACTACCTTGCCTTTTTCCAACTCTTCTGTTTTAGGTTTAGCTTGGCGACCAAATGGGGAAAGTATAGCTATATCGGGTAATGGGGGAGTCAAAGTATGGTCTACTATAGATTGGGATGATGACCCCTATCTGATCGATATGCCTTCGGCTAGTATGGTTACGGCTTGGTCTGGGGATGGTAAATATATTGCCTCTGGTAATTTCGACAATACCATAACGGTCTTAGAATACGGCAGTCCTCATCCTTGGATGATGCGCGGTTTTCCTGGTAAGATTTCCAATCTAACTTGGTCGCAACGAAGGTCGAGTAATGCACCTTTATTGGCAGCATCGAGTGTAGAAGGCATTGCAGTTTGGAAAAAAGAAACTGAAGACAAAGATGGTTGGAATGCAAACGTTTTAACTTTACACGAGCGCAAGATTCAAGCCCTACTGTTTCATCCCCATAGTTTATTACTCGCTTCTGCTGCTGATGATGGATGGTTGTGCTTGTGGACAAAAGCCAAACAAGTAGGACAAATATTAGAGGGTGCGAAGGGTGGTTTTTCCTGTCTGGCTTGGAGTAAAGATGGCACACAGTTAGCTGCTGGCGGTCGAGATGGGGAGTTAATTGTTTGGTTAGAGTCTAAGCGAGGGAGAGGTTTTGGTTGATTTGAGTTTGAGAAGTGCGATCTCGTTTTGCCCTTAGTTTTTAAGCAGACTAGATACAATAGAATTAAATGTAATATAGCTAAAGTAAATAAAAATTGTGGATAATTGGAATATTTTACTAGAAAGTCGAGATGATGGTCTTACTGTAGCTACTGTTCTAGAAGTTCCCAATCTTCAAACTACAGATAAAACTAAACAAGGGGCAATTGAAAAAGTTCGAGAGCTATTACAGAAACGTTTGTTAAAAGCCGAGATTATTCAGATTTCATTACCCAAAAAAACCAATAAAAATCCTTTAATGAAATTTGCTGGTATTTTTGAAAATGATTCGGATTTCCAAGAAATTATGTCAGAAATAAGAGCAGAACGAGACAATAATAGTTAGATATGACATGATGGATTCTCGATACTGATCATACCTCACTCTTTTTAGCTGGCAACAAATCGGTAATCGCTCAAGTCGCCGAACATTCTGACAATATAGCAATTACAATAATCACTGTCCAAGAGTTATTCAACGGTTGGAATGGAAAATTAAACGACCCTCGACAAGCAAATAACTTGAGTAATTTTTATACTAAACTGTGGCAAACTACAGAATTTTTTAAAATAATAACTATCTTAAACTTTGATCGCGATGCTGAAGCTTGCTACAACAAGTTACGACAAAATAATCGTAACTTAGCAAAAAAAAGATTAGAAAAAGATTTGCGTATTGCTTCAATTGCGCTGATGCAAAATGCTATATTAGTCACGAGAAATTATAAGGATTTTTCCCAAGTTCCAAATTTACAGATAGATAATTGGGTAGACTAATTGTTTGTTTTGATGATTCAGGCGATCGCAGTTACTTTCTAAACTTCTTTTATTTCTTCTTCAGAATCTTATCGTATTCAGCGTGAGAGCCAATCCAAAACCACACTATTTTATCTTCATTGACTTTTAATACTCCCAAAGCCCGCCATCCAATTCCTACTCTAACTGACCAGATATTTCCTTTCGATTTGATTTCTTTAAATTCTAGACTGGGATGAAATGGATTGTATCGCCAAAGTTCATAATTTTTCTTGGCAGTTTCTTTTACCCGTTGAGGTAATGCTATAAATAACTTCTTAAAATTTTTGGTTCTGGACGAGCGCACTATTCCTCACCAAAGCCTTTTTCTTCAGTTTTACCTTCTCGATCTTCAATCAATGCCATTTGAGCCATTTCTTCAAGAACATCTAGATCGACATCTGAACTAGATAAACTTTCTTGCCATTTCAACTCATTTTCAATATCTTCGAGTAATTGTTGTGCAAGTTCATCTTGAAGATCGTTTGAGAGCTTTTGTGCTTTTTTAAAGGCTTGTTCTAATAATTCAGTCATATATTTTTTTATTTTCTATATTTCAACATTTTAACTTGAGCGAGCGCACTATGTATCTGCTGGAACACTTTCAGGAGATCGCTTTTCTAACTTCCTTACAAATCTTGTTCCATTCTCTATGTATCTGCTTGAAAATTAAAGGCGATCGCCTGAAACAAGTTTTTTATAAATTTCTTAACTTAATAATATTGCACTTTTTTTCTTGACGGTCGAACTCAGCGGCGCATTAGCGTCTGCCGAAGTGCTTTGTTAGAGTTCTATTTAACTGTAATTTGGTACAAGTGGCATACTTCACCAGTTGAACCATCCCATTGTTCTTTTGGCTGCCCGTAAATTTCTATAGTTCGTTTTCCAGCTTGGGCTGCAATAGCTAAGTTGATAACAGAAGCACTTCCAGGATCTTTCTTTCTTATCCAAAATCCATCATCGCAGCCACTTAGTGGCTTATTGGTTTTGATAACTGTATCACCACCACCATACTGAGAATATGTGATAACTTTAGTAACAAGCGCGCCTTCAATTCCTTCATATCCTCACTTTTTTCCCTCGTCTTTAATGTCGGGAAAATTCGACTGCGAAATTTCGTTGGTTATGTAGAAGAGTAGTCCTAATCCAAAGACTATAATTCCGAACAAACCTAGAAACCTACGACTATACCTACCTCGTAGTCGCACTTGTCCATCACTTAATACATATGCATTTGCCAGCAATACGAAAAATATACCCGATAAAAAAATATACCCGATAAAACAAGTATTACAGGCATCGGAGCATCCAAAAGATTGTTTAGCAAGTCCATAACCATTCAGTATTGCTAATAGCTAGAATATCTCCAAACAAAATCGATAATAAGTTACCCCGATATCCCTTTAGATAACTAAAGCCAATTGTAGCAAAAGCGATCGCTTTTGCTACACTCAATATTAGGCAAGGGCAAAACACAATCGCCTCAGGTTGAGGTTAAATTTAAGGCAGCCATTGAGGATGAAAACCAATAAAGGGTAATTGTTCGATACTAGAAGTAGTTGTGTCGGCGGTATCTCCAGTAGGAATAGCCAACCAAATACTATTTTTTTTCTCGCCAGTCAGACTAGAATTAATCTTGTTGAGCGACCGCTCGAAGAGGATTCCCAGTCCATCTGGGGCAATGCTAATCTGACTTTCTTGATATTTGGGAACGGTAACTAAAGTATTGATTTTTTCTGTTTTTAGATTTATTTCGGCTAGATAGGGTTTTTCAATGTATACTCCTTTCTTGGCTAATTCCGTCAGCCAGCAGTATAGATGTTCTACTGTTGGATCGAACTGACAATTTTGAATCGAACCATCAGTATTTAAGAGTTCTTTTTCAACACCTTGACTGTTAACGTAATAAAGCGATCGTGTATATTTTAAATCTTCACGATCAGTATTGTAATTAATCATAGCGGCTCCCGTGCCATCGGCAGTAAAGTCAAGTACCCGACCAAATCTTGATAAGAAATCTAGGGGTTCAGCATAATCTTTGAGGGGTAATAGAGCAATTCCTTCACCCTGGGCTACCGCTACCGCTTGACTATCGGGAGTAATTAAAAAATCGCCAACTTGATTATTAGTAAACACCTGGGGCAATTTACCCTCAACTAGTTTCCACAAACCATAATCTTGGGGATTGCTGCGGTTGAGTCTTTGCACCACAATAGTTGTGCCATCTTGGGAAATATCAAATTTATTATTTTGGTATTTCTGATTATCCAAAACTAACTCAACTGCCGAACCGTTCTCAGTTGAAGAGCGACCCACAGACGCTACCGCGTCAAAGTCGCTTCGCGACGCTGGGGCGTTAGCAAGGGCGCGTGGCTGTGGGTTTCCCGCAGCCTTTATGTCGCCCGCCCCGTCCGCCGAAAGACGCAAGACAAAGGGCTTGCCCGCATGTACGCGTGAGTTTGAGGAATCTAACCGAGTTGAAACTTTGTAAAGCTTGAGGTAGCCAATTCCCTCTATACCCTGGCTAGAGTCAGCAGCTGAAAACAACAGAAAATTCCCTTGTGGGTCGGGTTTAAAATCAAATACATTCAGATTTTTAGGCGTTAAGATTGCTGTTTGCGATCGCGTCCAATTTGATAAAACTAATCGTCCTTTTTCTTGTCCCTCCGTACCGACATAAGCCAAAGCGCGATCTCGACTGCGAAATTGGGCATCAAAAGGCTGAATTTCTGCTCCCGACTGTTCTTGACTCGGAAATCTCTCTTTTGCTCCCGCTAGAGTTACCTGATAAGTTTCTCCATAGGGTGCGGGGTTATCTAGAGTGTAAGCCAGTCGCAAACCAGACCAACTAATTTTACCTGGAAGGGAAGGGGAAATAGTTAAATTTTCTTCGACGCTGTCGCGATCCATCGGACGATTGAAAGTTAAAATAAAAGCTCGATCTTGTCCGCTAATAGTTTTGTCATCCCAGCTAAAACTACTAACTTTTGCCCCTGCATAGAACAGACATTCATCCTCGCAAGCACGACCACCCCAAATCAATAAGGCCATAATTAGAGATAATAGAACGATTAGGGCGATCGCTAATTTATCTATTGGTTGGGCTAATCTAGGTTGTGCTGATTCACTCATAGGTTCAATCCGATTTCAGCAATTAATTTAATAGCAAGTTTAGTTTAGTTTGGAGAACTTAATCCAGGTATTACTAAATATCTATTTTCTAAGTTGCTGCGATCACAGATATTAAACCACTGATAGGTTCTTCCATTAAAATGCTTATCAAAATATAAATACTTACTGGAAAACGGTCTATAAGTACTCTTAACAATGTTATTGTCTTCAAATTCTTTTGCTATTTTTCTTTCTGCATATCTGGATAACTCAGCATCCCATTTAATTTTATTTTTATCTTTGTAAGCCGAGTCCGCTAAAGTATGCTGATAAATATCTATAGCAAATTGCATCTTATCTTCTAGATTACCTCTAGAGAAATCATATACCCATTCATCTCTTTGAGTAACAACACCTCTAGAAAACAAATTAAATAATGCCAGTTCTGATTTACCTGCTTTGACACCTTTATCAATCAACGGTAATAGCTCATCGAAATCATTATTAGTTTGATTAATCCAATTATGATGTTTATCGGGAATTATGTGAGTAAAATCTACTGAAGCAAATTTAGTTGTTGCTAAAAACCTTAACTTATCATCTTTAGTTTCAAATTCTGGACGACGATCATAAAAGACTCTGCAAGGTACATTCTCTTTATTATCTTTTCTAACCATAATAAAAATGGCTACACCTGTTTGAATACCAAAAACATTATGTGTAGTTCCAGATAATTTAGGATTTGCCCGTATATCTCCGCCTAAATCTAAAATATAAATATTGCTAAACTCATCCGCAACAACTTTTCTAAATCCATCATAAATTCTTTTATCGATATAGGATCTATTAACAACAAAAGCGACAACTCCTTTGTCATCTAGTCTATCCAAAGACCAACGTAGAAAACGAGTACAAGGATCATAAACGCTATTTTGATTTTGTGCTTTACCGTGTTTAATATAGGTCTCTTTTATTCTTTTGTCTATGCCTTTTTTGTAACTACGATTAGCATTATTATCATTAAAGTTTTCCTGTTTGGCATTGTAGGGAGGATTACCCAAGACTACGGAAATTGAATTAGCATTTTGTCGACTAATTCTTTCTGTATTTTCAACGCTTAAGTGAAATAAATTTCCTTGTTTGTATTGAAAATAAGTATGTTCAAGAGTATCGACTAAACAGATATTATTAAACTCCTCATACTCACCCATTTTTTGTTTATAGGTGTATTCAATATTGAGATTAGCAATGTAGTAAGGCAGGATAGCAATCTCGTTGCAGTGGATTTCGTTTTTATATTTATGCTTGAGTTTATGCTTGGGAATATACTCAATCAGTTCGGTTACAAACGTGCCAGTTCCAACTGCGGGTTCGATTATATGGACATTTTCATCTGCTAGTAATTTACCAAAGTGTTTATGGGTTAGATAATCAACACTTTCTACCATGAAACGAACAATTTCATTGGGAGTATAAACGATGCCTAATCTATCTGCTGCTTTAGGATTATAAGCCTGATAAAAATTTTCATATACTGCCTTAAGAAACTTTTGTTTTTCGTGGTGATTGACAATATTCGCTGCGGTACGTTTAATTACATTGTAGTAACTATTAATTTTGGTAAAAGTATTGCGCTTAATATTTCCAGTAAAAAAAGTATTGACTACTGCGTGTAATTCTCTGGCGATATTATTTTCTTGATGAAATTGAGATTCATTAAAAATACTAATAAAAATATCTTCCGTCAAAATGTGCTGAATAATCATTTCTCGCACATCTAATAAACTAATCTCAGGATTAATTGACTGTCGGCAAATTGCTAAAAATTTATCTCTGGCATCAGTAAATTGCTTGTTAGTATCCGATTGTTTTTCAATTAAACTTCTTAACTCAATTAGAATTTTGGGTATGTCTTCCCGAAATGAATTAATTGCCTGACGAAAATTAGTAACCTCTGGTGGAACATAATCGATAAATTCGTTAATTAAGCCATCCAAACTAGAGGCATCGCGCATATTTATGCGTCCTGTTTCATCACCATGCTGAATCAAAACCGCAGTTTGCGAATCTTCAAAGAGAATATTTTGATCGGGATATCCTTTGGCTAATTTCTTTTCTATCTCAAAATCTAAATTGTCGTATTTATCTTTTGCTTCCCAGTAGCCATAATCAAGCCTTACTGCATCTTTAACTGTGCCATCTGGTCTTACCGTTGTTCCAGGTTTGGTCTTATAATCTAGTTCGGGAATTAATAAATAGTCTTTAGGTTTACAATATCCATTGAGTAAGTTTTGAAAAGCAGATCTAGTTGCAGTTTCTTTTTGCGATCCACCGTACTGAATTATTTTTTCTATTTGTTGATGATATTGTCCAACTAAAAACTTAGACCTGATTAAAATAAACTCTTAGTATATAAACATAAGTTTTTATACGTAAATAAATTTTATTTGAGTAATCTCTCTGGTTTTAAAATCGGAGAAAAATATTCTGCTGGTAAAGATTATTTTTTAAATAGTTCATGTTTTATAAAAAGATAAAGGCGATCGCTCTATTCTTCAACCCTGCAAAAACTATATATAATCTTTAATAACCCCAAAACGATACCGATACTACTATGACTCCCGCACTGTTAAGTGACTATTTCCCCCTACAGATAGAAGGCGATGGTCGCACCTCCACTTCTTTGCAGGATCGCGAGGAAAAATATATAACCTCTGGCGTAACTTGGCAAGCCTATGAATCGCTGCTGCTAGCTTTGGGTAATAGTTCTAGTTATCGCGTGGCTTATTTATTACACACTTTGGAGATTATGTCCCCCAGTCGCAGTCATGAATTAGATAAAAAAGCGATCGCTAGATTATTAGAGGCTTATTTGGAGGCAAAGCGGATTCGTTTTTGGGGTTTGGGTTCGACTACTCTAAAAAATAAAGATAAGCAAGCAGGGAAAGAACCCGATGAGTGTTATTGCATTGGTACTGATAAAGATATTCCCGACTTAGCGATTGAGGTTATTTATACCAGTGGTAGCGTAGATACTTTGGAAATTTATCAGCGTTTGGGTGTCAAAGAAGTATGGTTCTGGCAGAATAATCGATTAAAGGTTTATTGTTGGCAAGACGATAGTTATTACTATTCACAGCAGAGTAGATTACTACCAGATTTAGATTTAACTTCACTCGCGCAATACTTGATTATTCGAGATCCATTAGATGCGATTGTGCAATGGCGTAAAGCGATCGCATAACTAGCCATAGACATTACTGAAAACAATGTTTTCTATTTGTCAATGAGTAAGAGTACATAGTCAATAGAAATGAGCTAAGTTTTGTTATTACCTTGATTAAGGAAAAGTCCGAAGTTTCTATGATTGCTGCTAGGTCTGGCTTTGCTAATTTGGCTTGAAAGGAGAATACCAAAATTTTCAATATATCGCAACTTATCATGGGTTTTCAGTTAAATTCTACAATAACTCTCAGGACAAAGTAAACTCATTAAGACATTCTCAATAAAGAAGGTTAATAATTTGTAACTTATTAATTATTAATATTTGTCTAGCGATAACTATAAGGATCGGCTGGTGTGGGAATGGTTTTAATCCCTCGCGCTTCAATTACTACAGAACGCTTTTCAGCGATTGTATTAGTCTCAATTCGATCTTTAACGGGTAAAGTTTCAGCGATCGCTATTCCTTCAACTGTCAGCCAACTATCTACAGGATAATTGCTACGGCTGGCATCTAATTTAACGGGGATACCAATCGGATAAGCATCTACAGCACAGCAGGTAATCACAAAACGCGAGAGCATAATATAGTTATCGGGCAGTTCGCTCAGGTGCAGCACAAAACCTGTAACGTTCGCGGGTTGTCCGCTATAGGCATCGGGTTCAGGATAAGCGTTAATTGTCCGTATCCATTCAATCAGCGATCGCTCTTCGGGCTTACTAGCAGTGCGAAAGGCTTGGGGTTGAATGGTGGTTAAAGGTAGATCGCCCACGCCTCTTTTAAGAGCAGTTTGGCTGGTCAAAACTTTGGGAGGAATTAATAGTCCTGCGATCGCCACTATTAACAATAAGCTATTGCCCAATCCAGGGGGAAATAAGCTAATGTGTTCGCTCTTGTTGGGCTGGCGATTATTTGAAATTGACTTGACTTTGATAATGCCTAATACAAGTAAAATTATGCAACTACCTAAGACTAGACTATAGTAATTGGGATGAATTAATAATTTATACTGTCCCGTAAAGCTATACTTTAACAGCAAAACTCCCCAAGCTAGTAAAGACAGTCCCTCTAGCCAGGGAAATAAATTTTTCTTTCTATTTTGTATCGAACTAGATTGCATAATACAGGAGGTATTGATCTAAAAGAAATAACTGTAAGCTAAAGTAAAAACAAAGGTTAACTGTGCCACCAAAGTAAAAATATAAATAATAATCTTTGGTTTGAAAATTGATGCCATCAAGCCCACACTTTTAATATCTATTGTCGGACCAAATACCAAAAAGGCTAGTAGAGAACCACTAGTAAAAGTAGCAGCAAAAGACAGAGCAAAAAAAGAATCAACTGTAGAACAGATTGAGACAACCGCAGCTAGCAACATCATTGCCAGAATCGAAGTTATAGTGTCTTGACCGAGACTTAAAATAATTTCGCGGGGGACAAACACTTGAATCGTAGCAGCGATCGCACTACCAAAAACCAGCATTCCCCCTAGTTCGCTAAATTCAGCCAGCAAATTACTAAAAAATAACTGCCACTTAGACGGCAAATTCTTAACTTTAGTTTGTTTAATATCTACCGATAGAGAATCATCAAACCGAATAGATTTTCCTTGTCCTAGTAAGAAAGTACCAGACTGTAATAATGGCGAGACGTTATCAGACTGAGAATTAACTATCGGCTGGAGTCTTTTAGCAAAAGATTTCTGCAACAAAGAACGAGAGTCTGACTGAATGCTAAATACACAACCGACTATAGTTGCGATCGCAGCCGAAAACAAAACTCTAAAAATTACGATGTTCGGGCGATCGCCAAAAGCAATCCAAGTTGACCAAATCACAATAGGATTAATCGTTGGCGCTGCTAAAAGAAAAGAAATTGCCACAGAAGGAGGAACTCTAGACAATAGTAATCTTCTGGCTACAGGAACATTTCCACATTCACATACAGGAAACAAAAAACCGATACAGCTACCAACTAGCGAACCCAACAAAGGATTTTTGGGTAATTTGGCAATTAATTGCTTTTCGCTAATCAAGAATAACAAACTACTAGAAAGCGCAACACCCAATAATAGGAAAGGCATTGCTTCAACCAATAAACTCAAAAACAGCGTGAAAGCATCGTGCAGTTGATTCATAAAAGCAGTTCGGTTTATCGATTTGTAGGGAAATTGTTTAATCTTGTTTGCTAGAACCTAAGCAATCTATCGCGAACATTATATCCAAGATTACATCAAAGTCGTGAAGCTACGAAGAGTGAGATCGCACCATTGTATCTGCTTGAAAAATTTCAGGAGATCGCCTTGATTCACAACCAGTGGAAGATCGAGTACACCACCCTATTTTGAAAAATTGCTAATCAACTAAAATTATGCTTCAAGAAAATCTTCTACTTTGATTTGTGCTTGTTTAAGAATATTTCTCAAAGTTCCTTCTTTAATCTCACGATGATGTGGAACAGTCGTTTTTAATTTGTTGTCAGGATTGAGCCAAATTTCATGGTCGCCTTTTCCAGTGCGATAAAATTCAAATCCTAACGTTCTTAGTTTGCGAATTACATCCCGATAAGAAAAACCAGCTAGCTACCCATCAAACTTCAATAATCAAAGGATATTCAAACTGTTTTGGTATTGCTGACAGCGTTTCTTTGCGTTTTGAATGGCAATCGAGTTCCAAAAGAATACCAGCGAGATCTTCGGCTATAGCTACGGCTTCTGCAACTGTCCTTCCTTCTGCCACCAAACCTTGTATATCATCGCTGGTAGCGACAAAATATTCCCCTTCTTGCTCTTCAAATCTCTCAATCTTTAGTTTGACGATCGCCTTCATTTTTTGCAGTTTGTTCTGATTGGAATTGAAAACCTAGTATATTAATTATATCTACCGTCAACTACTTTACTTTTGTATTTAATTTATTAGTAGGTTTAATAATTTAGTGTGGCGATCGCTTTTTTAACTACCTTGCAAACTTCAGGCGATCGCACTATGTAACTGTTTGAAAATGTCAGGCGATCACCCGAAACAAGTTTTTTATAAATTCCTTAACTTAATAAGATTGCACTTTTCGGGAAAGACAGATCGTTTTGCCTTTGCGTCCGTCTGCAAGAAATTGTGGTAGTCCTAAAGAGGTAAGGACGTATTGTAGTAATGGATAAAATACCAAATAGCACCAATATGATTTTCCTCTTTTTTGGAGAACGACGCCGACATGAACGGGAGCATCCCATTTTGGAAAATAGACTAAGCAGCAATCTGTCCATTTAGATAAGCGCAGCGTAATCGCAGCATTGGAGTTACCGAAGAAGGATTCCACTGCGCTCCTGAAATTTTCAGACGGCGATCGAGTTGTTTG
>JBCDDK010000165.1:0-13310 GCA_039180345.1 Cyanobacteria bacterium P01_G01_bin.39 | reverse complement strand
GGATGCTAATGGTCGCTTTACCCCCCAAACCATCCCTGGCACAGAACAAGTGATACCCGCTCAACTAGTTCTCTTGGCAATGGGATTTGTCAGTCCCGAACAACCCCTCTTAGATGCTTTCGGACTAGAAAAAGATGCCCGTAACAATATCAAAGCAGAACATGAACAATACACTACTAATATTCCTGGCGTATTTGCCGCAGGAGATTGTCGTCGCGGGCAAAGCCTAGTCGTCTGGGCATTTAACGAAGGACGTGGTGTGGCACGAGAATGCGATCGCTTTTTAATGGGAAGTACAGACTTGCCTTAAAAGCGACTTCAGTTTTATGTAAGATTGCGATTGTGAAATATGAAGTAAAAGATCAAATACAATTACAATTTCAGACTCTTGTTACTCTCCTGGGCATCAATAAAGTAATGTTTTTGATGGGTTAGTAACAGGAGTTTACACTGATAAGCAATCGCCACAAAGTTTGTGAGGCATTTTGTCGTCTAGGAATTTGCCAAAGCACTAAATACCAATGCCGATGAACTACGTAATGCTAAAGAATTAGCTCTCTTCGATGTGATCGCCATTAATTAACCGTTTGGTTCATGAGCTAATAATTGTCTTCATCCAGTAATTGACGTGGTCAGAAAAAATTTACTATAATTCTGACAGAAGTGAGTTTATTAAATCTCAAAAAGCAATGACCAGTATAGCCGATAAAATAATGAAGCGAGTACGCGGTCACGGTCGTGGTAAATGGGTTTGTACTCCTAAAGACTTTCTCGATCTTGGTAGTCGTGCAGCCGTAGATCAGGCATTATCACGCCTATGCAAAAATGGTGTGCTGCGCCGAATTAGTCGAGGTCTATACGATTTACCTCGGATCAGTGGAATATTGAACCGTCCAGCTCCAGCAAATATTGATGCAGCAGTTGACGCACTTGCGCGGCGTAGTAATATAATAGTTGCGCCTGACGGTATCTTTGCAGCAAATCAGCTTGGGCTTACAAATGCAGTTCCTGCAAAGGCTTCATACATTACAGATGGCGCAACAAAAACGATAAACATTGGTTCTCGAACTATTCATTTGCGTCACGTTAGTCAACGTTTGATAGATTGGACTAATCGCCCAGCAGCTTGCGTAGTTCAAGCACTTGATTGGCTAGGTTCAAGTGTTGCCGATAATCCTGATACGATAGATATTCTTCGTAAAAGAGTGTCTGACGATTTAAAACACGATCTAATAGACGGTCAAGCACTTCTACCATCATCATGGATGACCTCAATCGTTCATGAAATTGCTCCAGATTTGAGTATTGCTGCGTGAATAAAGCATTCAAACAATTCCTCGACTTGTCTAAACAAGATCGTATAGATGTCTTTGAAGCAACAGCCGAGGGACTTAATACTTTATCTATTTATATAGAAAAGGACTTTTGGGTCTGCTTAGTTCTCGATCTTCTTTACAATGAACTACCAAATGATAGTCCACGACTACTTTTTAAAGGTGGGACATCACTTTCGAAGGTCTATAAACTAATCAAAAGATTTTCCGAAGATGTTGACTTTACGGTTTTTAGAGATGATCTTGGTTTTATTGAAGACAAAGATCCGTTGTCACCAAAAATATCTGGTAAACAGCGAAAGCGTCTATCTATAGAACTACAAGAAGTTACATCAAATTACATTTGTAACAAACTAAAAGAAGATTTAGAAAAAGCTACCGCTACTATTCTGTCTGATTTTAGCATTGTAGTAGATGAAGATGATTCAGATCGCTCAACACTTTTGTTTCAGTATCCTAGGTTATTTCCAATAGAGGATACAGCATATGTTAAACCTCGTGTAAAGCTTGAAGGCGGTGGGCGTTCAGCTTTAGATCCGCATCAAGATTGCAGTATTAAACCTTTTATTGCTGAACTTGAAGAACTTAACACCTGGGATTTTTCAGTTCATAACATTATGAGTATTGCCTCAGAGAGAACCTTCTGGGATAAGGTAATGATCCTTCATGGTTGGCATTGTGGTTATAGAGACCAAACAAAATTTCTCAATGATCGACAACGTGTTTCTCGACACTACTATGATGTAGCAATGATTTACAAAACTGAAGTTGCGCAAAATGCTATCCAGGATAGTCAACTTAGAGAAAACGTTCGTAACCACACACAAATGCTTTTTAAGGCTGCTTGGAAAAAGTTAGATGAAGCTATTCCTGGTTCGATGCGTCTAATTCCAATGGATGACTTAAAGACAGCACTGGAAAGTGATTATCAGGCTATGCAAGGAATGATGTTAGGTGAACCACCTACTTTTGATGAAATCGTTAAGGCAATTACCGAATTAGAAGCTCAGATAAATGAAAACAATGATCTGATTAAAAAAGATAAAATCAACCAAGATACAATTTAATCAAGGACTAGAATTATATCAAAACCGTCTGGATAAAAATTGGAGTTTAACAGACTGTGTATCCTTTAAAATTATGTAACAGAAAGGCATTTCTGAAGCTCTTGCTTACGATAAACATTTTGAACAATTTGAACAAGCTGGCTTTAGAGCTTTGTTAAGAGATGAGTAATAAATTACTGTCATATGGAAGAGTAGTTCGGGCATTTAACGAAGGTCGTGGGGTTGCCCGAGAATGCGATCGCTTTTTAATGGGAAGTACTGATTTGCCTTAACCAACACCTGATGAGTAGTTCATGAATTAGCTACTGCCTGAGTCGAACTTTCTGTTTCTGGTAGTTTGGGACGAAAACACCAATAGATAAAACCTCCCAACAAAGGAATATAGGGGATAAATTTTAGTATCCCTGATTCAACTCCACGTCGTTTTAAATCATCCCCTGCAACAGCGGGAAAAAGAAGAGAGAGAATACAAAAATCGAGGCTCATTACATTAATAAACATAGAACTTCGCCATTGAGTGACAAAATCTGACCAATTTCCCTGAGTTACGCCCCAAATAAACAACACTAGCACTGCAATTGAGGCAAATATTGCCAATAAAGAAGAATCAAGAATTTTCAAGACCCAATTTTTATTTCCCTGCCAAGTGGTATTAGATTTTCTCAAAACTAAGTAAGGTAGTAGGGCAAATGCTCCGAAAGCAAAACTAAAGATCACAAAAGGAGAGGGAGGAATTTTCTGCCCGTCGGCATCAAAGAGAATAAATGCGGCATAAGTTGTGGGAAAAATCCCCATAATCAGGAAAATTGCCACAAGCAAAGGATTAATGCCTGTGAATTCTCCCAAAGACAATTTAACGATCAAATCCCAATCTGATTCCTGGGACTGTATAACAGAATTAACATAAATAAAGGCGTAGCCGACAAAGGTGAGCCACAGGACACTCAAAAATATTTTACGCAACATATACAAAGTAGGTGATAGGTATTTACGACTTGCTGAAATATTAGCCAGAGACAATATGATAGAAATCGTTATGGTTACTATTATTGTTTAATTAACGTGAGTTCGGTTTAAGCTGAAACCTTTATTGGATAAGCATTTGAAATCGATAATTTCTGGTTTAATTAATCGTGTTGGCTTCATCTTAAATGCTTCCATTCGCTAATGGCTAATGGCTAATGGCTAATGGCTAATGGCTAATGGCTAATGGCTAACAGCTATCCCAACTAGTCAATTGTCTTATCCCGAACTGATGTTAGTTACTATTCCCCAGCAGACCAAGGGTTGAGGAAATCAGGATAAAGAGTCAGACCACCATCAGCAAATAAAGTTTGACCAGTGATATAAGAAGCATCATCAGAAGCCAGAAAAGCTGTTATTGCCGCCATTTCTTCAGAAGTTCCCACTCTACCCATGGGAATATGGCTCTCAACCTCTGCTTTTTTCTGCGGGTTTTCTGTCCAGCTATTAATTGGTGTTGCTGTTGCTCCAGGAGCGATCGCATTTACGCGAATCCCATGGGGTGCATATTCTAGGGCTAGAGTTTTGGTCATATTTTCCATCGCACCTTTACTCATGGAATAGCTGACGTATGTTGGTCGGGGAATAATTTCGTGAACGCTAGATACGTTAATAATAATGCCGCCTTGACCTCGCTTCATGAAATGCTTAATGGTTTCCCTCGCGCAAAGATAAGCACCCCGTAAATTAACCTGAATTACTTTATCAAAATCGGCAGTTTCTAGTTCGTGGGAGGGAGCAGCAGTTTGGATACCTGCATTGTTAATTAGAATATCTAGGCTACCCAGTTCTTCAATTACCTCATTACACATCCGAGTAATATCGCCTTCTTGGGATACATCTCCTTCTACGGGCAATTCTCGACCACCGCAACCTTGGACTTGAGAACACATCTTGTCTATTAATTCTTTGGTATCGTCAAGCTTACTTGGATCATTGCGATAGTTTAAGGCTACATTAGCACCTTCTACGGCAAAATGAGCTGCGATCGCCTGTCCGATCCCTGAAGTTGCCCCTGTAACTAAAACGTTTTTACCCTTTATACCTTTCATTTCAAATTAATAGTATGTTGAAATTGTCTGCTTATTATATATTAGGTGGCTTACAATACATAGTAAGTAGCTTACAAGCCGAGTACGAATTCTGCTCCACCCCAAAAAATAAAAGACCTCTCATATCTACGGGAGAAGTCTTAATCTTTGGTCTAGATCAAAGTTGTTCAATTTTTGGGATCTCCAAATAGAGAATTAACAATATCTTTTTCTTGGTTTAAAAACAATTCTTTGTAGAGATTTTCTTTGAACATCATCTGCTTATGCATCATCACTAACAAGTCTTGAGCCTCTTCACAAGATAAATGCTGGACGCGATCGCTAAATATACGATGATTAAGTTCCTGCTCCATAGTCAAATTATTTTCTAATCGATCCATCTTAGCTACCTCATCAATTTTTTCTATTGTAAATAAATTTAAATAAGGCTTGACTCTATCGTTGGTCGTAATATCTAAATCACTAATTTAAATAAAATGGACAGATAATTTTAACTTTGCCGAGGCTGGAATATAGATAGCAGTTTCCCTAGACTAGGCATAAAAGTATTACTTACCAACAAGGGATATGGCGATCGCCCAAAAATGATTTATAATTAGATCATAGTGTCCTGACTGGGGATAGATCAGAAGTTGAGCTGTTGCTAAACTTGACTTAACTCATTTTATCGGTGCGATCAGTAAATTTCACTTATGTCTTTACGGTAGAACATAGTTAAAGGTATTTGAATTTTATTATTTTGATTATTGCTTGAATAATAATCTGTGCAAACAATTTTGCTAAATAACTATCTGAGATTCTGAAGCTTTCAAGATAAAGTCATTTAGTCTTAAATCTTTAAGATACTGGCTAATATTTAGTGTATCTCTGGCATTGTTCGTTTTCTGTGCTTGTACTACTAGTTACAGAATTATTAGTTTCTGCCTCAGTATTACCTGCAATTATAATTTTAGCGATCGGACTAAGAAACCAGTAAATACCCGTGATTAAAATTATTAAAAGTAAAGGTGCAAATCCTGCAAATGGGGCAAAAATAAGCAGTAGCATAAAGCCAAATAAAGTAAACCTATACCAGATGTTATTCATACAATATTTTACTGACTGACTAAGATAGTATAATTCAGAGTGATTTTTACTAAACCTATCATGAGTTATATGTAAGTTATTTTTATGAAATATGCTTTGTCGAAGTAAAAGTTAGGAAATCACATATTTATATTACCCAAAGACACAAAGACACAAAGTCATAAAGGTACACAAAGTCATAAATATTTTAAAGCAATCCTAATCTAAAATTTGACATCTAAGCTTAATTTGAGCTTAAAGTCAAACATAATCTATAAGTTCAGCTATTGGTTTAATCAATAACATATGGCTAGTTCTATTTAGTGGTATTATTCATGAGATTATTATTAGAATTTAGCTTAACAAAAATATTATTGTGTCCAAAGCTCTATCTTCGCTGCTACGTATTTGTTTTTATACTTTAGGTCTTTCATTAGCTAATACTCAGATTTCTTTAGCTCAAGTTACCTCAGATAATACCGTCAACACCCAAGTCAACCAAAACGGTAATATCGCAGAAATCACAGGAGGGGAAACCAGGGGAGCGAATTTGTTCCATAGCTTCGGGGATTTTTCTGTTCCTACGGATAATATTGCTGACTTTCAAAATGCAGATAGTATATCTAATATCTTTTCGCGGGTAACAGGGGGCAAGATCTCCAATATTGACGGCATGATTCGGGCTAACGGTAGTGCCAACTTGTTTCTGATTAACCCCGCAGGGATTATGTTGGGCGAGAATGCTAGTTTAAATATCGGTGGCTCCTTTTATGGCAGTAGTGCCAGCAGTATTGTATTTGAGAATGGTGAATTTAGTACCGATTTAAATAATCCGCCCTTGTTAACGGTTAATGCACCTATCGGTTTAGGATTTCGCGATAATCCAGGAGATATTACTGTTCAAGGGAATGGTAATGGACAAAGACTTTTAGACAGTGAGGTAATTGATACCCAAGATGCTTTAAGAGTAGATTCGGATGCCACTATTGGACTTGTGGGTGGAGAACTTATATTTGAAGATGCCACAGTCAAAACCGCAGGAGGCAGGATTGAAATTGGTAGTGTTGCAGAGGGAACAGTTAATTTAACTGCCGTAGATAACGGGTTCACTTTTGACTATTCCAACATTAAAACTTTTGGCGATATTTCCTTATCAGAACAAAGTGTCATTGATGCTAGTGGTGTCGGAGGAGGTAATATTCAAGTTGCAGGAAAGAATATTACTATTACAGAAGTTTCTAGTTTTGAAGCAAATACTTTGGGTAATGAACCTGGAGGAGATATCAATATTTTTGCTCAGGAATCTCTCGAAATAAGTGGCGTAGAAAATGAATTAAACTCTGTTAGCGGTATTTTTAGTCGAACTTTTCCTAATGGTACTGCCGATGCAGGAGATATTAATATTGAGACTGGTTCATTGAGTATCGGGGATAGGGCTTTAATCAATACTGGTTCTCTGGGTCAAGGTAATGCAGGAGATATTAATATCAATGCCAGTGAATCAGTAACCTTAGCCAGTCAAGGAAATACTAGCGGAATTTTTTTAGGGGTTGATGCTAATGCAGCGGGGAATTCGGGCAATGTTGAGATTACTTCTGATTCAGTTAGTTTAGATAATGGTGCATTTATTAGTGGTATCAATTCAGGACAAGGTAGCGCAGGTGATGTAACCATCAACGCTACAGAGAATATATCTCTTAGTAATGGTTCTGGTATTTTTGTAGCTAGTTCAGGAGGTGGTTCTATCAATTTGAGTGCGAACAACTTATCCCTAACCTCTGACAGTCGTTTTTTAGCTGGAATCTTTAGTGATTTGGAATCGGCTGAAGCACAAGGGGGAGATGTCGTAATTAATCTGGCAGAAGATTTAGTAATAGATAATTCTTTTATTAGCAACAGTATCCTTCGAGGTGCGGGAAATTTGGGGGATATCAAAGTTAATGCTCGCAACATCAATTTTAGTAACGGCGGTAGTATCACAAGTTTTAATGCTGGAGAAGGAGATCCTAGCAATATTATTCTCACAGCTACAGAAGATATTACCTTTGATGGTATTGGGAGTATTGCTTTTAGCGGTATTGGTAATTCCTTTCTCGATGAAGCCCAAGGAAGCATCGGAGAAATCAATATAACCGCTCAAAATCTGAGCTTAACCAATGGTGGTGATATTTCTAGCTTGGTTGGAAACGACAATAATAGTGGAGATATTAATCTCAACATCGCTGATACTATTCTCATCGAGGGTTTTGGAACTTTTACCGCAGAAGATGGAACACAAACAGAAGTTAGTAGTAGTATTTTCAGCAGTGTGAGGGATGGTAATGGTAATAGCGGCGATATTAATCTCAACAGTCAAAACTTGATTCTAAACAATGGAGGAAATATTAGTTCAGCAAATGCTGGTCAGGGTAATTCTGGTGGTATTAATATCATTACTCAAAACCTGGTTCTGAATGATGGCAATATTAGCTCGTTGAATGCTGGTCAAGGTAATGCTGGTGATATTAATTTTGATGTTGGTTCTCTATCTATTACAGAGGGAGGCTTAATAAGCGGTGATGTTCGTGGCGAAGGAAATGGCGGCAATATATTCATTAATGCAGATAATAATATATCTCTTGTCGGTAATGCTCAATTTTTTAGTGTTATTCGGGCTAATGTTGAATCAGATGGCACAGGAGAAGCGGGCAATATTGAAATAAATACTCCTTCGCTAATATTAGATGAAGGCTTTATTGCCGCTGATGTTGAGGGACAAGGAAATGGTGGCACTATCAAAATAAATACTGCTTCTCTAATAGTAGACGATGGTTTTATATCTGCTGATATTCTAGAAAATGCAGAAGGAAATGGTGGTACTCTAGAGATTTCGGCATCAGAATCTATAAAATTATCTAATGTTGGTCTTATTCAGGCTAGTGTTTTAAGAGGTGGTCTTGGCAATGGCGGTAATCTTACTATTGAGACTAAACAACTCACCCTTACTGAGGGTTCGCAAATTTCGGCTACTACTTTAGGTGACGGAAATGCTGGGACAGTAACTATTAATGCTGTTGAATCGATTAGTTTAAGCGGTGTGAAGGAAAATGGTCGTAGTGGGATTCTCGCCAGCGCTTTGATTGAAGATGGCAATGGCGGAGATATTAGTCTAACTACAGATCAGTTAACTATTAGCGACGGAGCAATCATTAGCGCGAGCAACTTTTCTAGTCTCGGGGAAGAAAATGGTGGTGCTGCTCCTGGAACAGGTGAACCTGGTAATATTTTTATCACGGCTAATTCTCTAAATTTAGAAAGCGAGGGCAGAATTGAGTCGATAACTCAAGGTTCAACGGGAACAGGTGCCAATATAGATTTAGACATAGCTAACAACATTTTCTTATCAGGTAATAGTTTTATTTCTGCTCAAGCTTTGGGTAATGCCAATGGTGGTAACTTAACCATCGATACTAATGTGATTGTGGCATTTGAAGGCAATAACGATATGATTGCCAGTGCTGAACAGGGACAAGGAGGGAACATTGACATTACTGCTGAATCATTACTAGGCATTAAAGCTGGGACCCTAAATCCTTTTACCAGTGATATTAACGCCAGTTCTGAATTTGGTTTAGATGGCAGTGTTGCTCTAAACATACCTGATATCAATTCCATTCAAGGAGAAACCGACTTGTCCGTTAATATGGTTGAAACAGGAGAAACCACCGCTCAAGCTTGCAGTGCAGATAGAACAACAATTGCTCAGAATCGATTAGTTATTAGGGGAAAAGGTGGTATTCCTACTGCGCCAGAAATGCCGTTAAGTTCAACCGATATTATGGTTGATGATGAAAGTAATGATACTGATTCTGCGTCTAAATTACCCCAACCAATAGATACCAGTATCGGTAAGATTCAACCCGCTAGAGGAATTAAAGTTACGGATAAGGGTGGAATAACTCTCACGGCATATCGTACTAACAATCAAGGAAACCGTTTGCCTAATATTAAAACTAGCTGTGGTTGATCATATAATTAAGTTTCAAAATTGCAAAATTTTTCGATAGTATTTTCAAGAAAATGATTACTAATTAGTTATAGTTGCAAAATTATTTTTTGACTCAATATCTTGATCAAATGTATTTTGTCTAAAATTACGATTATATTAGGCAAAAGATAATCGCTTTAATGCAACCTAATTTTTCATTGATCTTAATTTTAACTGCAAGCCAAGCAGAATCTATAAGCTCGGCTATTGGTTAATCTAATAACACATAAATAGTTCTATTTAGTGGTATTATTCTTTAAATTCTTTTTCAAATTTGGCTTAACAAAAATACTACTGTGTCCAAAGCTCTATCTTCGCTGCTACGTATTTGTTTTTATACTTTAGGTCTTTCATTAGCTCAGACTCAGATCTCTCTAGCTCAAGTTACCTCAGATAATACGGTCAATACTCAAGTAACCCAAAACGGTAATGTGGCAGAAATTACAGGAGGGGAGACTAGAGGAGCAAATCTGTTCCATAGCTTCGGGGATTTTTCTGTGCCTACAGATAACATTGCTGATTTTCAAAATGCAGATAGTATATCTAATATCTTCAGTCGGGTAACAGGAGGCAATGTCTCCAATATTGACGGTATGATTCAGGCTAACGGCAGCGCCAACTTATTCTTAATTAACCCCGCAGGGATTCTGTTTGGTGAAAATGCCAGTTTGAATATCGGTGGCTCATTTTATGGTAGTAGTGCCAGCAGTATTTTGTTTGAGAATGGCAAATTTAGTACCGATTTAGATAATCCGCCCTTGTTAACGGTTAACGCACCTATCGGTTTTAGTTTTCGCGATAATCCAGGAGATATTACGGCTAATCAAGCTAGGTTAATAGTTCCCGATGGAGAAACCTTAGCTTTACTTGGTGGTAATCTTGACTTTGATGGTGGCACATATGGTGCTATTAATGGAGGCGTGGAATTAGGAGGATTAACTGAGTCAGGGATTATCGATTTTAAGAGTGACGGAAGCTTTAATTTTCCTGACGCAGTCGCTAGAGGAGATGTCTCACTTGCCAATTCTACCCAGATTTTTGTCGCAGGAGGAGGAGAAACAACAAGATCAACAAATATTAACGCCAAAAACTTATCTTTAAATTCGGGTAGTTTTATTTTTGCAGGTATCTTGTCTGACCTAGGTTCATCTAATGCTCAAGCTGGAAATATAGTAATCAATCTTACAGAAGATTTGGCAATAGATAATTCAGATATCACTAACTCTAATGCTGGCATCGGAAATGCTGGTAATGTCATAGTTAATGCTCGCAACATTAATTTTACTAACGGGGGTACAATTTTTACTTTTAATACTGGGGTCGGTAATATTGGAGACACGACACTAACAGCTACAGAAGATATTACTTTTGATGGTACTACTAGCAATAATGTGAGCGGGGTCAGTTATTTTGTCGGTGCAGAAGCGTTAGGAAATATAGGTGAGATAAACCTTACTGCCCAAAATCTTAACATTACCAATGGTGCAGCTATTTCTAACAACATTGAAGGCAATAATGACAGTGGAAATATTAATCTCAATATTGCTGATACGATAAGCATTGACGGTTCTGGATTTAACACTTCGGCTGATGGATCACAATTAGAATTCCCGAGTAGAATCAATCTTACTGTCGCTAGTAACGGTAGTGTTGGAGATATTAATATCAATACTCAAAATCTATTCTTGAGTAAAAACGGAACAATTGGAGCTTCAATTTTTGGATCAGGAAATTCGGGCAATATCAATATTGATGCCGAATTAATAACTATTGGCGAACAGGGAACGACTAATCTTCCTGCTGCCTCAATTTCTACTAGCGCAGCTAATTCAGATATTGATAATCCTGATTCCATTGCTGATGGAGGTCAGATCAACATTGATACAGGATCTTTACGCATCAGTGATGGGGGTAGTATCCAAGCGGGGTTAGGAGGTAGAGGCAATGGCGGCAATATTAACATCAATGCCAGGGATCAGGTATTAATATCAGGTACAAGCTTTTCATTAGATGAACAAGGACAGGAAATAGAAATAGCAAGTGCTATCTTTGCTGATATTGGTGAAACTGGGGTTGGTGAGGCGGGGAATATCGAAATTGACACCTCCTCACTAGTTGTTGATCAAGGCCTTATTTCTGCTGATGTTTTGGGGGAAGGTAACGGTGGCAGCATCAAAATTCTTGCTTCAGACTCAATAACATTGGTGAATACTGGGTCGATAGAGGCTGGAATTGCTGCAAGTGCTACAGGCAATGCGGGCAATCTCACTATTGAGACCAAGCAACTGACCCTGACTGATGGTTCGCAAATTGGTGTTTCTACTTTAGGCAATGGTAATGCAGGTAACGTGACTATTAATGCCAGTGAATCTATTAGTTTAAGTGGTGTAAATGAAACTGCTCGTAGCGGTATTTTTGCCAGTGCTGTAATTGAATCTGGTAACGGTGGAGATATTAATCTGACTACAGATCAGTTAACCATTAGCGATGGCGCAACCATTACCGCTAGTAACTTTTCTAGTTTCGGAGAAGAAAACGGTGGTGCCGCCCCTGGGACGGGTGAACCTGGTAATATTTTTATCACAGCTAATTCTTTAAACTTAGAAACCGAAGGTAGAATTGAGGCGAGAACTCAGTCTGAAACAGGAACAGGTGCCAATATTGATCTCGACATAGCCAACAATATTTTCTTGTCAGGTGATAGCTTTATTTCGGCTGAGGCGATTGGTAATGCTAATGGTGGGAACTTAACCATCGATACTAATGTGATTGTGGCATTTGAGGGTAATAACGATATGATTGCCAGTGCCGAACAAGGACAAGGTGGAAACATTGATATTACCGCCGAAGCATTATTAGGAATCAAAGCCAGCACCTTAAATCCCTTTACCAGTGATATTAATGCTAGTTCTGAATTTGGCTTAGATGGCAGTGTTGCTCTAAACATACCTGATATTGCTTCTCTTGAGGGGGGAACAGAATTATCAGCAAGCGTAATAGAACCAGGAGAAACTACTGTTCAAGCTTGCCAAGCTAATAGGGAAATTGCCGCTAAAAACGGATTCGTAATTAAAGGCAAAGGAGGAGTTCCTCCTACACCAGAAATGCCATTAAATTCAGCAAATACTATGATTGATGGCGAGATTAGCGGTACTATTGCTTCATCTAACTTGCCACAACCAATAGAGACGAGTATCGGCAAGATTCAACCCGCCAGAGGAATTAAAGTTACGGATAAAGGTGGAATAGTTCTCACCGCATATCGTACTAATAATCAAGGAACTCGTCTACCCAATATTAAATCTAGCTGTGGCTAATATGAAATCCAAAAAAGAACGCTACACATAGGTTTTGTAAGGCAGAGGGCAGACAAGGGTAGACTTTTTACATTTGAGGCTGAAATCAAGACAAGGGAGACAAGGGAGACAAGGGAGACAAGGGAGACAAGGGAGACAAGGGGGAAATGCTGATTTTTTCGTTCAAATTATAGTATAGTCGTTCTAATTAGTTTCCGTACGATTCTAATTTATTCGTTCAGGGGACTGGGGACTGGGGATTGGGGACTGGGAAATTCAAAATAGTACTCTTTTACTTGAGGTTCTTATTTAGAATGACTATAACCCTCTTTTGTCACTTTCCGAAGACTAAACTATAATAGAAAAATTCGTTGATAGCTGAGAGGTAGACAGAGCAATGGATGTAGAATTACAAATTCTCAAACATTTGAAGCGAGCGCCAAAGT
>JBCDDK010000164.1:0-13612 GCA_039180345.1 Cyanobacteria bacterium P01_G01_bin.39 | reverse complement strand
CAACGTATTCCTCCTGATAAAGATCTTGTCGCATTATATAATAGTTGTGCCAATTTACTAGCGCAAAACAATCGGATTGAGGAAGCAATTGAACTACTGCAACAAGGTATTCAACGTATTCCTCCTGATAAAAACCTAGGGGTACTTTACGATAGCTGTGCCAATTTATTAGCGCAAGACAATCGGATTGAGGAAGCAATTGAACTACTGCAACAAGGTATTCAACGTATTCCACAACATCATAGTCTCTATATAGCTTATGCTAATTTACTAGCAAAAGATAATCGCACTGAAGAAGCTATTAATCTTTTAGAACAAGGTATTCGATGTATTCCTCCTGACAAAGATGTTAGGCAACTTTATATTAAACTTGGACATTTGCTAGTACGAAACAATAGAGTAAAAAAGGCGATCGCAATTTTAAGAGAAGGCTTATCTATTATTCCTTTTAATAATAATGCTAGGTACCGTTTAGCTCAGAATGCAATGCTATTTTGTTTAGCTAGTAAAGATATTTTGACTCTAGAAGAAATGATAGCAGAGGAGAGTAATCATTCTGTTGAGTCGAAAATAGTCTCCTTCGGCAGAGTATTCATTGCTCAGTTGAGAAATAATTGGCAAGAGGCAGCAGAAATTGCTCAACAGAAAGCTAAATTTGATCACTATGAATTACTAATTCAAGAAGCATTTTCCTGGCTGGCTTCTGGAAATATAGATGCTGCGGCAGAAATAATTCATAAACTTTCTTTTCCTCTTAAAATTACGAAAGGAAATCCTGTTCATTGGTTAAAAGCATATGTTGCCCTGAAAAAAGACGATTATCAATTGGCAGAAGAAATGCTAATTGCTTATTTAAATCGTCCCTTAAAAGAGAATGAAACAATCGATCAAAACTTTTTACTTTATCTTTGGGATACATCTGTAGATTTTCTGGAAGGAATTAATGTTGCATTTACCTTTCCTACCTTACCGCCGTCTATAACAGGATTAAAAACATCAATTACTCGTCAGCAAAATGATATCAGAGTGTTACCTAATATTTTAAATAGGAAGATATACTCTGAGAATGAGATACCAAATCAAGAAAATAAAAATGATATATTAGCAAACAATCTATCAAGCTCAAATTATCAAGAAGCTAATACTACAAATATGTCTCCAACAGTTTTTATTTCATATAACCATAATGATAAAGATATTGCCAATGATATTAAGAAGAGGCTGGAATTAGAACAAGTCAATGTAGTAATAGACTCAAAAGATTTATTGGGTGGGGGAGATATTGAGGAATTTATTATAAAGGCAATAAAAGATACAGATATTACCTTGTCTTTAGTATCAAAAAATAGTTTGCTATCAGCCTGGGTAGCAATGGAATCTATAAATACATTATTTATGGGTAAATTTGATCCAAGCAAAAAATTTATTCCTTGTTTAGTTAAAGATAGTATTTCATCAAGAACTTTTACAGATGATGCACTAGATATTATTGAAAAGGAAATCGAAGATATAAATAAGACAATAGCCACGCGTGTAACAAGAAACAGAAACATAAGAGATTTACAAGATGAGCTTATACGATACAAAGATTTGCAATCAAATATCGATGAGATAGTACGCAAAATCAGAACATCATCATATATTGATTTAAGAGATAATATGATTGATGAGAACTTTTCCAAACTAGTAAAATCAATTACAAACTAGTAAAAAATTAATATTTTAATCTCTAGAATTAATAACTATTGCATCTGAAGAGTTGTCTTTAAGAGGCTGAATTATTGAGAGTATGTTTTAAAAGTATAAAATGCCACTCGCAAGCCCCCTAAATCCCCTAAGTATGGGGGACTTTTAGATCTTGTTCCCCCCAAATTTGGGGGGGCAAGGGGGGCTGGATCGAAAAGTGACTTGTATAGAAAATGACTTCTCAAACACCCTCTGAGGCGTGATTATAGTTAGTCTAAACAACAGTTTTAACTCTGGTGGCTATATCGAAATCTCATTAGTTAACAATTACTCCGACCATAAACGCCGCCGCTGTTTGCACTGGAGACTTTGGTGAGTATCTCGTAACAAAGTAGGAATATCAAGATTTTGGGGACAGCGAGGTAAACAATCGCCACAGTCTGTACATCTGTTGCCTTTACTGCCAGGAAACCAATGTCCTGCATTTTCCAGCATTCCATAACGATACTGTCCGTAATCCTTCATTTGATAGGCTTGATTGAGGTTACGTAGGCGTAGGATTTCAGGAATATTAATTTGTTCTGGGCAAGGTAAACACTGATGGCATTGGCGACAAAGATCGGTGCTTAAACTGGTTTCTAACTGTTGTTCTAATCTGGCAAAAACTTCTTGTTCGGAGATAGTTAAAGGCTCTACCCGATCCGCTACCTGAAGGGGGGTATTTAACTCCGTGGGATTAGCCGCACCAAGGCTGAGAGTAGTAATTGCTGGGTTGCTTAATAGAAAACGATAGTTTAATTCCAAAGGTGAAAACGGGGCGCATAAATCCACAAGTGTTTTAGGTGGAGTATAGAGCATGCCGCCTTTATCCCCAGGAGAAATAATAAAAATGCCTAGATCCTGCTCTGCGGCTAAGGCGATCGCGGGTTGATGACGCTGGAAAAAGTAATAGTAGTGAAGATTGACAAATTCAAACAGATTAGTCTTAATAGCTGCCAGAATCAACTCAAGAGAACCATGAGTCGAAAATCCTAAATGCCTAATTTTTCCTCGGCTCATCGCGCTCTGAATTGCTCCCAGACAGCCATCAGGTCTTGTTACCCATTCTAAATGTCTCCAGGTATTAATCCCATGAAGAGCCAGACAGTCAAGATAATCCACCTGAAGCCGAGTTAAGGACTCATCAATCCATTCCGTCATTTGTTGTCGACTCGGAGTAGGAGTTAGCTTAGTGGTGAGGTTAATTTGTTCTCTGGCAATTTCACTCTCTTGTAATACCTGTCCCAAACAGCGCTCACTTTCACCATAGGCTCTGGCAGTTTCCAGATGATTGATCCCTAAAGCGATCGCAGCACGAATTGTCTGACGGTAAGTTTGGGGATTTGCGAGGCAACGCATTGTCCCCAAAGAAAATACCGATAACTCAAGATTAGTTTTGCCAAACCGTCTGTAGTGCATAAAGCGTCAAATACTACATTTCGTATAGCAAGCTAATGTTGTTCGCGATAGCCACCTTTTTTTATTAGCTGATCAGGACTCAGTTCAGAAATGAACTCTTTAAATGCTTCTCGTTCAGCATTGTCTGCATCACGATCTACAGGAATTGAAGCGTCAGCAATTACCTCTTCCAAGACCCAGATGGGGCTATTAGTTCTGATTGCTACTGCCACAGCGTCACTGGGGCGGCAATCAATTTCTTTTTTAACCCCATTGAGATCGATGCAGAGAACGGCATAAAAAATATCATCAGTCAGAGAATGAATAATGATTCGCTCCAACTTAATTTTACAGTCGTCAAAGATATTCGCAATCAAATCATGGGTTAGAGGACGAGATGGGCGATGTCCTTCTAGAGCTTTAATGATAGCGTCAGCCTGATCTTGTCCAATAAAAATTGGTAATGCTCTACGCTCCGAACTGTCCTTAAGTAAAATCATCGGACTGCGACTAGCGGCATTTAAGACAATGCCTGCAACTTTCATTTCAATCATTGATTTAGCCTCTGAGGTATTTAGGTTCGACAGGAGTATTAAGAGCGGTAGATAGCAAAATTGCTACGTATCTACATTTATAAGGTCAGAGAGACCCCGCGCCCGAAGCACTGGGCTGACTCTGACTTCGTAAATATGTTTTTGCCATCCTTCAACCTTCAGCATGGTTGAATATAAGGAACAATAATGTTCAAGATGTTAGTGTTTAATCACAGTATGCCTCAGTTTTTTACTGATGCCTGTACTATTCCAAAAAAAATAATAGTTAAATTACTTCAGTTACAGAACTACCAAAATGTTTACAGGATTAGTCCAGTCTCTCGGTTCAATTGCCAGCTACGGACAGGATGCTTTTGAAATTTCCATTAACAGCGATAATTATGACGCAATCACCGCTGATTTAGCGATCGGTGATAGCGTGGCAGTTGACGGAGTTTGCTTGACTGTGGAAACCATCTTAGAGCGGGGTTTTATTGCCACTGCATCCCCAGAAACTCTAGCTCGTACTACTTTAGGCGATCGCGATCAAGCGGCAAAATACGTTAATTTGGAAACCTCCTTAAGGATGGGCAGTAAAATCGGCGGACACTTTGTCACGGGACATATCGACGGTATTGGTTGTCTACTTGAGGCGGAGGTTACTGCTACTTCCTGGTCAATTCGCTTTGGCATGCCTCCGACTATGAAGAAACAATGGCAAGATAGAATCGGACGATATTTAGTTTCTAAAGGTAGTATTGCCGTCAACGGCATCAGTTTAACTATCGCTGAATGCGCTCCTGATGGAAGTTGGTTTAGCGCCGCGGTAATTCCCCATACCTATGCCGAAACTAATTTAAGTTGTTTACAATCAGGAAATTTGGTAAACCTCGAAAGCGATATCTTAGGTAAGTATGTCGATCAGTTGATCGCTCATCGTTTACCAGGTTCTAATCAGCCAGAGAAAATTAGTTTATCCTTTTTGAGCGATCATGGTTATGTTTAGTCGTACCAAATTGGATTGGGAGAAGACTTACACTATCTGATCGTAGGGATTAGGGATTAGGGATTAGGGATCAGGGATCAGAGATCAGGGATAAAGTTATACTTACCGCACTTAGAGTTTGTCTGAAAAGCCTCATTAACTACATTCTCGCCCCCTAAATCCCCCAAGTTTGGGGGGCTGGGGGGGCAAAATCAGGAACTAGATTGTAATAAAATAACTTTTCAGATGTCCTCCTAGAAAGTAGATCACATTTTAATCAAGACCAAAAAGCGATCGCAGGGTTGAATTTACTGATTGTTGTACTTTGGCTAGGGGCTGTTGTTGCTGAAGAAATACGCGAGCGCAATTACGCCCAGGCATTCCTGAAATTGAGCCGCCTGGATGAGTTCCTGCCCCTGTTAAATATAGATTTTTGATGGGTGTTGTGTAGTTAGCGATTTCTGGCAGGGGGCGTAAGAAGATCATTTGATCTAGGGTCATATCCAAGTGGTAATAATTGCCTTTATATGAGCCTAGTCTTGACCCTAATTCGGCAGGGCTTTCCACCCGTCGAGCAATAATTGAGTCTTTCAGATTGGGAGCATACTCCGCTAGTTTATTAATCACATTATCCGCAGTCTGGTTTTTCAATTCATCCGTCCAGCCTGTACCGTGTAGTCCTGTCCCTTCTTTACCTGCTATCTGGTAAGGGGCAAAAAATTCAATCCACAGGGTATGTTTTCCTGGAGGGGCTAAAGTCGGGTCGAGAACGCTAGGGATATCTAGATACATCGACGGATTGGCATCGGGAATTTGTCCCATCGTGGCTAGAGCATGGGCTTGTTCGACATGAGCTACAGAATCGGCAATTAAGACAGTCCCAATTAAATGCTGCTGGTCTTCATCTTTATATGCACTAAAGCGTGGCACTTCACTCAAGGCACAGTCAATCTTGAGGATAGTTTCATTGTTGTTAGTAATACGCCGTTCAACCTTATCTCTCAAATCAGGTTGGACTACATCAGGAGCAACTAACTGGAGCAATAGACGACGCACATCAATATTGGAAATTACGGCTCGATTTGCCAAGTATTCATGACCCCCAGCTACCTTAACTCCCACAGCACGATTATCCTCGACAATTACCTCCTTAACCATCTGTTCAGTCAGGATTTTGCCGCCTTTAGCCGTAACTAACTTAACTAAGGCTTGAGTTAAAGCTCCTGTCCCGCCTTTTGGTCTTGCCATTCCTGGATAGTGACGCATTGCCAACATCATCAACCCTGCGGTGATTCCTTTCTGTGATGGTGGTGCGCCAATTTCAGCCGCTAAGCGAGCCAAAGGTGCCTTGACCAACTCCGTATCAAAATACTCGTTGAGCAAGTCTTCAGGGGCGGTAATCATTGTGCGAATAAAGTTTAGCGCCTTATCCTTAGAACCTGCGATCGCCAGAACATCGGCTAAATTTTTACCTTTATAGCCTTGAGTAATGCCTAGGATAGACTGGGGTGGCGCATTAAAAAAAGGTGCGATCGCACTCATTAAGGTTGACCAGTAGTTAATAAACTCAACATACTTGTCGGCATCCCGTTCACTGTAACGAGCGATCGCAGTTCTAGTTTGTTCTAATGACTGATGAGCTAGAAAATACTTGCCATCTGGGTGGGGACAAAAGGTATGAGGGTCACAGGTCAGGTATTCTAAACCGTACTTTTGTAGCTGAAGCTCTTGGATAATTGGACCAAGAAAAATAAATTCATGGTCGATGGCGCACAAATTAAACTTAAACCCTGGAGCTTCTTGGGGTAAAGCTTCCTCAGTGGTTGCAGCACCACCAGGTACAGGACGCTTCTCCAACAATAGTACGCTGTAGCCCGCGTTTAATAAATATGCCGCGCAGACCAATCCATTATGACCAGCGCCGATAATAATGGCATCATAGGCTTCCATTCAATTTAAAATCCTTTACTGTGACGTTGTGCATTACTCTTAGTTGAGAATAGCAAACTACCTCACCCATAGCGAATTACTAAGGTTAGATTTTACTTTACTCTCCACTCTAAGTATGATTTTTCAAATATGCTTCGCTAGTGTAGTTTTTTGTAATCAAATGTCTGAAGCAAATCCAATCAAACTAATCAAACTCTCAAAAATGTATTACGGAGAAAGTGTGCCTAAAATTGCTTTAAACAATGGATATACCAAGTTAGAAAAGGGTAAACTCAAAGCAATTAACCCCCCAAGGAATGACCAAAGGCAAAGGTATCTAATGTCTCCTCAGACCAATGTGCATATCGTTCCTGCTTAGACAAACATCCCCAAGCATTCAAGACATAAAGTAAAGCCTGAAATTATTAAACAGATGAGCCAAACTTTTGAAGCACCGCAAGCAGACGAGAAAACTATAGGTTACAACGCGAAACAATCGATTTCAGAGTGGATTGTGCAAAATTTTGAGAGTGGTGCTGATTAAAATAATCTTACCGTTATCAAATGCGATTCGTAGGCTACACAAAGCGTAATCACCTTAATTTTCTTAAATGTTGTCACTACCAAGATTATCGACCAAAAGACTGAAACTTCGTCCTTTAGCTACCGCTGATGCTGTTTCCCTACAAAAAATTGCTAGCGATCGCGCAATAGCCGATACAACTATTTCAATTCCTCATCCTTATCCTGATGGCGAAGCTAAAAGATATATCTTGAAGCATATTTGCGTTCAGAGTGGCAAAATAATAAATCATAAATAAATAATTTTGACAATTTCTATCTGATGAAATTTATGGGAAATAAAGATGATTATGGGATAGAAAAAAGTTTTATTTTGCAATAATTGCTCAAATACTGTAGTGATAGACTAATAACCTAAGTTAAGCAGCAGAGAAACTGCTTATTGTCTAAATCAATCGCTAAATTAAAAGAGTAATAAATGTATTTATTATTAACTAATTGTGCCTAATTTCTCTATTATTTTAGTATAGTATCAAAACTATTTATCAATTAGTAAATGTCGCCAACCTATAAACAGAAAATAACTAATTTTTTTAACAGTAGAACTACCTATGACTCCGAAGGTAGGGGTCATCCCGAAAATGCTGCTAGGTTATTAGACTCTGTTACCGTAAAATCTGGTCAAACAATTCTTGATATATGTACAGGGACTGGTTTAATAGCAATACCCGTAGCGAAAGCCGTCGGAGATCAAGGTACAGTAATTGGTGTTGATATGTCACCAGGAATGTTAGCTCAGGCTCAAGCTAAAATTGAAGCTGAAGCCATGGGAAATATAGAGTTAATTGAGGCAGATATAGAGTCAACTGATTTTAATCAAAAACAGTTCGACGTTATTTTTTGTTGCTCGGCGCTAGTATATATCAGCAATATTTCTGCACTGCTGGACAAGTGCTACCGTTGGCTAAAACCTTAAGGATGTCTGGCATTTACTTCCTCTAGTAAAGGTTCTCATTTATCAGAAGTAAGAGTAAAAGTTTGTAAAGATATTTTTGGCATTAATTTGCCTCACATTATCAGACCTTTGTGGACTCCAGAAAAATGCACCGAACTTCTACACAATTCTGGGTTTCAAAATATTAAAATAGAAAGACATCTTTTTCGTAGAGAAAAGATTAATGATAATTATCGCTCTACACAAATAGAAGCAGAATTTTATCCTAGAGGAAATCCATTACTAAACTTATCCCAGGCGCAAAAGCAACTCTTGCAAGCAGAATATATCAAAGCTGTTGAGCAGTTGATTGCCGCACAAGGATTATGGCAAGAAGCTACTAATTTATATGTGAGAGCGAGCAAATAAACTTAGTTACTATACTTTTTATTATGTGCTTATCAATAGACCTCTTGCACGAATAATTTTTAGCCACCGAAGTTAATTGCTTTTTGTTACTTGTCATCTGTCATTTGTCAAAAACTCTACTAAGTGAAAGATTTATGCAAGAAGTCTAATGAAGCTATAAAAAGTATTCATAATTGTTACGTTTATACTGACAAATTAAAGAGAATTAATTTTGGTAGAACATTTATATCAAACTGCTTTAAAATGGATAGGAAACAAAGGTGAAGGGACTAAGAATTATCGCGCTTATGACCGCGCTTACAAAATTGAAGTTCAAGGAAAACCGATAATCTTTGGTTCTTCAGATCTTGCTTTTCGGGGAGACTGCACTAAATATAATCCTGAGGAATTATTAGTCGCCTCTCTCTCAAGCTGTCATATGCTGTGGTATTTACATTTGTGTTCTGAGGCGGGAATAGTGGTAGTTGGGTACCAAGATTGTGCTGTGGGTAAAATGAATGAAACGAAAAATGGTAGTGGAAAATTTACCGAAGCTATACTCCAGCCTGAAGTTACTATTACTGCTGAAAGTAGTTTGGAACAGGCACAACAGCTACATCACGAAGCTCATAAATTTTGTTTTATTGCCAATTCCGTTAATTTTCCTGTGATCTGTCAACCGTTAATTGTCCGAGAATAATACGATCAGTTAGTTATCTAATTATTAAGTCTTTTGCCTGTGCAAGCCTCATAATAGTCTTTAAAATACCAATTATCAACAGCTAAAAATGGGGCATGGGGGAACATACAGTAGATTGGGTCAGGTTGCAGAAAGCATTGTCTGTAGAAGCAGAGAGAGGATATTCTGATCTAGTTGGCAATCAATTTCGCTTTAGTGAGTTTCTTTGTCTGAGTTTAGGCAAGCCACCGCGTAACATTTCTGCGGGAGATAAGATTCAATGGCATGATATTGCCCAAAAGTTTGCTGGTTACGCATCTTTGAGTGCTGGGCAGAGAAAACAGCTAGTGATTAGTACCCGTAACTTTCTCCATAAACAAAAAGCACTCGCCGAAACCCCCGCTACGCCACCTCAGCCGAAGACACCCCATACCGCTGCTTTGAGCAGTTCAAATAAGACTTACTTTAAGCAAAAAATTACCTTAGATCAGCCTTTGAGTCAGGTAATTGATATTGGACGTAGGAGTAGCTATCTAGAACGGTTGGGACTATATACAGTCCGTGATTTATTATTTTATTATCCCCGCGATCATCTTGATTATGCTCGTCAGGTACAGATTACTCATTTAGAAGCAGGAGAGACAGTTACGGTGATTGGCACCGTAAGAAGCTGTAAGTGTTTTAGTAGTCCCAAAAATAAAAAACTGACTATTTTTGAATTAGTCTTGAGTGATGCTACAGGAAGACTAAAGCTCAATCGCTTTTTAATGGGTGCTAGATTTAGTCATCGAGGTTCTCAAGAAAGATATAAACGTCAATATCCTGTTGGTTCAATTGTTGCTGCCTCGGGGTTAGTTAAGCAAAACAAGTATGGAATTACCCTTGATAAGCCTGAAATCGAGGTCTTAGATGGTGCAGGGGCTAGTATTGAATCGATTAAAATAGGGCGACTCTTGCCTGTATATCCCCTAACAGAAGGCGTTCCCGCCGATACAGTCCGAAAATCAGTAATTGCGGCATTACCTGCTGCGGCTCAGTTGCCTGACCCCTTACCCAGTGAAATTCGGAATCAATACGGCTTAGTTAAATTGAAAAATGCGATCGCCTGTATTCATTATCCTGAAAATCGGGAAGAGTTGACTCACGCTCGACGCAGACTAGTATTTGATGAGTTTTTCTATCTGCAACTGGGCTTTTTACAACGTCGCCAGCAGCTTAAGCAAACTCAGTTAGGTGCTAGCTTTACCCCTAAAGGCAAGCTGATTGAACAGTTTAACCAGATCCTGCCCTTCACCCTAACCAATGCCCAGCAAAGGGTAGTGCAGGAGATTTTTCGCGATTTAGGTGTTGCCGACACTCCCATGAATCGTCTTGTACAGGGAGATGTGGGTTCGGGTAAGACGATTGTGGCAGTGTATGGGATTCTGGCAGCGATTCAATCGGGCTACCAGGCGGCATTAATGGCACCGACGGAGGTCTTAGCCGAACAACATTACCGCAAGCTAGTTAGCTGGTTCAATTTATTACATCTTCCTGTGGAGTTGCTGACGGGTTCGACTAAAACTGCTAAACGGAAAGAGATTCATTCTCAGCTATCAAACGGCGAACTACCTTTATTGGTGGGAACTCATGCTTTAATTCAAGACCCTGTCAAATTTCACAAGTTAGGATTAGCGGTAATTGATGAACAACATCGCTTTGGGGTGCAGCAACGGGCGCGGTTATTGGGTAAAGGTAAATCCCCCCATGTTTTAACCATGACTGCTACTCCCATTCCCCGTACATTGGCTTTGACTTTGCATGGCGACTTAGATGTCAGTCAGATTGATGAACTGCCCCCTGGCAGACAGGCAATTGATACCATGATGAAGCGGGGCAAGGATCGCAAAAAAGTTTACGATCTGATTCGGCGTGAAATTGCCCAGGGCAGACAAGCCTATATTATTTTTCCCCTGGTAGAAGAATCAGAAAAGCTGGATCTCAAAGCGGCAACAGAAGAACACCAACGTTTATCTGAGGTAATCTTTCCTGAGTTTAATATTGCCCTCTTGCATGGTCGTATGAGTTCTGCCGATAAAGATGCGGCATTAAATTCCTTCCGCGATAATGAATGTCAGATTATTGTTTCCACCACCGTGATCGAGGTGGGGGTGGATGTTCCTAATGCTACGGTAATGGTAATAGAACATGCCGAACGTTTTGGCTTATCTCAACTCCACCAATTGCGGGGACGAGTTGGCAGAGGTAGTAGTAAGTCCTATTGCTTTTTAATGAGCAGTACCAAAAATATTGAAGCCAGACAACGATTAGCAGTACTCGCAGAATCCCAGGATGGTTTCTTTATCTCCGAAGCCGATATGCGCTTTCGCGGTCCTGGGGCAGTTTTAGGTACTCGTCAGTCGGGTTTACCTGATTTTGCCTTAGCCAGTTTGGTAGAAGATCAGGAGGTGCTAAATTTAGCCAGAGAAGCGGCAGAGAAAATTATTACCGCAGATAAGATGTTAGAGAATTTTCCTGGTTTAAAACAAGAACTAGAAATTCGTTACCGTCGGTTGCTGGGTGGTGATATCTTAAATTAGTAGTAATTCATTGAACATTGACCATTGAACATTAAACATTGAATGCTAGATACAATGACGATCAAAGTGTATGGGATACCTAACTGCGGTACTTGCAAAAAAGCAATTTCTTGGCTCGATAGTAACCAGGTGGATTATGAGTTTATCAATACTAAAGATAATCCTCCCGATCAAACAATGATCAAGGATTGGGTAGAAGCATTGGGAAGTAAACCGATGCGAAATACTTCAGGTAAGTCCTATCGTGCCTTAGGAGAAGCTAGAAATACCTTCACAGATCAACAGTGGATTGATGCCTTTGCCGCTGATGCCATGCTGCTTAAAAGACCATTGTTTGTTAAAGATAATCAAGCGGTATTAGTGGGCTTTAAAGCTTCCGAATCAGAAATTAAATCAAAACTGGGTATTGATTAGTAGGGTGGGCAAGGTCAAAACTTAAATTTGACACAATTTGTTTAACTCCTTTTGCCCACCATGAGGTTTAGCTACTAAATTTCCTACTTCTATAGAAGCAAACCTAGATTTAAAAAGCTAAGAGCTAAAAGCTAAAGGCTTAAAACTGCGACCAAATAACTTTTCAGCAAAACTAATTCACACTCAGCGTATAGTAGCAGAATCAGAAATTTTAGACAAACCTCACCCCGTCAAGAGCCGAAGAGACCTAATAAACTGTCCCTTCAATCGATTTGTATACATTGATTGTCTATTAACTATTAACTGTTAGAAAATGGTTTAAAGGACATAGTAAAGAAGAAATTTTTTAATTATCCATTATTTTACAAGTTATTGAACAGTCTGAAGTACACTAATTTCAATAATACTGTTTTCGGTATAATCAGTTATAAGTCTGAATATTAGATTTTACCGAAATATATGGATATTAGCATTGGATTGATTTTCGGCACTTTGAATGCTGCGGAAAAAATTGCTGGTTATTTAGGTATTGTTGAGACATTAAATGGAAACATTACGCAACTAAAAAACTCGTATCTTACTTCGGGAATTCGTGCTTTGAAACAAGCACAAGCTAGCGAATCTGAATTTGAGTTTTTACTCAGAGAGGCTCGTTCTCGGTTTAATCAAGCTATAGATTTAGAAAAAGAAGAGAAATTAATCACAGCTTATCTCGGTCTAGCACTTTGTCATCATGGTTTGGGGGACAAAAATAATTGCCATTTGTCTTTACGAGCTATAGAAGATATTGAATTAGACTATAATATTGCTCTGCTAACGATAGACTTAACGATGAACCCCATTGGATTTGTATTAAGGCAAACTCTTCAAGCTACAAAAGTAATACCTGATCACAGAATAATTAGAGATCGTCGAGAAAAAATAGATTGCATAAAAAAATCTGTACGCAGTTATTTGAACGAAAATTCTTTTTAGCTTTGTTCCTAAAATTTTCATTCCTGGAAAGTTTTGTAATCACGATCATGTCTAGTCTGGTGTAGAGAGTAGTTAAGTTAAAAGACGAAAACGTTATAGCTACAGTCAAGAGAGTTAGGACGTAGCATCTTTTAAAATCTTTTAAAAAGGACTCAATTACTAGTCTCAATGAAAAGCAATCGTGTAAATGGGGTCGAATACGACTGCTTAACATTTTTCAATTCTATTGAAAGTTAAAGAATTTTTTACTAAAGAGCGATCTCCAAAATTAATTAGTGATCGTTTTTATAATTTATTAGATACGCTTAATGTGAATTAGCTTCGTTCTAATTTATTAGTTTTCAGCTCTTAGCTCTTAGCTACTCCTGAATCCATGAATTTCACAAGTTTTAGAGAAGAGAAATATTGAAACCAACCATCCTACTAGAGATAAAATAAAATTTGGAAAATTATCTAAAAATCTTATAGCTTATAGCTTATGGCTTATAGCTAAAAAGTAAATCACTTGATTTTATAATTCACATCAGACGT
>JBCDDK010000163.1:0-13816 GCA_039180345.1 Cyanobacteria bacterium P01_G01_bin.39 | reverse complement strand
CTTTGACACATTCTTGTACACGAGTTTTCTCTGATGGGGTCATTAGCTTTTTTCATCACCAAGTCTTCTTCTTAGTTTGCTCTCCATCGCTCTTATCTCTCTACTTCTTCTGTTTTTCTTCCAAAATGGGATGCTCCCGACGCATTGCTTATTTTAAGAAAAATCTTTGTATTGTTTATAGGGAATATGGCGATCGCCAGTACGCTAAGAAACTTGCAGAAGAGGCTCTTGCCAACTTCAAACAGGAAGGTATTTATGAAGAAATTGAAAAGATGAAACAATTACTCGATAGCTTGTCATTAGAATAGCTAAAGCCATTATTTTTACTGTTATGTACACCTGGAATGACGACCAGAATTTTGTTTTTAGCTGCTAATTCTCAAGACACAGAAAAGCTTCGACTCGATCGCGAAATCCACGAAATCGAAAAAGCACTGAGACAAAGCGATAATAGAGAACAATTTATCTTTATTCCCAAAGTTGCAGTTCAGATTGATGATTTACAGCGAGAAATTCACCAATCAAAAGCAAGCATCATTAATTTTTCGGGACATGGTGCAAGCGATCGCAGATCTATTCAAACTTTTTGAAGATCGAGTTGAATGTGTGGTTTTAAATGCTTATAATTCTGAAGCTCAAGCCAAAGAAATCAGTCAGCATATTAATTATGTAATCTATACCAAAAAGCAAATTAAGGATGATGCTGAGATCGCTTCTAACGTATCTTCATTGAAATATCAATAATTGAATGCAACTGTCTGAATTGAAGTTGTAAAGACATCAAGCCAAGCCGAGTTTGGTTAAAGTTTGAGCCCCAGCAATACCATCAACAGTCAAGCCATTTTGTTGTTGAAATTGCTCTACTGCTTGTTTGGTTTTGGCACCAAATACCCCATCAGTGGCGACAATAATTCCCTGCTCTACTAGAGCCTTTTGTAGTTTTTCTACTTCTATTCCTTTCATTAGGGGCTTTCCTGATTCATATCTGAGAGTAGTACTAGGTTTCCAAGACAGAAAAGGCTCCCAGCTTTCGCCCAAAAATAAGGCTCGCTCTGCCCTGCGTCGGCGAGATAAACCAAGTAAAGATTGTCCGCCAGCTTTATCCCAACGAGGAAACTCATTAGCGGCATCTGCAATTTTCTCTTGATTTAAAAGCTTTAACAGAGTTGATTGAAATAAGGAATTAGGTCCCAAGTTAAAACAGAAAGAAGTTAATGCTGCAAACTGATTTTCGTTAATCTCGATTTTTACAGCCTTAGTTACGGCATCTTCATATCGGACTAAATCTTGGCGGAGTAGGTCTTCTGCCTCTTCCAAGGAAATCTTCATTCCCTGCTTTACACCTTGGATATGACCGTAGCCAATTGTCCATATATTGACTGGATCTAAGTAAGCCTCAAGGTGCAAGCCTTCAAATTTTTTAATTAGATTGATTCCAGTTTGGTTAATCGCTCTTCTAGCAGAACGCGAGCTAACAACATTAGGATGAGCTTTATTTCTAGGAGCTAAACGAAACTCTGCTGCTTGGGAAAATTCTAGGGCTAGAGCCAAATCGGCAACTTGATTCTTGGTTAAAAAAACTTGTGTTGCCAGATCTCCATCTAGTTCATAGACTCGACCATCTGAATAAATTTCAAGTACTTTCACCATTTTTGTAATGTCATTGAATTTTACGAACTTTGAACGAAAAAAATAACTGTAAATTCAGAATTTTTGGGTAAATTGAAAAGATAAAGTCATTGCAATTCAGTAATCATTCGATTAAACTCTGCTGCTCGATCAGTTAATTCTGCACGCATAATCTCGCGAGCTTTTTCTAAGACTTCTAGATCTGTTTCCGCGCCTTTTTTGCCTTCAACTTCGCAATCAAAACGAAAGTAAGTTAGTTTATTGCTGGAATTATTGGCAATATTAGTCAATGCATTGTCAACAGATTCTTCTTGTCCATCGAGAAAGATTTTAAAAATATTTTTAAGCCACCAGCTAATATCATCACCTGGCTTACCAACTTCAGGCTCAACTTTGGGAATCCCTGTTCCCAAGCTGACTAAAACTAGCTCTTCATCTCCCCATCGAGCCTTAGCCTCTGAATATGCAACCAATGCTGGGTTGCTGGCAAAAACCCCACCATCGGTGTAGTAAGAACCATTTATTTCATGGAGGGGGTGGGTTTGAGGAACGGAGGAAGAAGCCATCACGGCATCTTTAATCTGAGTAGTATTATCACTTCCCCAGGAGGTAAACAAATGAGGTTTTCTGGCAGTAACGTTGTAGGTAGTAACGATCAGTTTTTCCGCGTCTTCCATCTCGGCAAAACGACCAGAGCCAAAAACATCATTAATAACGCTCATCAAACCACTAGGATTATATTTAGGATACTTACCCTCATTCAAAATTGGAATATCAAACTGTAAGCGGTTTTTCGCCCCTGCACCAAAGATTCTTTCGGCACTGCTGAGATAAACTGCCAATGATTTCTTCAGCAGACATTCCAGGTCTATTTGCCCCTTTCAGACCTCTTAGGGCGGCACTACAGATTAAAGAACCTGTACTTGTACCAACAAGAAGATCGAAGGTTTGTTTAAGTCTTTGCTGTAATTTATCTTCAATAGCGATGCACACTTCTACAGGAATTACACCATACATTCCGCCGCCATCAATTGATAGTATTTTTTTCATAGAAAAACATTTATAGGTTATTTTATTAACGTTTTCATCTTATAAGGTGTATTTTGAAGCTGTATTAAAATACACAAATATTTTATAAAGACCAATAGTACAATAATACTAGTTGTTATGAAATGTACAAAAAATATTATTATTTTTATAGTCTTAAATTACAAAAATACAGTAGAACTTTAGTTTAAAAAAAAATATGGCTTGCTTGAGCTACAGGGTTAAAATTAACTTGATTTAGATTTGTTATTGTAGGTATACTTTTTGCTCCAAAAAAACCTTGGTTTTTATGCAGATTGGCGATTTTTATGATTTTTCTTAACAAAAAATGTTATGGTTATGTGTAGCGATCCAGTTTTGATTTATGCAGAGAGTTGGAGAAATAGCAGGAAGATATCATTTTAGAAAGAGCGATCTCTAAGCTCAAATCTCAGTCAAGTTTAATGTGGTGACAAATCGCGGGCGGCGGTTTCAGGGTTGTTATCTATTTCTTCTGTGTTGGGGTTGAGGTCGATATCTGACTTGAATTTTTTTGCCTGTTGGAATTTAGATCGAGCTGCCTTATGGTTGCCTTCTTCTGTTGCCAGAGCCAATCCCTGCTTGACTAATAATTCTGCCTTTTCTTGCTCTGACCAATCACCATATTTCATACAAGCATCTGCTGCTCCTGGAGCGGAAGCTATTTCCCGAGAGACTAAAGCTGGATGCAATCTGATCCCTTCGCATTTATCTTCTAACCAGTCTTGCCACACTGTCCCTGCCCATATTTTCACCTTACCGTCCCAACTACCACTGACGATGTATTTGCCATCTGGACTAATTGCTACGGACTGGACATTATCTTGATGTTCCTCAAAAGTATGAATTAAAGATTTCTTACCCACATTCCATAACTTTACCTTACCGTCCCAACTACCACTGATGATATATTTGCCATCTGAACTGATTGCCACGGATTCGACATTATCTTGATGACCTTCAAAAGTATGAATTAAAGATTTCTTACCCACATTCCACAGCCTAACCGTCCTGTCCCCACTACCACTGATGATATATTTACCATCTGGACTAATTGCTGCGGAATTGACTGCACTTTGATGTCCTTCAAAGGTGTGAATTACAGATTTCCTCTCAACATCCCATAGCTTCACTTTAGCGTCCGAACCACCACTAACTATATATTTATGATTTGGACTGATTGCTACGGAATTGACTGCACTTTGATGTCCCTCAAAGGTGTGAGTTATCTGTTGCTGCTTGACATCAAATAACAGCACCACACTTTGCTCACTACCAATAAAAATATATTTTCCCTCATTACCGATCGCTACAGCATTGACGAGAAAGTTATGTAAATTAAAGGTTTGAGTTACTAATTTCTGCTGATTATCCCATAATTTCAAGGTGCCGTTCCAATTACTGCTGACGATGTATTTGCCATCTGGACTAATTGCTACGGACTTTATCCAATTATCATGATTATAAGAAGAATTGACCGAAGCTTGATAACCATCAAAAGTATGAACTATTGACGGTTGCTGGACATCCCACCGCTTAACCTTACCATCCGAACCACCACTAACGATATATTCACTATCTGGACTGACTGCTACGGAATTGACTGGAGCTTCATGCCCTTTAAAGTTTTGAATCAAGGATTGCTGTTGTATGTCCCATAACTTCATCGTACTGTCTTCTTTTGTATCGGTAATACTATTACTGACGATATATTTGCCATCTGGGCTGATTGCTACGGACTCTACATTGTCTTGATGACCTTCAAAGGTATGAATTACAGATTTCTTCTCCACATCCCATAACTTCACCGTTCTATCCCGACTACCACTGACAATGTATTTGCCATCTGGGCTGATTGCTACGGACTCTACATTGTCTTGATGACCTTCAAAAGTATGAATTACAGATTTCTTCTCCATATCCCATAATTTCACCGTTTTATCCCAACTACCACTAACAATATATTTGCCATCTGGACTTATTACTACAGATTTGACTAAATTTTGATACTCATCAAAGGTATGAACTAAAGACTTCTTCTCTATACTCCATAACTTCACCGTCTTGTCATCACTACCACTGACGATGTATTTACCATCTGGACTTATTACTATGGACTCTACATTATCTTGATGTCCCTCAAAAGTATGAACCAAGGACTGCTTTTGTAAATCCCATAGTTTAACTGTATTATCGCCCCAATCACCAGTAACAATGTATTTAGCATCTGGGCTGATTGCCACTGAAGAGATCCAGCTTTGATTCCGCTCAAAGGTATGAACCAAGGATTTTTTCTCTACGTCCCATAACTTCGTGTAATAACTACCACTAGCGATGTATTTCCCGTCTGGGCTAATTGCTACGGAATTAACCGAACCTTGATGCCTCTCCTCAAAAGTGTGAACTATTAATTGCTGGTGGACATCCCATAACTTTATCTTCCCGTCTGAGCTACCAATAACAATGTAGCTGCCATCTGGGCTAATTGCTAGGGACTCGACCGCATCTTGACGTGCATGAAAACTTGCTCTTTCCCTGTTTGCTTCTAATGCTTGATATAGTACTGATTGAACTTCAGGCAAAAGTTTATTTTTATGGCTTTTAAAGTTAAACCAGCTTTGATTAAAATTTTGATTTTTACCTGCAAGCTGAATTGATTCCAGTAAATGTTCTATTTTACTAGAAAGAGAAAGCCTAACTTTGATATTTGCTGCTTCAGCTTTCAGTTGAGCTTCTTGACTATTGAGGTAAGAATAAATTCCCAAACCAGTTGCTGTTATGGCAAATGCTATTGCTACTAATGACCAAATTGTTAATTTTTTGTTGGCTTGCTTTTGTTCTCGTTCTCTTTTTTCTGCCTCTTCTCTGGCTTTTACTTCTGCCTCAGCCAATTTTCGAGCTGCTTCTAGCTCTTCTTGAATTTTGCGATCGCGCCATGCCACACTTTCTGCTAAAAACTGCTTGGCATCATCAGATAAACCACCAACAACTCGCTCAAAAGTGCCATTTTCATTAAGCTCTATGGCTTTTACCAGCTTGGACCCCCCCCAAAGCTCATCTTTTGCCTGTTGTGCATCTTTTTGTTGTGATTCTCGATGTCTTTTCAGATCTGCCTTAAGCTGATTGTGCAGCGCAATTGTATCTTTAGCATCTAAAATCCACTGTTTTAATTCTGTCCAAGAGGACAGCAAAGCTTCATGAGCTATTTCTATTGTGGATACTCCTTCTTGGGTCAGATCGCTATCGTTACTAATCAGCAAGTTCTCATCAACTAGGAATTGAATTGTTTCTAACTGTTCCTGATTAAAATCCTTTTTTAATGACCTTTTACTGACTGCGGTTTTGAGCACTTGGGATTTATCTTCATTAACCACATCAACCAGCTGCAACAAAATTTGTTTGGTGGACTGTTGTTTCTCTGGGGATAATTTCTTATATATTTGGTTAACGTGTTTTTGTAAGGCTCCTGTGACTCCTCCTAATTGATGGTAGGTCACCATGTTTAATTCGCGGTCGGAAAGGTCATCATTTTGCCAAAGAAGATCTAAGGTATATTGCAGCAGGGGTAGTGAACCTGCTTGACCCTGCACATCCTCAATAATTTTATTCACTAAGTCGGGGTCGCTTTGCTCGAAGGCAACCCCACGTTTTGCTGCTGGTTTGGTAATGGCTTGTCTGAGCTCGTTAGGCTCCATATCCGTAATCAGGTGGATATGTTTTTGGGCAAGTTTGGCAAATTGAGGATAAGGGCTAAATTCTTCTAAAAAGTCAGAACGCATCGCCAACACTAGCTTGATTGAAGAGTCACTAGCTCGGGCAATTTCGCTCAAACCCAGTAGAAAATTTTTCCTGATTTTTGTTTCTTTTTTATCTTCTTTATTGGTTTGAAAGGTAAATAACTCTTCAAACTGATCGATAAAAATCAGCCATTGAGAATGTTTCTTCTTCAGTAGCTTTACTATTTTGCTAATGGTATCTTGCTGTGGTTTGTTCAGAAAATCTAACTCGGCATTTGAGATATGCTCGTTAGTACTCAAACAATTCTTCAAAGATTCAAAGGGATTGCGGTCTGGGTTAAAAATACATATTTCATAGTCAACTGATGCTAAATTATTTAGCTCAGGAATCACCCCCGCCCTCACTACAGATGATTTACCGCTACCCGAAGCCCCCAAAACCAAGAGTAAATTACTTCTGTTGATAGCTTCTGTAAGTTTATAGATCAGTCGATCTCGACCAAAAAATAAGTCTTTATCGTTTATGGTGAATTTATTTAGGCTCTTGTAGGGAGACTTGGTGTTTAATGGACGATTGACAATTTCTTGGCGGTCTTCAACCGAATCCGCATCAAATTTGATAATGCTATTGAGGGGTTCATCTTTAATCAAGAACTGCACCACCTCATGCTCTGGCAGCTCTAAATACTTATTTTCCGATTCGGCAAAGATTGGCACTAGCTTGCGACTGTCTTCGCTTTCTTGCTGGTAGATATCTAGCTGAATGCGATTTTTGCCCCAATCAAAAGCTTCTTTGATGGTTTTTCCATTTCCTAACGCTTCATAAAATCCCTTACTAAAGGCGATCGCCGCATCATCCCTAATAGCTTTTTTAGTACCAAAGACATAGTTAATATGTTTTCTAATTTCCTGGGCTTGTTCTTCCGAATAGCAGGCATTGAGCACCACACAGTCAACCTGGTTTTTGAACAGAGCGAATAAATCGGCGATCGCACTGGTGTTTAATAGCTGCTGCTGTCCATCATCAGTTTCTAAAACTAAGCCAGGACTCCCCGCACCATGACCGCAAAAATGAACGATTCTAGCCTGGGATTTAGCAATACTTTTCTGTAAGTCATCTACCCTCACGGCTACCCGAGAGCGTAAATCAAAGCGATCGCCTTTTTGTCCCTGATCTAGAGCATCTTCGATCTCTCTAATTTCTGGATTCAGCCTCAGCTGTTGAGTGCCCTGAGGATTGGATGCTAAAACCAGAATATTAGTAACCATTGCTTTAACAATTCAAACGACCAAAGATTTTGAACTATTATAGAAATACTAAACATTCGTTAAATGTAATCAACAGCTTTATTTAAGGTTATTCATCCTCAGGCGATCGTGAATTATTTGAGAAAATGATGCAGAAAAATAAGGACTGTTCAGTTATTCAAGTAAATACTAAACTTAATTACTCCATCTGCTGCTGCAAAAACTCAACCACCCGTTGATAAACTTTATTAGCAGGATGATTCGGATCACTGTCATATCCTAAAGTCAAAACAGCATGAGAATTTTGAGCAATATTATAAGGATTACCAGGTTGAGAATTAATCTCTATCGTTTCCAAAGCTTTACCGCGCTTCCAACATAGTTCCTTACTGTCTTCAATCACCTCTGTTTCTTCGCCAAACTCCTGACGCAATCTAGCAAACTTTTCAGGTGGACTAATTTTATCCCCCGAAAAGCGCAAAGCCAAAACAGAAACTTCATTATTAGCCCGATCTTTGGCAATATCTAATTCTTCTGGCGATACTCCTAAAGCTAACTTATGAGATTTTGAAATACCAAAAGGTAGAGAAGGCTGACTGGCAACAGGTGCAATTACCGAATCATCTGCCATCAAAGATAAAACAAACCCTCCCGTAAGACACATCCCAATTACCCCCACTCCCTTACCACCACACTCTTTTTTAGCTTCTTGGCAAAGTTTTTTCAGCCAATCTGTAATTGGACTAGATTGATTTTTGGCAAAGCAATAAAATTCCTGACTGATATAGAGTTGAGCAGTATATTTTGCCATTTTGAGTAGAGAAAGAGGTCGATCTGGCTCTCCAAATAGCAAAGGCATATAAACTGTAAAATTCTCAGCCAGGCGTCTCGCCAAGTCAACACACTCAGGAATCATTCCAGGTAATTCGTGCATCAGAATTACCGCAGCACCACTACCTTTTTTATAAACTAGACGTTTTGAGGAGCCATTTTCAGAGAAATAGAAAGTACTAAAGTCTTCCATGATAATTAGTGTAGAGAATTCATAACCAATACCATTACTATACAGCTCGAAGAAACCATATATTTTATTTCAAATCTTGTTCTAAACAAGTAAAGTTAAATTCCTACAACCCAAATATATTAGAAGTTTCTAGGTTTTGCAAGCACTTCTATAGATAAAATAATCGCTTAAGTTATTATCAATATTGGCTTATAGCTATTTTTGGCATTCAAATAAATTTTACAAACAGAGATCCTTGCATAAACTCCAGATTAATCGCTCAAATTGCTTTCACAATTGTCCAAGCAGAATCTGGAAGAGTTGCTGAAGATTGCTTCTTGATGCAGTCGCTCATGGGGGAAACCCCCAAGACCGCACTGCATCGCTTTTCTAGAGAGTAACGTAGCCAGCGAGTATTGTTTGAACCTAGATAGTCTACCCAGTAAGGTAAAGATAAATCACCATATTCGTCTTGAATTAGATAATTTAGATTATGATTTGAATCGAGATGGCTCACTAAATCTACAGAATTTATCAAGTCCCGACTTTCTCCCAAACACAATGGACTAAACCGACTGACTAATGCTGGATATTTAAATGCTTCGGTGATGCGATCGCATAAATTAGGTTTGGCTTCATCTTCTCCCTTGTCCACCCAAACCATCAGCTCAATACCAGTTAGTATTTCCTGAAAATCAGGTCTAGTATTTACTTTGTGGTTGAGCTTTTTCTTCTTGAACCTTCTCATAGTTCTCAGGGTAACTGACTTGGCTGGTTCGGATAAAAGGGCGATCGCAATTTTCACACCACAATGTTTGTATTTATCTGTTTCTCCAACCAGAGACAATAGCATCCCATAAACGGTGGAAGGAGGTGGTACAGGATAAGTTTCCCGATATTCGCGACTGCGAGATGTCGGAAAAGAAGCAATAGGAACATCAACTCTGAGGATAACTGTCATTGATTCTCCTCTGTAAAATTTGAGATAGATAAATCTTGAACTATCTTTTCTTTTAAAGCGTCTACTGTTGCTTTTACTCCCGAATATTTGTTGACTTGTTCGTACTCGCTACCCTCTAAAAGCTCGGTTATTTCACCTCCAACCCATAATTCAGTGGGATCGAGATCGCCAGATCTTATCTGCCTCAAGAGTTTTGGTATGGAAATATTCCCCAAGTCATCTTCGTCATAGCAGTAAAGGAAACGAGGTGCAAAATCATGTGTCCATCGCAAAACAATACTCTCTGGAGCAAAATCAAACAGAAACCGACCGTGATTACCACCGACTCGATATATGGAAACAATGGCATCAAGTAAATCTAGAACTCTCGATTTATCTTTACAAGATTCTGGTGTAATGCCAAAGCCAAACTGATATCTAGTGCCGTGAAATTCTGTTCCATAGATTGAGGTACGGTCTTTCTTACCACTCTTGGAACTAAAAGTAATGTTCCCGTCATAGGGAATGGTAGAGATTGCGCAAGTAATGTCTAGTCTACCCCTTCTATCTGTTACCGTACCTTTTGGCTTGGGTTTTTTCTTGCTTTTACCTTGTTGGGTTGGAGTAGCCGATTGTTGTTGATTATCGTCTTTAGTATCTTTTTTGGCACTTTCGGCTTCAAAGAAACCTAATAGATCGTCGTCAATATACTTGATAGCGTTAAAACCAGGATCTTGCCAATGAGGATTTTGTTCATTGGGTAAATCGTCATTCCAGACGCGATTGACAGGAATTCCTGCTTTCTGCCAGTAATATCTAATTGCCCAGCGTATTGCTTCAGAAGATACCTTTGTATGGGTTTCTTCTTTCCAAAGTAACTTTTGTAGCGTGGTAATGTTGCCCTGATTTTCCCCGCGATTATTGGCTGCTACACCGTAAAAAGTCAGGATATTGCCGTGCGAATGAAATGTCATTTTTACTCCTCCTCTAGCAATTTTTCTTCTTCTGAAGCCGAGTCTTTATCTGCATGCTTGCGCTTTTGGGACTTGTAGCTAGCTAAAGACAGTAGAGCTAAATCTCTAGCCAATTTCCAGTTGTCTGGTTTGGTAGTCAGAGGCATCAATTCTTCCCAAAAGTCAGCGAGGAAAGAAATATTTCCTGCTTTACTCCAAAAGTTAGCTATCATGAAGTGACGAAAATCTTCCGAGTTTTGACAGCGAATCAAGCCAGAGCGTATACGTTCGTTTTCCCGCTCTATTTGAGTATACTCCCCCTCTTTGGAGCGTCCATAGAGTTTACCGTAAATTTGTAGTAATGCTTGATGGCAAGCTTTAACAAATAGTATTTGTGCTGGTTCATCCCATTGGGTATTTTTGACCATCCGATATAATCCTGGTTTCTCAAAGCTAATTAATCTGAATAATTCTTTGCTTCTGACTGCATGAGTAAAGTGGTACCACCAAGGAAATCCTTTAGCTAGGTTTTCGGTAATTAATTCCCTGACGATACTTGTCGCGACAAAATTACCATCTTTCCATTCCACAACTCTATTTTGAAAATAGCGATCGCATAATCTATAATTCTCAATTACTTTGTCTGTTATCTGGACAATTTCAACGTTTTTACGAATTTTCTGAAATCTCGTCCACTGGGTTTGACCGAAGGTAATTACCTGACAACGTTTGAGATCGTTTTGTTTAATGGTATGCAATGCAGCCTGTTGAGTAAGCAGGCGAAAAGCTGCATCGCTGTAGCCAGAAGCTAAAAATTGCTGGTAATTCCAATTGCTCATTTTTTGTCTTTGCCGAGTATATGATTCTAAATCTCTTATTTCGGGAATGACCAAGCAATATTGGCTTTTGGTGTCGTGAAGATAGGATTTGGGTGCAATGAAATTTAGGCAAGCAACGGGTGCGTATAGTAATGCGATCGCTCTTTCTGTTGTTTCAGTAAACTGGGTTTCTTTTTTGTAAGCGTAATGTTTTATGGCAGCACCAGGATATAGCCAACCTGTTATACCGATTGTCTTTTGCTTTAAATTAGCTCCTTGTCTGATGTCAAATAAAAACAAAAGTCCAAGCAAAGTGTGATGAGTAAAAATATAAAATTTTAATCTGGTAAAGATACGCTTCCAATTAAGTTTTTCTATCGGACATAGCTGTTCGGCATAATTCTGATGAGCGTATGATTTAGCTTTTTTGTAATCAACGGCAACTTCTAAGCCGTCTATAATTAAATTTTCTTTAGCGTTTCCTGCGGATTTGAAGAATTGATTGTGTTGCAGGAAAGTATTTTTAATCCCGATATGAATAGCTAACTGACTTTCTCTACTATGAGATTGCAAGCCAGTAAGAGAAATCAAGCCATCGCTGCTAATTTGAAATGATTCGGCAAATAGCCAATCTAAGGCTTCGTAGTCGTTTCCTTTCCAGTAGAGGCTGATACTAGTTTTGGTTAAAGTCCATTTGAAATTACCTTGGCGAGATTTTTGAGTAGGATAATGCTTTGCTAAAGCTTTGAGGGTCATATACAAACCAGCAACTCCCGCACGATGTAGCATGGTCATGGCAGGATCGCTTAAGCTTATCTCAATTTTTGGCTTAACTGCTTTGGCAATCATCTCCGACCATCTTAAACAAATACACCACAACCCATTTTGTGCTTTCCCCCTAGTCCTTTTTCCTGAAGAACAATTGAATCGACTTCGCTGAGGTTGCTTGCTTCAATACCAAAACCGACTAGGGTTTGCTTTACTCTTATAGTTTTAGGTTTGGCAGTACCGTCTATTTTACAGATTAGTTTGATGTCTGTCTTGATGTTTAATGCCTCTATCTGTCTCTTTGCTGCTCCGAGAAACCCGCTTGGTTCTTCATATCCTCGAATTACTACTATGTGCGATCGTAAATTAGGCTTTGGTTGCAGAAAATTCATTTCAGGAATTCCCAGCCTAATCTTGTGTTTACCGATAGTTAAAGACTTGCCACTAAAAGAATAGACAAAGGGTACTTTTTCTGATGGAAGCCGAATTAGTAGCTTTGAACGAGTAGTTAGATTTAATTCGTTTCTTTTACTAGGATCTAGCTTTCCCGAAATTGTTTTGATGCTGATGTCGTTCCAATCCTTAAGCTGTATCAATCGGTATTTTAATGCGGAGTATAATTGATAGCCGTGATCGATGGGTAAGCTTTGTCCCATTACAGGAAAAGCTAATTCGATGCAGGGATTTTGTATGATTTCGGTATCGTCATGTTGTTCTTCTATATCTAATGTAGCTATCTCCATGAATAGTTATCTCAGGGAAAATTATCTACACAGTTTAATCGCTTAAAATAGCTACTGCCATTTCCCAATATTTCTTATCGAACCGCACAAAAACTTAATAAGTAGAGCATGAGTAATCCTATCTATAGTTTGAGTAATATCGCAGGAGAACAAAGAATATTCTAGATAAGAATTTCGTTTTTCCCAGATTTGTGGTTGTATTGCTTGTAATAATTCCTTGCCATAGAATTCAATAAAAGCTTCGGTAAATTTTTCTTCGTGGTATTTGAACCTAGTACGGGAGTATTTAGTTACAAACCCCTTCTCTATCAGTAGTGACTTGTATTTGTTTCTCAACCAAGTCATTCCCCGAAATTCAATATAGTTTCGACTCAACCAGTCAAGTTCTTTGGCGAAAGATAATGCCTTTTGTTCAAACTCCTCAGAGTAATTAGCTTTGTCTGTCTCATCCAAGTTTACTTGACTGGTCGCATAGTAATGTATCTGCTTATTTTCGAGTAAAATTGTGCTGTCTAATAAAGGTAATTTGTGCTTCAAACACATTAGCATTCCTGGTATTTGATGCTGACGATGCCAATAAGCTTCACCATAGCGTTGTTCGTCTTCTGCACAACATAGAGGGCAAAACTTCAGCACTCTATTACGCTCTTTATCCGATATCTTAGCAATTTGAGAAATTGAGATACTGGACTTTGATCGCAGTAGGTCTTTGAAGGAATATATTTCTATGGGCGTGAGAAAACTGCGAAAAAAGGAATAAAGAGTGTTTCTTTTAATTAAGCTTTCAACAGTTAGTTGTGAGCCTTGAGGAAGTTGGCTGACTAGAAAATTGAGATTGTTGGGTAAAACTATTTTGTCTGGCTGTAATTCAACCGTTTCCAATAGCTCTTCGTGAGTTTGTCGAAAGCTCTT
>JBCDDK010000162.1:0-13995 GCA_039180345.1 Cyanobacteria bacterium P01_G01_bin.39 | reverse complement strand
TGAGGATCAAAATCTATGTTTTTATATTTGAATCTTTGAAAATAACTGTTTATAGAACCAAAAATGCCAGCTTCTTTAAATTCCTTGATTTTATCCCACGTGTCTTTACTTTTTTGCGTTCCATAGACTATAAAATCAATTTCACTACGAGGCTGAGGAATGTTAAAAAGTAAAGAGCTACCAGTAATGCCTACATCAGAAATATCTAAATTTAGAATTTTTAGTAGTTCTCTAATAGTTTCACCTTCTTTTGGTAGATTATCTATATATTTTTTCGCAAATGATTTTGGATTTTTTGCTGAAATAATTTGTGATTTTTTTATAAAAACAACTCTTCCTAAAAAGACATCACAAGCTAAACTTCTTGCTGCCAGATTAATTGTTAATCTTTTATATATATTGTAATCTAAGCCAAATAATTTAGAATATGTAACTCCATTGATTGTAACTTTTTTAGTTAAATTACTGTGTTTCTGTAAAAAGCAGCTATTAGCTTCATTTTCGGGGGCGTACCCTAGTATGCAAGGAATACTTCCTCTTATGTTTTTCATACTCCATTTACCTGCAACATACCAAATTAAATTATCTGCCGTGGTAACAATACCACATCCCTCTATATTGTTGTCTTGCATAGGAAATCAAATTTTGGCTGTAAATTCTATTTGTTCTTAAGTTGCCCATATTTCTATTTCTTTTTGATATTTGTGTTCGCACATATGTCAGAAATTGACTTAAATAGTATGAAGACAAGTGAGCTAAATAACTGACGATTGCCTTACCAAAATCCAGACTGGTAAAGTAACTCTACTCTTTACCGCTTATGATGGCGATCACTCATTGCTCAATAGCAGCAGCAGGAACGTCTTTAATCTTGGGAACGTTCAACCCTCTACCTTTGGGTCTAGCTATTCTTGGCTCACAGCTTCCCGATTTAGATACTACTACTAGCACTATTGGTAAAATCTTCTTTCCTGTTAGTTCTTGGATCGAGGATCGCTTTCCCCATCGAAGTGTTACCCATTCTCTGCTGGCGACGGCGGGTATTGCTGCGGTGAGTCTGGGAGTTAACTATTTCTTCCTGCATGGCAGTATTAAAGCAGCGATCGCTTTACCATTAGGTCATCTACTGGCTTGTTTTTCCGATACCTTTACTAAGAAAGGAGTACAGCTTTTTTACCCCAATCCTGCTTGGGCAATTAGTGTTAGCAATCCGAGACGGAGGTTAAAGACTGGTGGTGCTGGTGAATTATGGGTTTTGGCAATGGCGATCGCTCTTCTGACTCTTGGTTACTATTTGGCTAATGGTGGAGGGGTAACAACCAAAGTATCTCAAAGCTTAGGGCTAAAAGATGGCATCGTCCGCATCTACAACCAGAACGCAGCAACTAACCATGTCTATGCAGATATTAAAGGAGTTTGGCGACGCGATCGCACGAATGCCGACGGTCGATACACCATATTAGGTAATGAGGGTAAAGAGTTTATTGTCAGTGACGGACAGGGAATTTACAAAACTAACGAACAGATAGTAGTAGAGCGATTAACTACCGATATTGGGGAAGCTGCCACCACTGAAATTAGAAATCTGACTTTTAATGATGAAGATGCGATCGCCCAACTAGAACAACTACAACGGGCTTATCCTGGGGCTGACATCTACATAAACGGAGAATTAACGGTAGACTTTCCCGAAGATGTCAGGATTCCCATCGAGCCTAACCAAATGGCTACGGCTGCTTTGAGTGGGAATAGGATTAAGTTTAGTTATTGTAGTTTGGATAAGGCGATCGTACTTTTAAATGGGCAGTATGCGATCGGGGCGATTGAACTAAAGATAATGTAGTTTAGCGAAACATAACCTCTAAGAATTTATAAAAAGTGATTGGATCGAGTCTTTTGAATACTATATTTTTAATATCTTAAGTAATAAAAGGAGGTTACATCATGGCTGACAAAGAAAACAACGAGATGAAACCGCAAAAATTGACGCAAAAAGATCTACCTGAATTGGATGATTCTGAGTTTGCTACAACTGATAAATTCTATTGTAGAGTTTTCACAAAGGACTCGTGGGGTTACTGGCAGCAGATTGGTTGTTACTCAGATGTTTACTCTGAGAACGATTGTACTTATCGAGCGCCAAGAGGAGGTGCTTATAGCTGGACGAGAAACTCCTGTTAGTAGGATTGGTCAGTCTTTGTATTCAGTTTTGAACGTAAACTTAACCATCAACAGTTGATTCTCAAAGGATTAACTTCGCCGCTACTTCATAGACGCTCACCCAAACCTAGATTACGCCGTGCGTAGCCTTCAGATAAGCCTCTGGCATCCGCTTTGCGATCGCCCTACCCGAACCCAGATCGCACCCAAAACTAACCCAATAGTCTAAGACAGAAACAGATAACCAATCTTGGCGAACTGTGATGAAGCGAATTTACAAACTATTGGGCTATTTACTATTAGGCATTGGGGTTTATGCTTTCCTTAATGCTGGCAATACCGACTTACAGGCAACTGCACCAGTCACCGAGCAGCAAACCACCTATAAACGCAATCGCCACACTATCACCCTCGTTTTAAGCCAACTGTCAGACTTGAAGGTAGAGGAAGGACAGAGAATTAATGTCGGGGATATTATCAGCGATCGCACTACCGAACGCACCAAACTACAAGCCAAAAAGCAAAGATTAGAAGCTTCTCTCACCCGCGCTAAACTACCCCTCAAGGAACTAAAACCCGTCCCACTACCCAAGTTTCAATCGGAACTGGCAGCACTAAAACAGGCTCAATTTAATTTAGATACTATCGTTCAGCAGATAAATAGTTTCGATCGGAAGGTCTATCATAAAGACCCCTGGCACGTACAAGTATTTGAATCTGAGAAAGTACAGCAGCTAGCCGACCTCAAACGCCAGGAACTAGCAGCATCAATTAATGTGGAACGGGCGATCGCATCTCTTGATGAAGCTAAACTTAACTACCAAAAGCAGCAGTACGAACACTCGCTAAAAGTATCCGACTATCAAACCTTGATGCAGAAGCAGCAGGAGCAAATTATCTCGCTACAGTCTCAATTGGATAAAGTCGATGAGGAACTAGAGCAGTTGACTAGTGTTTATTCTCCTTATCGCGGGAAGGTTCGACGGGTGAAGATACTCGGACAGAACGAGCGATCGATTACTGCTGAAGTGACTTTAGATATTCGGGGTGGGAAGTAGAGCTATTGCTTAGGCGAAAACTTTAGAGCGATCGCCTGGTGAAGAATCTTCAAAAATTGCTCCTTTCACTTTAAGGTCATGCTGAATTGTTACTGAAATACCTATGTTATCTCTAAAGCGAGCTTTTTTAACCTTAGCACCACTTAAATCTGCATCTGTTAAGTTAGTGCTTAATAATTGAGCATTGCTTAAGTCAGCACTATTCAGGTAGGCACCAATAAGGTTGGCATTTCTCAGGTTGGCATTTCTCAGGTTGGCACTATTCAGGTTGGCACTATTCAGGTAGGCTCCAATAAGGTAGGCTCCAATAAGGTAGGCACCAATAAGGTTGGCATTTCTCAGGTCGGCACCATTCAGGTTGACATCACTCAGGTCGGCACTATTCAGGTTGGCACCACTCAAGTTGGCACCAGGAAGGTAGGCACTATTCAGGTTGGCACCACTCAAGTTGGCATTTCTCAGGTCGATATTTCTCAGGTAGGCATTTCTCAGGTCAGCACCACTCAGATCGGTATTTCTCAGGACGGCACCAAAAAGGTTGACATCACTCAGGTCGGCACCACTCAGGTCGGCACCACTCAGGTCAGCACCACTCAGGTCAGCACCAAAAAGGTCGGCACCACTCAGGTCAGCACCACTCAGGTTAGCACCACTCAGGTCAGCACCACTCAGGTTAGCACCACTCAAGTTTCGATCTTTATCTGGTTGGCTAACAATCTCTTTTACTAAACTCCATTTGTTGTTGGATTTAGTAGTTTCTTCTGCATCCGAATTTTCATCTATAATTTCAATTTCTTCAACAGGAAATCCGCTTAATTCTGTTATTTCATTCGATTCAATCAGAAATACAATCCATTTAATATCTTCTGGAGAGCCTTCTATTAATAGTTTTATACTTCCTTTATGTCGATCTATGACTTTGATAATTTTTCCTGAATATTCGCATAAAATAGTCTCAAAAATTTCTTTATTTGGAGCTGAATTTATGTCGCCTTGTAATGTAATGACAGCTAGAACTGTGTTATTTGGTTCATCTATTACAGTTATTTGACGAGTGAGAGTTTGCACTGACTCTTTTCCTTTATTGAGATTAGTATTACTAGGGCAATCTATTTCTCTTGCTTTCAATTTCTCTGTTTGTTTTATTCCTGCAATTTCTCGCCAGTCTGATAGTTGTAGTTCTTCACATATTTTTTGAAAACAATCAGACTGAATTGGCTCTTGAGCAAAAAATTTAGTAATTGTGCTGCGAGATACATAAGAAAACTTAGCGAAATCAGTTTTAGATTTAAAATTTCTTTTTAAAGCTCTGTTGGCTCTGTCTATACCTTCATCAGTCGCGTTATGAGTTATTCTTTGCTTTTTCTTGCCACGATTTGTATCGTTCATGGTGGGACTACTTTTTACTAGCGTTTACTTACGCAGCCATAACTAGAGTATAAGACAATCATAAAAAACTCAAAAGTTTTTAAAAACAAAATCTTTGTGTAGTCAAGGTTTCAGGATTTTGAATTCATGATTAAAAGTGTAGAAATTATCTATTTTAAAAAATCATGGAACAGACAAAAATCAAAGACTTCGTTTTAGCTGGTGTTGTATCTACTTTAATAGGAGGATCGTTAACTCTAGCTGTAATTGATAAAGACTACCGTTCTGCTTTTATTGACTTAGCTCAAGTTGGAGTTGGTGGTTACATTGGACTAACAATTCCCAAGTCTAAATCTGAAGAAGGGGAAAACTAAATATTATTAGGGGCGATTGGTTGAAGCGATCGCCTTACCCAAACAATCTTAAAAATCAATAAACTGACTACTGCCAGCATCGGGGGATATGTGCAGATATCTCTCGGTAGTAGTAACTGAGGCATGACCCAGACTCTGCTGTAACAACCTCAAATTACATCCAGCTTCTAAACTATGGCTGGCATGGGAATGTCTTAACCAGTGGGCTGATGCTCTCTCATCGATACCCGCACGCCTACAGGCACGTTTGATCATCGTATGCACCACCGAGCGATTCATTTTATTGTGGTGGCGACTAATAAAAATGTACTGGTTGACCCGATGATATTTCTCAAACTCTTTTACCCTCGTCCACAACCAATCGGGAAGAATAATTACTCTAGTTTTGCTTCCCTTACCAAATACCGTTACCTTCCCGCCGTCGCCGTGTTTCTTCAAGTCATCCCAAGTTAGCCCCACCACCTCAGACACCCTTAACCCACAGCCGTACATCAACAACAACATCAAGCGATCGCGTTCGTTCTTGACCCCATACTTAATCAATCCCTGCACATCGGATACATCTAAAATCTTCTCTGCTAGGGAATCCTTTGCCTTCGGTGGCTTAATGAAGCTGCCCACATTCAAAGTTAAATAGCCCGTCTGCACCGCAAAACTAAATAGAGACTTAATTACTAAAACTTTGTTCGCCACAGTGGTAAGCTTAAATCGAGCCTTCAATCCTCTTTCCCAAAGTTGAAGATCCTCTAGTTTCACATCGCTTAAAGGTTTATCAATAAACTCGATAAACTTTTCTACCGTCGAGCGATAACTTATTTGGGTCGTCTCAGATTTATTTCCAAGCCAAATCAAAATTAACTCGCGATCGCTTGAAGCATTAGTAACTTTGTTCTGAATCGTCATTAATACGGAGATACTGAAAAAAGTATAACAATATAGGTGATTTTGTTGCACTTTTATTATAGTTAAACTAATTCGATTCGCAGTTGGCGACCTACTACCGAAGCTGCTCTGGTGATAGTCTCAATACTTACGCCTGTTTTCTCTGGGTCGAGTAGCCTATCTAACTGCGCCCTAGAGGTTTGCATTTGCTTTGCCATCTCGGTTTTAGTGAGGTTTTGTCGTTTCATTTCCTCTTCTAGCTGACGAGCGAGGACTCGTTTAATGGCGATCGCGCTACATTCTTCGTATAGCCCTTCTTCTTGAAGAAAATCATCGAAGCTAGAGCCTGTGTAGGGATTATCGATCATATTTTTGATGCTCCTTTTGACGTTTGACGGCTAAATCTATCTCTTTTTTTGGTGTCTTTTGGGATTTTTTTACAAATCCATGTAGCAAAATCATTTCACCATTGCTGATGTAGAAGATGACTCGCGCTATCTTGCCCCCAGTTATTTTACTCCGTACTTCCCACAGGTCTTTATAACCAGAGAGCGATCGGCATAAGGGTAAACCAATAGGGAAGCTAAATTCCACATCTTTGATATCGCTGCCAATAATACGGCAGTCCTCGCGATCTAGAGTCTTCAACCAGTCTTTAACTGGCTCTACACCATTAGCAGAGCAAAAAAATCTAGCTGGTAATCTTTTCAATCTTCGCCCTCCTCGCGCATTTCCTTGCGCCTGACGGCGACGCGGGGTCGCTCGTCAATCAACTGTATCTTATATGGTACATAATTGTCCGATCTAAATCGCACCTATGTTTAATCAATTGAGCCAAGGTAAAAGAACTTACTTACTATCTACTGACAATGAAACGACTGCTCAATAGTTCGGGTTTACTAACTGGTCTAATTCTGGTTTTTATCGGTGTCCTTGGCAATCGCAAAACTATTAATGGAGCAATAGAAGGGGCAATCGATCGCGTCTTTTTCAAAGATAACTATGCAGAACTTTGGCGCGTAAAACCAGGCAGTATCTACGATGGCGACACCTTGAGAGTAGTTAGGGGTGATGAAGAGTTAAAGATTCGTTTCTGTGGTATTGATGCCCCCGAACTAAAGCAACCTTTGGGCGTTGAATCTAGAGATTACTTGCGATCGCTCATTGCTCAAGGCAACGGTACAATCCATGTCCTACCCATCGAAGAAGATAGATATGGTCGCACTGTAGCTGAGTTGTGGATACCAATTAAACCCGACTACGAAGGACAGATCCACCTTAATACCGCAATGATTGAAGCAGGTATGGCATGGCACTATCAGCAGTATTCGGGTAATTGTGAGAGTGCTGAGAATTTAGGCTGGGCTGAAAAGATTGCTCGTGAGGATAAGTTAGGTATTTGGAACGGTAATCATCAAAAGCCTTGGGAATGGCGAAAGGCTAATAAATAATTGTTTTGCTTGATCGCCAGATATATTAAACGAGCGATCGCTAAGGAAGCAATCTTAATAAAGAGACAACGAGAATGAAATGATGTTAAAACCGTAATGCTAATTAGCTTATTGCTAAACTTTCTAAATTTTCATCATAATGGTAACAATAGAATCTTTACTTGAAAGAGGTTATTTCCCTAAAGAAATTGTTCCAGCATTTAATACTAGAAATTTATCTACAATATTGGATGATTTCGATTTCAGTAATCATCAACCAAAAACAAGTAAATGTTTAATTCATTCTTTACCCAAAACTAAAGATATTCGTCGAAATTTATCTATCCCAAATCCAAAACATCAAATTTTACTTTCAAAAGCAATAGCAGATAATTGGATAAAAATATATAGTTTTACAAGTCAATCAAGAATTTCTAAAAGCTCCATATCGGTAGAACTAGATAATCCATATAATCGGGCAGCTTATCCTGGGAATAATTTCAATATCAAATTAGAAAGAGCTATTCAAGCTTCAGGTTTTTCTCATTGTCTTTACTCTGACATCTCACGTTATTACTCAACTATCTATACTCATAGTATTCCTTGGGCTATTCATACCAAACAACTTGCTAAAGCTAACTATAGTGATAATTTATATGGAAACTTGCTCGATAAGTGTATTAGAAATACTCAGGACGGTCAAACTTTAGGAATACCTATTGGAACAGATACTTCATATATTATTTCTGAGGTAATTGGTTCAGCTATAGATAGTCTACTTTACGATAATCTAGGAGATAAATTGCAAGGTTTTCGTTATATAGATGATTATTATTTATATTTTGGTAGCCGTTCAGAAGCTGAATCTACATCAAGAAAATTGCACCATATACTCAAAGAGTTTGAATTAGAACCTAATGCAAGCAAAATGTTAATAATGGATCTTCCTGAGCCAATTGAAGATGAATGGTACTCAGATTTACACTCTTTTAATATAGGTAGATATTCTAGAAATCAGCGTGATGAGTTATTAATTTACTTTAGTAAGACTTTTCAACATTATAAAAATTTTTCAAGCCAAAGTATTATAAAATATGCCGTATCTAAGATAAAAAAGCTATCCGTTTTTAAAGAAAATTGGGAACTTTATCAATCTCTTTTACTTCAATCACTAGTAGCAGACTCTGGGATTATATCAATAATTTATGAAATATTTAGTTTGTATAGAACGCGAGGTTTGCAACTTAATATAAATAAAATACACTCATCTATAAACAAATTTCTTGTATATCAAGCAGAACTTAGTCATGGTTATGAAGTTTCATGGGCATTATGGCTATGTAAAAATTTTGAAATTCAAATTAGTGAAGAAGCAATCAATAAAGTTTTGAATGTTGAGGATTCTATTGTTGGTATTATTGCTTTTGATTTAATCAAAAACAGTTCTCTTATTAGTTCAAATGTCAACTTAGATAGGTGGGAAAGATTGATGGATAGTTCTGAACTCTATTCAAGAAATTGGCTATTTGCATATGAAGCAAATTTTCAGGGTTGGTCTTCATCTATGCCCGATTACGTAGCTTCAGATGATTTCTTCTCAATTTTAAAATCTAATAACGTTAACTTCTACAACCCAGGAGAAGATAATTCTCCTTCTTCCGAAGGAGAATTTTTTATGGGTTACTAATATTTTTGAAAAAATAACTAAAACTATAAGCTTAAAAACTTATATGTATTTTATGTATATTCTGTATCACTTATGATTCTTAACTGTTTGCTTTCTGTATCATACCTAATTGCTTATATTAAATCTCATACCAAATGGTTTTTGGTTTATCAATTGTGTATTTTTTTTATGCTTGCCACCATTATTCTTTTATCATCAATACTGCCAGCTATTGCAGATGATAGTATTGATGAAATTATGGCGCTAAAAGGTTTTGATAAGCCAGACATTTTTCCAGTTCATAATTTAGAAAGTAATTATTATCACGGAAATAAAAATCCTCTTATAGTAGATGATAATAAAGGCGAAAGAATTTTAACACCAGTAGATCTTAAGAAAAATAATAGTTATGTTTTCTATGGTAATGTTGACAAAAATAATAAACTTGATTGCGGTCTATTTTATCTAAGAATTATAGATGATAACGGTAATATAATAGCTGTTAACAAGATGGATTTAGATAAGCCATTTGTCCAATTTAGACCCAAAGAGTCTGGAAAATATTATTTGAATAGCATAATTTTAAGTCATTTCCGTAAAAAATCATGTAAGTATGAATTAACTGAATATATTACTCCTATTTCAAAATTCAGAGGTTTTGTTAAAGATCTTCAAGAAGCTCAAGCTGAATTTAAAAAAGCTGAGGATTAGATAATTTTCCGAAGGAAAATTATGAATTATTTGCGAACTGTTGTAGCTAACTATCTCTGCTTGTGATCTTTTTATAAATAGCGATCGCAATATCTGCAATAGTCAAACATCGATAAGCCTCCAAACGCCTTACACTCAGTATGTCTCGCTAATCGCTCGGTTTATTTCGGCTGCCTTCCACGATTGGAAAGCATAGCACACAACAGTCCTCGCGGGTGGTTAGGGCTGTTTGTTATTTTTATTTTTGTGGTAGCCCTTTTTATTTATTTGGGTCGGTGCGGTGCGCCAGATAGTTCTCGGCTTCGTTCCATAGTTATTTGTAGGCGCGTCCTCCCTCCCGTTGCTCCTTTGTGATTGCGTGCATTATCAAAATCTTGGGTGTCGGCAGCCTAGATGGGGTTAATCGGTAAGCCTCCAAAGCGATCGCAGGGGAAAGAAGAGAGAGAGAGGGTGGGCGGGGTGTCCGCTTCTTTTAGGCGGTTTTGTCTGCATCTGTGTTCCTTGCTCTGGCTGCTTTTGGGCTTTATTTTTACATGTCGTCATGCTATAATGTAAGTGTTGTTTCTCGGTGTTGTCGTGTCTGTTCTTGTTTCGTCGTCCGTCTTTGCTGGCGTTGTCTCCGTTGGTTTTTCGGGTTCGCGTTCTTTGTCTCCTGCTGCTTCGGGTGCTTTGTCTGCGTTCCTGCCTCTCGTTCCTGCTGGTGTGCGTGTGTCGGTTGGGTGCGCTGCTGGCGCAGATGCCCTTGTTCGTTCCTGGTTTGGTGGTGCTGTTTCTGTTTTGCTGTTCTCCGTTGCCTCTGGTCGTTTTGGCTCTGGGCGCTCGGCTTTTGCCCTTGGTCGTGGTCGGCGGGTGTTGTTGTGGCTTCCTGCTGGCTCTCGTCCTCCCGTGTGGGCTGGGGTTTCCTGGTCTTTGTCTGCTGTTCCTGGTGGCTGCTGGTGGCTGGGTGTTCCTGCTCCTCGCGTAGTGTCTCTTTCCCTTTTTTAGTTGGCTTGCTGGCTTCGTTGTTTTTCCTTGGTTTGCTCGTTCGTCGGGCAGGGTCAAGCCCCACCACTCCTCACTCGCATTGGGCTAATCTTCTGTCTCTTCAATTGCTTTTGCGATCGCTTGTCTGGCGAACTCCTGCCAACCCTCAATGCTCTTTAACTTTTCTTCCAAAGACGGAGGAAGACGAAGAGTAATTTTTGCTGTGCATGACTCGCCCCAGTCGTACTTCTGCTTGAAGCTGAACTTAGTAATTTCTGGATTTCCCCCTGGTCTACCTTTGCTCACGATTGAATTGCTCTAACTATGTCAACGCCATCAATATAACACGACGACACACTATAAAGTTTCGTTAAACCTCTATATTATAGCGTGACGACACGCTATAATATAAGAGTGACCGAGGAAAAAACCCGTCAAAGTCCAACCTCGGTCAAACACCTAAGTAAAGGCAAATATCATGTTAAAACAATTAGTCCAAGAATCACCACATAAAAGTTTTCGAGTATCACAAATTGCCAACAGCGTAGCTATTTGCGAAGCTAATGCCGATGACAGATATAACTGGGGCAATGCCACTGAAACCGAGCCAGCTTTCTTAGTTTATTTGGGATGCACTAAGAACGAAGTGCCAGGATATATTAAAACCTTCAACATTTTTTATCGGTGCGATTACTGCGAAGCGAGAAAACCCAAGTATTTAAAAGGGTTTCAGGCAGAAATCAAAATCCGTGGAATGCAAAGATTAACTGATTCTCATGCTTTTGGTTTGGATAGTTTAATTCGTTCGGAAACCGCCAAACATCCCACCAGCTTTAATATTGACCTGGATTTTTGTATTGCAGACATAGCCGATAATTTTGTTTATGCCAGGGAAGAATATCAGGAACTCCCAGCATCGACAATTCAATCTTTTATGTTTGAGGCGATTAACGAGCTTTTAGATAAGTTTTCCAGCGACCCAGAGCAATATATCAGCGATCGCTTGATCAAAAGACTAGATGAAATAGCAGCAGAAAGCGAAGAAAAACAAATCGCTTAGTTAATTCTAAATCCCTTCTCTCGGTAGAAGGGGGCACTTATTCATCTTCATAACAGTATTTGCATCATGGAAAATAAAAAATATAACGGCTGGAACAACTACGAAACTTGGCTTACGGCACTTTGGATCGATAACGATTGTGGCTCTTATCAGTATCGCTGTGAATTAGTCGAGCAAGTAACAGAAGAACACGAAGAAAATAGCGATCGCGAGAATTGTTTAGCATCAAGTCTTAAAGAATGGATTGAATCTCAGAACCCATTAGCCGAAAATGCCAATCTCTTTACCGATTTACTCAACTCAGCTTTATCTATGGTTGATTGGGACGAAATAGCAGAAAACTTTTTAGCTGAATAGATAATTATCCCTCTTCTTCTTTGGAGAGGGAAATCAAACACCACATAACCCAGTTTGCTACTACTCTCTTCGCAGCAGCGCGGAAAGTAGGCGGGCAATGGCTAGGCGTGCGTCAGCACTGTCTAGACATTGGGCAAGGGCATAGGGCGGACTACTTGAAGCGTCTGCCTTGTAAACATTTCAGCTTACTAATAGCTGTTCGAGGCATTTCAACTATGGACTATGAAGACGAACAAGCATATCTAGAATTTATTGATGGGCAAAATGACGCTGTGGAATTACTTTCTCCTCAGAGTGATAGCCACTACTACTTAGAAGGTTGGCACGATACTAAACGTAAGCTAGCCAATGGTGAACTATGTTGGGTATTTGAACAACAAAATCAAGAGCCTGAAACTGATGATGATTGGGAGGTTTTCTAAATGCAGATATCTTCTAACAAGATAACTCCGCCAAGTCATCCTGGGGAATGGTCGCTAGTTCAGATTCAGGAAGCATTCAAGCGTGAGTTACCGTCAGGGATGCTCAAAAAGCTACCTTCAGACAAAGGTAATGCTATGTATCTGCCTTGGTATACGGTTAATAAAATTCTTGATAAGTATTCCCCTGGCTGGACTTGGGAGATTAAAGACACTCTGATTAGTCGAGACAGACTGTTTATGGTCGGTCGTCTGACTATTCCTACTAGTGAGGGCAACATCTACCGCGAAGCTGCGGGAACAGAAGAACTAAAACGGCATACCTACGATAAGAAGCTGGAACGGTATGTAGATAAGGAAATAGCCTATGGCGATCCTTCGTCTAATGCTGAGAGTATGGCTTTCCGTCGCTGTGCTGCTAGATTTGGTTTGGGTCTGTATTTGTATGAGAAGTAGATGAGTGGTAGAGCGGTCGCAGATATCTAGGTTAGTTAGTGCGATCGCTTTTAGTTCCTTTTTACGGAATTACGGGAACTTTAGAATTAATTCACCATTTCCTGATAATTGAGGAATTACTCGAAATATGAATCATGAGAAAGTTTCAATTTGCTTCTCTACGTCGTAAAACTTGAAAATTACAACCAACAAATAACTATCGAGATGGTGTACGGAATTCGATATCTTTAGGGTGTTTTAGCATAAGCCCTTTGATTGTAAGATGGTATACCTTGTTAGGCTCAAACATGGGTCCTCCATCAGGAAAATATTTTTGAGATTTAATATATAAAGTTCGACAACATTCTTGAGGGTCTATGATATATAACCATTTTCTTTTTATTTCGATTTGAGGGATGATTTCTGTTTTAATTAACCAACGATATTTTGATGGAATTAAGTGAGAAAATTTAACCTCAACACCTTCGTAGGAATCTGATAATTCATCTCCATCTTTTGGAGTAGTATCTACTACTTCTACTTGAGGCAAAATTAAAGAAGCACTATGTCTATAAATTGGCTCAAGTGCAGGAGCCAATATTGCTGCTGCTATAAGACCAATAATCAATCCCAAAACAAATTTCCAGGTTAACCAAGTAAATACCATTTCAACCCAAGAAAACAGAGAAGAACGAAGAGTAAATAGTAACGATAGTAATACAAGTATCGCAGGAATGCGTACCCATAAATTATCACTAGCAATAGTTGCTATTAGACCAACCAACGCTACCAGCCCCTGAAAATAGCTATTAGATATTCCTCTTCTAAAATTTATAAAAAGTGAATTGAAAAAATTTTTCATCTTCTCGTATAACGCTTCGGCTTTTTAGCTTGCATAGTGCGAATTTTATTCTATTCATACCGTATAAGAAAATTTCTTATTGAGCCTACGTTAAAAGGTGTTTCTTAATTTATGAGACACTGTTGGCGAACTCCAAAAGTGGCAAAAAATCCGTAAACTGAGGTAGATCTACCGCGACAAGAAATGCGATCGCCAAAGGGGGATGCTTCAAATATCAAAATCTTCAGAAGGCAGGACTATGCAGGCTCTA
>JBCDDK010000161.1:0-14123 GCA_039180345.1 Cyanobacteria bacterium P01_G01_bin.39 | reverse complement strand
TTAATTTACTGCGTCAAGATACATCTTCTGGCAGTCTGAAGATGAAACGTTATCAAGCTGGTTTGAACAACAATTTTCTGCTTCATATTTTGTCTAATTCTGGCATATTTTGATTGAATATTTTGATGCGATTACCCTGGTGTTTGTATGCCATGACCTGCAAAATAAAAAATACATATAGAAGCAGGTGTACTCAATAATTTCTGGAGTTCTTTTCTTAAAGTAGCACGTTTGACTTGAACATCACTTAGGTGAGTTACTTCAACAGATTTAGATGATTCTAAAAGATTTGCAACAGCAATCGCATCTGCTGCTGCAAGTGTTAAATTACTGTAGTTTATATATTTATTAACCCCACACACAAGAGCAACTATTTTGTCATATTTAATAGGTAATGGGACTAAAGCTCTCGTGGAAGTAATTGAACTCATATTTATTTAATCTGAAGATTTAAATTTTTCAAGCCTTTGTAATTATGTAAATATTTTTAAATCATCATTTTATGTTTTTAGATTTTGTTGCTTCAGGTGTTTTTTAGAAGGTGAATTTTTTTGATTTCTAGATTTAGTTTCAACTATGAATAATGATATTGATTTAGAAAATATAGATTTACATTCCCAATATTCTAACTGAAAACTTATATGTAAATACACACTGACAAGCTTAATATACTATACTACAAAGCTTGTGCTTGTTTCCAAAATTATAAATTTGTAGACATCTCAATGTCCTACATATATACTGTCTTCTAAATCGCTTTTCAGGATATTAGTAGACATTTTGTCTACCAATCAATTTAAGAGACACTTTTAATACAGCTGTTCGGCTATGCGTGGGTTTTCGCTTCTTAGCAATTCCTTGATATTCTGACCAATACCTTGAGAGATGCTAGGGTTGAACTTAGCCGCATCTTTACCGACAAAACACGGGGAGTCAAACCATCAACTACCCTACATCGTTTCGACTTAAAATTATCCCCATTTTCAGACCAGATGATTGAAACTATATTTTGTGTCAGACGCTCTTAAAATTAGCAACTTCAGACAAGCTTTAGTTTTTTTTAAGATTTATATCAGTGTTAGAGTTCAGAGGCTGCGAAATTGGCTTGCGACTACACAAAATCAAGTCTTATAACAACTTTTGACATCAATATTAATATTAAGATTAAGCTCAGATAACTGTTGTGGTGATTGTTATCATCGAAAACTTCCCCAAAAAACTGTGGTACCGTAATAAAGGTAAAGATAAGTAACGAAAATAAGAAATCAGTCCACCTCCATCAACTCAATATTCATTTAACCTAGTGACAACTTCTTCAAGTTCCAACTGCCAGTCAGCCACCACTTCTAATATCCTTGATCTGCCTCTTCAAAAAGATCGCAAATCCTGGCAAGTATTTTTCACAGCCTCTTTTCTCGTTTCCGTACCTGTGTTTTTCCAGGCTCCTATTGTTAGGTTGTTTCCTGAAGTAAGCTTAATATTAACTTTATTCTGGGTCGGATTGGGTGCATATCTTTGGCAACGTCCTCAAAGCCGTTGGTGGGGTGATATTATCCTCGGCTTTAGCTGGAGTTGGCTTGCTGGTTCAATTTACTGGGGTTGGTTGCGGTCTGAACCTTTGATACACATCCCAATTGAGTCTATTGGACTACCCTTTGCCCTCTGGTGTATCTGGCGTGGATGGGGCAAAATAGGCAATTTTTTCTATTTAGGTTCTTTGCTGGGGACGGCAATTACCGATTTATATTTTTATATCGTTGATGTTATTCCTTATTGGCGTAAGCTAATGACAGTAGATTTAGACCCTGCATTAGCCTCGCCAATCTTGAAAGCGGCATTAACCCAGGTTCAAACTTTTTGGGGTATTAGTTGGGCAATAGTATTAGTTAATATTCTTTTAGCGGTTAGCTGGTGGTCTTTAAAAAAAATCGAGCTACACTGGTGGGCGTTTGCGGGAGCAGTGTTAAGCACAATTTTGGTAGATAGTTTATTTTGGATTGCTGCCTACTTTGCTTAATTACTAATCACTTATTATTGTAGTGGCGCTTAAGCTAAATAGACCTATGGCTCAAAATAATGTAGTACAGCGATCGCCTTTAGATAAACTACAAAACCTAGTCAATAGCGAAACTACTCTTTATATTGTCAAAAGACTATTACAGGCGGCGTTAACTCTGCTGTTGGCTTCAGCTCTTTGTTTTGCCATTGTTGAAATAGCCCCAGGAGACTATCTTGATACCCTCAAAGAAAATCCTCAGATAACTCCTGAGCGCATTGCTGAATTGACAACACAGTTTGGGCTGGATCAGCCAGCAATTGTACAGTATTTTCGCTGGCTATGGCGAGTAATTACCAGGTTTGATTTTGGGACTAGCTTTGTCTATTTTCGTTCTGTTTCCTCATTGCTAGCAGAACGTATTCCCGCCACCTTATTGCTAGCCATATCATCAATTATCATAACCTGGGCGATCGCAATTCCTCTGGGTATTCTGGGGGCGGTTAAACAAAATAGCCTCGTCGATCAAGTATTGCGAGTATTGAGTTATTTTGGGCAAGGTTTTCCTAGTTTTATCACTGCACTAATATTTTTGATTATTGCTCAGTTTTTGTCTCCATTGTTTCCTGTAGGCGGGATGACTAGCATCAATCACGAGCAACTATCTTTGGTCGGCAAAATCGTAGATATTGTTTGGCATATGATCTTACCTACAATTGCTCTAAGTATTACTAGCTTTGCTGGATTGCAGCGTTTGACTAGGGGACAGTTACTTGATGTATTGCGTCAAGACTATATTCAGACAGCAAGGGCTAAGGGTTTACCCGAAAATAAAGTTATTTATGTCCATGCTTTGCGTAATGCAATTAATCCCTTAATTACTTTGTTAGGGTTTGAGTTTGCCAGCTTGCTTGGAGGTTCGTTTATTGCCGAGTTTTTCTTTAACTGGCCAGGTTTAGGTCGTCTCACGCTTCAAGCAGTCCAAGCGCAAGATAAGTATTTAGTCATGGCAAGTTTGATGATGGGTGCGACGATGCTGATTGTGGGTAATCTTTTAGCCGATTTGTTATTAAAGGCTGTCGATCCCAAGATTAAATTAGCCGATCTCAAATAGACACTAGTTCGGTAAGCTAAGAACAGGTTACAAATCTGGTGTATTAGTAAGTAAGGGAAATAGAGCCATGAAATTGGCGTGGGATTGAGTTGTATCGAGCCAGATCAAAGACGGTGTAAGAGTCAGAATGTTATTACAAATTAATTATTTAATTCGATCTAAGCAAGATGGTAAGTATTTAGTAGCGAGGATGCCTGCCAAAAGCGGTGTTGATGCCAGTTATCTCTTGGTCTTTCAACAAGATTATGATGCCCTAAGCTATATCAATACTCATGGTCAAGAATTTAGCGATCGCCTTACCGTCGAAACAGCCTCACCGACACAGCTTAAAGGATTGAAAGAGCGTTGGGATTATGCGGGTTTTGGTATTGTTAAAGATCCTTTGCTTCCTGATATACAATTTGTTGCTTAATACCTCTGATGTGAATTAGCGGTGAGACCCACAGAAGCTTAGTTTTAAGTTACTCGTTTATAGCTTTGAGGTGATTTCCGTAACGTGAGCGAATATATCAAATAATTTCAACGATAATATTGCCAATACCTTCACCTTTTTCTGCGGCTTCATGGGCTTTTACTATGTCCGATAGGGGTAATTCTTGAGCAATTTGGTGTTGCAAAACTCCTTCAGATAAACAAGTCGTAATATCTTTGACTGCTGCTTGGTGTGCTGGTTGAGGCATGGCATAAGTCATCACAAATCTCATGAGGGTGTTTTTTAACATAAACTGCCGAAATGGGACTTGTGGGTTGTTGTCCCCCGATGAATAAGCTGCGATCGCGCCATTGGGCTTAATAATCTTCTGATTGACTTCTAAATTAGTTGCAAAAGCGACTTCGACAATGCGATCAACTCCTTCACCGTCGGTAATTTCAAAGATGCGATCGCTTATATTTTCGCTTTTGTAGTTAATCACCTGATCGGCACCACTATTGGTTGCGATGACTTTTTTATCATCACTACCCACCGTAGCAATAACTTTTGCCCCACCCCACTTAGCTAATTGAACAGCATAATTACCTACCGCCCCTGTACCGCCAGCTATCAAAATAGTTTTATCTGTTACCGCACCGTCAGCAAAGACGCAGTAGTGGGCAGTCATAGCAGGGATTCCCAAACAAGCACCCTCAGCAAAACTAGTATTTTCGGGTAGAGTAACGGCTTTTTCGCTGGGCAAAACGGTATATTCAGCAGCCGTACCAAATGGACGACCTAATTGCGCTTCGTAGAGCCAAACTCGTTCGCCAACTCTTGTATCATCTACACCTATACCTACAGCCTCAATTATTCCAGCGCCGTCATTATGGGGAATAACGCGCTCAAACTGCATAGTCGTTCCTAGCAAACCGCCTCGACGTTTAGTATCGTAAGGGTTAATACCAGAAGTGTGCAATCGAACTAAAACCTCATCAGCTTTTGGTTCGGGTATGTCCATCTCTCCCAGTTGTAGAACTTTTTTCGGTTCTCCCGTACTTTCATACCAAGCTGCTTTCATTTTTTTGACCTCTGGGTAAGTATTTGTAGCGTTACGGATTTAGCTTATGACATTCTGCTTAAGTAAGTAAATTTATTCCTATCTTATTGCTGAGTATCCACTACTAGAATGCGCTCATAGAATATTTATTTAATAGATCAAAAGTTGAATTTTCACTTAATTTACCAAAGATACTAAAGTCAGAATTAATATTCAAAACTGCAAACGCTGCTTTTTTTATAGTTCCTGCTGGTTTGAATAATAACTTTTTACTTCAGATTTTGTCTAATTCTGGCATATTTTGACGCGATCACAGCCGCTATATTTTGAGCGATTTTAGAATGTTAATAATTATCATTAAATTAGGAATATTTATAAAATGTATAGTTGGGGTGCCTTCGATAAATATAGTCTTGATATAGATAGAGAATTAGAATTATTAAAGCAACAATTAGGACAATATAAATCGCCAGCGGCTTCTCCTAAAACCACTGAATATAATGAAAAGAAATTAGACAATATTGATGATATCTTAGCAGAACTAAATGATTTAGTAGGGCTGCAGCAGCTTAAATCAGAAATAAACAATTTAATCAATTTCCTCAAGATTCAACAGAAAAGACAAGAATTAGGACTATCTAGAGTGCCAATTACGTTACATTTAGTATTTTGTGGCTCTCCTGGGACAGGCAAAACAACAGTAGCTCGCTTAATTGGCAAAATCTATCGAGAATTGGGCATCCTTAAAAAAGGTCACTGTATTGAAACAGATCGTTCGGGAATGGTCGCTCAATATATAGGACACACTGCCCAAAAGACAGACCAATTGATTGAATCAGCTTTAGATGGCGTATTGTTTATCGATGAAGCCTATACTTTAAAACCAGAAGCTGCGGGCAAAGATTTTGGGCAAGAAGCAATAGATACCTTACTCAAGCGTATGGAAGATTATCGTGATCGCTTGGTTGTGATTGTTGCAGGTTATCCCAATGAGATGTCGAGATTTATTGGGTCTAACCCAGGATTAGAATCTAGGTTTACACGCTATTTTACTTTTGAAGATTATCAACCCCCTGAGTTACTTAGTATCTTTCTCAAAATTTGCCAGTCCCATCATTTTAAATTGGATCAAACTGCCCAGAAAGGATTATTGAGCAAATTTACCGAATTATACGAGCAAAGAGACGGTAACTTCGGTAATGGTAGATTAGTACGCAATATTTTTGAAAAAACTATTGAAAAACAGGCAACAAGATTGGCTAAAGTTTCTGAACTCAATCCAGAAAACATTGTGACAATTCTCCAAGAGGATATATAGATACGTTTAATACTTCGTACTTTCTGGGCAATCGTAGTAATCGCTATGGAAATAATGAATCTATTAACCTAAGTTGCGGGTTAGTGTAACAATATAAGGCATTTTGTTGCACGCTCATGCTTGATGAAAGTTCAAGAGAGAAAAGCTGATTCCAGAGTAAAAACCAGGATAAAGGTTGCTAACTTGAGGAGAAAGCCATCAAGGGTAACTGCATGAATGGTTTTGGGAAATCGAGAAGTTATGGAACTAAACACTGTTTCGATGGGGTGACGAATTGACTGTTTGATATAGGCAGCACATGGTGTATCGCTACGTTTGGAGTTTCGTTTACGCATTACCTGCAAATGAAGTGCTTCAGCTTCTTGGAGGTTGTCTTCTGCTTGATAGTCAGTGTATCCTGCGTCACAATAAATGAAACTACCAGTGGGAAGATTGAAAGGTAAGGCATTTAATCCACGAGTATCATTGGCTTCACCAGGTAGAAAGGCAAATTCGACTGGAATTCCCTGCCTAGTCGCCAGCAGTTGAACCCGAATTCCATAGAAATAGCGTTTTTTAGAAGCAATGTAACCACGATAATCTTCAGATTTGACTAACCTAACTTTGGGAATGCGAATGTTATCACAAATAGGAACAGGAAAAGAATCCAAGATGTACTCGCTTTGTGGGGTTATAGATTTGAGTATCATTCCCAAGCAATCAAATAGTTCGAGCATAGGTACAAACAATCGATGCAATCGCCGTGAAAATCTTGATGGTGATAGCATTTTGGGAATCAATCCATGTTCTTGAAGATAACTACAAGCACTATGATGATTACCGCCCAAGAATTTCGCTGCTATTAAAGCAGTTGTAATTACTTCGGCATCACTCATTGTTATCCGACAATCTTCACTATGTCCCATTGCTTTAAGCAAATCGTCAGTGATGGCATAGATAGCTATAATTTCCGTAAGCATTTTCTCTCTCCAAGCATTATTGCTCCTGGAGAGATTTTATTGCTTTATTTTAATCTTCGCTCATAACTAGCAACTTGGGTTATTACAGAAAATGTTATTTATTATGTAGAAGTATTTAGGCGTTGGTAAATGGATAACGTATTAAAGCGTTGCTGATTAAGTAATGTCGTACAAAAGATTACTGTTCGCAGCGCAGAGCCTAATGGCTCAAGTCGCGTCAGCGACGCTTCGACGCAAAGCGTCGTGCAGCCGTAAGTTATAAGCTTTTTTTTAATAGCAGTTTCTTGTGAAAAAGACAGAAGATCGCTCAACAACATTACAATTCAGCAACGCCAAGGAGCGAAACCTCCTACCCACTACCTCCTACCCACTACCCACTACCCACTACCCACTACCCACTACCCACTACCTAAAAACCATTTGACCCTAAACGTAGAATCTTAACTTGTCACCAATGACCAACGCCAATCTAACTAACTATGTAAATCTAAGTCGGTTACTGCCCCCAGACTACTAGAAGAAACTAATTTGGCATATTTACCTAACACCCCACGGGGATACTTTGGTTGACGTGCTTGCCACTTACTGCGACGTTGCGCTAATTCTACATCATCAACATTGAGCTGCAATAGCTTTTGTTGAGCATCGATAGTAATACTGTCTCCTTCTTCTACCAGCGCAATGGTGCCACCCACAGCAGCTTCAGGTGCCACGTGTCCGACCACTAGTCCATAAGTGCCACCAGAGAAACGACCATCGGTAATTAAGCCCACAGAATCACCTAATCCTGCACCAATGATTGCCGAGGTTGGTGCTAACATTTCCCGCATTCCTGGTCCGCCTTTGGGTCCTTCATAGCGGACGACAATTACATCTCCAGCTTTGATTTTGCCGTCCAAAATTGCCGAGAGACATTCTTCTTCGGACTCGAAAACTTTGGCAGCACCAGTAATTACAGGTTTCTTTACACCGCTAATCTTTGCCACTGAACCTTCACTAGCCAGGTTGCCTTTGAGAATTGCTAAATGTCCCTCTTGGTAGACTGGATTATCCCACTGACGAATCACATCTTGATCTGTGGAGGGATTTTCTGGGACATCAGCCAGCACTTCGGCGATGGTTTTGCCAGTAATGGTTAGAGCATCACCGTGTAGCAGATCGTGTACCAGCAACATTTTCATTACCTGGGGAATACCACCAGCATTGTGGAGATCTACAGTGACATATTTCCCTGACGGCTTGAGGTTGCAGATTACGGGAACTCGCTGCCGAATTGTTTCAAAATCATCTAAAGTAAGTTCTACACCGATGGTATTAGCGATCGCCAGTAAGTGCAAGACGGAATTAGTTGAACCGCCTACTGCCATAATCACGGTAATCGCATTTTCAAAAGCTTTGCGGGTTAACAACTGACTGGGCAGTATTTGTTGTTTGATGGCTTCTACTAAAGCAAAAGCCGACTTTTCCGTACTTTCGGCTTTCTCTGCATCTTCTGCTGCCATGGTTGAGGAGTAGGGTAAACTCAAACCCATCGCTTCAAATGCCGAGGACATAGTGTTAGCGGTAAACATACCACCACAGGAACCCGCACCAGGACAGGCTTTATGTTCGATCGCATCTAATTCTGCCTGATCGATTTTACCCGCGCTAAACTTACCTACTGCTTCAAAGGCACTAACTACGGTCAAGTCTTCGCCATTATGTTTTCCTGGCTTGATGGTGCCACCATAAACAAAGATAGCAGGAATATTCATTCGAGCGATCGCCAATACCGCCCCTGGCATATTTTTATCGCAACCACCGATTGCCAGTACCGCATCCATACTTTGTCCATTACAGGCGGTTTCAATCGAGTCGGCAATTACATCACGGGATACCAAGGAATACTTCATGCCTTCGGTACCCATCGAGATGCCATCACTAATGGTAATGGTGCCAAACATCTGCGGCATAGCACCTGCATCTTTTAAGGCTGATTCGGCTCGTAGTGCTAGGGTATTAATTCCCATATTACAGGGAGTAATCGTACTGTAGCCATTAGCTAAACCGACAATGGGCTTAGTAAAATCATCATCACCAAAACCTACCGCCCTTAACATCGCTCGATTTGGCGATCGCTGGTTACCTTGAGTTACTTCTTGACTTCTTCGATTGTCAGACATCAATTACATCTCCTATGGAATGGCAATAAGCTGTTGGGCATAAGCTATTTAACTTAAAGCCCAACCTAAAAACTATTAACCTCGGTTGAAAATATTTCTAAGGCTACCTTACCTAAATTCTGGCTTTGATGGCGAAGGATTTTACCAATTCTTCTTATAGACAGAAACTATAGTTATGATATTGGCTGCTTAGTGCAAAATCGGTATTGAGCTTTAAAAAGAGATTTACAGAGCGATCGCTTTTATTTACTAAATTATTTAATTCTGCTCAATTGTCTATTTTTAAGACAGGTCTATTGATAGCTAAATTGCCAAAATAAATAGCTCTATAGGCGTATTTTTATACCCAGGTTATTATTATTGGTCATAAAACTATTACTGGGTAAATGATATTATGTCTCATCAATATACGGAAGTTGAACATATTAGCTGGGGGAAGAGGATCACTAATTCCTTTGTGGGAGTGATTTTAGGATTTGCTTTATTCTTTGGTTCCTTTTTTATTTTGTATTGGAATGAGGGAAGAATAAATTTTTCTCAGATAGCAAAACAAGCTGTAGAAATTTCAGCCACTTCTAGTAATACTGTACCTCAGGGGAAATTGATTTTTACAACTGGTTCGGTAACTTCTGAAGAAGTAATAGGAGACAATTTGTTTTTAAAACCAGGTCAATATATCGCTGTTAAAAGATTTACTGAAATGTTTGCCTGGGATGAAACAAAAACCAGCAAAACAAAAAAGAATGTAGGTGGATCGGAAGAAAAAATTACCACTTATAGATACGAGAAAAAGTGGCACAATCAGCCTGAAGATTCTAGTAGGTTTAAAAAATCGGCAGGACATCATAATCCTGCAAAGTCGATCTCTGATCTTACTAATCGAGTCTCTCAAGCTCAAATAGGCATTTATGACTTGGATATTGAGCGAATTGATTTGCCCAGATTTCAAAAACTACAGCTTAATCAACAAAATACTAATCTTAAAGATGGAGTATCTTTAGTGGGCAATTATCTGTTTCAGGGAAATGGCACCCTCAATAATCCGCAGGTTGGCGATCTGCGTCTTCAGTATTCAATCATTCCTAATAATATGAATATGACAGTATTTGGCAAACTAGATAAGAATCGGATTACTGCCTATTTAGATCAAGGAAAAAATAGATTCTATCGCATGTTTTCAGGAAGTAGAGAAGAAGCAATATCTTTGCTACAGCACGAATATAAAACTACAACCTGGTTACTTAGATTGCTAGGATTTGTGATGATGTGGATGGGCTTAACACTGTTCATTGAACCTATTGGAGTAGTTCTAGATGTCCTTCCTTTCTTAGGCAATATTACCCGAGGAATTGCTGGAGTTTCCAGCTTTATTATTGCTTTTGTAATGTCAAGTATTACCATTCTCATATCGATGCTGCTACACAATTTAGTCGCATTAGCGATCGCTGTAGCCGTAGCAATTGGGGCGGGTATTTTTCTGCGTAAAATGCAACAAAAAGCTATTTGAATCTAAACTTATAGTCGTTCCAGTTAATTTACTTGCCGTCTAGATTATAGTTTCTGGACAAAGGCACTTTGCCCCCATGAATAGGGAGTAGGGAATAAGAAATAATACCCTTTTACCTGTAGTTATTATTTAAAATGGCTATATATTTAATCAGTAGTGCTATGCATTTGCGAGTCGTACAATTTTTTTGTACGACATTTTATTTTTCGTTCATCCTATTCAACTGCTAACTCAATGGTGCAAATAGTTTTTGCGACAATACTTTATAAGCAACCTTTAACATCTGTTGCGGTTCATTATCTAACATCGAATCACGATAAACACACATTAGAGAACAACCCTCTTCACAACCTTTGTATTCTTGAGACTGTTGTTTAAGATCCTGAAGACTGTATTCAGTAAGCGGTTTATTCAAGCGATCGCGTTGAGAGGAGCAATACTGCACTAAGCCAAATTCATCGACGTAAAGATATCGTGAACCCGAACGACACTTCCATTTTGGCTTGTGACCCTGTAATAGTTTTCTACCGTATTCATAATCGTTTAAGGGATAAGTTTCGCCACTGGAGAAGTATTCATCCCAAAGATCGAGATATTCATCGCCTTCAATTTCAATTTGTCCTTTGTCGTCGTGCATCAAGCCCACCGAGACATTAAAACCCATTGCGCGAATTTTGCCTACAGTTTCTATAAAGTCTAACTTGGTTGATTCACACAGTACGATGTTGGCATGAACGTCAAAGTTTGCATGTTCACGTAAAATTTCTAATTTTGGTAGTAATTTCTGCAATGACTTTTGAATATAGCCACTGCGATCTATTTCTACAGCATCGATACTAATTTGTAGATTACTTAATCCAGCCTCGTTTAACTGTTTAACTAATTTTTCCTTAATTAGAAATCCATTGGTTGTAATCGAAACCTGATTTTTGCGATTGCAATATCTAACAATTTCCACAATGTCAGGATGCATTAGTGGTTCACCCCCCAACAGAGAAGTATTGACGACGCGTAAGCGATGAATTGCATCAATCCTTTCTTTCAAAAGTTCTAAAGGTACTGGGGGAGAGTGATTATCAAACTCGCTACAGTATCCACAACTCAAATTACAGCGGCGAGTTACAATTAGCTGGGCTTCTAAAGGTGATTTAAAAAAAAGTAAATTGACCGCCGATTGCAATGGTTGTTTTACTTGCATAATCTGTATTTATTTTCTCTATTTCTGGATAATTTGGGCAAAAACCCTAGTTTCTACCATTTAGACTTCAAAATAGCAATATACAACGGAAGTCACAGCAAATTCTGTATCTTTAATAAAGCGATCAGCTTTGCTGGTACACGCAGCGTCATCCTATAGTCCTTCCCAATAAGAACCATTGGTACCAAAATACTGCTTTTAATTCCCTAGTCCCTAATACCCACCTGACAAGGGTAGACTTTTTACATTTAAGCGTGAAATCGAGACAAGGAAGACAAGGGGGACAAGGGAGACAAGGGAGTAAAACCTGATTATTTCGTTCAAATAATAGTAGATGCTCACTGTTTTGTTAAAAACCTACCCTTATGAGCTAATACCCACCCCCCGAATAAATTACTGAGATGGTAGGTCAATTAATTAGAACGACTATAGTAAGCATTTTGATTAATATATTTGTATTGAATTAGCGATCTATGTCAGAAGTATTGCTATCACATCAAGACTCGATAAAGCTCTTAATTTACAACCATGATGTCCTAGGGAAATAATCTAGGTTATACCCTGGCTTATTTTTCTTAGCTAGAGGTATCCCATAATGCAGTTTGCTTCTTTCGATGTTTTGATGCAGTTATTGCGCGATCGCGATCACTTTTTAAATGAAATTGAACAGAAAAAGTATCTTGATCAAAAGATTATTTCGCTTTTAGTTTCTAGTTCTTTATTTTTAGCTCTTTATGGAGCAATTATTGGTTCTACTCATAGTAGTTTACAGATTGTATCTTCGGCATTTAAGCTACCTGCTTTATATCTGCTGACGTTATTAATTTGTCTACCAACGCTCTATTTTATGGATGTTGTTTTAGGTTCTCAGCGCACCTTTGGTCAATATTTAACCTTGCTTTTGGCATCAATGGCAATGATGAGCGTGATGCTGTTTGGCTTTGCACCAGTAACACTATTTTTTCGCTTATCAATCGATGATTATTGGTTTTTCTTACTATTAAACATTATTGTTATGGGATTTACTGGTGTGGTTGGCATCAAGTTCTTCTATAAATCGATGATGAGATTGATGAAACAAGAGTCCTTAGATAAAATTTCAGTTAACCGCCATAAGCTAATTGTTGGCTGGTTATTTCTCTATGGTTTTGTAGGTAGTCAGTTGGGATGGACTCTGCGACCTTTTGTTGGTACTCCTGATCAATCTTTTGCGCTATTTAGAGAAATTGAAAGTAATTTTTATATTCAAGTTGTTTATATTATTGCCAAGGTTTTTGGTTTACAGTAATTAGCTTTAACATTGAACATTGAACATTGAACATTGAACATTGAGCAATATCCTGACTAATGACTAATGACCAATAAAAAGCTAGTTAATCATCAAGAAATTAATTGAAATGACCATAATGTAATGTCTCAATCATGGCAAGAACTAAAGATTAGTAAAGCTGATATCGAGCAAGTATTTGAACCGACGCTGATTTGTAGCTGGGCGATCGCTTTAGCCACAGGATTAATGTTACGTCAATCTCAATCTTGGCAATCCATTTTAAAAATTGAAGGTCTGTGTCTATTTATCAGCTTGGTTTTTAACTTTCCCTTGGTTTTAATTGCGAGTCGTAATCTGGAGTTTATTAGTAATAATATACAAGGTTTTATTGTGAGTTTGGCGGTTGCCTTCAGCTTATCTAGTTTATATTTAGTAATTTTAAATTATTACCTATGGCACAAAGCCAAGCAGTTAAAGCTATTAAGTAGCTTGCTAATTAAAGTCAACAAATATAATAGACTAATTGCCAGTTTTCAGCTTTTAACTGATATTAATTACTTAAGCGATCATAGTAAAAATAATTCAGTAGCCAATAGGCAATCACTAACTGAATTTAGAACAGCTTTGAACTCAACCAGAACCAGTCTGTTAGGCAGTATCGAGTTAGAAAGTTATCTATATTTCCATCAAGAGACTTATGCCAACAGCACAACTCCTTATAATCCTGCACAACTATTAGCCGATTTAGAAAATAATTTAGCTGCTACAGTAGCTCCTGAAACAGAGCGTGATTTAGAATATCAGCAATTATATGATGAAGCAATTGATTTAGGAGTAAGTTTACATCAAGAAATTCATAAATTTTGGATTCAGCGACAAGGGGATTGAATAGACTTCTTGTACGAATAACTTTGTGAATGTCTGAATACAATTTGAAGTATGTAATTTAGAAAAAGAATCCTAATCTCTGAAAGCTTAAATTTTGGTATTCATGAAAAATATATAATTTTAAACCCAAGAATATTGCAATCAAAAATACAAGGAAAACAAGATCAAGAAACTTTTGTTTGTAAGATTACAAATAATTTGTCTCTAATGTTACTCAAATACATATTACAATAATACTA
>JBCDDK010000160.1:0-14307 GCA_039180345.1 Cyanobacteria bacterium P01_G01_bin.39 | reverse complement strand
GTCAACTTAACCGCAGATTCAGACAACACTATCGACAGTTTAGCCCTGGCGATCGCTGGAGCCTTCTCCATTGGCGGTACCGTGAGCGGTGCTTTTGCAGGAGCGGGAGCCGATGCCACTAACATCATTACGGGAGGGACTCAAGCCTACATTCAAAATAATAGCGATGTCGATGCTGGTGGAGCGCTTAACATAAGTGCGGTTGATGACTCGGAAATTACAGCGGACGTTGGCTCTTTAGCGTTTTCTGCCGCAGTTAGTTCAACAGCCTCTCTAGCGATATCTATAGGTGTCACCCTAGCAGAAAATACTATTAACAATAGCGTTCTCACTTACATTGGGCAAGACAGCAGCGCGGGAACAGACGATACCACTGTCGATGCAGCTAGCGTCACTCTGGATGCCGATTCTACCTCTACCGTTGAATCTTTTGGTATTGCGATCGCTGCTTCAGCCGCAGCTAGTTTAGCCAGTGGTGGTCTTGCTGGTGGTGGTGCAAGTGCCTTAAATAGCACCAATAAAATAGTCGAAGCCTTTATCCGCAATGGCAGCGATGTTAAGGCAACCAGTGGCGACCTAAGCCTCACCGCAGACAATAGCTCCACCATTACCTCTCTGGTGGGGGCTGGCGGCTTCTCTGCTGGCTTAGTTGGGGCAGCAGTCGGCGTATCGATTGCTACCAACGAGATCGAAGATCAAGTCCGCACCTATATTGGTGACGCTTCTGTTACCGCTGTGGGAGATTTAGCTCTGCTTGCCACTTCCAACACCTGGAACGAAGCCAACAGTTTAGCTGCTGCTGCCTCTATTGGTCTTGCTGCTGGTGCTGGGGCTGGTTCGCTGGCAACCGTTACCGACAATACCCTAGTCGAGAGCTACATTACTGATACAGTTGCCACTGATAACATCACTGAGTTCCCAGATGTAACGGCAGGGAACATTACAATCCTAGCTACCCACGACATCAACGCCAACTATGCTGAAACCGCTGGACTAGCAGCCAGCTTTGGTGGTGTTGCGATCGCCGTGGGCAGCAGTCAGGCAACTGTTAATGTCGGCGGTGGAGCTAGTGCCTACATCTCTGGGGCGGATGTAGATGCTTCGGGCAACCTTGACATTAATGCTCTAGTTATTACTCCCACCGTCGATTCCAGTACAGGTCAGGGGGTCTTTGCTAATTCAGTCGGCATTGGGGCATCGGGTTCACTATATGGGGTAAGCGTGGTAGAGAATTACGCGCAAGTAACCATTGACCCGACGATTCAGTCTTATATTGGTGGTGGTGCAGATGTGGATGTATCAGGTAGTGGTAATGTGTCTATTGGTTCTGAGTCTCAGCTTGATGCCGAGGCAGATACTACTGGAATCAGTGCTGCGTTTAGCTTAGTCGGTGTTTCTGCCAACGTAACTCAGGCTAAGGTAGACATTAACCCCGATGTTTACACCACGATTCGGGACGCTTCTGAAGTGACAACTACCACAGGCAACATCACGCTCCAGTCTGCCCATAACTATAATGCTGCTACCGACAGCGATCGCTCTGATTACAAAGCATCTGCTAATGCTAAGGCTCCTGTAACTTTAGGAACAACAGGGGCTGGTACAGGTGCTGATGCTGATGCTGATTTTTCAGCAGACGTTGATACTTCTGTTGATAGCACCTCCGCATTAGCTGCTGGGGGGGATATCATCATTCAGTCCTTATCCTATAACGATGCCGAGGCTTATGCTGATGGTCTAACAATTGCCCTTGGTTTAGGATTAGGAACGAGCAATGCTGATGTTACAGTCAATGGCAGCACCCTGGCTCGGATGGATGGCAATATTACCAGTGGCGATGATTTAACAATTTTGGCTCTCGATAGCAGTAACTCTGATGCTGACGCTACAGCTAATGGCGGCGCACTAATTAGTGGGCAGGGTGCAGTAGCAAATGCTTCTAATACCCCTGATGTAACGGCTGGTATTGGAGATGGCACAAATACGATTAACGTGCTGCTTTCTGGGACAGCTAACATTACGGCAGTCACCTTGGGCAATGTTGATGCTGATACTACCTCTGCATCAGGCGGTCTGGTTAGCGATGGCAGTTCTGAAGCTAGCGCCACTTGGACTCCAACTGTGCTAGCTGAAATTTCAGGAGCTTCGACAACTCTAGAGGCTGATGACATTAACGTTCAAGCCTTTAATAATTACGACGAATCGGGTACGATGCAGTCCTCTAATGAGGTTCGAGCTGAGGCAGATGCTGTAAGTGGGGGTGTTATATCAGGTTCTGGAGCAACAGCTCAAATTACCACCGATTCTGATGTTCAAGCCAAAATTGGCAGTGGAGTTGACATCACCTTTAATAACGATTTTAATACCATCGCTAAATCCAGAAATAATGGGGGTGGTAATGCCAGTGGTCAAGCCTTTGGAGTTGCTGCTCAGGGTTCTGTAGAATTCTTGGGTGGGATGGCTAGTAATACACAAGCCTATGTTGAAGATTCAACCAGCACCGATCCTGCTAGCATTAACAGCACAGGAAGTGGTTCGATCCAATTCTTGAGTGAGTCGGACAACGAGTTTCTGGATAGTGCTAATAGTGATTTAGGACTTGCTGATACTGTCCACACTGGCGCTGGAGGGCTGATCGGCTCAGGTGGAGCCACCGCTAGGATTGAACTGAACAACCCCGTTACAGAGGCAAATATTGGCAATAACACGATTATTGATGCTGACAATGCCACTTTAAACGTTAACGCCGAAAATAATGCCACTCTTGGTGCCAAGGCTAACGGAACCGCTATTGGTCTTGGGGCAGATAGCGAATCTAAAGCAACTGCTAAAGTGAACAACGCTCAAACTAATGCCGATATTGGCGATAACGTAGACATCGCGGTTGATCAATTTACTCTCTTGGCTGACGATCAATACGTTGACGTGCGAGCTGAGGCAGAGGCTAATATTGGTGCTGCTGCTGGAGATGTTGATGCCAAGGTGGAAGCAGATGCGAACCTAACTACTCAAGCCGTAATAGGCACAGGCACAACGATTACAGCACCGACGAAAATTACCATTCAGGCAGAAGCGGAAGACGTTAGGACTCAAGCTCACTCCTTCTCTAATGCTGAAGCACTAGGAGCTTCAATCGATTCTAACGCTAATGCTGATAAGAACATTAATACTAATGTGATTGTTGATGATACTTCTGAAGTTAAAACCTCCGAGCTAGATGTACTGGCGATTGCGCCAGATCCCGACCCCAATAGCGGCAATGATTCTAGTAGTTTTATTAATACGGAAAATGTCTGGCTAGCTGAGGCGGAGTATACCGATGACACAGTATTAGGCACTCTGATTGATGTAGCAGAATCAGCTTGTGGAGTCGCTGAAGAAGTTGTTGGTTGGGGAGCTAGCCTGATCGGGGTAGATGAACCTGATTTTGATTGTGAAATCGATAATCCTGAAGTTGATGCCTCCGATGGTGGAGAGCGCAATAGCAATAGCTCGGTTACTTTCAATGCCGATATTACCGTCCTTAATAACGATATCAACCCCGAATTTGAGGTGGATGCTACTGGTCAAGTGACCCGTATGGAAAATGTGACTGCTACTAACAACGGTAGTAATTTATCCGTCGGGTCAACAGTTGATACCTCTGAAGCAATTGAGGTTAACGACATTACCAACAGTAGCGTCGGTGTAATTCGCTTAGAGTCCAATCGAGGAAACAGTTCGGGTTTCTCTGATATTGTCTATGACACTGCTTTTGATACGGTCGATCTCCTCAACGCTTCTACTGCCGATCTCGTTGTTAATTTGATTGATCCACTACCAAACAATAGCGAAGCGGACATTCAACGGTTGTCAAATGATGGAGCTGCTGCGGGCTGGGCTTATGATGTCTCGACTAAAGAGAACAGTAGCGATATCACCATCGAAAATAGTAACGCCGCTGGCGGTGATGTTACTCTCCAGAACGAAATTCTCAATTCCTTAGGAAACACCACTATTACCAGCGCAGGTGGTAACATTACGGGGGGAGACGAGGCTGAACTTTATCTTTACAATGCCTTCCTTAGTGCAGGTGGCTCGATTGGAACTGACGAAGGCGATCGCTTTTCTGTGAATCTGGTCAACGTTGAAGATGGCGATCGCCCTGCAATTCAACAAGCTAGTGGTGATGCGGGAGTATACCTTGATGTATCTACCATATCCCTCAATAGCGAGCTTACTGGTATGAACATCGGTCTTTATGACTTAGAGTCTAGTAACGGCGATGTAGACGTACAGGTAAATGATGCCGAAGTTTACACTCTAAGCAACTACAACGCAACCGATGATTCGTTTGATACGGAGATAACGCTAGTGAACTTAGATGTTGACCTGGGTGCGGCTAATGTTGCTGGAGACTTAATTGTTACCGCAGGGGCAGACGACACGGTAACTACGAACGTCAATATTGTCGATACCTTAACTGTGGAGGGAACTACCTTCCTCACGGTACAAGATGCCATTCAAGCATCAGCAGGCACAGAACTAGCTGGTGGTGGTGCAATCCTTGATGCCGATACGATTGAAGCTCTCGATACAGAACTAGACAACCTAGAAGCGACTGCTGCTAACAGCGACGTGACGGTTACTAACGCTGGCGCTCTTGTTGTAGGTAAGCTGAGCGACATGGAAGGTATTAGCGCTTCTGGTGATGTCAATGTTACTGCTAGCGAGCTAAATTTGTTTGAAAACATCAATGCTGGAGGCAGCCTAGCCCTGACCGTCGCTGATGAGAATCAGGGGGATAACGATCTCTATATCTATGGTGCGGCGCTTACAGCAGAGGATGATATTATCCTCTCAGTAGGCAATACACTAGTACAGAATTCCAGCAGCGTCATTACTGCGGGCGGTCAACTGGCGATTGAGGTAGACAGCGGCGATCAGATCGATGTGCTTGGCGGTAAGGTTAATCTTCTGGGGGAAGTTAATGCTACTGCTGCATCGGTAACAGCGAATAATGATTCTGACCTCGTTCTGCTACGCAGTGTATCTACCAACGTGGGCTGGACAGTTCAAGGTGCCGCTGGATTTACAGATGTACTGTATGGCTCTGTCTTAGATGATGTGATTTCTAGTACCGACGGCGACGATGTCTTAGATGGTCAGGCAGGAGACGACTCTATAAGTGGCAACGATGGAGAAGATGCACTGCGGGGTGATGCAGGTCTTGACACTTTAGAAGGGGGCGCAGGAAACGACAGTCTCAATGGTGGTGCTGATGATGATTTATTAATTGGTGGTGCTGATGATGACACTCTAGCGGGAGGAGCTGGCAGCGATTCTCTAGAGGGAGGTACAGGTAATGATACCGCTGATTATTCCACCTCTTCTGCTGCTGTTACTGTCGATATTTCCACTTCTAGTTCAACAGGTATCGGTGGAGACGCTGAGGGAGACACTTTAACAGGGCTTGAGAATATTACTGGCTCTGATTTCGCTGATAGCTTAACTGGCAGCGATGAGGACAATGAGTTAAACGGTAATCTCGGCGATGATACGATTGTCGCTGGGGCTGGTAACGACTTGCTCATCGGCGATAGCGGCGACGATTCTCTTGTTGGAGGACTTGGAAACGATACTCTTATTGGAGGTGGAGATAGCGATACTTTAGTCGGAGTTGACTCAACCGATATTGCACCAGGACAAGGAGAAATCGATGAGCTGTATGGACAGACTGGGACAGGAAATGTCTTCGTCCTGGGAGCAGATGGCACCATTTACTACGATGACGGCAATGATGCTGCCAACGCTCAAGAGGATTATGCTCTCATCTACGGGTTTGCAGATGACGGTGAAAATACGATTCGTTTGGCATCTGGCTTTAGCTATTACCTAGCTGAAATTTCGGACGGAGGTTTTGCAGGCTTAACAGGCTTATACGTCGAAACGAACGGAATTAGCGGGTTTGGGGAGACAGATGAGCTAATTGCCGTGGTGACTTCTGCTGCTCCCGATCTGCCTCTGGAAATCCTAGTCACAGGCACAGGGGACTTTGATTATACAGGCGATTCCAGCCAATTAGCCTTAGCCTCTGTAGAAGGAGCAACTGCCGATCCTGTTTATGATAATGAAGTCATCGGATCGACTGCTAACGATTATCTCAGAGGAACAGCCTTCAACGATAGTATCAGTGGAGAGGAAGGCAATGACAGACTGCTTGGTTACGATGGAACCGACTTCCTAGATGGTGGTTCAGGTAATGATCGCCTCTATGGTCAAGATGGAGAAGACACTCTAGAAGGAGGATCAGGAAACGATCTACTATATGGCGGAAATGATGCTGACTTAGTAAAAGGAGGATCGGGCGACGACTTTATTATCGGGGGATCGGGAGACGATACTATCATTGGAGTCGATGAAAGCTCGTCAACCGCAGGAAGAGGCGAAATTGATTTTCTTCGAGGACAGAGTGGCGCTAATACCTTCATTCTAGGAGTAAATAATCAGGTCTACTATGACGATGGAGATAATACTAGTAACGGTCAAACTGACTTTGCGCGAATTATTGACTTTGACGAAACTGAAGACTCTATTCAATTAGCTAGCGGAAATACTTACTTCTCAGCCACAGCACCATCGGGTATTGGTACTGGTTCTGGTTATGCTGGAGTTTTTCTAGATAGCAATGACAATGATATTTTCGACATTGAGGATGAATTAATCGCGGTACTGTTTGGAGTCGATGCTCCCGATGTGGCAGAGGAAATTACAGATTCGACTTTGGGATATGTTTTTGACGATAATGACTAATCTAACGATATCTTTTTAAAATCAGGGATTTTTCTGATATCAAATCCAGCTCTGACAAGTTAATAGTGGTAGAGATTAAGCAACCTGTTTAGTCTCTACCACTTTTTTTATTATCCTGCTGCGATCGCTATTCACAAGTCAACAAATTCTTGCCATAAATAGTCGACAAATCAGAAAAGCAATGAAAATTTTTTTCCTCGTATTAGGAACTCGCGGCGACGTAGAGATTTTTTTGAAGCTAGCTCGTGAGTTACAGCAACGAGGGCATAATATTATTTTTGGAACATCGCTTTTTTATAGAGAAAGAGTTCAAGCAGCTAATTTAAAATGGTTTCCCATTGGTGATGGTCAGCATAGCGATTTGCTGACGCTTTTGCAGTCTCTAGCAAAGGTAGAAGATAAGCTCCGACGCTCTCAAATATATGGTAAACGCTGGCTTAAATCGGAACTAGCAAAAGCCAAAAAACAAATTTCTTACGTTGGAGTTGGCGCAGACTATTTTATTAGCAATCTTCATGTTGGACTAACCAGATTTGGACAAATCATTCCTGGTGCTGCTATTTGTTACGACCCTCCAGAATCGTTAGAGATTCTCCAAGACTTTGAGCAATACCACGGACAAGTGATCAACATAGTGGCGATGAACCGAGAGCTGCTAGATCCTCAGCATTTATGGAAAAAAACCTTTCATTTCACTGGTTTTTGGCTCGACCCGCCTATCGAAAATTGGAATCCCCCCCCTGACCTGCAAGCTTTTCTCGCTGCTGGTTCACCCCCTATAGTCTTGACAATGGGTTCGATGGTTATGTTTGATGCCCAGCGACTAATTCAGATTTTTATCAAGGCACTAGAGCGATCGCAGCAGCGAGGAATTATTATCGGTGGTTGGTCTAATTTGTCAACTCCAATTCTGTCTGAAAAAGTCTATTATGCTGCGGAAATTCCCTATAGTTGGTTATTTCCCCAAGCTGCTTGTGTAGTTCATCATGGCGGCGTGGGAACGATCGCAGAAGTATTACGAGCAGGAACATCTTCGATGATTCTGCCTCAAGTTTTATGTCAGTCAGACTTTGCCAAAATTTTGATGCGGGAAAATTTGGCGAATGGCAGTTTTGAAGTGGGAACGCTGCACTCTGAAGACTTAGCTAAGGCTATCGACTCAGCTATTAGTGAGCCTCAAGTCAGACACAGTACCCGTCATTGGCAAAGCATTATTCAGGGTGAATCAGGGTTACATACTGCTGCTGATTTGGTAGAGGAACACTGGCAGAAATTGCAGAATTGCCAGAGTTGAGCCAAGATATACAAATTCTTTTTTTTCTCTATGCAAGTTAGTCGCCCTCGTCTACCTAAAATTACTCAAGGTAAAAACGATCACTTAATTGCTACTACAGGACAACAGTACATCGATCTGTTTTCAGCTAATGGTGCTGTTTGGCTGGGACACTGCCATCCAGTAATAGTAGAGGGGGTGAGGGAACAACTTGACAATATTTGGTTAACGGGCGCACTGGGAACCCCAATTCACGACCAGGCGTTAAAGCTTTTATCCACTTTTTTCCCTCAAACCCATAAAGTGTCTGGCATTTATTCAACGGGAATGGAAGCAGCCGAGTTTGCGATTCGAGTTGCCCGTGCCAGTACCCAGCGTAACGGTTTAGTGGGATTTGAAGGCTGTATGCATGGAAAATCTTTAGCAACAGCCTATTTAGGCTGGAACAATCACAATCAAGTAGAAATTCCGTTTATTCATCGCTTACCTTTTGTATCTCATTGCCAAGAAGGTAAAGTTATACAGCAACTGGAAGCCGTCTTAAAACAACGGGCGATCGCAGCAGTTTTAATTGAACCTTTCCAGGCATCAGCAGGGGGTCATAGAGCATCGGATAATTTTTATCAAACGCTTCACCTTCTGTGTCAGCAATATCAAACCCTGCTGATTTTTGATGAGATTTTGACTGGTTTCTATCGTCTAGGATCACCGTTTTTTTTCTCTGGGTTAGGATTTGTGCCAGATATTATTCTGTTGGGTAAGTCCATCGGCAATGGCTTTCCCGCTTCGGCAGTGGTTGTCAATCGCCAGTATCCCATTGCACCTAAAATGCTGCCAGGAAGCACATTTTCTGATAATCCCCTAGCAGCAGCAGCGATTGTTGCCACCCTGGGACAGATCAAGAGTCAAGATATTGTAGCCAAGGTGGAACTTATTCACCGCCTGATTACTGAGTCTCTTCAAGATTTAACAGAACTAGGTGTTGCAGTGCGGGGTCAGGGTACTCTTTGGGTCTTGGAATTACCAGAACATCTTGATGTTGAGGTAATAATTACCAATATTTATCAACGAGGTGTCATCGTTAGTCATACCCGAAATCTAATCCGCCTTTTGCCAGCAGTTACTATCGAGCTACAGCATCTGAAAACCGCCTGTGCGATCATTCTAGATGAGTTAAATCAGGCTATTCGACAAGTGAGAACCTCTGCTAAGTAGGTCGGTGTCAATTACGACGAGGACAAGCCCACTTCGCTTGTAACTAGCGCGGAGCTGTTACGATTGGCTGATTGACAATAGCCTGTTCCTCCGTCTCGTACTGAGTAGAGGAAAGGAGATAGTTATCTCGAATATTTAGCCATACAGACCTCTATCGATGCCTTGTAAGTCACCATGCTGTAGTTTTTGGGGGTCTGGATGTTCAAATATTAATCTCAAGCAGAATTGCTTAGTTTGCTTTGTATAAGTAACTGTTGCTACTCGAAAATCCCAATTCTCGTAAATTTCTCTAAAGTAATCTGGCACATTGAGAATCAATTTTACTCGTTTCCCAATACAACTAAGAGCCATAATCTTGATATATACGATTGTCAAAACCACATTGATCAATGTAGATTAAATTCTGACTTCCCTGTTGTTGAACGATCTGTCGTAATTGTTGGAGAAACTCTTGTCTCTCTCGATAATTGCGCTCTCGATACCTTTGCTGTTTTGTCTTGGTGCGCGTTCCCTTGCTGATTAAAAATCAGCGGGGTCGCACCGCTTTTTCTCGTAATATTCATTTGTTTGATTGCATACCAGATGGCGGTGGTATGTACTCCAAAATGTTCCGCTCGATCCTTAAGCTTGGCATCAGGTTCATCTTTAATATGTTGTTCTAAAGCCTTCTAATTCAGTTTGCGATCGCGGTGTTTGACTTTAGTAGGAGCTAAATTGTCTCGTTTTAGCCAATTATGTACCGAGCCTTCAGAGACAGAAAAACGTCTGGCAGCTTCAGCTTTGGCTCCACCCGCCTCCACAAATGCTACTATTCTTTGGCGCAAATCTACACTATCGGTCATTACTCTGTTGCTACACTCATTTCTTATTTAAAATTACTATATTCGTGCGATCGCTCTGATTGGTTAGACAGTAATTCGATCCAAAGAAACTATCTGTCGGAGATCTTTGGGAATCCAGGCCCCACAATCAGCCTTAACGGTGCAAACAGCATTATGAGCGAGATCGTAAACCCTCATCCTTTGAATTGGTGGATAATAACAATGGAGAGTTACCAGTTGTTGCTTTCCGATGCTAACCATGCTGTGAATAGTACCTTTGGGCATGGAGATAATATCGTCTTGAGAGTGAATATTTTCTTGATCTTTAACGAGTAATTTCTCTTCATTGCGTTTGTAGGTTTTATTGACTAACAATCCGCTAAGAACTTTTACCACTCCCTCGGATTCATCACCATGATCGTGAATGGCGCATGAATTCAGATAATTCCAAATTAAAATATCGCAGTCGAATTGATTTGATTTCAACACTCTTGTCTTGGTGTAAGGGCGATCGCTTGCTGGTTGTTTACAACTTTTTAGCAAGTCTGGAGTAAGTGTTAATCCTTCTAAAATTTGACTCAAACGATCTGTATTGGGCGATTCCTCTAGATTGCCTTGAAGATTATTTAGCTGTTCGGCAAGGGTGAGGAAGGCTACATTCTCTTGATGCTGAGATTTAATTGAAATGGTCATATACTTAATTTCAGGAAAAATTTTGGGCCTGCTTTAAGTTCAAGTTAGCTACTACTTGGAGTAGTCCTTTTCCTAAAGCTGAAGATTTACATAGCGTTTTTAGTTGCTACACCGAACACAGTAGAAAATTGAAACAAGTGGAGTCGAGGACTTTTTGGACTGTAGAAGTTGTCCTTTCTGTCCTTTTTTTAGCAGTCTAATTTTATTAGGCTACAGATATAGCGTTGCGTAGATGAATAAATATGAGTTGTACTGTTTTGGCACATGAACAAGGAAAAAGATTGTTGAGAAGTGCCCAAAAGCAAGGTGACGAAAATGGGAAAAAGTGGACTTATGAACTTATTGCTGAAAAAGTCCACGTTGAAAAAAAGACAGTATCAAGATTTTTTGGTGGCAAGGAAAAAATTAATTTTGACACTGCCAAAGATATTTGTGAGGTTTTGGGATTAGATATAGAAGATATAATCGATCCGAATGATTTACCTTCATCAGTTCAAGAAGAAACTGAAATTGATTGGCATTATGTATGCCAGAAAGTTTTAGTCGAACAACAGCAACAACAACGCATCAGACGAAAAATTACCGAACGGGGATATGAACTTAATATGTTTGTCCCTTTAGGTTTAGTCGAACGGAGAGAACAGCAAAGACGTAGTGGAGAAGTATCACGGGATGAGGTTTATCAGCTTAAGGACGAGGTAATTACCAAGAAATATCAACACGATGCTTTTTTGCAGGAAGTAGTCGATCACAATTCCTCCAGTCAGAAAAATATTGCTATTATTGGCGAACCAGGTGCGGGAAAATCGACGTTATTGGATAAAATTGCCAGTTGGATTCAAGCAAATGACAAGGGTTTATCTATTTGTGTTGCTCTTGGCAGTTTACAGGTAAAAACTTTAGCAGACTATTTGTTAGAGAATTGGCTGGAAGAAGCTTTAAATTACCTCGATTCAGAACAGAGAAAAGATATTGATCCAGTCAAGAATTCATTAAAAGAGCTTTTTCGTACTCAGCCAGTCTGGTTACTACTAGATGGTTTGGATGAAATGGCAACTTCTCATAATGCTGTAGCTAGCATTAGGGAACAGTTACAAGGTTGGGTAGGGAAAGCGCGAGTCATCCTAACTTCAAGATTAAATGTTTGGGATGCGAGAGTTAATAATCCCTTGTCTAATTTTGATACCTACAAAACTTTAGATTTTACTGACGAACAGGTAGAAGATTTTATTGATAATTGGTTTGCCGAAATGCGACAAGGCGTTGTGGGGTTTTCCCCTGTTGCCCTAAAGAATACATCTTCGGATAAAGTCGAGCAAGACGCGGAAAAAACAGATATCTCCTCTGAAAGCATAATTAGCGAATTACCCCAGCTTGGAACACAACTAAAAGCTAAGGTTAGAGAATCTCGCTATCAACATCTCCAACAATTGATTAAAAATCCTCTACGGTTATCGCTGTTATGCCAGACTTGGTATCATCAGCAGGGAGATTTACCAGAAACCAAAGCAGGATTATACGAAAGATTTGTCAGGGAATTTTATCAAGAATGGAAACCAGAACAACATCCACTTACTTGGACTAAACAGCAACAGTTAAACGAGGCTCTAGGTAAATTAGCTCTACGAGGGATTGATAGCGAAGCTAGGTTTAGACTGCCAGAAAGTTTAGCTTATGAAGTAATGAGAGAAGAGTTATTTCTTTTAGCTTGCGACATTGGTTGGCTAAATTTAGTAGATAGAGATTTGGCAACAGGCGAACCAATTTATGCTTTTTATCATCCAACTTTTCAGGAATATTTTGCTGCTACTGTTATTGATGATTGGGATTATTTTTTACCCCGAGAACATATAGACAGACCAGTTCCAGGGAAGAAATATAGAATTTTTGAATCTGAGTGGAAAGAAGCTATTTTACTGTGGTTTGGCAGAAAAAAAATAAATATTAGTAATAAAGAAGAATTTATTTTAAATTTAGTTGTATTCAAAGATGGTTGTGGAATCTGGGACAACTTAAAGTTAGTAGACAAAGGTATTTATGAATATAAAGCATATTTTTTAGCTACAGAAATACTTATAGAATTTCAAGAATATAAAAATTATCACGAAATAGTTAATCAAATTATTCAATATGCCTTTGGAAAATTAGACGACACAAAAACAAGGAATTTTTCCCACATAATTAGTAAGCAATCAGAGGATTTACTTCAAAAATTAAATCAGGATATAATTTTAAATTTGCTAGTTTCAAAAACCAAAAGAATAGATGTCGCAAAAAAAATAGCAGATTTCCTATGCAAAACCCAAACAGACATAGCAATAAATATATTAAAGGATAAAATTAGCGGGCATGAACATGGACTCGATAAATATTATGTAGTTTTAAAATTACTTGATATCATGCCTAATGATAATGAAGCTTTTAATCACTATCTTGAATCCTTTGATTATCATATTTCTCAAGCTAAAAAGCAACAAAGTATGGATGATTTAATTGTATCTTGGTTCATCGATGATCTGAAATTCGGTAATAATCCATTTCTTAACAAAGATAGAACAACAATAATAATTAATAAACTAATCAATTTTTGTTTGCATTTAATTGAAGATAAAATAAAATTTGGTTCGTATATAATTGAAATTTTTATAAGTTTCATAGAAAATAATACTGTGGATAATGTTGAAGCCACAAATTTTTTACTAAATTTAGTGGATCGAAATATAGATGCTGAAATTAAAACTTGTGCTTTAAAAGGCTTGGGCAAAATAATTGAATCACAGTATCAAGCTGTTTCTTATTTAATCAAAAAAATTGAGGACAAGATTAATTTAAATAATAATATTAGTTTTGATGACGATATAGATAAATTATCTGTTATAGTTTTTGAGATTTTGCATAAAGATAAATTAAGTATTTTAAACAAAACCAAGCTGTCTTTGAGAGTAAGACAATTAATCAGTAAGAAATATAGTAGCTGGATTCGTTTAACTTTTGCAAAAATGCTTCTCTTAATAAGAAGAGATGATTCAGAAGCGATTGCTACCCTATCTGAGCTAATACTGGTTTGCAAAGATAATTATATTGTTTTTTCGGCTTCAACATTTTTGGTATCTAATTATTCAAACAATTTATTTGTTATAGGTAAGTCTGGCTTAGAAAAACTAATCGATAATAATTTAAAACATATTATTCAGGCTAACAATCATAAAGTTACTTATGAGGCTGTGACAGTTTTACATGCTTGTAGAGCTTTGGGACAGCAAGACAAACATAATGCTAAGGTATTGTCAGGTCTAAAATATTTAGTAGAAAAAGAATTTGATGACGAAAATTTTAATTTAACATCAATAATATCACTGCTTGATTTTGACAAAGATAATGAAATAGGTAATTCTAAAATAATCGATTTTACATATAAATACAACGATAAAAATTTACTTTTAAAAATAGCAAATTACTTGCTAGAAAATGATTCTAAACCTATATATGATAATGATATTTGTCTAAAATTAT
>JBCDDK010000159.1:0-14399 GCA_039180345.1 Cyanobacteria bacterium P01_G01_bin.39 | reverse complement strand
CTTAATTTACTGCGTCAAGATACATCTTCTGGCAGTCTGAAGATGAAACGTTATCAAGCTGGTTTGAACAACAATTTTCTGCTTCATATTTTGTCTAATTCTGGCATATTTTGATTGAATATTTTGATGCGATTACCCTGGGTAGGAGTGTACGAGGGGAAAAAGATTATAGTGTAATTATTATAATCGGAAATGATTTAGTAAAATTTATAAAAAGTACCAATTCAAGCAAATTCTTTTCAGCACAAACTAAAAATCAGATAGATATAGGAATTGAAGTTTCTCAAATGGCAAGAGAAGAACAACTAGAGAAAAATAGTAATCCTATCCAGATCATTATTGATTTAATTGCTCAATGCTTACAACGAGATGAAGGTTGGAAAGAATTTTATAAGGAAAAAATGGATATAGTTAATAATGAAATCCATAAATCAATTTCTGAAAAAGACATCTTAGAAGTTTTAGAGTTGGAAGTAAAAGCAGAAAAAAGCTTTTTTATGGATGAACCAGAAAAAGCAATAAAGCACCTTCAAGCAATAATTAATTCATATGCTGTTGATGATTACATAGAGAAAGCATGGTATTTACAGAATATCGCACGTTATGAATATAAATTGAGTAAAGTTAGTTCTAATAAAACTCAAAAAAGTGCATATAAAAATAATCCACAACTTTTAAAGCCAAAAGAAGATATTAATTACCAAAAACTGAGTTATATAAATGAAAATAGAATCAATAGAATTAAAGATTGGCTATCTTCATCTAAAAACTACGAAGAACTTATGCTGGACATAAATGAGATTCTTGAGAACCTAAGTTTTGGTCAATCTTCAACCAAGTTTGAGAAAGCACTTCAAAATCTTGGTAATGCAATTGGTTTTCTTAGTCAAAGACCAGACAATGAATTTAAGAAGGGTCCTGATAATCTTTGGTGTGCCTCTAATAACGAATATTTTATCTTTGAATGCAAAAGTGAAGTTAAAGATTCGCGTAATGAAATAAGTAAATCAGAAACAGGACAAATGAATAATCATTGTGGTTGGTTTGAACAAGAATACAACACCCAACAAGTTAAAAGAATACTAATTATACCTACAAAGAATGTTTCTAGCCAGGGTAACTTTACTCACGATGTCGAGATTATGAGAAAAGGAAAACTTAAATTACTTAAAGATAATGTTAAATCTTTTTTTAAAGAATTTAAAGAATATGTACTAAATGAATTAAGTGATTCTAAAATTCAAGAATTGTTGGTTGCTCATAAACTAGATATTAAATCGTTAAACAACGAATATTCTGAGGAGTATTACCAGAAAAAAAACTGAGAATGTTCGACATTGAGGTTTATTGAAAAGGCTCTAGCTGAATTTTCGTTGGTTCTGCAAATTATTTTGATTTTGCGATCGCATTTCTCGGCATCTAAGCATACGGTTTCATAGAAATCAGTTCATTCATGAACGGTAATAAATAATCAAGTCGCTACGAAATTTCTCGACAATCAACTAATTTTATCCCCTGGGGATATGCGATCGCGTTTTAACATCATGCTGGCAACCACAATCCCGATAATTGCCAGTAACCCCATCGGATAAAAAGCATAAGTATAGCTGCCAAACCAGTCCCTAATTTGCCCTGTGGTTAAGGTACCTAATAACGCACCCACGCCATATGCCGTAAATACCAGCCCATAATTTTGAGCATAGCGCTCAGGGTTAAAGAAGCGTAAAGTAGTAGTAGGAGCGATCGCTAGCCAGCCTCCCAGACAAAACCAGAATAGGCAAAAAGAAACCAAATAAGTAGCAACTTGTCCTTCTTGAGCATTAAGCATCAGTATACAGGCAATCAAAATTAGGGAGTAGGTTGAGATCGCTACATAATGAGGTTTAAAGCGATCGCTCAACCAGCCGAATAGGGGACGACTTAGACCATTAAACAAAGCAAAGAGGGAAACGCTAGCTGCTGTCAATCTGGGATCGATATTAATTATTTCTTCCCCTACCGAACTAGAAATGCCAATAGCACTCAATCCGATTAGAGTTCCAATAGCGTAGCAAATCCACAGTCCGTAAAAAGAACGACTTTCAAGAAGACTAACGGGATAGGTAATTGTGGCAGAAGATTTAACTCGAATCCCTAAATTATTGTGGGGATGCCAGTCTGGGGGCGGTAATTTCATGGCGATCGCAATTACCCCAATGATTAGAGTAAAAGCAATTCCCAAGATTCGCAGGGTGGGTTTAACGTTGTAAACATCAATTAAGCTTTTGGCTAAAGGAGCAGTAACTAAAGGAGAAAGCCCAAAACCAATCAAGGTTAGTCCCACAGTCAGTCCCTTGCGATCGGGAAACCATTTGGCAACCACAACCATCGGCACGCCGTAAGCAATGCCCACACCAGTACCCGCAATGACTCCGTAGGTAAGAGTCATCATCTCGATATTGCTGGCGAAGCTAGATAAAATATATCCCGCACCAACAAATATGCCACCAATGACTGTCACTTTTTGAGTGCCAATTCGAGGAATATAAAATCCTCCGACGGTCACAAAGACCGCATAAAATACTAAGGCAAAGGTATAGGGTAAAAGACTTTGAGTTGCACCAATATTAAATTCTCCTTCTAAGGGACTACGGAATACACTCCAGGAGTAAACACTTCCCAGACACAATAGAACCGTCATTCCCAGAGGAATTAGCAACCATCTGCCTCTATCTGCTGGTAAGCCAAAAATGGTAGCATTATTTAATTTTGTATCTATCATAAGTCATATACTTTAGGTTGAAGTGTTTAAAAGGTTAAATAAACAATGAGCTTTGGGGGTATTGCTTTGCTCTAATCAAAAATACACAAGTATGAACTCAAATTTGATATCTCATTAGAGGGCAACTGCCCTAAAGGAGTGCAATCGCTATAGCCAAACGACCGCATTAGAGTAGCAGCAATACGTTGTTTCTTTCTGATTGCCAATATAGGAAATATAATTTTTATTGGATCAGGTATTAAATTGAGTGAAATATTTTTAAATGGCAGCCAATAACGTTCGTCAAGCCAACGGCTATAAACAATACACCATCTTAAGTGTTCTTCTAGCATCATACTGATTGCATGACCGATGGCTAATTGTTCTGAGTTTAAATGACTATTAATAGTTAGGGAAAAGTATGAAGTGAGGTATTCAATGATATGGCTTGAATCGGGTATTTTTCGTCCTTGATGAATAATATATGGTAACTTTCCTTTTGGTGCTTGACCAGAATTAAGTATTTCCTTGACGACATAAGGAATAGATGTCATCCGCATAAATAATTCAACTTTCATACAAAAAAAACCCAAGTTTGCTACCATCCCAGGACGAGGAAACTGACAAAGAATTATTTTTTCTTTCATGAAAATAGAATTTCCTAGCTTAAATCATCTTTTACTTCTTATAAATCTATATACGTTTGATAAAAACAACCAATAAAGAATATTTTAAATTAATTTAAGTTTCCGCAATTAAGGGATCAATTTGGAACAAAAATTACTTTGCCATCAACACTACAGAAGTACGAGGCTCAACTTGATACTGCCAATTATTAACTACAGGTGCAGTTGCCAATTCGCAAAAATCATTAGGAGTAGGTAAAGAGGTATCAATAACCTGATGCCAATTATGTCCTTGACTCAATTTTGGTAATTCAAAGGTTTGAGATTTCCAGTAGGCATTAAAAATAACGTGCAGATATTCATTTTTTTGAGGATAAGCTAGGGTAAATGCCAGATGGCGAGAGTCATCTTCCCAGTTGGGCTGATTGAGTTTTGTTCCGTGCCAAATTAAATAGGGATCTGTTCCTCTAGTGCTAGCTAAAGCTTGTTCTAATTGAAATACTGATAATCCTTGAATTAGAGCGATCGCATTTTTGACAAAGCGCAGTAAACCCAAATTGGACTCAACATTACTCCAGTCAAACCAGCTAAGTTCGTTATTCTGACAGTAAGTATTATTATTACCCTGCTGGGTTCGTCTCACTTCATCTCCCATCAGGATCATAGGTGTTCCCTGGGACATAAATAAGACGGTAAAAAAGTTTTTGATTTGCTTGAGCCGTAGGTTTTCGATTGTTAAATCCTCTGTTGCTCCTTCTAAGCCACAATTCCAGCTATGGTCATCATTGCCACCGTCGCAATTATTTTCCCCGTTAGCTTGGTTGTGTTTTTGATTATAGGAAACTAGATCGTTGAGGGTAAAACCATCATGGCAGGTCACAAAATTAATGCTGCGGTTGATATCGGTATCGTCGCGGGTGTACATATCGGGACTAGCTAAAATCCGATCTGCTAATCGTTTCACCATCCCCGCATCGCCTTTAACAAAGCGACGTACATCATCCCGAAACGGACCATTCCATTCAGTAAACCAATCTCCCAAGTCCACAAAGCGACCCACACCATAGAGCCCCGCCGCATCCCAGGCTTCGGCAATCAACTTAGTTTTGGCTAATACGGGGTCAGATTCGATCGCCCATAGGATATTGGCGGTGATAATAGGACTATGCCACAGAGAAGCTCCCGCAGCATCCCTGGCTAACACCGAAGCTAGATCGAAACGAAAACCATCGACATGCATTTCCGTCACCCAATAGTGCAAGCAGTCAATAATCAAGCGACTAACTACAGGATGATTGGCTTTAAGACTATTTCCGCAACCACTATAGTTATGGTATTCAGCCGAATCTGGCGACAAGATATAGTAAGTCTGGTTATCTAAACCGCGAAAAGAAATAGTCGGTCCTTGGTGATTACCTTCAGCAGTATGATTAAACACTACGTCGAGAATAATCTCCATACCTGCTTGGTGGAGAGCCTTAACTAAGTCACGAAACTCATCTAATGCTCCCATAGGATCTCGCCGTGAACTATAGCTATTGTGGGGAGCGAAAAAGCCAATGGTGCTGTAACCCCAGTAGTTTTTGCGGTTTTGGGGGGCATCATCTACATCAAAAAAATGAATCGGGAGTAACTCTACTGCGGTAACTCCTAATGATTGTAGATATGGTATTTTCTCAATTAAGCCAGCAAAAGTACCTCGTTGATTTTCCGATACCCCAGAGTTAGGATGGCTGGTAAAACCACCCACATGTAGTTCATAAATAATGCTGCTGGCGTAGGGAATACGGGGCAGGCGATCGCCCGACCAATCATATTCGCTGGTATCTACCACCACCCCCCTCAAAGCCTGGGAGCAATTATCTCCTGGTTCGCTAGCGGCTTGCCGACTGTAAATTCCCTCTCCGGCGATCGCCTTGGCATAGGGATCGAGCAGAAGCTTGTTCTGGTCGTAATACAAGCCTTGATCTGGAGCATGTTCTCCATAGGCTCGATAGCCGTAGACTTGCCCCGACTTAAGCCCCTTAATAAAAACGTGCCAGTAGTAACAACTACAGTGAACTTTAGGGTCTAAAACAATTACTCTAGAAGGTTTGGGTGCTTCAGGGTTCTTAAATAGTAGTAGTTCTAAAGTTTTAGCGCGGGAGAAAATGCAAAAGTTCACCCCATCAGGATAGACAGTAGCACCGAGGGGAAAACTTTTGCCAGGTAAAATGTTAGTGGTTGTAGCGCGATCGCTCTTGCATTGTGTCATTTGTGTTTTGTCCTTTATGTTTTGTCCTTCGCCTTTAACTTTTTATTTGAGTAACTAATGACTAATAATGACCAAACAACCAACGACTAATGACTAATGACCAACGACTAACAACCAACAACTAATTAGCAACTACTGACAAGAACTATCCCAAGTCCAATTAACCATTTCTTCGCGATCCATGCCTTGCTCGTGAGCATAAGCGAGATTTTCGATGATCTGATCTCTCATGCGTTCTCTGACATAGGCTGCACGAGAACCTAAACTGGGAACGCGATCAATTACGTCAATGACTAGATTAAAGCGATCAATTTGGTTGAGAATTGCTAATTCTAGAGGGGTATTGATATTGCCCTGCTCTTTATAACCGCGAACGTGGATACGTTCTTGATTGGTACGACGATATGCTAGTTTGTGAATTAGCCAGGGATAGCCATGGAAGTTAAATATTACTGGTTTGTCGCTGGTAAATAAGGTGTCAAATTCTTTATTAGATAAGCCGTGAGGATGTTCGGTTTCTGTTTGCAGTTTATACAGATCCACCACGTTGATAAAGCGCACTTTAAGTTCGGGGAATTCTTCTCTAAGGATTGCGGTGGCTGCCAAAGATTCCATGGTGGGAATATCGCCACAGCAAGCCATAATTACGTCTGGCTCATCAGGGTCTTTGCCACAGTCATCGTTACTCGCCCATTCCCAAATACCGATTCCTTTGGTACAGTGTTTGACTGCTTGATCCATAGTTAAGTATTGCAGGTGCTTTTGTTTGTCAGCCACGATTACGTTGACATAATCCGTACTCCGCAAACAGTGATCGGCAACGGATAACAGGCAGTTAGCATCAGGGGGGAAATAGACACGGGTAACGTCAGTGCTTTTATTGGTTACTAAATCCACAAAGCCTGGATCTTGGTGGGAAAAACCATTGTGGTCTTGTCGCCAAACCAAAGAAGAGAGCATGATATTGAGAGAGGAAACGGGGGCACGCCAGGATACATGATTTTTGCAGATGTCTAACCATTTGGCGTGTTGGTTAAACATAGAGTCAATCACGTGAACAAATGCCTCATAGGTATGGAAGAAACCATGTCTGCCTGTAAGTAGATATGTCTCTAGCCAGCCTTCTAGGGTATGTTCACTCAACATCTCCATTACCCGACCATCGGGAGAAAGCTCTGAGCCATCTTCATCTTCGGGTAAATAGTCTGCCAACCAGGTTTTTTTTGTAACCTCATAAAGAGCAGTCAGACGGTTAGAAGCGGTTTCATCGGGACCAAAAACACGGAAGTTGGTCATGTTGTTACGCATTACATCCCGCAAAAACTGACCCAATACCCCAGTATTTTCGACCTGTACTGTGCCAGGTTTGTCCATCTCCACTGCATAGTCGTGGAAATTAGGCATTTTTAGCTCTTTACGCAACAAACCACCATTGGTAGCAGGATTAGCGCTCATGCGAAAAGTACCAGTAGGGGCAAGATCCTTGAGTTCGGGGATCAAAGTACCATTCTCATCAAATAGTTCTTCTGGCTTGTAGCTTTTCATCCACTGTTCTAAGAGCTTGACGTGTTCTGGATTAGAATGCATTCCCCCCATGGGAACTTGATGCGATCGCCAGAAACCTTCGACTTTGTGTCCATCTACATCTTTGGGGCCTGTCCAGCCTTTGGGAGTGCGCAAAACAATCATTGGCCACAGAGGACGGAAAGCTTTATTTTGGCTGCGGGCTTCGGCTTGAATTTCGCGAATTTTTAGTACGCATTTTTCCATCACCGCCGCCATCTTTTGATGCATCAGTTCTGGGTCTGAACCCTCTACAAAGTAGGGAGTGTAGCCATATCCTTCAAACAAGCTATTTAATTCTTTATGGCTAATCCGTGAGAGAATAGTAGGATTAGCTATCTTATAGCCATTAAGGTTGAGAATCGGCAAGACTGCCCCATCTCGAACGGGATTGAGGAACTTATTAGAATGCCAAGCAGTTGCTAAAGGTCCTGTTTCTGCTTCTCCGTCTCCTACTACACAGGCAGCTATTAAATCTGGATTATCGTAAACTGCACCATAGGCATGGGAAACACTATAACCCAGTTCTCCCCCTTCATGGATTGAACCAGGAGTTTCGGGAGTACAGTGACTGCCAATATAGCCAGGAAAAGAGAATTGCTTGAAAAACTTCTGCATTCCCTCTATATCCTCGCTCTTATCGGGATATACTTCCGAGTAAGTTCCCTCAAGATATACAGGTCCTAATACCCCAGGTGCGCCGTGTCCTGGTCCCGCTATATAGAGAGCATTTAGGTCGTATTTTTTAATCAGGCGATTGAGATGAACGTAAACAAAGCTTAGTGCGGGAGATGACCCCCAATGTCCCAGTAAACGCTGTTTGATATGTTCAGGTTTTAAAGGTTCTTTAAGTAAAGGGTTATTCCGTAGATAAATCATGCCTATTGCCAGATAGTTACAGGCACGCCAGTAAGCATGTATTTTGCGGAGTTCTTCTGGTGATAGAACTGAGTCTGATGGAACGTTTGGCGAAATTGGTGTGGAGACCATAATATTTTTCTGTGGAGAGTTTCTTATGTTCAAACGCAGCAATTTATCACTCTATTGCTTTGATTGCTGATTATAAATCGTGGGTATTAAGATCTTATTAATACCGACAAAAATTAAATTAGACAGCAACAACGGTTACTTTTTAACTAATTTAATTTGGATTTTAGACATGTATTTGATAACAAATCGAAGAATATTCTAAAAATAGCCTTCAAAGCTATTCTTGTTGATAGATTGAATACCATTATCCTTGATACTTCAATCTTAAAATCTTAATATTCTCGTTATATTTTGTTTTGTTTATCTATAGTGAAACATCTATGATTTGATTTATAAAATGTATTGGAGTTAAGCACCAAACTGAGATTCCACACACAAATTTTAATTTTACATAATTAATTAGCTAGATATTATCTCGAATACCTACTATGTAGTTACTACATGCTAGTAATCGTTTGTTGGCGATCGCTATAAGCAGACATTCTACACTAAGACATAAAAAAGTTAATCTTAAAAATCGAATTTATGGATCGTCTTAAGCAGCTAAAAACCTATCCTTCTGGTCTATTGCTCTGGCTAGAATGGATTTTATTAGGTTCCGCGCTTTTAGCAGACTTACCTAGTAGCTATGCCTGGATTAAGTATGATAACCCTGATACCTCTTCTGTCTGGCTGGGATTCATATTGTCTTTACTATGCATGCTGGCATTAGGAATGATGGGGTTAAGGTTTCCTCAAAAAAAAAGGTCTAAATGGCTCTATTTCTGGGTACAAATTGCTTTGATTTGGCTCCCAACTATTCATAATCACAAAATCGATTTGTCTTTCTTTTTATGTCTGATCGTAGCGATGCGTAATGGTTTGATCTTTGAATCGAGAGAATGCAAACTAGCTAACGTAATTTTATTCTTGTCTTTTATCCCATCGATGCTTTTTTACACTGATTACGGGGAATTTAAAGCTAGTATAGCTAGATATCAAGCCATTACCTCTCTCGAATTTCAACAAAACATTGGGACGGGAATTGTCAGCATTCTGGTTAAGCTTGCTTCATGCATACTTTTTTGCTGGGTACTGGTTAATATTTTACTCAAAGAACACCAAAGTCAACAGCAGCTAGAGATCGCTCGCGAACAATTGCGCCAGTACGCCCTTCAAGCTGAAGATCGCGCTACGGTACAAGAACGCAATCGTATTGCACGAGAAATACACGATTCATTAGGTCATGCTTTAACCGCTCAAAGTATTCAGCTACATAATGCGATCGCTTTTTGGCAATCCGACCCGACCAAAGCATATCAATTTTTGCTGGAGTCTCAAAGTTTGGTCAAGACAGCACTCAAAGATATTCGTCATTCAGTATCTACTCTTCGCAGGGATCCTTTACAGGGAAAAAAGCTAGAGGCTGCAATATTCTTACTATGCCAAAATTTTTCTAGTAGAACCAACGTGATGCCCAATTTTAGCTTTGTTCTCGACCGCCCCTTGACGGAAGAGATTAAGTTAACCGTCTATCGTATCGTGCAAGAAGCTTTGACCAATATTAGCAAACATAGCCAACCCACAGTAGTTAATTTAAAAGTGCGGACTTTTGCTGAATTTCTGCACCTATTTATCGAAGACAATGGTCGCGGCTTTAATCCCGAGCAAAACACTGCTGGCTTTGGACTTCAGGGAATGAGGGAAAGAGTAATAGCTCTAGACGGAGATCTTAAAATAGATAGTAGTTTGGGTTGTGGTTGTACCATCACTATTAGCATTCCCTTAGAAAGATCGTTATGATTCGCATCTTAATCGTTGATGACCAAGCTATTATCAGACACGGACTCAGAAGTTTGCTGGAAATTCCCTCAGACTTTACTGTAATAGGAGATGTTGGCAATGGCAAAGAAGCTCTTACTTTTATCTCGTCTCTACAACACAAATCCGAACTACCAGACGTAGTTTTACTAGATGTGCGGATGCCAATTATGGATGGGGTAGCCACTACCAAAGAACTCAGCCAAAATTATCCCACAATCAAAATTTTGATTTTGACTACCTTTGATGACGACGAATATGTTTCTCAAGCAATGAATTATGGCGCAAAAGGCTATCTACTCAAAGATACTCCGCCAGAAGACTTAGCAATGGCAATCCATGCTGTTTATAAAGATCATACCCATTTGGGTCCTGGTCTATTTGAGAAAATGTCACGGCGCTCTACTTCCACTACAGCTGTAAATCCTAATCTTTCCCGACGGTTAGCAGCGCTTTCTCCTAGAGAAAAAGAAGTTTTGAACCTAATCGCTCAAGGCGCGAATAATCGGGAAATTGCGGCTCAACTATATATTTCTGAAAAAACAGTCAAAAATCACGTTACCAATATTTTAAGCAAATTAAACTTACGCGATCGCACTCAAGCTGCTCTTTTAGTTAGTAAATTTGATTAAAAACTCGTTGCTAATCTTGAACCAACTCTGGTAGATTTTGATTTTCGTAGTTTTTAATTAACACACTAGACTTCTTGGATAAATCCTTCACTTAAATGAGTTCGGTTTAATTAATCTTGTTGGCTTCATCTTAAATGCTGACCTTCGCGCTTTGGCTAATGGCTAACAGCTAATGGCTACCCCAACCAGTCAATTGTCTTACCCCGAAATGACGTTCACTTAATAGCCTGACTAGTAATTACTGGTTCTTGAGAAGCAGATTTCGCCATGTTAATTAACTGCTGTTTAGAAATACAGTCGCGATCAACCTTACGGGATGACTTAGTTACGCATTTTTTGGACATTAGTAAATGTGCCATTTTTCCTTGTCGCCACATAATTGACTGTACTTCTCCATCTACGAGGAAAAAACCTTCGATTTCGCGATCAATTTCAATTCCTCGTTCAAATTTACCCTTAGCAATATCTTCTTCGCTATTGGCGAGTAATGCATCCAATTCTGATTGTGATTCAATAGGATCTTCTGTTACACCAACTGCGGCTACTAAGCAATCTTCAGAATTCTTTTGCTCTAAACAATCTGAACTATCGCCGATTAACACAGTAAAAAAATCCATTTTTAGATCTTCAAACTCGAGTATCAGTTCACTATCTTCATCAGGTAAGAATGAATAAAGAGTGGTATTCTGAGTAGAAGTTGGTACAGCAGCAGGTAAGCGCATTTCTAAACCAGACGGCAAGCGAGTCTCTATGTCTTTAATTATTGGCTGGAAAATTGGGGATGGTTTAGCTTGAGATTGCCGATTAGGAAATACATTTAAGGCAAAAACGAAGGGTAGTAAAGTATAGATAAGTCGAAACTTCATTGCTTAACTTCTCGTGTTGATATCTTTCTGTTATTGACAATCTTACGGACTAACAGGAATACAACACATGAAGAGAAAGTCCCAAATCAGTTGGTCACAAAGTAGGAAAAAAAATTAGGACTTTAGCCCCAAAGTGAGAAGCACAGACTGGGGCCAAAGACTCTATGACCTGATTGACTGATCAAAGATACGGTTAATGTCTTAATTTTTCCTTGTATTTCTTGAATCTTAAAAAACTTATAGACTCGATTGCTAATGCGTATTTAGAGTTTGAAGTTCAGACTTATTCTGGCTGTGTTTCATAAGTTTGGTCAGTCAACCAGCCTTGATAGTCTCTTTTGGTAGGCAAAATTCATCTTTGATCTCTACCAAATGAATCACCTCATCTACTGTGGAAGCAGAGTTGTTGAGAATATGAACATATCTTAGCTTGCGATCAATTTCGCATAGTTGAGAATTCAAACTCTCAACTAGTTCTGGATCTTCGTTATACTCTAACTTGCTAATTACCTGACCTTTCAAAACTTTGTAGTAAGCTTGCAAGTTTCGGAAGTAAGAATGCAGTTCTCTGACTGTAGAAACAATCGAAGCGTCGCTTGCGGAGAAGACAGGTTTAGGACAATCCATGATTACTTTTTAAGATGAATGAAGTGTAGAGCTATCTATTATTTAAGTTATCATCGATCAATTTTTTAAATGTTACTAATGCAACAATTAAATTATGTTTTAAGCATTAGGTTTTTAACAACATAATTTGCAAGGCATTAATCTGTATTTTCCAAGGAAAAGGACGATCCTTTAATAACTGCCATTGACCCTTAAAAACTTCTGCCTGTAGATGATAATCTTCAGGATTATTGGCTGGTTGATTTAATTTAAGATATAAAGTCATGCGGTGTTGAGTTTCGCTGATAGTGGCTAACCAACAGGGGAAGGTGTTTGGTTTGGAGTCATCTAGGGAGGGAGTGGGGGAGTGAGGGACTTGGAAAGTAGTAGTGGTGATTTCAGGAAAAACTAGCTGATGGGCGCGAATACCGACAAATACTAATGATTTTGGGATTGGTTCAATTACATCTAAAGTACAGTTCCAGTCGATCGCTTTAATCTGTGTTGCCGATATTGCCACAGCGCGAGAAAAGTTTTTACAGCCCGTTAGCTGTGCCGTTCTAAAATTACCAGGGCGTTCAAAAATTGCTTGTTTGGTGCCAGATGCGATCGCTTTTCCTCGATCTACTACCAGCAGGTTAGGACATACTCGATAGGCTTCTTCAAGGTTATGGGTAATAAATAGAGTTACTCCCTGATAGTGGATCAGATTATTTCTGAGCAATTTCTCTTGTTTATCTCGTAAATAAGTATCTAAAGCTGAAAAAGGCTCATCCAAAAGCATTATCCCTGGTTGACTAGCTTTTGCTCTAGCTAAGGCTACTCTTTGCTGTTGTCCTCCTGACAGTTCCCCTGGATAGCGATCGCCCATTCCTGGTAAGTCTACCGCAATTAACTGCCCTTCTATCTCCTGTTTTAATTCTCGTTGAGACATTCTATGTGGCATGCCAAAAGCAATATTTTCAGCAATAGTTAGATGGGGAAACAGGGCGTAATTCTGGAACAAGACACCACAGGCGCGATCGCGTGATGGTAAATTAATATTCTGAGATGAATCAAATAAAACTTTCCCATTTAAAACAATCCGTCCCCGATCTGGAGTATCTAAACCTGCAATACAGCGTAAGATCAGGCTTTTACCCGCACCAGAACCACCCAGTAAGCCTAACGGTGTTTGATCGGTACTAAAGGTGACATCTAAGAAAAATCCTGGTAACTGTTTTTGGATATCAACAAATAATTCAATTTTTGTTTTAGGTACGGGATAATCTATAGACTTTTGACGATTATTACCTATTTTGCGATCAACTAAAAGAGCAACAAACTTCCAAATAAAATCAGAAACATCTCCTCTGACCCCCTGCCCTTTTGTCTCCCTTGCCCCCTTGTCTCCCTTGTCCCCCTTGTCCCCCTTGTCCCCCTTGTCTCCAATTCCCCCCCTCTCCCACTCTCTGCCTTCCGTCCCATAATTAACCGCCGTAATCACCCCCAGAGAAATTGCCAACATAATAATTACCAGCAATAATGCCCGATCCATTGCCCCACCTTCAGCAGCAAAGAAAATGGCAATGGGAATGGTTTCGGTTTTGCCAGGAATTGAACCTGCTAACATCAAGGTTGCGCCAAATTCACCCAAAGCGCGAGCAAAAGAAAGTAAAGTACCCGCAATCAAGCCAGGTTTAGCCAAAGGCAACATAATTTGCCAGAAAATCCTAGTTTCGGTTGCCCCCAACGTTCTGGCACAGGCAAATAAATTAGCATCAATTTGTTTGAATGCCCCCAATGCAGTTTTATACATTAAGGGGAAGGCAACTACTGTAGAGGCGATAACGGTGGCATACCAAGAGAAAATAACCGTAACGCCAAAAAAATCTAATATTTGTCCGAAGAAGCCATTTCTACCAAATAGCAACAGTAGTAAAAATCCCACCACTGTTGGCGGGAGTACTAAAGGGGCAGTTAATAGACCTTCAATCAAGCCTTTTGATTTACCTTGATAACCCAACATCCATCGCGCTGCCAAGATACCCAGGAAAAAGGTAATCACCGTGGCAGTAGTAGCAGTTTTAAGGGAGATCCAGATGGGGGTTAGGTCATTTAACATTTAACATTTATCATTTATCATTTATCATTGAGCAGTCATTAGTCATTAGTCATTAGTCATTAGTCATTTATCATTGAGCAGTCATTAGTCATTAGTCATTAGTCATTAGTCATTAGTCATTAGTCATTAGTCATTAGTCATTAGTCATTAGTCATTAGTCATTAGTCATTAGTCATTAGTCATTAGTCATTAGTCATTAGTCATTAGTCATTAGTCAT
>JBCDDK010000158.1:0-14906 GCA_039180345.1 Cyanobacteria bacterium P01_G01_bin.39 | reverse complement strand
CACTAGACCATCTAAAGTACCAGGCACTAAATCAAGAAATTCCTCTAGGTCAGAGTCGTCTACCGAACCACCTGCATCACTATCGCCATTAGTAATAAAGGCTTGATAAGTACCATCGGGCAGAAAAATTCCCAGATCCTGGGTTTCGATACTGGTATCACCAATAGTGTTCCAACCCTGAAAATCTCCTATTTCAAAACTACCGTTTTCAACGCTACCTACAGCTATAGTAGAAATTGTAGGAGTGCTAGAATCTCCACGAATTTGATCATCCATCTTGGATAATTCTCCTGTTTATTGTTCTATAAACTTATCTGCAAAGCTCAAGATAATATCCAGGTTCTATCAGAAAAAACTAATAGTAGTTGATTGGATTACGCTGCCAATAATCTAATTGAAAACGTTTTGTGATATCAGATCATATTAATCTTAATTCCACAATTACCATTATAAAGTTATTGAATGATCCTTCTTGATTTTCTCTAATTAGACCACAAATGATATAAAACCATGCTTAACAATGGGCATAGCAGCTATAATTCCAAAAGCGTAATCTTAGGAAAAATAGTTTTATGTCAAAAGTTTTGGAATCACTATTAACGAAATTAAATAATGTTCTTTTTGTTAATAAACAGCTTTATAATAACCTCTTATCTTGAGATGTTACTATCTAATAGTATAGAACTCCTGACAATTAGTAGTTCAAAAAAAACTACAAAACTTCATCTAAAAATTAAGAGGGATTCCCCCCGTTCGGGGGTTTATTCCATCTACGCAGGACAATGTGCCCTTCAGGGTGTTTATGCCACCCGTCTCAAACTAAGCACCAAACTAAGTAGCGTAACAGGCGTAAACATTATATATTCGACGTTTGCAGCGCCAGCCGAAGGCTTAAGTATTTCTCTGCCCAAATTTTAATCTTGATTGAGTTGGGAAAAGCTAATGGCAAAGAAAAAATTTAATCTTTAACGGGCGATTACTCTTCAGGTAGATTTTGCGATCGCAAGTTTAATATTACGTCTAGTGTGAATTAAAATGACCAACCAAATATTCAAGTTATGAACTTAATCTAGGACACTCCACGCTAATGAATATGTGCCAACACATGGCTGAAGATAAGATTTTGTTACTCTTGAAGAAGTTATTAAAACAATCAACATAGAGAAAAGAGGCAAATATTGTTCAGAAAAGAATTCAATTAATAATAAGAAAATATTTTATCGTTGCTTTATGAACCAGCGTACCAGATTGTCTACTATTCGCTTTAAGCTAGGGGCGATGAGACTGCGCTACAGTTATGTGATCGCCATTATTTCCTGCTGCATTTGTCTACTATTTAGACCAACAGTTGCTCCTGTAATTGCCAATCCAGACTGGGTCATTGAGAGTAATAAGTCAGCCGAACTTTTAACAACGGCGATCGCTGCTAAGAGTTGTCAGCCAAAATTTGCTAACAGTGATCTGCGAGAAACGAACGCCAACTTTAAAACATGCAGACAAGAGAAGATATTCAAGGAGGTGCAACGTCTAGAAAAAAAGCTGACCCAAGCCAAAAATAGCGATCTGAGTCTAGATTTAGAAATTTTGCTAAAAGTTGGGCGACAAAGTCTGCGTTCCTACCAGCTTGATGAAAAATATCGCCTACCCTATGTCAATCTGAGTCAAGCTATCCTCGAAGATCTTAAATCTGCCGCCAAAGAATCAAAATCATCCGCAAAGCAGCAAGCAATACTTACCAAATTGAAGCAGTATGCAGGGTTGCAACCAGGGACAACTGCATTAGCCGAATCACTCATACAATCAATTCAAACAAAACTGCAACAATCGGAGGTTGTTCTTCCTCGAAAAGAGCAGCTTAAAAAAGAGCTGAACAACAATGCCTCTAGAATCCACCAAATCAAGGCTTTTTTAGAGCAACAAAATGTTACTGGCTATGAGCCAGCTTACGCCCAACTAAAAGCACAGTTATTTGATTACGAAACGTTTATTCGTCGTGAAGTTGTCACCAAGACCAAGCAAAATTTGACTTTACCCCAGGAACTATACATTTTTAACTTGCAAGAGCAAGGGATTGAAATACCAGTCGAAGAATTGATGCAGCAGGCACACAATGCCTTTTTCCAAGTACAGCAGCAAATGTCGGCGCTTGCACCAAAAATTGCTCAAAAAAAAGGTCTGAAGGTAACTGATTATCGAGATGTGATCCAACTGCTGCAACAAGAACAGCTTTCAGCTCAAGATACTCTGCATCTTTATCGACAGCGCGCTCAAGAACTAGAAACAATTATTCAACGAGAACATTTAGTAACTCTCCCCGAAGCTGAGTTCCATATTCGCCTAGCCACAGCTCAAGAAAATAAAAATTTTCCCGTTCCCCTCTACGATGCCTCTTCTAGTACTTTTGTAATTCCAGTACTCCAAAATCAACCAAAAGCTAGACTTTACAACGATTTTACCAATCCTGCAATGTCGTGGACGCTGACGGTTCATGAGGGAAGACCTGGACACGATCTACAACATGCCATAACCAAAACCCAAAACTTATCTCGGGCGCGGACTGATTTTGCGGTCAATGCCACCAATATTGAGGGCTGGGCAACCTATGCTGAGGAGTTGATGCGTCCCTATCTGCCTTTAGAAGGGCAATTTATGTCACTCCAATTTCAACTGCTGCGTGCGGCTCGGGCATTTTTGGAACCTGAACTTCAGTTAGGAAAAATTACCATTGCTGAGGCTCTGGAGGTTTTAACTCAAAATGCTGGGTTTTCCCAGTTTTTTGCCGAGCAAGAAATTCAGCGCTACATCGCCAGATTTCCAGGTCAAGCACCGGCATATTTCTATGGTTATCAACAATTCTTGCAATTGCGATCGCGGGCTAAGAAAATGCTGGGTAAACAGTATAGCGTTCAAAAGTTCAATGATTTTGTCTTATCTCAGGGATTCTTGACGCCTAAGTTATTAAACCAGGTACTTAAATCTCAAATATAGACACGTCAATTTTTGATACTGCCAAGTCTAAGAAAGCAATCATAAAAATTGAAAGTGTTCTAATCCTTCTAAAATGCCCCCTGCATAAGGTGATTGAGCCAAATAATGATTGTGATCGCTGTTCGATTCATACCATTGCAACAGTTCAGGTTTAGCGTTACTAACAATTAAACCTTTTTCCTGTCCTGTAAACATTGAGATATCGTTACCAGAGTCACCGCAAACAATTGTTTTATCAGCAGAAATTTCCCATTTTTCTCGTAAGAACTGAACTGCTAGACCTTTATCCCCATTTTTCGGTAGTAAATCTAGATCTTGACCTGCACTATAAATAAGTTTAATGCTATAGCCTCTTTGAACTAAAGCTGCCTTTAAACTAGTAATGGTTTCTTCTGCTACTGCCTCCGCCAAATAATAGCTAATCTTAAACGGATTCTGTTCTGATTTAGGTTGGGGTTGCAATTGTTCAAACTGACCAGCGATCGCTACTATCGCCTCGCGATTCCATCCTTGAGCGAGGATCTTTGCCCATTGAGGGTCATATTGCTGATAAGTTTGATCAAAGTACATTTCTGTTCCCACCGCAGTAATTAGAGCATCGGGAAGAATTAATGACTTAGCTTCGGCTAAAAAACGATAGAGATAAAGCGATCGCCCTGTAGCGTAGACAATTTTGCTCCCATATTGCTGACGATGAGCTGCTAATTGATGATTAAGCTTTATTAGTGCTGAGTCATCACCAACAAGAGTATTGTCTAAGTCGGTTATAAACAGAAAAGGACTCATATTTGAAGCATTCATAAGGATGTCTAAACTTAAATACAGCAATAATGCTACAGGTGTACACGAGTGTTTTAGAACACACATACACTATATAAACACTCTATTCGATAGATTGAAAACTATATGCTTAATTCAATTTAAGCAAACGGTTAGATAGAATTTTGCCTCATAACAGAAGATTTGTCTTTAGTGATCACACAGACCCTGCGACAACCTTCACTGGTTTGAGGAACCCTCGAATCCCAGGACTTCTGAAAGCACGAGTAAGGCACAGCAACTGTGATATTACGACTTGGTCATAATTTAGCTGAGAATAAAGTGACTCGAAAGATATTGATAATAGTCTCTACAAACCAGTAGGACAATATAATTATTCCCCAGCATCATGATACTCTTTACAACTACTGTCAGAAACTGGTTAGCTGGAAGTTGGCTTCGGTTAAAAATATTTTATTGGGAACAAGAGGGATGAAATTTTGGGTGTAGAACTTCGCAGTTATGTCTATCTAGATCGTTTGCAATTACAGCATGCAGCATATATTGGCACCGTAGCATCAGGATTTTTACCCTTACCTGGAGATGCCTCATTGTGGATTGAAATTTCTCCAGGGATTGAAATTAACCGTATTACTGATGTTGCGCTCAAATCTGCTGTGGTTCGCCCAGGAGTTCAATTTGTCGAAAGACTTTATGGTCTGTTAGAAATCCATGCTAGCAAGCAAGGAGAAGTACAAGCAGCAGGTAGAGCCATTTTGGCAGCATTAGGTGTTAAACAAAAAGATGGTTTAAAGCCCAAGGTCGTTTCCAGTCAGATTATTCGCAACATTGATGCTTATCAAGCACAGTTGGTTAATCGTGACTGTCGAGGTCAAATGTTACTCGAAGGACAGACTCTTTATGTTCTGGAGGTGCAACCAGCAGCTTATGCTTCGCTAGCAGCCAACGAAGCCGAAAAAGCGGCGCTGATTAATATCCTGAAGGTGACAGCCATTGGTAGTTTTGGCAGACTTTATCTGGGTGGAGAGGAGAGAGATATTATTGCTGGATCAGCAGCGGCTCTAGCTGCGGTTGAAAGTGTTCGTGGCAGAGAAGCTTTAAATATTAGAAAAGAATGATTTACCTCAACAGTCAACAGTCAACAGTCAACAGTCAACAGTCAACAGTCAACAGTCAACAGTCAACAGTCAACAGTCAACAGTCAACAGTCAACAGTCAACAGTCAACAGTCAACAAATGATAGTGTTTGCATGACTTAGTATCTTTGATTTAATTGATTTAAAATTTAATGTTGGGATCTGTCTACAAAGCGGGGATAATAAGGAAGGATATTGTGGATATAAGCGATCGCAGGTAAGTATTTAGTGGCAAATATTAAGCATCTAACTAAACTAAGACAGGGTGCAACTGGTTGGATGAAATGGTTGGACAGTAATCATCAACCCAAAATTGATTTGATTAATGCCGATCTTCGGGGATTTAATCTATCTGGAGCATATTTAGTTAAAGCAAACCTAGCTGGAGCTGATTTGACTGGTACTCGGCTAGGGAAAGCGAATCTTACTGGAGCCAACTTAGAGTCAGCAGAATTAATTGATACTAATTTCTCTGGAGCTAATTTGACGGGAGCAAATTTACAGTATGCCTATTTAATTGATGCCGATTTGTTTCAGGCTAATCTGATCGGCTCGGATCTAAGATTTATTCAGGCACGAGGAGCAAATTTTTGTCAGGCAAACCTAATTGGGACTTCTATTAGACAAGCTAGACTACCGCAAGTTAACTTTATGCAGGCTAAACTTAATCGTGCCAACTTGAGTGAGACTGATTTAGTTAAAGCTAGTTTCGATCAGGCAGATCTTTCGGGAGCCAACTTTTTTGAAGCAGAGTTACAGTCCGCCAGTTTCTATCAGGCTAACTTACATCGAGTTAAAGCGATCGCAACTCACCTCAGCCACAGTTATTTTTTGGCTAGTAATTTGGTAGAAGCAAGTTTGGTGGGGTGTGATTTGCGTTGGGCAAACTTGAGCTATGCGAACTTGACTAGTGCAGACTTGCAGCAAGCAAAATTAAGAGGCACCAACCTCACTAGAGCCAATTTAACAGGAGCAAATTTGATAGAGGCAAATCTTCGGGGAGCGAACTTAACCAATGCTAATTTAAGTCAAGCAAATCTGACGGGTGCCGATATTGAGGACACGATCTTTAGCAAAGCAACACTGACAGAAACAATTATGCCCGATGGCACAGTGCATTATTAATTATTAGTTATATTAAATACCTTTATGCTGTTCAGTTTGGGGTGAGTCGCGTAACTACTCTTGAATTTCATGGTCGAATAAATACTTTGACAGTTATATTTTTAGTAACTTGCTCTAAATCTCTTTCCAAGCATTCTCGATTTTGAATAATTTTTTCTGGATCATATACAAAACGTAGATTTATAATGTTAAATAGTAATAGTGTGATCGCTATCAAGCATAGTCAGTAATCAAAGTTGTTGCCGAAAACCTCTTTTTATCATTAAGTTTTTTAGACTGTTAAACTTTTCTAGTTTTTGTAACTTACTTCGATTTATATTCCCTAGATTTCACCTCTAAGCTGCGATCGCTTTAAATAAAATAATTGAAGAAAATAGTGATCCAAACTAGTAAGTAACGAAGCTAATTCACATCAATTTGATGATGTAATATTTGCCCTTGTTCTCCCAATTCTGGATAAGCTTTGCCTTGACGACGATACATTGCCGCAATATCTGGATAACCCCATTCAAAAACTGTCTTGCTATAAGTTTCTGGATCTAAACGCACCTTGTCATATAAACCCGCCTCTAGCCGTTGTCGTTGTGCCTCAAATAAGACTACGGCATTGGCTACCGACACGTTGAGGGACTGCACCATTCCCTGCATCGGAATCACAATATGTCCATCTACTAAATCTGCCGCTTGATCCGTCACTCCCCATTTTTCTGTACCCAGGAGAATCGCTGTTGGCTGAGTATAGTCTACCTGACGATAGTCAACCGCCTTATCGCTCAAATGAGCCGCATAAACCTGATAATTGTCTTGCTGTAAAGATTTGATGGCAGTCTTGATATCAGGATGGGAATGTAGCTTAACCCATTTCTCGCTGCCTTGAGCAACCTGGGAATAGGTAGGAGTGTCGCTATGACGATTGACAGCATGAACGGCAAAAACACCCACCGCATCGCAGGTACGAATAATAGCTGAAAGGTTGTGAGGTTTATGCACATCCTCCATCAACACAGTCAGATCTGGTTGTCTGCGATCTAAAACCTGTTTTAACCTTTGATATCGCCTCGGAATCATTGAGCAAAAAATAATAACTGCTAGATAAATAGCGTACTATTATTTTGCAACATGTCTCTAATCAATAGCGCACAACAAATATATCGCCGTTAATCTATTACTCTGAATTAAAGCAGTCCAATTTAAGTCAACGATTTGATTATCATAGCTGCATTAACTCCAAAAAAAATTGCCCAGATAATCAACTCTAATTTAGTTACTTTGCTAAACATAATTTTATGACTGTACTTGAACAACTGGTAGCCAATCATATGGTAGCTGACTGGTGCCGCTTTGCTAAAGTACGGAGCAGGAAGTAGGAAGTAGAAAGTTAAATACAGTCAGGATTTTAACTGAAACAAATGGTTACTTTATCTACGCCCACCTCCACTAAAAACAGGAGTCAATCCAAATTTAACCACGGTAGGATGATTAACGGGAGTTATATAGTCGTTCTAAATAGAAAACGTAGGAATGTCTAGTCTTACTACTCATTACTTTTTACCCTTTACTTATAGTACAGATAAACCTACAAAAATTAATGAGAATGACTATACCCGTTTGCTCTGGAGCAAAATCTGGATTGAGTCCTAATACAAAAAGCGAATAAATCCAGCTTCAATGATTAGATTCGCGGAAGAATAGTTGGCTGAAGATGATTATGATCACTTTTCCTCTAGTTGTCTCATGGCTAAGAGGCGATAGTCACCCATGCGATGATCTCCGACACTATCTGCACTTAGATTTAACTGAGAGAGATTTTGGTAATAACCTTGCAACCTATACCAGATAGCTTTAGGATTTAACAAAGAAATAATAACGTTCTCGTGTAAATCTCCCCGTGCATCAAAATATAGTTGGTTCCCTACGTGCTGGTATTGAACACTAGGAATACGAGTCACAATGTCATTATTATTAACTACTCGAAAGAAACGTTTCTTGACTCTTTTATCTACAGTTTGAGCAAAAATAAGATCTCCAACCCGCGGTTGTCCAAAAGTATAAACTCCCGCAATTGACTCTTCTGGCAGCTCATCGTCGAGTAGCCCGCAGGCTAGGGTAGCTAATGCCCCACCTAAACTATGTCCTGTAATCCAAATGGGTTGATTATTAGTTCTTAAGCTATTAAGACGAGCGGTTGCAGTAGGCCAGACAGAATTGATCGATCTCCAAAAGCCAGAATGCACCATCCCCACTTTCCACGCAGCTTTAGCAAGATTGATATTTGTCTTCCAGTCATCTAAGTTTTCTGTACCGCGAAAGGCAATAATAACTTTTTCTTCATCGCCCACAATGATACATTGGGTATTAGTTTCGGGGAAGTCAATAAAATGCTCTAAACCATTAATTTTAAAGCCCAATTTTTCCAGCTTGACTTTGCTTTCTTCTGGAGTGGCATAAACTGCTTCTGCACAGTAGGCTAAATATGCCATATTACCCTTGCTCAATTCTCTGTTGTCTGGTTCAAACGATCTTTGTAGGAATCGAGTTTCTGAAGTTGTACCACTCTCTTCTGAAGTAATTTCAGCTCTAAGAGTCCACCACTCATTGGCTTGGGGAAAAGTGGTAATATACCCAGGGAACCAAGTACACCGAGACAATCTCTGATTTTTATAATGGAGATTGGTTAAATATATCTGGTCATCATAACGAATCTTGGAATCTCCATCTGGATTTCTCTTGTTAATTCGCCATCCTTGCTTTTTCTGGTTGTAACCTTCATTCCAATAATAACAGTCGTGACGATCAGCAAATGCACCTAAAACATTGCGCTCTCCCAAATTTTCTTCGGTTGACTTGAGTTGAATAATTGCTCCATCAGTTAATTCTCCCTCACCTTCGCCTATAATTTTTAATTCAACTGCTTCAGTTTGATCTAAACGAACAAAACTATAGCGACTGCGAATAATAGTGGTCACATATCGACCTGTCATATGTTGTAAATATAGTGTATCGCCATATTTCACAACTTGAGATTGTTTAACTTTAGAGGTGGCAGTATCTGTGTTGCTTGTCATTTCTATTTGTTAATTTAATTTGATTAAAATTAAGCTTGAGTAAACCTGTGATCTAGAACTATAAACTACTAAATTTACTAAATTTATTAATTTTATTTTTATAGTCCTCAAGGCAAAGAATTAACGGTTGAAGGTAACTTTGTACTCAGGATCAGATGCGGGAACGTTACGATTTACCAAGTCACCAACGGTTTTGGTATTTTGGATGATTTCCCAACCCACTTCTGAAAAAGTCTCAGGTTTAAAAATTTTGTCTGATAACAAAGGATTGGTTAAAGCCTGGGAAAAAGCATCAATTCCAATAATTCTTGACACCAGGGAGGGAATAGCAGAATTCGGGCGCACATCTTCGGCATAAAGCCCCACAAAGAATTCAATCTTGTCTACATGACCATATAATTCTTTGAGTTTCTGCTGGGCGTATTCATCCCCTGTAATTTGATTAAAATCTGTGACCCGAGGATAACCGCACATTTCTCGATAATCGTTATAGCTGGCTAGCTGTACCATTCTACTATATTGCACCGTTGCCAGTTCGGTAACGTCGATGAAGGTATAGCCGTCTTTGACAGGAAAATCTGGAGTGTTGAATAAACCAATTTTGGTACCAGCTTGGGAAGAAGTTTCTTCCATTAATGCTCCCAAACCCATATCGATAAACATTTGATTATTCCATAGAGAAGCCGCCATGGGTGTTTCTTCTCCGTTAAAGGTAAAAGTCTCTGGAAGGGCACTATGCCAACGATAGACTAAACTAAATTCTACCGCCATCCAATTCTCTCGATGCCAACTTTCTTCGGTAAAAGCTTCAGGATCAGCAAAGAAATTAAAGTTGTAGGGAGTAATGTGATAGATATACTCTTCCATAATGATATTGAGAATAATCACCATCACGATCATTCTGGCTGTTTGGAACAGTCGTTCATCATCCCAATCGGGATAACTTTTAGATAAAACATCGCAGACACGATTATGTTCCCGCAGACACAGGGTGTTGAGCATCACATAACCAATCTGTACGTTAGCTCGCTCAACTCCCATAGCAAACATTGTTTTTTTCTTAACGGCAGTCTGTCTTTGTTCATCATTGAGAGGCTGGTACAAGCCTTCAAACTGAGGATCGACTATTCCTTTTTCGGCATCGGAATAAAAGAATAAAGGATAGTCTTCTTCTACTCCATCTTGACGTTTGAGTTTTTGAGTTTTAAACTTACCGCCTTCAAAAGAGCGCAGCATATTGGTTTGTTCTCTCTTCAAACCATAAACATTACACAGATCAATGTGATGATTGGAAGTATTTTTCAGACGATTATAATGATCGGTACGGAGAAAAGCATCAGTAAACCATTGCACCCAATAGGGAAATAGCAAGGTCGATTTTTCTGAATAAATTGTGTTCCCGTCTCTTTTTTGAAATAAAACTTTTAAGTCCTTAAGCGGTGGTAAATTTCCTTCTTTGTGGAACTCAGGATCGGGAGGTAAATGTCTTCCTGTATAACTACGATCAGTTAGAGAATCCCAAGATGTATAGGTATCAGTTTTTTTGGGTATATCTGTCCCTGGAATATGATCTGCCAAGGTCATCAAACTGTAGGGAAAAGGACGATTGGGAATTTTATTGATCAGGCTATTGAGCAGAAATTTGTTAGCTTTGCGCTTTAAACCATCGTTACTTTGAATAAAGTCCCAAAAAGGTTTGAGATTGCTTAAAGCGTAAGCTAGGATCTTGTTATCTAAACCATCTCTAGATGTATCTCTTGCCATTATCTTTGACCAAAAATTAGGTTTTCAGATATTCCTCAGAATATTTAGTTGTAAATGATTCTTTTTATAAGTAATCTAGATTACATCAAAAATCGATTGTTTTATCAGCTAAAGATTTAAAAAAATCACAATTCATACATATATCAGATTAAGCGCTTCTTCCCTATCAATTACACTTTTTTTTAATAAAAATCAATTGCGGTTAGAGGAAAAAAGAGATGATTTTGCTCATTTTACCGAGAAACTAGCCAGATTAATTAATGTTACTAGCGATAGGTGTGGTGATAGAAGTATTTGAGAGATGATAAATATTCATATATTTTAGCTATTTAATTACTTCACTGTTTCCTTACTTAATAAAGCGATCTCCACACCTTATTTACATGCTGCATTTTGAGATATTGTTCGTAAAAAGAAAATTAAATTATGGGGTATTTGGAGTAATTAGGTATTGGGGGTAGTTTGGCTTCACTACCTCATTATCTCCACCATTTTTTTTCATTTTAAGATTTGTTTTACAAACAGCTCAGTGTTGTAAGTAAACAAGATTTAGTATGATCATGCGATCGCATTTAATAATCAAATTTTGATTAATCGCACTATTGCAGAAGAGGGTTCTATTTCGCTGATGACATGCCCATAGCAAACTCTCTGGGGTACTTCTCTATCTAGCTAGCTATTTTTTAAAAACCTTTCCTACTGATCAAGCAATTAGTTAAAATAAACTCATAACGAGTATGAATAGTTGAGCAGATACTGATGCAAATCAAAGAATTAAAAGTCAAGCAAATTCAGCGACCCTTACCCCGACAAACCGATCAAACCAAGGTAAACCAATTAGCCCAGTCTATTGATCAAGAGGGTTTACGTGAACCAATTGATGTGCTGGAGGTAGAAGGGCAATACTATGGATTTTCGGGCTGTCATCGCTATGAAGCCCATCAGCTTTTAGGAAAAGAAACTATCAAGTGTCGTGTGCGTCGCGCACCACAGTCAGTATTGCGATCGCATATTGCGTAAGCTGCTTAGTATCTTGGTTGTAATTCCCTAAATTAGATCTAGCGATTACCCCATTCGTACCCTTTGGATGCTTGTCCCAAAATAAACACGAAACTAAACGGTGTCCCCAGAAGCTGAGGATAAATAAACGGGATAAATACATGGGTTGGCAAAGCTGTAAGAAGCACCTTTATCGAATGGGGATAAAAAAAGCAAACGTTCAGCGTATTATTAGAATCACCAAAATCAATCAATTAACAAATATGTATATATAATGTTGCTTTATATTTTTAATTATTAAGATTTACTTTGGTTTAGACTTATTGCATCTGCTTTTATAGCTAAAGACACCAGACTGACTAGAATATTAAGGGATGCAAATATACATGATTCGACAGTTAATTTTAGTTTAACTTTCTACTTACGCGCGATCGCCATCTTTGTTGTTTATGATCGAAGGCTTACCATTAAATACTCAATCGGCAACAATCCTAATCGTAGACGATGCACCTGACAACTTATTGATGTTGTTTTCCTATTTAGAGGAAAAAGGTTATCGGATTTTATTAGCCGAAGATGGTAAAACTGCGATGCAGATTGCTGAATCGAAGTCTCCCGACTTAATTTTGTTAGATGTCCTAATGCCCAACATTGACGGCTTTGAAACCTGTCGTCTCCTTAAAGGGTCAGCAAAAACTAAAGACATTCCCGTAATTTTTTTAACGGCACTGTCGGATCAGGTAAACAAAGTCCACGGATTTAAGTTAGGCGGAGTGGATTATATGACTAAGCCTAGCGAACAAGAAGAGGTATTAGTCCGCATTCAAACTCATTTAAATCTGCGTAATATGCGTCTAGCTCTAGCACAGCAAAATCGTGAACAGCAGCAGGCTTTGGAATTTGAGGCTTTATTGCGTCGAGTTACAGACAAGCTGCGAGATAGTCTAGACGAGAAACAAATTTTAGCTACTGCTACTCAACAGTTGGCAGAAGTCCTCGATTTAGCAAGCTGCCAAATTGAACTTTATGACGCGGAACAAGTAACTGCAACTATTGAATACGAACATAGTCTTAGCTTGCCACTATCTCAGGGAATTAGCCGTAAGATTAAGGATTATCCCGAACTATACCAGCAACTGCTACAGAAAAATCCGATTCAGCTAGTTGAAAAAAACCCACAGTTCAATCCTCCAGGAATTCAAGTTAACCGCCTAGCCTGTCCCATTTTTGACGAAGGTGTCATCATCGGCAATTTATGGGGGCTTAGACCTCCACATGAAGTATTTACCACCATAGAGATTCGCTTAATGCAGCAGGTGGCTTCGCAATGTGCGATCGCAATTCGCCAGGCTCGTTTGTATTGTGCTGCTCAACTACAGATCGAAGAATTGGAGAGACTCAATCGCTTAAAAGATGATTTTCTCAAGACTATTTCTCATGAACTACGCACCCCTTTAACCAGTATTGAGATGGGTGCAGACACTTTAAAAATGCTGTTTGAATTGTTACCTGACTGGCAGCAACAACACTTCGAGGCTGCCGCAGAATCTCTGGAAATATTAGAGACAGGTTATGAGAGAGAACTTAAGTTAGTCAACGATATTTTGGACTTAGTTTATCTCGATGCTCGTAGCAAACCTCTAAAAGTAGAACCAGTAGATCTCAATTTGTTGATTTCTTATATCGTCAAACTGTTTGTTAAACGAACCCAACAGCAGCAGCAACGGCTCATAATTGATGTAGCATCAGATTTGCCTTTATTTACAACTAATTCTGATATTCTGGAACGTGTTCTGACGGAACTATTAAACAATGCCTGTAAGTATACTCCTCAAGGGGAAAATATAGATGTAAGCATAGAAATAGATAGCCAAATTCTAAAGCTAACAGTAGCAAATTCGGGCATAGAATTAAGCGAGGTGGAATTAACCCATGTTTTTGATAAATTTTACCGTATTCCGCGACAAGATCGTTGGCAACATGGAGGGACGGGTTTGGGGTTAGCTTTAGTAAAAAAACAGGTGGAATATCTGGGGGGAAGTATTACACTCAGCAATCAAGACCATCAATTTGCTTTGACTGTTGAACTGCCTGTGATATGTGAGACAAAAACTGATACCGACTCTGAAAAATAGCTAGACAGACGAGTAAATTATTTCTCAACTATCTAAAACTCGTAAACTCTCATAACTTATAACATTATATCTTCTATATCTTCTGGTTAGGACATTTACTCCTACTTCCTACTTCCTACTTCCTACTTCCTACTTACAAACCGTCAACTTTTGTATTGTCCCCAAGTAACTTTGTACGGCTATATCTGTTGCCTATTTCTTATTCCCTTTTTCTCCATCAAGTCTTTCGTTACTTTTGAGAACTGGTGTGAGTAATCATCATCAATTAATTAAAAAACAAAATCCTATAAAAAAGCAGGGTATCTTTAAACACCTTGCTAATATTTACAAAAGTTTTTCAAACAGAAATGTTAATTGCGATCGCTACCATACTTTACGACTGCAATTTTAATAACCAGAGTTTTTGGTTTGGTCAACTCGCACAGGTACAGGGATATATTCTTCCTGCTCAGTAGTTGAAAATGCCTGCTGGTTGATAATTGCGATCGCAATTAAACTAACCGACAATAAACAAATCAGAAACATAATGATGAGCCTCTTAAATAAACTTTATTTTGATACTGAGATAGTGTTAAAAACATGAGGCGCTCTCCATAGTAACAAGAACACCTCATGCTGACTACTACGTGTTGGAAACAGAGTTAAAACTCCATTTAACGCTCTATCCGTTGATAGCAGGAGCAGTTAACGCTACAGGAGCAGTTTCGCCACTAGCCAAATCTAAGGGGAAGTTGTGTGCATTTCTCTCGTGCATTACTTCAAAACCAAGGTTGGCTCGGTTCAAGATGTCTGCCCAAGTGTTGACTACACGACCTTGAGAGTCCATTACCGACTGGTTGAAGTTAAATCCATTCAGGTTGAACGCCATGGTGGAGATACCCATTGCTGTGAACCAGATTCCGATTACTGGCCAT
>JBCDDK010000157.1:0-15464 GCA_039180345.1 Cyanobacteria bacterium P01_G01_bin.39 | reverse complement strand
TTTTAAATTTTACAACGGCGATATCAAAAAACGTATTGATAAAAAATGAGTCCAAACTTAAAATTTAAAATCCATTTTATTTTCCTAAAAATACATTCATTTTTTTAGAATCAACGATAGATTGAAAGAGCAAAGTTCAAGTGCGTTAGTTCAAGAATCGGAATACTAAATATTTAGGCAATTGATATGTATTTGATTTTGCACATATGGTTAAATCAAACTAAAGACAGAAATATTGCTAGCGAAACAATCTCTGTCTATGGACTTTCAGACATTTTAATCTTTTCAACTTAGAGTACACAGTCTCGTATTCTGAAAGTCACTCAATGCCTCGATTTAGTATTTACTGAGCGTAACCATGAATTTGCATATGCATACATATATAGTTTGGTTTCGCTTTTCGCGTTTAGTTAAGCTCACTCAATTTACCTACAACTGAGGTCTAAATAATTATCATGGAATTTCCTAAGCCAGAAACTAGTTCAGAAGTAGCAGCAGACGTAATTGAAGTTGCTACCGATCTTGCTTCTTCTGAAGCTCCTGTTGAAGAAGCTCCGATTGAAGAAGTTGTTGTTGAAGAAGTTGTGACTGAAGAAGCACCCGAAGAAGAGGTTGATGAAGCCATCGATCCAGCAACTATCGATCCTGATACAGACGATTTGGAAGAAAAACAGATCCTGGCTGCCAGTGATCCTGTAGTAGCTCCAGCAGAGCCTTTTGAAGAAGGAGCGCCCATAGGCGATCTATCATTAGAAATTGAGGGAGTAACACTTCCTGAGAGTTCCACCGAACTAGGTTCTCCTGGAAGTGTAGAACTTCTAATCACTAATGAAGGAGAAAAAACAGCACTTGGAACAGCCGATTTTAATCTGTTTGTTTCTTCTGACAAAAAGATTAACACTCGAGTCCTACCTTTAACTGGTAAAGAAGTCCAAGATGGATTACTTGGTACTCTAGAAGATGTTGATATAGATGGTTTAGAACCTGGTGACACTAAAACAGTTACCATGGACTATGAAAATATCACGTCTTTTGTACCTCCAGGTTCTCAATTTCTGATTGCCGAAATTGATGAAGAGTCTCTTGGGGAAGGTCAGGATGTTGTTACGGAAAACAATTCTGAAGAAGTTCTAGTTTCTTTACCAGACACAGATGTAGTTCTCGATTGGCAAACTACAGGAGCTAACCTCACTACTAACCAGTTCTTATTTGACAAGATTGCTGATGTGGGTGCAGCACCTCCACAAGGAACCAGAGTGGGCGCAATCTTATCGGCGTCGATGTTCAACGCCTTCGCAGGGGTTACAGGGGAATTTGACCCTTATGTCATCGATCTAGACGCGATCGAAATGTCTCCTGAAGGAGCATCGGTAGAAGCAGCGATCGCTGGAGCTTCATTCACCGTCTTAAATGAGCTTTATCCTGAGCAAAGAGACATCCTAGAAACTCAGATGGAGCTTTCTTTGGATGAAATCGAAGCTGATCCAGCGGCAGAAATGCTCGGTATAACTTACGGTAGTTTAGTAGCTGAAGAGCTGTTGAAGACTCGTGAAGATGAGTTTGCCGCTTTTGAAGATCCTCTAGACCCTGATAACTCTGAGTTTCTACCCATTGATGCGGAAGATCCCTTCTTCTGGGATCCAGCAGACAACGGTACTGGGGTTGCCGTGGGTGCGCAGTATGGTGATGTTGCTATTCCTTATGCGATCGAAAGTAGTGAAGCGATCGTTGATCTCATTGAACCAGATGCTCCAGATAGTCCAGAGTTTAGAGCTGATTTGGAAGCAGTAGCCGCTTTAGGTGGTGCCGAAGATACAGAAGCTACTACAATTCTGCGTACTGATGATCAGTCGGAAATTGCTAAGTTCTTCTTTGTGGATCGTGGTGATTCTTATAAGCCTAACAAGCACATCAACCACATTGCTCAAGAGATCTCCATTGACCAAGGATTTGATCTTAAGGATAATGTGGAGCTGTTCATGAACTTGAATCTGGCGTTAGCTGATGCGGTAATTGTCACTTGGGATGCGAAATACAACGAACAGTATCCCCGTCCTTCTCAGCCAATTAATGAAGACATCGGTTTTGATCCAGAATGGAAAGCATTCTTAGAAGAACCTGCTTTCCCCGATTGGATTTCAGGACACAGTACTATGGCATATGCTGCTGAAGCTGTGTTTGAAGATCAGTTTGGTGATATTGGTGAATTTGCGGTGGTATCTCCTGATACTCCTGGTATCGAACGTGAATTTGATAACTTTGATGAGTTGTTTGATGAGTTCTCCCTAAGCCGTGTCTTCGCTGGGGTGCATACTATTGATGGCGCCTTTACTGATCCTGATACTGCTGGTACCGCAGTGGGTGAAGAAGTGTTAGCAACTCTAGATCCATTATTTACTCCTGGGGAAGAAGTTGCTGCTGTCTAGAATTTGATCCATGTTTGTAGTTACAGCAAAACTTTATTTAGTTTTGCTGTTTTTTTTTACTAGTTAGGAGTGATGTAATAATGCCTAGTACTCAAGTTCGACCTCAAGTAGATTCCGTTACTAAAATTGTTTCTAAGTTAGGTAAATACAATTTACTGCCACAATTACAGAGGGAGGTCATCATTGATGATGCCATCAGTTCGATAAAATGTACTTCGGATGAAGTCGAAACTGCTTACCAAAAACTAATTAAGACAACTAATAATAATACTGAGAGTGATCTGGCAGCTAGTTGTCAACAAAGCGATCGCGCTAAAAAGCAAGTGATAGATGCAATCATTCGCAAACTTAAAATTGAGAAGTTTAAACAAAAGACTTGGGGACAAGAAATATCCTCCTATTTTATTAGCCAGAAAAAAAGATTAGACAAAGTAGTCTACTCAGAAATTGTCCATCCTGACGAGGGAGTGGCAACGGAAATTTATTTTCGCCTCTTAGCAAATGAGCAAAGCTTTATTGAATTAGCATTTGAATATCTCCAAAGTGAAGATCCAGATAGTTACCAAGTTTATGATCCGATTAGAGTCTGCCCTCTCAATTCCCAGATGGCACAGATGCTGATTAAACATCAACCAGGGACAGTTTTACGCCCAATTCACTGTCGCAATGTCTATCATGTCATGCGGTTAGAAAAAATTATCCCCGCTGTTCTTAACAAATCTATGCATTGTCAGCTGCTAGACGAACTATTTGAGGCTTGGTTAGAACGAGGATGTAACGAGTCCTATTATCGTAAGTTAATGTTGCGTCAATTAACTTCTTGGACAATGTAATGTTATTAGTCCTTTGTCTTTTCATTAAGTGTTTTCACCAAGTCCAAATTAAAAACTATAGTTTGACATTACGATAATCTAATTATTTTTTAATCAAGTTGCTCCCTGACTTGTTTCTTATTGGAGCATTTTGTGATTTTATCCGTAAGTAGCGATCTGAAAACTCTCAATTTTTAGATCGCTGTGGTTTAAGTAATGTGAGTTCGGTTTAAGCTGAAACCTTTATTGGATAAGCATTTGAAATCGATAATTTCTAGTCAAGCGTACATGCGGGTAAACCCTTTGTCCGCCTTGAAAAGCGCACCGCCGACGCTGGGGTTTCCCCAGCTTGTCGCCGGAGCAAGTCGGCGGGGAACGCTTGAGCGCATTCCGCGGTTTAATTAATCGTGTTGGCTTCAACTTAAATGCTGACCTTCGCGCTTTGGCTAATGGCTAATGGCTAACAGCTATTCCAACCAGTCAATTGTCTTATCCCGAACTGACGTTAAGTAACTTTTCGTAAATTTAAACCCTAGCTGCGTGTAGAATGTTTCGGGTTCAAAGTATCTTGAGCATATCAATGACTAACTTTAAATCTGTTAACTAAAATCATAATTATTTAATATGTCGAATAATCTTGCTATCACTCCTCAATCAGAATTGGGTATTGGCTCTTATGAAAATAGCGCCCCGATAGAACTAGTTCCTCAAGCCTCACCAGCAGAAAAAGAGCTAGTAATTTCTGCTGTATATCGTCATGTACTAGGCAATGCTCATCTAATGGAAAGCGATCGCCTGACTATTGCTGAATCTAAATTGAAACAATATCAAATTAGCGTCAGAGAATTTGTCAGAAGCATTGCTAAGTCGGAGCTGTACAAATCTCGATTTATTGATAACTGTCCCCGTTATCGCTCTCATGAGTTAAATTTTAAACATCTTTTAGGACGGGCACCTGATAGCTATCAAGAAACTCTAATTCATAGTCAAATTTTGGACAGTCAAGGCTATGAGGCTGATATTGATTCCTATATCGATAGTGACGAATATCAAGAAGTGTTTGGCGAGAACATAGTTCCTTACTATCGAGGTTACAGAACTCAAACAGGTAAGAGATTACTAGGCTATACCAACATGTTCAAAATGCGACAAAGCGTCTCCACTAGTGATAAAGCGGGAAAATTAGGTAATGCATCCAGACTAGTTAAGCCAATTATTTACAATAATGCTAGTGGTAGTGTTCCAGTCACGGACGTTAATGCACTGTTGCAAAAAGTTCTTCAACCACAAGTTCAGTTTCAATCCACTACAACCCAATTTACTCCTTTTATCCAGCAATCCCAGCCAGAAACTGAGTCTGATACCTTAGAAGCAAATATTACCGAGTTAGAAGCTGAATTAGCCGTACTACTCTCCTCAGCTAGTGTTGGGTCTGCGGGAATTAATAAATGGCAATCCTACTATGTTGATATCGACAATACATCCTCCTTCTCCAGTAAATCTCTTACCCAGCAAGAGCGTCTTGAATCTTTAAAACAGCAAATAACTCAAGCTAAAAGTTTAGCTGCTTTAGGAGAGGCTCGCCTTAATAAATGGCGTAGTCGCGTCTTCTACTAATTTAGAATCACCGAGTAAAACTTAAAAATAGACTACATTTGGCAATATTCATGTTGCAATAGACCCAAACTCTGCTGTGATAACGGAGCAAAAACATTCTAATAATTTGTTATTTTGCTTCGTTGACTGAATTTACCCCGTTTATCAGCTAGTTTGTTTTCTGCGATAGGCGAACATTACATAAGATGAATGTTCAATAGATACTTCAGATACTTGGTCTAGTTTTAATATTCAAAATATCTAGTCATAATCAAAACCAAAACTAAATAAAGTGCAGTAGACATAAGCAGTATTTACCAATTGTTACAAGTTAATAAGTAAAAATGATGTCAGACGGTAACTCAGAGAGTTCTATAATTTCTAGCGTATTTTCATTAAGTATTTAACCGTAGAATCACTCAAATTGTAAAGTGTTTCTTGAATATATTTTTTATTTAACCTGACTTACTCTTGTATTTTACGTAATGCGTCTTGCGTTGCTTTGATCGTAGATTATCTATTACGGTGCAAGGGATCGCGACTCTTCAAGGTTGAGAGCGATCGCATTTATTCTGGGAAGTTGCTCGATTGCCCTTTGTTCTTTGAACTCTCTGTGTTGCCCAATAACTAATTCATCTCGGTGAATTCCAGTAGGATATTCGGCTTTGAATTTTAAATTGAGATACGATACAAGATTTAACAAAGCAAAAAGCATTTACTTTGATAGTTGATTAAAATTGGTATCCTCTTTTTACCCAATAGTGCCAGTCATCAATAGCTTCTTCTGTTGCCGCATCAATATTGAGAGGTTCTATTTCAGACAGTGGTGCGTCAAAAACATCTTCCATATCACCTTCTCGATATAAAACTTCGACCAACATATCGTGTGAGCAATTATCTTCTGGAGACATAGACAACACCGTTACATTTCTCCCTTCAGAGTTGTGACGATTTATCCATTTAGCCTTGAAAGGGAAATTAATTCTATCTTCAAGATAGTAATACCAACCCATTGCTTGTTCGTATTCGTCATAGCAATCTACTATAGCTTCCATCATAATTCGCTCTTCGCGAATATCATCTAGTGCGATTTCAGACATGATCGGATCAATTAATACAATAGCTGAGATTAGTTGTAAAGATTTTATACCAATTTGCATTAGAAAGATGACACATTATTATTTGCAGAGGCGAAGGATTATTCTGCCTTAAGCTCTATCTTTCTTGAATAGCATTAATAAGATTTTAGATTATAGATGATTTGCAATCGTTCATAGTTTTCAATTCCTTAATTAGAATAGTTTAAGATAAGGACAAGTTTTAGCCTGATTCTAAACCTCTCAACTATGCAAATTAATTGCGAAGCTATCAAGCAAGATATAGAGAAACTAAGCGTCGAACAATTACAACAGGTTGCTGATTTTATTGCTTTTTTGAAGTTTCAAGATAAATATCGTGTTGGTGCAATCGATCCCAGTCAATTAGCTAGCTTGGCTACTGAATTTGCTGAGGAAGATAAAGCTTTGGCTGAAGCTGGAATGAGTGATTATGCAGTAATGTTAGATAGCGAAGATCGCTTATGAAGCATATCCTTAAGCGTGGTGAAGTGTGGCTGGCTGACTTAAATCCCACTCAAGGTTCAGAACAGGCAGGAATACGACCTGTAATAGTTTTCCAAAATGATATAGTATCGCAATTTTTCTCCACAATTATTACTATTCCTTAAATTAAAGAGTCAAAAAATATTAATCTTTTACGTATTGCGATCGCTCTATTTGATAACTTTGGAGATATTTGAATTTGATCACAGTTGCGCTTGATTCCAGGAATGCGATCGTCTTAAATATTTATCTACTCCAGGGGATCACTTTACGTATCACTTAAGAAGACAAAATAAAAATCTTAAAAGGATTTAGATAAATGCTGATAAACCTTTTCTTTCTATAATGTCTAATAGTTTTTTTGAAGCACTACTAGGTTTTTTACGACCCTGCTCCCATTTCTGAACCGTTGATAGACTAATATTAAAAATACTAGCAAGGGCAGCCTGACTAAGGTGATACTTTTTTCTGATATTAACAATTTTCTCAGGATTATACTCCTGAATTTCAGGAATACAGAGATTTTCAATATTTTTCACAGTTATCTCATCGATTAATCCGCTTTGATTGAGATCTTTAACAGTGGAAGTGATTGATTCCGCAATAGATTTTCTCATTACTTTACCTCAGTAAAATCTCCATTCTCTAGGGCAATCTCAAGGTCTTCTTCTGAAAGTTTGAGCAATATTTTCGATAATTCTTTGAAGGCAATTAATTCCTTTTTTGATAGATTTGATTTTTCATTTTTGGCAAACCCATGAATAAAAATTGCTCTATCTCCTTTTTTGTAGCAAATGATAGTCCTGCCACTACCTCTTTTACCTTGTCCCTCAAATCGAATTCTCTTTTTATATAAGTATCCTCCAAGATTTGCCTCAAAATTACCCTCTTGAAGTTCAAGTAAAGTAGTTTTAAGCTCATTTTCAGAGATTCGTTGCTTTGATGCCCATTTTGAAAAATGTTTTGTCATCAACTTTTTCATAGTTCAACTATATCACCAAGTGCTATAGTCGGGGTTGGGGTAACATCATTAATGACAATTTGAGATACAATGGCAGCTTTCAAGAGGATTTGAAAGTTTATTCTGCCTTGAAGCCTGATCTTTATGCCTATTTATTGGGAAGAATATAATCCTCTAAAAATTTCTTGAGCAGTAAAGGCGATCGCTGTAATATATCTTTATGGAATAAGAAAGGTAATATCGCTCTTTAGAATTACGTTCCTTCCAGAAATAGACCATGGCTAATTGTTTTTTAATATTTTCTAAAAAGTTTTACCTTGATAATTGTAGTATCTTAATTCCATATCATATTTTAGTGGTCATCGTATCCGCATTAATGGAACTGACAAGACTATGTTCAACTTACCGCCTGGAAAAAAATTACTCAATGGAAAATATACTATTGAAAAGTTTTTGGCTCATGGTGGGCTTGGAGTTACATATCTGGTTAAGGATACCACGGGGCAATTATTTGTTTTGAAAACAATTCAAGACAAGTTTAAATTTAACGAGAAACTGAAAAATGACTTTTACAGAGAGGCTAGTAAATTATCAGAATGTAAAGGGCATCCAAATATCGTCAAAATAATTCGACTATTTACGGAGGATGTAAAAGAAGAGGGATTGAATGGATGGTCTTTCATAGTCATGGAATATGTAGCAGGTCAAAATCTGAGAGAGTTTGTAAGCTCTAGGCAAAAATCGTTAAAAGAGGCGGAAGCTATTGAGTACATTCAGCAAATTGGAAGAGCGTTATCTGAAGTGATTCATGTCAATGGCAATATTCATAGAGATATTAAACCAAGTAACATTATCATCAGGGACAAAACTAATGAAGCAGTTTTGATAGATTTTGGTTTAGCTCGTAAATTTAACATACATGATAATTTAACCCATACAAAAATTAGCTCAGGTGGTTTTTCGGCAATAGAACAGTATGAGCCACCAAAATACAAGGATATAGTCAAAAAAAATCCTTACGGTATAGATGTATATAGTCTTGCAGCAACGCTCTATTTTATGCTGACTAAAACAAATCCTCCTTTAGCTCGCGATCGCCAGAATGAAATAGGAGAAAATAACCGAGATCCTTTAATTCCACCAAAAGAAATAAACCCCAAAATCAGCGATGCCACTAATGCAGCAATTATTAAAGGAATGTCTGTTGAACCAGAAGATCGTCTTCAAACAATAGATGCTTTTCTAGGTTTACTCGATCCGAAACTAGATAATAGTATTGTAACTACCAAAAAAATACTATACCAGCAACCAAACATCGATCCCGAAGTCAACATTGATAGTTTAAAAAAACAAGCAGAGATAAAAAATTCTATACCAACAGAACCTGCAAATGATAACTCACCAGAATCTCAGACAATAAAAAGCAAACTTTGGTTAGCTATTCCTGCTTCGGTAATATTGGGTTTGGGTGCGTTTTGGGCAGTGCCTAAAAGTCCATCATTAAATGCAACTTATGAATCAGAGCAATACGGATTTAGTTTCAAATACCCGAAATCTTGGGACGAGGGAAAGATAGAATCCTCTTTGGGTGCTGCATCAGATATCGTAGCAGAATTCATAATTCCTACTGATAATCCAAAAGAAAACAATGCCAAGTTTGTAGCTAGTGTAGAACCACTTAATTCATTCAATGTTTCACTAAATAATTATGTTGATGACATTATTGAGCAGCGAATGAACAACGATAACGTCAAAAAAATTGTTGGAGAAGTTGAAGTACTACCAGCACCAAGAAATAATTTCAAACAAATTAATTATATTATGGAAGAAAATGCTCAACAAATAGAAAGAACTGAGCTAATTGGCATTGATGATGGGAAAGCTTACACTTTGGCTTATGAAGCAAACATTGATTATTTTGAAAAATTAAATAAGACTGTATTAGGAATTTTTGACTCTTTCAAAGTAGCAGATTGATAAAACAATGTATCGTATATAAAATTAAAACAATGAATTATGTATTTTAAGCCAAAAACATTTATTATTGCTTTATTGTCCCTAACATCTTATTGTAATACCGTTTATGCCGATAGCATTGAAAGTCTAAATAAAACAACTCTTATATCTTCTGAAAATTGCGTTGATAACAGTGGAGATATTAGAAGTGAAAGAGAAGACATTACAATTGGAAGAGAATTTTTTACATCTTTAATAAATTTTAGATTCAATAACTTTGAAACTGAAAATCCAATTTCCATAACCTGTTCTTTAAATAATTTCAGTAATCCAGAAACATTTAAATTATTGTTCGGCATACAAGATTATACAATTCAAGGAAAGCATGAAGTCATAGTTAATGTATATCTTGATGGAAAAAAAGCAGCTTCTAATGCAATGATTTCTGGAGTAGGCAAAACACTTTTATTTGATATTAATAACATAGAAAATATTGGCATTGAGGCGATTTGCACTTATATTGAAACAGCTCGATGTCCTGACTTACACATTGTAGAAGCTTCCGTTACTTCTAATCCATAAGAGGCATAAAAACTATTAAATTTTATACTCAAAGAATACACCTCTATTATTTATTTCTTGGTTATGTTAAACATATTAAGCAATATCTATAATCAACCTTCAATAAATTATTTTAACCTTTTAACAAAATCACTACTTTTATGTTTAACATATTTAATAGTAAATATTGATATGGGTAAATTACATGCAATAGAACCTATTCAATTAGTATCTGAAAAATGTACAAATCGTGGAAGAGGAGAAATAGTAGAAGAAAATTCAAGCATCGTATCTATTGGGAAGAAAATTTATAATCCTGTTTTTGAAATCAGAGATCTTGGTGAAACATCATTTTTTCCACCCCTATTGCTAACATGTAGTATTGATAAAAGTAAAAATATAAAGTCTGTAAAATTATCTTTTGGAATAAAGGAAGATCAACGTTTGTTGGGCTACTCAATGAATGTGTTTGTATATTTAGATGCTGAAAAAGTTTCTAATAGTAATATATCTTACGGTGAACTAAAAACAGTATTGTTAGATGTTTCTAAATCTAGTAATATAGCAATTGAAATACATACGCTCGATCTTCCTAATAAAATAAGATCTAGGGGAGGAATAGTTACCTTTACAGAAGCATCGCTTTTTCCTGTCCCTGTTCAACATTTAGAATCACCATCTTCAGAATCGAGACAAGTTAATAATCAAGATCAACAATCAAATTATATCTTAGAGCAATCATCATGGGGAAAAAATACTGAAGAAAGACCTCAACAACCTTCAACATCTAATGATAATTCTGACTCTGATAATGACAATTCTAATCAGGAAAGCTCGCCGAATCTAAATGAAATTATTAACGATGTTGAAAATATAATCGATCTTTTTTAAATGGAATATTTCATAAAGCCAGTAATTTTTATTTTATATTCTTAACTGATGAGTATTTATAGAAGGAAATTTACTAAAATAACTTTGTTAGGTGGAGCTTCTTTTGCCGCTTCTTCTGGTATACTTTTTCCAAAACCAGCAGAATCCTTTGAAATAAATCTACCGATTGGTAAAGCTACATCATCCAATATATTTGAAGGATTATTAGCTTATGCTGGTGTCAAAATAATTGATGCAATACTTGATCCACCAACTCAGTCTGTAATACAAGGGACTGAACAAGAATTAGAACAAGAAGGGTTTAATCAGAACAGAACTTCTAACGGCAAATTAGGCGATTCAAATGTTATTTGGGGTCAGGATAGAACTGAAAGTCAGCAACCAGTCGGTCTGAATAAGAGTGTTCCTAATCCTGGCTTTGCAATACAAAACACTAAAGACTTATTTCAATTTCCTAAAATATTTACTGCATCTACTTCAGTAAGTTTGGAACAAGCTACTGAAATATTGTTTAAGCAGGTCAAACTAATGCCCGAACAAATTCAGGATCTTATTTTTCCTTGGAGTAGTAATGATAATTTTGAGTTTTCAGATGTCACTTCTTGGTTGGGTAATCAGGGTTCATCTGCTAGCGACAATTCTTCCGATACTGGTTTAATCAACTATCGAACCAGACAAGGGCAAGTTGCTCGTCGTTATGAACGCTTAGAAGCAGGATTAGGAAGAGTAAAATTCGACATAGAGAGTCCATTATATAATGGTCGAATCATTACTTACGTTGATTTTACTTGAGCGATTAATTTGCTCCGCTAATTTCACTTATTCTTTCCAATGCACGTTTATAGTTGGCATCATCTCCTTGAGCCTTAAAGAGAGTAGATGCCCTTTGAAAGTCTTCAAGAGATTTCTGAAATTCTTGGTTTTGATAATTAACAACACCTCGATTGTAATGTGCTTCAGCGTGATTAGGATCTATCTCAATTGCCTTAGAATAATTATCAATTGCTGGTTGCCATTCTTGTAAAGCATTATATACATTACCTCGATTCAGGTATGCTTCGGCTTCTTCTGGATTCAATTCAATGGCTTTATCAAAATCTGCTAAAGCCTCTTGAAACTTTTCTAAATCTCGACCTAAAACTAATCCTCGATTATAGTGAGCAGTTGCAGAGTTAGGATTGATACTTATTGCTTTGTTATAGTCATCAATAGCACTTTGAGTATTTCCCAATCTGGAATAAGCCCTTCCGCGATTGGTATAAGCAAGACTAAAATTAGGATCAATTTCGATTGCTTGATTGTAATCTGCGATCGCACCAGAAAAATCATCATTCTCAGCACGAATGTAGCCTCGATAAAAATAGGCTAGATAATTTTTGGGACTTAAGCGAACAAACTGACTAAAATCTTCTATGGCTGCATCATAATCTCGTAGTGCAAAGAAAGCCTCTCCCCTCAAATAATAGATATCTAACAGGTTTTCTGGTTCTTCTTTTAGAGCCTTGTTGTATTCAGCGATCGCATTTCGATAGTTTCCTTTTCTAGCCTCTTCTTCTCCAATACTAATAAAATCTTCTGGAACTGTAATTTCAACAACTGGTAATTGATTATCTTTGTTGTCTAAATACACTTGAATGGGAATTGCAAATCCAAAGCAAGTATGACCATTACAGCTAGATCTACCATTAATTCCTATTAAGTGATCGCGAGAATCTAATATGGGCGAACCAGAAACTCCTGGAACAGTAGACGGGAGAAACATAAGCTCGTAGCCATCTTTGGGATTTTTGACTCTACCTGTTAGACTTGCTGTAAAAAAAGTATTTCCCCCATCTGGAAAACCTTTAAAAGGACTTGACCAACCATTAATAAAAATAGAATCTCCTTTTTTTAATTTGTTAGAATCTCCTACTTCTACAACAGGATAATTATTATTACTAATAAACTGTAATACAGCTAAGTCTACTCCTTTCACAGAAAGAATTGTGTTTGGAATTACTTTGTATTTATTTTCATTATGAGTTACAACTGAATATTCATTTGACGAATTTGTTGCATTTTCCTCTGGCGAAATTACTACATGGTTATTGGTTAAAACAGTGTAAGTATTTGCTTCGCGCTTAATGATTACTCCAGAACCAGATCCTACAGCTTCAATGCGTACAGTATATTCATCTGCCTTATCCGAATCTAGAGCATGAATAGGCAATAGTGGATTAAAAACGAATAGATTCCCCAGGAATATAAGTGCAGTTGTTGATATCTTGCGGTTTAACGTCATAAATTACAGCTAATGATTAAATTATTCATGCTCTTCGATAATTTTTTTCAGCATATTAAAGTTGACATATGTTTCTCCATCAACAAATGATGTGAGTTTTTTATCATCGCTCAGATCTAAAATTATATTTTTTTCTCTAGCTCTTGTATCGAGTAACCTATCTCTGGCTTCATCTGGATCTGTTCCAGGAGAAAGAGTTAACAACAAATTTTTGTCATTGCACTGATATTCTTCGCCAGTAGCTTCGACTCCACACAGTACGGGTAAATTGTTTACCTCTCCTCCTTTGATGTAATTCAACCAACCATTATCTGCTAGACCTTGAAACCTATTTGTGACAGTTACACAACGCTTTTCAGGAGTCCATTCTGCCGACGTGTAGTGTACCCAACGCACTAACGGCGACCATCCTCTAGAAGTTCTAACTGAAGTCGCATATTCTCCATCGGAAAAGCCACATTTAAAGTCATTTTCATTTGCTTTAGCTGTTTGTCCCAATATTATTGAAGCTATTAAGGCTATCCACACCAACACAAATCGAGGATGACAAAAATATTTCATCTATCAAAATTCTTAGATTACAGAACTGTCAACAGCATATTTGACAGACTCAAAAAAAAATAATTATTTTAGATTAAAATCAGATTTTGCCTTTATCGTTGCTTTGCGTAAGTTCAGGTAATAATAAAAATTTTTAGAAATCAGCGATCGCTCTAATATTTCAACAGTTTTCAATATTTAATTGGTTGAGTACTAGAATTGTTTTGACTGTCAAGCGTTAGATAGTGAAGATCGCTCAAAAGTCAAGAAATATCAATTTTTAATGTATTGCGATCGCTCTAAAATGCTGATTTAGTTTAGTTAATTTTTTCTCTACTTTTTCTCGATTGTTTTTTGTAATAGATATCAAGCAAGTTGCATATTTTCTCAAACCTCAATCGTATTGAGAATTGACAACAACAACAAAATAACTACTATCAAAGAAGAGAAGAACAATGAAATTACGCTTTTTAGGTCAGACTTATTCTAGTCAGAACAATAATCTGGAAACTATTGCTGCTGAACACACTGCTCGTTTTCTCGGACAAAGCTATATTCCACGTCGTCCAATATCTGTAGCTACCAAACCTCAATTGGGTTCATTCAAGTATCGCGGTGTGACTTATTAAGCTTGATGCATACTTATTTCAATTTATTTGTCAGATTAATTGTAGTTACTTTATCAGAAATACAAGAAAAACCCTGTATCTCTACAGGGTTTGATAGCAGTGAGATTAATCACTTTAACCATTGATTCAACTATAATTCAACTAGCCAATAATTTCTTGTGCTTTAGCTACCACATTGTCAACAGTGAAGCCAAATTTCTCCATCACTGTAGCACCAGGAGCAGATGCACCAAAGCGTTCAATGCTCACTGAACCGCCATCACAGCCAGTATATTTATGCCAGCCAAAGCTAGTCATCGCTTCGACAGAGAGGCGCTTAGTAACAACTTTAGGTAATACTGACTCGCGGTATGCCTCATCTTGAGCTTCAAACAGTTCCCAGGAGGGCATGGAAACAACACGGACTTTCTTACCATCGGCAATTAGTTTTTCCGCTGCACCAACACAAAGTTGTACCTCACTACCAGTACCAATTAAGATCAGATCTAGTTCTTCTGGGGCAAAACCACAGGAGAGAACATAAGCACCCTTAGTTGCTTTTTCGATGGTACTTCCCGCTAGGTTAGGTAAGCCTTGGCGAGATAAAGCCATCAATGTGGGTTTATTTTGTTTCGCGTATGCGATCGCAATTTTATAAGCCCCAGAGGTTTCATTACCATCGGCGGGACGAATTACAGTCAGGTTGGGAATAGCTCGCAAAGACGCGATGGTTTCTATGGGCTGGTGAGTTGGTCCATCTTCCCCTTGTCCGATGGAGTCGTGAGTCATGACCCAAATTGCTCCAACTTCAGATAATGCCGATAAACGAATTGCTGCCCGCATATAGTCGGTAAAGATCAGGAAAGTTGCACCATAAGGAATTAAGCCTGAATTGTGCAGCGCCATCCCATTACAGATTGCACCCATGGCATGTTCTCTTACACCAAAGTGAACGTTACGATTCTGATACGCATCTTTTTGGAAATCCCCATAGCCTTTTAACTCGGTCAGGTTGGAGTGGGTCAAATCTGCTGAACCACCAATTAGTTCAGTTACTACTGGGGCTAGTTTATTCAGACAAGCTTCGGAGTATTTACGAGTTGCTAGTCCTTTGTCTTCTGGGGTAAATGTTGGTAGAACATCTGCCCAACCATCGGGTAGTTTGCCGCTGATAAAACGCTCAAACTCTGCTGCTAATTCAGGATACTTTGATTTATAATCAGACATTACC
>JBCDDK010000156.1:0-15642 GCA_039180345.1 Cyanobacteria bacterium P01_G01_bin.39 | reverse complement strand
CGCTGATAATCGGGCAATTTCTGCCTTATCTGCTGCTAGTTCGCCTTCTAGTTCGGCTTTAACTCGTTTCAGGTTAGCTGCTTGAGCGTTGATGTCTCCTTGTTTCGCTCCCGCTTTAATAATAGCTAGATCGGCTTCTGCTACTTTTATCTCCTGACGAGCTAGTTCTACGGCTGCATTGGCACGTTGATGATTATCTAATAGAGCAATTGTCTCTCCAGCTTTAACGAGATCTCCTTCTTTCACTAATAGCTGAGCCACTTTCGCACCTCCCAAGTCTGGCGATGGAGCAAGCTGAATTAATCTTCCTTGAGGTTCAATTCTCCCCAATGCCGTCACTGCTCTAATTGGTTGAGGCTGAATTTCAGTTTCTTCATTAGTAGCAGTTTGATTAAAGCTATAGACAGTCGTCACACCGAGAAATGCCAACCCAGTCATACATAAAGCAAGTATCAACTTATGATTTAAAGGTAACTTTTGCAGTCTATCCATAATTATTGCTACAACCTATTTACAGAAACTTCTTCATTCCTTTTCTTTACTGGCAATAACAGCATGCCAATTAAGAAATCACTAAACTCTTTCATGCTGAGATCGAATTTGTGATCTCGTTCTTTGCGTTCCCAAAAACCCATAAAAGCGAAGTAGCCGATCTCTGCTTTATGTCTTGCTTCAGCCTCATCAAAACCATAGTCTTGCAGCAGTTGATTGAGATAGTTAACTCGTTTGGTTTCAATAATACGTACTCTTTCTTGAACTGCTGGCTCTTGGTTTGCCCAAATAAAGATTGCTGTTTCGGGATCTGGCTGATTACACAATTCCTCTGCCAACGCAAATAATTTGATCAGCCTGTCTTTCGGCGTAGCTGCTTTTTGTGATTCTTCAAACAGCCATAGAGTTTCATTTTCCCAACGCTGCAAAATTCCCTCTAACAACTCCTGACGATTTTTGAAATGCCAATAAAAGCTACCTTTACTCACCTCTAGTTGACGAGCTAATACTTCTACTTTTACGGCAGCAACACCTTTGTTTGCCATCAACACCCACCCCGCATCGATCCAATCTGTTTTTGCTAAAGCCAATCTTTTCACCATACGCTAGCGTATGTTTTTAGTCTAAATAAAAAATAATTAGTTGTCAACGCTCGCGCGTTCCTTTGCGCCTTACGGCGACGCAGGGTCGCTCACCAATACGGTAGCGTATGTTTTTTGGCGATCGCTCTCAAATTGCTGATGTACTAGCTTCTCAGGTATTTTTTTGTTCTGACCAAGTAACAAAATTACGTTTCACCCAGTCCATTCCCACCTCGTTGTTTAATTTAATTTTCTGCGAGGAATTGGCATAAATCTTGTTTAGGATACTGGAATCTTGCTCTACTACAACTTTGCTCAACTCTAAAAATTGATTTTTTAATAGTTTTGCGAGGGGGTTACTAGTTTCCCCATACAGCAAAACATAGGTGCGAGTTTTAGTGGCGGACTCGGGAACAAAAAGATGACACTGGGCTATCTGACCGAAGGGACTAGCACCATGAAAAATAACCAGAGAAGGAAAAAAATTTTCTAAGTGAGCTTTAATTACCTCAGGAAGTAAGAACTGATTCGGTTGTCTGAGTTTTTGCCAGAATGTTTTGGGCGCGGTTGGGGTATTAAAAAATGCCTCGGAATGATAGCCGTTATCGATAAACTGTTCAAACCTGACTTCGGTAATTTCAAATAAGTCTCGGTGTGTTCCGTTTTGATGATTGTAATCGTGCATAATTAACAGCATTGATCGCAAATCAGTCTCTACAGTAATATCGGCAGTTGCACCAATAAAATCATAGTCTTGGGCAATTTTCTCTAGAACATCAGGAATTGGAGTTTTAGGTTCAAACTCACCATAAGACCAGATGAAATCATCTTTGATTATCAGCTTGAGAGATTCTAATTGGGGTAACGTCTTGCGGTCTGTACCAGGTAAAACAGTGCAGCCCGCTGCATCAAACTCTAAAGCATGAAAGGGACACACCACCGCACTTGATCTATCTACTTGAGCGCTACACCAGCCTTCTGATAACTTGGCACCCATATGGGGACAAATATTGGACAAACCGCTAACCTGTCCTGTTTGATCTTTCCAGATGACATAATCTTTGCCATAAAGAGAGATTTGTTGTGGTTGATTTACTTTTAGCATTGATTTGTGTGCCAACAACCAAGGCGCACCTTGTAACATCGACATCTTGAAAATTCCTCAATTATTCAATTTTTGGGTACAAGAATCTGCTGCGACAGGTAAGATATAAAATGTCGCAAGTTTATATTTATAACGATTGGAAATAAACTTCTGGCGCTCAACCAGCTTTGATATTTTTCAATATACGACTTATTATTCGTATTTGTCAAATTCGTGCGGACATGTGGGTCGCTCATCAATATGAAATCTCAAAACAGTCCTCTACGTCGTCAACCTCAACAAAAGCGCAGTCAAGCCAGAGTCGAACAAATATTAGATGCCGCAGCCATCGTCTTTAATGAAGTGGGTTTTGAGGCTGCAACCACTCATGCGATCGCAGTAGCAGCAAATACAGCAGTCGGTTCACTCTATCAGTTTTTCCCCGATAAGCTAGCAATCTTTAATGCTTTAGAATTGCGTCATGTTGAGCGAGTATATGATATTTGGGAGCAGTTATTTCGTCCTGAAATTGTTCGGCTGCCATTCGATGATTTTATTCACACCATCATAATTCAATTTAAAAAACTATTTGAACAGCCCACTTCACGCATTATTTTTGTCCAGTTTTTTACTGCACCAACTATATTTAAAAACATTGATAATAGCTTTACTCAGGAAATGATTATATTGAAGGCAAAGCTATTACAAAAACGCAATCCAGCCTTATCCGAAAAACGTTGTCAATTACTAGGTGAAATATGCGTTCATGGTATAAACACCTTGATTTTGCTAGCTTTACGTAGTGACAAAGCCCATAGTCAAGAAATTTTTGGCGAAATTGAAACTTTATTAAAAGCCTATTTAAAACCAGAACTAGGTGATAAAGTTATTAAAAATAATTTTGATTCATTATCCTCAAAAATCGCCCAAATATACCAGCTAAACCATCGTCAAAGTTTGATTATAGACTATGCTGTTAACTACTCAAAAATTACTATCAAAAATTGTGAGGTAATGTTTCCCGATATTTCTCGCCGCACTCTACAAAGAGATCTGAAAATTTTAAGCGATCAAGGAATAATAGTCTTTAAAGGTAATACCGACCAACGTTATTACTATGTTAATTCCGATTTACAAACTTGCGACAATTTATGACAAAACATGATAATAGCGATCGCTAATACTTTTTGCTATATATTCTAATAATGCTCTGATTAGTGAAATCTCAGGCTTTGAAAACTCATTTTGCGATCGCGTAACGTAGCCTGCGGCTAATCACCACTTCACATTAATAAGACTCTAGTTTGCTTAGGGAATATACTCTACGCGCCTTTGCTTCGCGATAGGCGGCAGCTTCTCTAAGACCAAAACTATTAGTTAATTAATACTGATGCCTTAGCTAAAGCTTCTTCAATCACTTCAGTAGTAGCTTTCTCCACAAATTTGGCTTGACGTGATTGCCAATCTACAACTCTAATCTGATCAGCAAGCACCACACCATTGGTCCGCATCGATTGTGAAAGAATTACCTCAAACTTCCACCCTTTAATCGTGTTAGTGATTGGACAGGCTAAAACAAAATGCGAGATTCGATTATAGGTTAATGGTGATAAAACCAATGCAGGACGATATCCTGCCTGCTCTCTACCAACTTGCGGACTGAAGGATAATTTAATGATGTCTCCTCGCTCTGGAATGTAAGACTTTACCACTGTTCTCTACCTACAGGCTCACCCCAGTCTGTTTCTGAGTGTAGATGTTCTTCATTCATTCCATCAAGAAGCTGCTCTAAAGTATATTGTTTCTTTTGTGGTGCAAGAATTAACTTGTTGTCTTCTTGATAAATCTCTATTTCGTCTCCTTCATTTAACTGAGCAGCTTCCGCTAACTGCTTAGGAATTCGGATACCCAGGCTATTGCCCCAGCGACTAACTTTACTATTCATGATTTGAGTTTTGGATCATTAAAAGATATACAATAATTATACTTTGTATATCCCAAAGTATTTAAGTTTCTAACTGTGTTTTTCTTGAATCGCTTGTTAGTAAAGAACTGATCAGCTTTTGAGAATGTCAATTATTAAAGTTTAAAAAGCGATCGCATATAGCCGTATAAAATTATATTGGGACAAGTTAAGTTATGAGCTTCTTAGGTAGTAAGTAATGTCCTAACTTAAGTACGTAGTGCTATCTTATTAAATAGAATCAAAGCTGCATGGGAATTAAAGCAAGACAAACATTTGATTTTCGCCTACTTGGCTTCTTTTAGACTATCAAGTTTCTTAGTTAAAAAGCCAGAAAAGACTGAGATAACGCGACGTTTACGTTCTTTGATATTAACGTTAATTGCCATCCCCGACTGAAGAGACATTGATTTGCCATTTGCCATCATAGTTTGATCTTCTAGCTCAATTTTGGCGGGATAGCGAGGAAAGGGATGCTGTTCGTCTGGTTCTAGAGCATCTGCTCCAACCCAAATTAATTTTCCTGAAATATCGCCAAATTCACTAAAGTCGAAAGAATCAATTCGCACGTCAACATCCATGCCTGACTTGACAAAACCTCGATCTTTGCTGGGGATATAAACTTGAGCTATCAAAGAATCATCAGGAACTATTTCTAGCAAGGGCTTACTTGGTTGTGCCACAAAGCCATCATGAGCCTTCAATTCAAAGATGGTACCCGATGCGGGGGCTTTTAGCTGATGATATTTGAGATTTTGTTGTTGGTCAGTAATTTGACTATCTAGTTCGGCGATTTGTTTGTCATTTGCCACAATCTGTTTACCAAGCTGACTATCAATTTCGGCAATGCGCTGTTGGTTGGCAGCAACTTTACCCTGTAAGTCAGAGTTAAATGCCGCCATAGTATTAGTTAGGTTTGCCTGTGCTTGAGCGATCGCACTTTGTAGTCTTCCTTGTTCTTGCTGTAATGATTCAATTTCTCCCTGCTTTGATGTCACCTCCGCCTGTTGAGTTTGCATTTGGATCTGACTTTCCCCTGCTGACTGCTGTTGACGACGGTATTGAACCACAGAAACCGCACCTTCTATAACTAAGGGAGCAATATCAGAGGCGATCGCCTGTTCTGTAGCGAGATTGTTTTTTGCTGTAGCTAATTGATTTTGTGCCGTAACTAATAGCTGCCTAGCGTTTGCTTCTTGTGCGATGGCTTGTTGCAGTTGCCATTGCAGTTGTTTGATTTCTTGTTCGACAGCCAGAATCCGAGAATTGCGATCGCTTTGTAAGATCTGCCATCTTGCCTGTTGTTCGAGGTTTAATTCGGGATTAAGGGAATCTGCCAGCAAAGATTGGTATAGCTTCGTTTCTGCGAGAATAACCTGTTTATTTTTTAGTAGCAGCGCAATTTCTGGAGATAAATCGAGATTAGCAACATTAACATCTATCGATTGCTCCATTTGCTGCCGATAATAGTTGTTTTCCGTTACTAAGGATTGCCTGACCTGTCTACTTGACTTGATTTGGGCTTGCAGTGCAGTACGATCAAATTCTAAAAGCAAATCTCCCTTGTTGACTTGTTCCCCATCTTCGACATAAACCTCGGAAACCACACCGTTTACTGAAGCTTGGATCTCTTTGACCGCCCCTTGTGGTTCGAGTTTACCCGTAGCGGGAATGACTTTTTCAATCTTTGCCACGCTTGCCCAGGCAATACCGCAGGTGGTTAGACTGACTAATGCCCAAACAATAGCCCTCGACCAAGTTGCAGGTTGTTTAAAGAAAACTTGAGGATTTAGATTTAGTTGTTCCTGGTTAAATGTTAATTGCTGATTGTTCATTTGTTTAAAGGATGAATTATGAAGGATGAGGATACTGAAGCTTGTTCTTACAGATGTTCAATGTTAAATGCTCAATGTTCAATGTTCACTGATAAAGACAGGAATAACGTCCTTGCAATGCCATTAATTCTTGATGCGTGCCTTGTTCTTCGATTACGCCATTTGCCATCATTAGAATTAAATCGGCATCGCGGATGGTAGAGAGACGGTGAGTGATAAAGAAGACGGTACGCCCTGTAAATCTTTGTGCCAGATTGCGACAAACCTGCTGTTCGGTTTCGTAGTCTAAGGCACTAGTAGCTTCATCGAGAATAAGTAGTCGAGGGTTTTGTAAGACGGCACGAGCGATCGCAATTCTCTGTCTTTGTCCCCCTGAAAGGGATGCACCGCGTTCGCCGACGGGGGTGTTATAGCCTTCAGGCAGGTTCATGATAAAGTCGTGTGCCGCAGCGATTCTTGCCGCTTCGATAATTTCTTCGACATCGGCATCGGGGCTATTAAGAGCAATGTTTTCGTGGATTGTACCGTCAAAGAGTAAGGGATTTTGAGGGACAACACCAAGCTGACGACGGAGGGAATATAGTTCGACTTTGGAGATATCGTAACCGTCAATAAGGATTCTGCCAGATTGGGGTTGATAGAAGCGGGGCAAGAGTTTCATCATCGTACTTTTACCCGAACCACTTTGTCCGACGATGCCCACAAACGAACCTGCTGTAATATTCACCTTAACCTGTTTTAGCTGCAATTGGTCGTTGTTGGCAAAGCTAAAGGAAATATCTTCATAAGTTACTGCGCCAGTTACGGGAGGCATGGGTAAATTATGCTGTTGTTCTGGGGGTGACTCTTCGGTATGGTTCAGGATATCCCCCAGACGTTCGATTGAGAGGGCAGTTTCGAGAAACTGTTGCCATAGTTGCGATAGTCTTAGTAAAGGGTTGGTAACGTAGCCAGCAATGATCCGAAAGGCGATTAATTCACCCAAAGTTAATTTACCTTCTAGTACTAAATACGCCCCCATCCAGAGAACTAATAAAGTAGAAAGTTTGTTGAGGAAAGTATTAAGTGAACCCGCCACTGCCGAGAGTTTTATCGCTTTAAAGCCTGCTGATATAAAGTGTCCATAACGTTCTTGCCATGCCATGCGCGATCGCATTTCAATATTTTGGGACTTAACTGTTTCCATGCCGTTTAACACTTCAACTAAATAAGATTGGGTAGCTGCATGACGAATCGCTTTTTGACGCAGCAGCTTACGTAGCATAGGAGAAAAAACGGCGGTCAGGATAATTAATAAAGGAACAACGGATAAAGCGGTAAAAGTTAGAGTCGGACTGTAAAACAGCATTACGCCAATGTAAATTACCGAGAAAACTACATCTAGTAAAACGGTTAAGGCTGTACCTGTTAGGAAAGAACGAATGTTTTGTAATTCCTGTACCCTAGTAGCTAATTCCCCCGTAGTGCGAGTGCCAAAATAGCTCATCGGTAATCTTACCAAGCGATCTATTACCTGAGAAGCTAAACCCATATCAATGCGGTTAGTAGTATCAGAAAACAGATAGGTGCGTAACGCCCCTAACAAGGCTTCAAACACTGCCAAGATAATCATCAATACCCCAAAGACATGGAGGGTATCCAAGCTGTTTCCGCCAATTACCTGGTCGATAATTGTTTGAGTCATCAAGGGATTAACTAAGCCAAATAGCTGCACAAAAAAGGAAGCCACCAGCACTTCCAGTAACACCTTGCGATAGCGAATAATAGCGGGGAAAAACCAAGACAGACCAAATTTCTGCTGGGGGGTATCTGCTTTGGGCTGGAGTAACAATACTTCCCCCGACTGTCCCCAAATATCAGCAAAGGTTTCCAGACGATGGCGTTTAATACCCCGTGCAGGATCACCTATAACTACTTCTTTTGGCGAGGTATCGTAAATTACCGCAAAGCTATCTTCATAAGCTACTAAAGCGGGAGTGGGAATGCTGGGTATTTTAGCTACGGGAATCTTGATCTGCTGTACCTGCAACCCCATCAAATCGCTAACGGCGGCACAGAAATTGAGATTAATCGTCCCTGTTTTTTGCTGATTAACTACCACCCGCTGCACTACTTCTTTGCGGTACTTAATTTCAAAGTATTCACATAACATTTGAAAACAGGCGAGAGTTTCTTTAACCGTACCTTTACCACTAAAAAAAGGATATTTTTGGTCTTTACTTGATTTAAGTGGTGGCAGAAAATCAGGGGAAGTGATGTGTTGGTCAGCAGGAGGGAATTCTGGGTGACGGGGTGACGGGGTGACGGGGTGACGAGGAGACGGGGAGAATATTGATCTAGGTATACCTAGTAAACGAATGGAATTGCTTAATAGGCTAGAGTTAACCTGACTAGGATTGAAATTGCTGTTGACTCGAATTTCTTGAGGCAATTGACCGCCACTTATATACCACTGACAACTCGGGTCTAAGTCTGCTGGTTTGTTGGGTGGAAAGTAACGTACTATTGCCCCTCCAGCTTGGGAGGAGAAAGATGGAAAGTCCCCCGAAGTCGGGGGATTTAGGGGGTATTGATCGAATAAACTAATAACTAACTGCTTTAAATCTGTTGCACCATCTGCTTGGCGATCTAATTCTGCCCCGATGACATCAAATAATTCAATTAAACTAGTATTTTGTTGATAGTAAGCAGTAAAACGAGGATGATTTTCTAATAAAGTTTTAAATAATTTAGTAGGAATGGCAAAACAGTCTACATCGGTAGATGCGATCGCCGTTTCGCTATATACTTGTCTGACAATACTCTGCGCCCCTACTACCGATTTTGATTCCAACTTAGCCAGAGTTACTTCTTTATTGCTACGAGGATCGCAACCCAACAAACGTACCTGCCCGCGACAGATGATAACCACATGAGTCGGTATGCGATCTCTGAGTATAATCGTCTCTCCTAGCTGATAGCGTACTGGTTGTAATTCTTCTATTAGATGTTTTAGTGCATCTTCAGGTAAACAATTAAATGGTTGTATTTCGGCAATAAAATCAGTAGTTGAAACAGTAGCAGTCACCTTGCAGCCCCCAAACTCAATATTTTTCTGTAATTGAGTTCAACTTAAATTTGAAACGAGAACATCAAGGGAAGTTTTTTATCCTAATCATAACTATACAGATTCCACATAAAATGCCGCACCTACTTGACCTTCAAGTTGAAAATCGGGCAAATTAGCTAATACCGCATCTTTCTCGTTTGCTGAGGAGGTATAAAAATGAGCATCGGTGACAGAGTTATAAAAACGATAGAGTGGTGTTGCACCAGGGCGAGCACGCTCAAAACCGTAGTAGGCTATTCCTTCATAGTTGTAGGTCGTCAGATCATCAAGAACGTCGCGCTCTACTTCGGATATGGTATATAAATGACCACCTGTGTTGAGATTGAAAAAGCGATGAACTGGTTTTGCTGACTCTAGAGTTTCCTGCGCCCCAGCAAAAGATACTCCCTCATACAGATAGTGTTCCAAATTATCTTGCACAAAATCTTTTTCTACTGTTGATGAGGTGTAAAAATGAATGCCAGTTTGTAAGTTAAAGAAGCGATGCACCTCACTGCCAGACTCAACTTCGTTATCAGGATTGGTATTAAAATCATCCTCTCCCAGCAAATCATTCGCTTCTAAGTCGCGGCGACTAAATTCTAAGGTATAGTTTCCTGTGTCTCCTTCAGTGCCGCTGCCAGCTATATTAGGATCATAACTAATATTATTACTACCACTAACACCAACATAATAGGTGTTTGGCTTGAGGTTGACTTCAATTTGTGAAAAAGCATCACTGCTGTCGATATCGTCGTTGACTGCAAGCTGCTTTCCAGAGGAATCGAACAGCCGAAGATAACTATCAAAATCATCAGGATTAATTAAATCCGAAGCAACCTTAATCTTGACAACTCCTGAAGCCAGAACCTGAAAACGATAAAGATCAACGTCATTATTTACAGACGTGTTCCCATCAAAGCCGATTTTGCCTCGAATAGGGCTAACTGCCGCATCATTTAAAGTTATACCCCTGACTGCCTGAGGAATAGTTCCGTTAGCATCTTCTCCGACAAATGGCACTACAGTCTTACCTGAACGACGCTTAACCTCGGCAACAGCATTGTAAAGATTGATTCTAAAGTAAGTATCATTGGTATTACTTACATTGTCGTCTTCGTCATCACCATCAACAATAGCTTCACCAGTGGTGCGGAGGATCTCAGTTACTTCCTGGGGGGTCAGCAAACTACCATTAAACTGCATTGATGCTTCCTGTAGCAATGCCACTGCCCCTGCGACGTGGGGAGCTGCTTGGCTTGTTCCACCTCGTCTCCCAGTACCACCACCAATCTTAGTACTGGTAATAATCGCTCCAGGAGCAAACAGAACGTGAGGAGCATCTAAACGCTGGCTAAAACTGGCAATCCGATCTGCTCCTGTACTATAGTCAATACTGCCACTACCCCAAGCAGCATCTACTTGAGTTCCATCGTGCCACACTGCACCAACAGCTATGGTGCTATTGATTGCTGGAAAAGTTAAATTGGCTTGATTGGGTTTACCTGAATTAGTAAAGTAGCCATTCCCTGAAGCAGCAACAACTGTAACTCCTGCCTCTTCTAAACGTCTAATGTCATCAGAAATAATATCTCCCAGCAGTAAAGACTCTGGAGTATAAAATCCGACCCCAAATGAAAGATTGACTGCCGTAATATTGTATTTGTCTTTATAATTAAATACCCATTCTAAAGAATCCTCTAATCTGGCAAAAAAGCTGTCGTTATTATCACCAAAAGCTCTCAAACTAATTAAACCGACATCAGGTGCTACACCAATATTGGGATCAACAGCACCAATAATTCCCGAGACATGCGTTCCATGTCCATTCGTATCAGCAGGATTATTATCATTATCAATAAAATCGTAACCAGCAACATAGTTGGGGGCAATTAAAGGATGATCTCGATCAATACCAGTATCAATTACGGCAACACTAAAACCGCTACCGTCAATCCCTGAGAACTGAGGATCTTTTCTCAATTCAGTTAAACCAATCAGATCAAATGCCCCATTGTCTAATGATGCCTCTTGAAGCTGTATAGTTTGATGATTGATTAAAACTGGTTGCCGATCACTATTGCTTGGGCTATAGTTGGATTGTGGAATATTATCAGGTTGGCTGGAATTAAAGGAAACAAGCAGTTCCTCTTGTGTTGTTGGATTTGTCGATCCCATGTAAATAATACCTAGTTGAAACTACTTAAGTATTACAAATAGTACTATTTACCCAATCAACCTTGAGTAAAATCTCGATGAACTATTGATTAATTTTTGATGTTCTGCGTTTAAATTCTTCTTTTCAGCAGAAAATTCGACACATATTCCTTTAGTTTCTTTGATTTGCGAGCTAGTTTGTTAAGTAATGATAAAGTTGTTCATTGCTCATTGCTATTGATTTAAATCGAGCTAGTTGGCTCTACATAAAAAGCAATGCCATTGTTGCTTTCTAGTTGATAGTCAGGTAAATTAATTAGTACCGCATCTCTTTCTACTGCCGATGGGGTATAAAAATGAGCATCGACCACAGGATTATAAAAACGATAGAGGGGAGTTACGCCAGGACGATCGCTTGTGTAACCATAGTAAGCAATACCTTCATAACTATAGTTATTCAAATTAATAATAGTATTGTCTCGTTCTGTCTCAGATATAGTGTAAAAATGGGTTCGGGTAGTGGTATTAAGAAAGCGATATACTGGCTTAATACCGATGAAAGGATCGGCTGTCGATGCAGCGGAGATATAGGATTCCCCCTCATAGATATAGTTAGCCAAATTGCCAACAATAGTATCTCGTTCTACGATTGAGGCAGTGTAAAAATGGACACCCAGATTGGGACGAAAGAAACGATATACCTGTGAACCTGGAACCAGATCGCGATCGCTAATAATACTCAGATTATAGTTACCTGAGCTGTCCAAAACGGAATTATTTGCTGGAGAAAAATTGTGATTACCGCTAACTTCAATATAGTATTGCTCCTTGGCGATCGCCTCTAGCTCAATCATGCGATCAAGCTTAAAACTATCATCGGCAGCAATCTCGTTACCACTGGCATCAATAACTCTCAGATAAGCATTGGCACCTTTGGTTTTGATCTTGACCCTATTATCGATATCAGAATTAAACCGATAAAGATCAATATCTGTATTTCCTATTAGTAAACCATTATCGCTACCAACGTTCCCTAATAGAGTTATTCCCGACGTAATAGTCTGTACTGCGGGACTAGCAATAGTATCATCAACCAGACTGGCAGTTTCTGATATAGGTTTTAAACTACCATTGATAGTATAGTTTCCTGTATCGCCACCTCCTCCACTACCCTGGATAAAAGGAGTAAAATTTTGGTTGCCAAAGCCTGTAACTGCCACATAATAATCAGTGTTAGGCTGAATCTGAAACCTCAATTGTGAGTTATTACTATCAATTTGATCCTTGACTGCTAAAGAATTACCCTTACTATCAAAAAGCAACAGCACACTATCTAGAGGATCTGCTGCCTGAGACTCGACGGTAATCTCCAGAATCCCCACCTCTGCTGAATTAAACCGATAAAAGTCTACATCCTGAGCGCCCACTTGCTGTATGCCATCAGCACCAATAACTTCAAGGCGATCGCTCATAGGTAAGGTTGTAATCTGTCCGACTAAAGCAATACTGCCATCAATGTCGTTACTCCCCTTGATTTTAGCGATCGCATTATAGATATTAATCCTGACATAAGAACTATTACTATTAGCAAGATTGTCATCTTCATCATCCCCATCAATAATGATCTGCCCTGTAGCCCTTAGAATCTCGGTTATTTCTTGGGGGGTCAATAAACGACCCTTAAACTGTAATGAAGCTTCTTGCAAAAGGGCAACTGCCCCCGTTATATGAGGAGCCGCTTGACTTGTCCCCGCGAATCCCCCCAATCCTTGTCCTGGCAGAGTGCTAGTAATAATCGCCCCAGGAGCAAATAGAACGTTGGGAGCAGTTAAACGCTGACTAAAACTAGTAATCCGATCTGCTCCTGTACTATAGTCAATACTGCCACCCGACCAAGCAATATTACTAAGAGAATCATCTTGCCATACTGCCCCCACAGCAATAGTGCTATAGATAGCAGGAAAGGCAATATTCGCCTGATTAGGTCGATCAGCATTGGCAGAATAGCTATTTCCTGCCGAGGCAACAATCGTAACTCCTGCCGCTTCTAAACGCTGAATATCATCGATGAGTACATTACCTGGCACCTCTTCGGGTGAAGTGAAAAAGCCAACACCTAAAGAGAGGTTTACAGCTGTAATGTTATATTGTTCGCGATTTGCTAGCACCCAGACCAAAGCATCTTCTATGTCTCTAATCTTCGCCAAACCATTACGATTTGCCACTCGCAGCCCAATCAAGCCAACATCAGGAGCAACGCCGATGGTGTTATCAGTAGCACCGACTATCCCCGATACATGGGTACCATGCCCATGAGGATCAAAAGGATCGCTGTCATTATCCACAAAATCATAGCCAGTAATGTAATTAGGCTCAATCAAAGAATGATTAAAATCAATTCCTGTATCAAGGACCGCAACGCTAAAACCACTACCGTCTATCCCCGCAAATTGAGGGTTATTTCGCAGTTGAGTTAAGCCAATGAGATCGAATGCTGGATTGTTTCCTGAATTTGATTGTCTAATTTCAAATAATTCATTGGTTAGGGTTAAAGCAGAATCTATAGGAGAATTTGATAAATTCATTTAAAGCAATAGCAAACAAAAACTAACTGTCGTATGTAGTAATACGTAGTTTTTATTGTATTATGGCATTTTAAGTTATGTGTAAATTCTTAGTTAAATTTACTTAGTTTTAGATGAAGTTTGATTCTGCTTGAGAGTAGATCCTTGATGAATTACTTACAAGCGATCAATTTTGTTGTGACCAAAGCCTTAATCTGTCTAAAAACTGGAGCCAGTAGTCACCAAGATCTTGAGAATTAAGCTGAAATAGTTGGGCTGGCTGATCTGCTAGAGCGATCGCAATTATGGCTTGGTTAATCTGTACTTGATAGAGATGATTGATCGCCGCAGTATAGGCTGTCACTTGGAGACAATAATCTGTGATCCATTCCTGCTTTTTGGGTTTAGATGCAGTTTTCCAATCAAAAACGCACAGCTCACCCTGCCATTCTCCTAAGCAGTCTAAACGCCCTGCATACTTTTGTTCAGTGTGATAGACTGCCGACTCTAATAAGTGAACCTGTTCAACTGATGCCAAAACAGGTTGAATTGAATGCCAATAAGAATTTTTCTCTAGATCATCAGGTAGATCTTGTCCGCTAAGCAAGTAATTGATTGCCGTATGTACTGATGTTCCTCGCTTACAGGCTTGAGTACTAATTTGTTGAGCTTGTTCAACACCGACACGTTTACGCCATCTCTGCAAAGCTAAACGTTCTGACAATGGTTTGGTAGCAGACAAAATTGTGCTGACTGAAGGATAATCTTGCCCGTTAAATACAAGTCTTCGTTTACGATTTATAGTTTTATATTTAGCAGGTATATGAGTAAACATCTGATGTCTTTCATCAATGGGCTTGATTTTAATTTACCAATAACCAGCTATCAATAAAAGGTTAAGCTACTTGTGTTGTTTTTTGTCTAAGATACAAGCGATCGCTCAACTTGAAGCATAATAAAAATACATTGATAGTCTTTGGATTCAAAATATCGGGAATTAAAGAAGCACTCATAAATGCAAACTAAAAGAGCGATCGCACTTCCAGGAAAAGCGATCGCTCCGTGATTATTTCTTAACTTGAATATTTAAAGTATTAACTGCTCACTATATATAGTTGCAGTAATCTGCTCAATTACTCGTACTTAAGATTACCATCGATATTGGCAATGTGGTCATCGAGATTAATGCTAGTACTAACCCATCTTTGATCACGAGTTTTACACTCAGCTTCCATTGTTCCCCCGCCAGCTAGTGCAGTATTGCGACAAGTTTCAATGAAGTTAGAGGGCTGCCATTTCAGACTACCATTAACATTTTCAATGTCAGGGTTAAGGTTAATCGAAGTACTGTTGTAAGAACCATTTCTTCGTCTACAATCAGCAGACAAAGTAGAACCACCGATACTTACATCATCACAAGTTTGACTAAAGTCTCCTAATGCAAAAGCTGGAGCGGAAGAAAATAAACCAATTGCTAGAAAAAGGCTAAAGCAGATAGCGGTAATAGCTGACACTAAAGTTTTGAGTTTCATAATATTGATTTGAGTTTTCAAAATCTAAGTGCAATATTACTATTTTTTTTAGGCAGTAAATCAAGCAATTTTACAAAAGTTTATAAATAAAAAAATAGGATTAAATAATCATCTCTTCATGTAAGGTATATAATACATTTTTATTATATTTCTTTTAAAACCAGCACTATATTGATATCTAAGCTATTAAAAATGAGAAAAATATGGCTTAAAATCAAGATAAGATGTTATTTACTAATTAGCTAATAAGATAAAAAAGGCATTATACTATTAATAAACTTAATGTATTTTAGACTACATTTATTTTCTTTGTTTTTATAAATATACATAGTATGTATTTTAAAAT
>JBCDDK010000155.1:0-15855 GCA_039180345.1 Cyanobacteria bacterium P01_G01_bin.39 | reverse complement strand
TGACTAATGACTAATGACTAATGACTAATGACTAATGACTAATGACTAATGACTAATGACTAATGACTAATGACTAATGACTAATGACTAATGACTAATGACTAATGACTAATGACTAATGACTAATGACTAATGAGCATTGCTTGGTGTTTTAGCGATCTGCCAACATTTATAAATTCCGACAATAAACATTCCTTCCGCAAAAATTTTGATCGAATCTTCAATGACTCCTAGCCATTCTTGTATATTTGATGCCAACGCATTGTCGTCTATAACCATAGAAATAAACAAGGTGTTGTTGCTTGCCATGTCTAACACTACCATGACTGCCGTTAAGACAAATCCCAGTTTAAACCAGTTAAATGAAGAGCGGAAAACCTTAATGCTTTGCCATTGAGAAATAACATAAATTAAAAATACTACCAAATATCCGCCGACAATTAAGTCATCAGCTAAATCACTAATTTCTGTTTCTTGAAATTGGAACAGTTGGTGAAGCAAGTAATCCAAGTATTCATGAATCCCCAACAGGTCATCCAAAGTTAGAAACCATAATCCTAGAGCAATGACTAACCAAAACCAACGGCTATTCCGTAATTGTTGAGCCGATTTGACAACTTTAGAAATTATCATCGCCATCACCCCAGCAACCAATAGCTGTAGGCAGGAGATATAAGTAATAAAACCACCTCGATTAACTTCGCCAAAGTAGGTCTTGGGAGATATCCCTAAAACAAGCGCTTTAGTGATTGCGACAGTAATTGCCAGACTTTCAATAAATAGGATGATTAATAAGACTTGTTTGACACTAATGCTTGGCTGAAAGAAGGCGGTATTTTTATTCATTAAGACCAAGTTAAACTGGATTAATCTTTAGATTAATATTTTAATCACATCTTAATCAAACCGGAATATTGATCCAAAAAGTTCGATATCATACTAAATCCGATTACCAAAGTATACTTTTAGATCTAGAGCCTTAATTGCGCTAAAATCCTGCATGCAGAACCCACTTTTGACTTTTGACTTTTGACTTTTAACTTCTCACAACTAAAGAGTGTTGTATGTAAACAGAATTTAGTATCAGTTGTCATTATTGGTAGACCAAGTTAGTTCTTGGAAGCAATCAGTGATCAGTGATCATCAAATTGATGACTTTTCTCCTCAGTTACAATCTGTCTGTCGATATTTTATTTACGCTAGTAAATCAATGTCTTTTTTCCAGTATTGGCTGCTTCTGTTGTGGATACTTGTCGGTGCCTGTCTGCGGTTTACTAATTTAGAACTATTACCGCCTTGGACTGATGAAAGTGCCACCATGGTGTTTAGTCTGGGCAACAGTTTTTATGACGTTCCGTTAAATCAATTTGTCACCCTGTCAACTCTAATGGAGCCACTTCAACTAAATCCGAGTGCGGGAATACATGATGTGACCCAGCTTTTGCTTACAGAAAGTACTCATCCGCCACTATATTTTGCTTTAACTCATCTTTGGTTAAAACTTTTTCCCTCTGTAGATGGACTAGTTTTCCTTTGGGGAGCTAGATCTTTGTCCGCTGGATTAGGAGTGCTGACTATTCCTGCAATTTTTTATTTCGCACGACTGACTAGTTCTTCTCTCGTAATATCTCAAATTGCCGCAGCGATCATGGCAATTTCACCCTTCGGTATCTTCTTAGGGATGCAGGCTCGCCACTATACACTGGTGATTTTACTCATAATTGCCTCCCTCTCTTGTTTTGTCTGGACATTCCGTTGCCTAAAACAAGGTCAGTCCATTCCTTTCTGGGTGGTAGTAATCTGGATCGCGATCAATGCTTTAGGAGTGGCAGTTCACTACTTCTTTGTTTTATCATTAACAGCAATGGCGATCGCCTTTTTGCCCTTAATATGGCTCAATTGGCAGGTATTATTTAAGCCACAGTGGCGAAGGCTTTATATAGTTGCCCTGGGTTCTTTGGTCGGCTGTTTGGTCTGGCTACCAAGTTTACTGGCAGTTAAAGATAGTTCTCCTACCGACTGGATTTATGCCAGCAACGCAGCGCAAAGATGGCTTGAACCCATTGGTAGATTTTTGCTCTGGTTAATGAGTACAACAATTTTACTTCCCTCTTCACTTTATGATTTTTCTTTACCGATAATTATTGGGGCAGGAATTATTACCTTAAGTTTTTGGTTATGGTATCTGCCTCAAATAATTCGAGGGATAAATTGGCAGCGACAACGGATAGATAACCAGTCGGGTGCTACAGCATTAGTTAACTACTTAATAGCTGCGATCGCACTTTTTTTTGGCTTTACCTACATTTTAGGCATGGATCTCACCTTGGCAGGGCGATTTCAGTTTGTTTATTTTCCTGTAGTTATTGTTTTAATTGCCATTGGCTTGGGTCAGATCTGGTCACAAAACAGTTCAACTTATAGTAAAAGATTAGTTGCACTCTTTCTAACCATAAGTTTTGGTAGTGGAATAGTTGCCAACCTCAACCGAGGCTATCTGCAAAACCATCGTCCAGATCTAGCGATCGCCCAAATTGCTGAAGGCAGCACTGCACCTATAGCAATAGTTACCACCTACAGGCATCATGGACAAACGGGCAGAATGATCGGACTGGCTTGGGGACTGAGAAATTTACCCCAGATTGATTCAGCGCAGTTTTTTTTGGCGAGAGAAAATCCTGAACCTAGTGAAGAAAATTCTGGCTTGATTTTATCTCAGCAATTAAGGGAACTAACTAGACCTTTAGATCTATGGCTGGTAAACTTCCGTGGCGATGTGGAGTTAGAGTCTCAAAATTGCCTTCCTGATTCTCAGTATCGAGGAATGTTAGGTCAATATAAATATCGGCTTTATCGTTGTCAGGATTAAATAAATGGCGTTGGTAATTTGATGTATGACGCATCAATATTTCGTTTCGTAGCTATTAGCTCTCAGCTATTAGCTTTTAAACATCTGTATCAAGCAAATGGATCTAATTTTCGTACCCTAATTTATCAATGCCGAAGGAATATATAGTCATGAAAATTAGGACGTATCAGCGAGAACGCAAATTTTCATTCGTAATATTAAAGAGAAACAATTCATCCTTTGACCTTTGACCCTTTACCTTTAACCAGCCTTAAAAGATCAACTTATTTCTCAGGAGTTAATAATAATGGTTTGATAATGTTCAAATTTCAGAGACAATATGTAAACAGATGAAGCTGAGTAGAATGCTGTAGGGAGATCAAGTCAGAGTGAGCCGAACTAGCAAAACCATTACTAATAGATCCCATAATCAACTTGATTCTCCAGATTACCATTGGCGGTTTTGGACAACTGTCCCCATATATCCCTACAGCAAACGACTGACTATTCGCAAGGAGGTATTAAAAGATACTATCTGGACTTTTGATCAGCTACAGGGAATTTTTTATGTAGTGGTGCCGATTCGCATGACTGTGGTTCGGTTAGCGGCTGGTGGACTTCTGGTTTATGCTCCTGTATCTCCCACTAAACAGTGTCTAGACCTTGTCCAAGAATTGGTTGAACAATACGGCGAGGTCAAATACATTATTTTGCCGACAATTTCGGGATTAGAACATAAAAACTGTGTGGGTCCTTTTGCCCGCAAGTTTTCTAATGCCACAGTATTTGTGGCGCCCAAGCAATGGAGTTTCCCCCTGGATTTACCTTTAAGCTGGCTGGGATTTCCCCCGAAAAGAACCCAAATTTTGCCCGCCGATAGTAGCCAAACTCCTTTTGCCGATGAATTTGACTATGCTATTTTGGATGACATCGATTTAAGGTTAGGACAGTTTTCTGAGGTGGCGTTCTTTCATAAGCGATCGCATACTCTATTAGTAACAGATATTATTGTCTCGATTCCTGAACTACCACCTGAAATTATTGAGCAGGATCTATTCCCGCTATTATTTCATGCCAGGGAAAGCGCTCAAGAGCCCATTAAAGACACTCCCGAAAATCGGCTCAAAGGCTGGCATCGCATTTGTCTATTTGCTATGTATTTTCGTGCCAGTGTCTTAGAAATTCCCACGATTGGTAAGACTTTAGCCGATGCTTGGCGATCTCCAAATAAATCACCTCAGACTTATTGGGGTTTATATCCTTTTATCTGGCAGCCAAATTGGCAAGATGCCTTTGATAAGTTGCGCGGTCACGGTCGCTTACTAGTTGCTCCCATTTTGCAAACTCTAATTCTCAATCGCGCCCCTGGGCAAACTCTAGGGTGGGTAGATAAAATTGTTAATTGGAACTTTAATCAGATCATTCCCTGTCATTTTGCTGCTCCTGTTGCCACTAATCCCCAAGAGTTTCGTCAGGCTTTTAGCTTTCTGACATCAAATCAACAACATTCTTTACCTAAAATAGATTTAAAAACTCTTAAGAAGATCGATGCCTTACTCTATAAACCTGGTCTGATTCCTCCACCACGAGACTAATGTAGAATAGTTTGCTCGATTCCAAGGTACTGTAATTTTAATTGCTTTTTTAGTGATTACCCAAAGGATAGGCTGAGTCTGACGACTTGCGACCCAATCGCAACCGCGAACGCACCAACATATTTTTGTCTTATTGATTCTTGACATCATCTTGGGTAAATAAAACTCAATCAGGTATTGTAGAAAGTCTTGGTTTGAGGATTTGTATCTTATGTTAGAAATGATTTAAACAATCTTCAAACTCGATTTTTCTTAACTATTCTTGTTTTTCCTGATATATCACTAAAAATAATCCTGCATGCCAACTTTAATCAGACATTTCGCTAATCTGTTATTTGGTTATTTTTGAAAAAAAAAGTAACAATTAGGTAAGTTTGAGCAAGTATCAATATATTTCAGAGCAGTTACAGATAATGATAACTATTGAAGAAGCCTTATATCTGGTTGATAATGCCATTAAACCAGAAAGATTAAACTCTATTCAAGAACTAATATTGACTCAGTGCTGGGCTGGCAAAACTTACCAAGAAATTGCTAACGCCTCTGGCTATGATGCCGACTATGTTAGGGTGGTAGGCTCTCGACTTTGGCAACTCCTCTCCGAATCTTTTGGAGAAAAGATCACCAAAAATAACTTTCGCTCAATTTTACGACAGCAGATCTCAAAAGTTGAGTCTAAACCCAGCGCAGGAGGAACTATTTCTGCTTTAGAATTGCCGAACACCCCTGTGCCATTAGATTCGCTTCTTTATGTACCCCGTCCCCCAGCTGAGTCTCAAGCATTTGAGGAGGTTGTTAAACCAGGAGCCTTAATCCGTATCAAAGCCCCGCGTCACATGGGAAAAACTTCGTTTGTGATGCGAATTCTAGCTCATGCTCAGTCTCGTGGTTATCGTACCGTAAGATTGAATTTCTTACAGGCAGAGGATGAAGTTTTAGGGAATCTAGAGCGGTTATTACGTTGGTTCTGCGCTAATATTACCCTCCAGCTAGGTCTTGAATCACTATTGGATGACTACTGGGATGAAGATTTAGGGTTTAAGGTTAGCTGCACTACCTATCTCCAGGGATATATTTTAGCGCAGCTAGATAGTCCATTGGTGGTTACGATTGATGAGGTAAATCGGCTGTTTCGCTATCCAATGGTGGCTCAAGAGTTTCTGCCTCTATTGCGCTTTTGGCATGAAGAAGCCAACAATGTTCCTATTTGGCAAAAGTTGCGCTTGATTGTTACTCATTCAACCGAAATTTATATTGCTCTTAATCTTAATCAATCTCCCTTCAACGTCGGCTTATCTATCAAGTTAGAAGAGTTCAATAGCCAACAGGTGCAAGAATTGGCAAAACGATACGGGCTAGACCAAGAACAGTTCAACATCTATCCAGAGCAAATTAAGTCTTTATCACAAATTGTCGGTGGTCATCCTTATTTAATTAGTCTGGCATTTTGTCATTTAATCACCCAGAATAGCGACATCGAACAAATAATTCAAGAAGCAACAACTGATACGGGCATCTATCGAGATCATTTGCGGGGTTACTTAGTTACCTTCGGAGATTATCCTCAGTTAGCGGTAGCCTATAAAACAGTCATTCAATCTGATCAGGCAGTAAAGCTTAATTCTATCTCTGCTTATGAATTAGAAAGTATAGGATTGGTTAAGCTAAAAGGCAACGAGACTACTCCCGCTTGCGAACTTTATCGAATCTACTTTCGGGATCGCCTTTGAATAATAGGATACCAGCTTTAAAAGCTATTTGAAATAATGGTAGTTTTGAGAAAAAACAGTCTCAAATTGAAGCTCGGACTAGTTAAAAATGTATTCTAAGATACCATTATTCTGGAAATCAGAAATCATGTGTTATAAAATACAATAAAAAAATTAATAACATATTAATTATGGTAGATAACATTAAATAACCAAGGTTAATAGCAAAAATATTGAGTTTAAAACTCTTAAAGCAGAGTAGATTTGGAGACAAACGTCACTGTAATTGATCCAAAACAATGATTTATGTTGAATAGTCAGGTTATGTAATAAATCTAAAAAAAATATAAAGAAAAGTTAAAATAATACCTCAAATCAACTAAGATGCTATTTAGGTTAAATTAATAGCTTATATTGCTCTAATATTTAGATAAAGCTATTAGAAGATACCGCAGTCCCACACAAATATCTAAAGAGTGAATAATTCTGCAATAAGGTACTCATTCGGTAATGCCTTTCCCTTGTTAGTAAACAAAGAATCAGAAAGCGGAAGAAGCATGCTCAGTGTTCGGCAGAGAGCGGAAAAAGAGAATAAATTGCGCCAAGCTTTACAAGAAAGTGAACAGCGGTATGCTTTGGTGGCTCAGATGATCGAAGAGGGGCTTTGGTCATGGGATTTAAGTTGCGACCGTGTAGATTATTCCTCTCGTTGGAAATCAATGGTGGGCTGTGAAGGAACAGAAATCAAGCATAGTCCTGTAGAGTGGCTGGTTAGAGTTCATCCTGGAGATATTGCCAAATTAAAACAAAATTTGGCTAATTGCTGGCACGGAAAAATTAGCCAGTTTGAGATGGAATATAAGCTACTGCATAAAGATGGAAAATACCGCTCAATGTACTGTAAATGCCGTACCATTACTAATTCTCAAGGGGAAATAACATATTTAGTTGGTTCTCAGGCTGATATAAGCGATCGCAAACAAACAGAAGCGCAATTAAATTATGATGCTCGTCATGACCGACTAACTAGTTTACCAAATCGTCAGTTTTTTGTTCAAAAGCTTAAGGAGTTATCTCAGCTTGAATATAATCCTAATTACTGCTTTGGAATTTTATACTTAGATTTAGATCGCTTTAAGCAGATTAACCACAACTTTGGAAATTTGATCGGCGATCAGCTATTAGTTGAAATTGTCAGGAGACTAAAGTCTTGTTTGGGTACCCAAGATTTGCTGGCCCGCTTAGGTGGAGATGAATTTGCCATTTTAGTCGTCAGTTTTGCCAAAGCAAATTACCCTTCAGAAGTTGCGGCAAGGATTCAACAGGAATTTTCCCAGCCAATCAGAATTGCCGAACATTCGATTCTGATTAGTGCTAGTATCGGTATTGCCGCTCCCTGCATCAATAATGGCTGTTTATCAACTACTAAGTCACATAATCTAATCGGGTCATTCCAGAATGCCGAAATTGCCATGTATCAGGCAAAGGAAAAACAAGCCTGTAATCGAGTTTATGAATCTTGGTGTCATCTGCAAACTTTGGAAAAAACTAGATCCCAAAACGATTTAAGAAAAGCGATCGAGCAAGAACAGTTTGAACTCCATTATCAGCCAATTGTCCGACTCGAAGATCAGCAGATAGTAGGATTTGAAGCCTTGATTCGTTGGCAACATCCAATTCAAGGGCTAGTCTATCCTGGAGATTTTATTCCTTTGGCGGAGCATACAGGGTTAATCACGCCGATTGGTTGGTGGGTATTGCGTTCAGCTTGTTTACAGATGGTACAGTGGCAAAACCAATATCCTAATCTTGAGCGACTCTTTATCAGCGTTAATATTTCAGGTAAGCAATTTTCTCAACCCTACGCAGGAGACATTATCGCGCAAATTTTGGCTGAGACGGGCTTTAATCCTCAATATCTTAAGCTGGAAATTACCGAAAGCGAAGTTATCGAAAATATCGCCTTAGTATCGGCTACGGTGGATAAGCTCAAGAGTCTTGGGGTCCAGTTATCGATGGATGATTTTGGCACTGGTTATTCCTCCTTGAGCTATTTACATTGCCTACCAGTAGATACCTTAAAAATTGATCGCTCCTTTATTCAGGGAATTGAAAGCGATCGCCATCAGTTAGAATTAGTAAAAACGATCATTAAGCTGGCAGAAGTATTTGATCTAGATTTAATTGCCGAAGGCATTGAAAATGAAACTCAAAGTAAGCAATTGCTTGAACTGCGTTGTAAATATGGACAAGGATATTTATTCTCTAAACCAGTAACTAGTGAGATCGCTGCTACTCTAATTTCGCAATGACTACAAAAACTAAGATTAAATTATTCCTCATCCTTGAGACCATCTCGCTTTTGTAGTAGATAAAAACACTTAGAGTGGAATTGTGTCATTCACGGACAAACTTTCTGATCCCAAACTGATGTTAGATAAAATCATTTCTCAGTAAGATCAACAGCACTAAAACCATTAACCGTTGCCAATAATTGATTACCAGGCGTTGCATCCCTGGGAGATGATCTGATAACAATGGTGAGATGAAATGCTCTAACTGCCCATCAAATCAAGTTCGTAAGAATGTTCACCGCCGAGGAAAGCAAAACTACCAGTGTAAAAAGTATCAGCGTCAATTTATTAACAAGTGTACTCAGACAGGATATTTATTCTTCATCTGTTTTTCGACGAAATTGAGTTTTGCTAGTATCGTAGCTTAATGCTTTAAATCAATTAGCGATCGCAGAGCAAGTTAAAGAATTAGATATCCTTTGGCATAATTAGCAAGTTTCCTTGAAGTACGAAATTAAAAATCTATACATTTAAAGGGTTTGAGGGAATAGTGCCAGTCCCTCAGATATAGCGTTTCTCGTATTAATGAGGTACATCTTGGCTATGTTTGGTTAAGGGGTAAAGGGAAAGGGGGAAAGTAGCGTACTCCATGACTGTAAGAATTGCTATAGATACATTAAGAATTAACTTTCTGGCATAGTTTTTCTCAGATCGCTACACTTATTCACCAGACTTTTACACTGATTAGCTACTTTCTTAATGGATACTTAATCATTATCTGGATCTAAAACCATTCCTCATTTTAATTTTTGATTAATCTTGATTGAAAAACATCTCTAACTCACCAACAAACTTTATTTCTTAATGATATTAAACTGCAACAAATGTAAAAAAATCGATTATATTTGTTTTTTATCCAGCCAATATAAAGTTGTTACATCACTAAAAAATAAGGTTATGTTGGAAAAAAAACCAGTTGACTAAAAAATCAAGCAAAAATATATTCAGTTCAATTTATCGGAAAAAGTTACTAGTTATCTCATATTTTATTTTTTTTAGTTTAGCTATTAATTCAAGCGCCCTGAGCGAGAAGTATCAAAATGAACAATCGAGCAACCAGGTCTAAGACTATTAACTAATCATCAAAGAAGGATCAATTATGTTGGGAAATATAAGCACTAAAGAAATACCAGCAAGCAGACGTGTTAATCGCGTCGAACAAAAAAATGCGATCGAAGTTTCGATTATCATGCCTTGTTTGAATGAGGCTGAAACCTTAGAAACCTGTATTAAAAAGGCTCAGTGGTACATTAAAGAGAATGATTTAGCTGGAGAAGTGATTATTGCCGACAACGGTAGTACCGATGGTTCACAAGAAATAGCTAGAAGGCTAAATGCTCGGGTAGTTGATGTTCCTGCAAAAGGTTATGGTAGCGCCCTCAAAGGCGGTATCAGTGCCGCTAGAGGCAAGTACATTATCATGGGTGATGCTGATGATAGCTATGATTTTAGCAATCTCAACCCCTTTATCAAGAAGTTACGCAACGGTTACGATTTGGTAATGGGGAATCGCTTTCGGGGTGGGATTGAGTCTGGTGCGATGCCATTTCTCCACCGCTATTTGGGTAATCCTGTATTGACAGGGATTGGGAAGCTGTTGTTTGGTAGTCCCTGCAATGATTTTCACTGTGGACTTAGAGGTTTTCGCAAAGATGCAATTTCTGATTTAGATTTGCAGACTTCAGGGATGGAATTTGCCTCAGAAATGGTGGTTAAAGCGACCCTACACAAGATGCAAATTACAGAAGTACCCACAACTTTATCTCCTGATGGTCGTAGTCGTCCTCCTCATCTCAATACCTGGCGTGATGGTTGGAGACATCTGCGCTTTTTGTTGATGTATAGTCCTCGCTGGTTGTTTTTCTATCCAGGAATCTTTTTGATTTTGTGTGGGTTTTTAGCAACCCTATCCCTGTTGCCTAGTCCCAAGGTTCATAGTTTGCTTTATTCTTCTACAGCAATGACTATCGGGTTTCAGATTGTGATGTTTGCCCTCTTTACTAAAGTTTTTGGCATTAGCGAAGGGCTGTTACCAGAAGATAGAAGATTAAATAGATTGTTTGACTATCTCAATTTAGAAACAGGTTTGATTGCAGGTACAGTGCTGTTGGTGATGGGCTTTGCCGCTTCCGTTTATGCTTTTGGCATCTGGGGACAGCATGATTTTGGAGTTCTTAACCCTACAGAAACTATGCCTATTGTCATACCTGGGGTTACCTGTTTAGCTTTGGGTATCCAGGCAATTTTCTCCAGCTTCTTCTTGAGTATTTTAGGATTAAAACGATGAGTAAACAGCCTTGGCTATCGGTTATTATTCCCACATATAACGGCAGTAAATATTTAGCCGCAGCCTTAGATTCGATTGTGGTGCAGCAGGAGCAAGATCTTGAATGTGTCGTGATTGATGATGGCTCTACAGATCATACTCTAGAGATTGTAGAGCAGTATCAGCAACAGCTAAGGATCAAGCTAATTACCAAAGCCAGACAGGGTAACTGGGTTGCCAGCACCAACCAGGCTTTAGAAGTTGCCACGGGAGTCCATGCTTGTTTTCTCCATCAGGACGACCTGTGGCTGGAAGGAAGACTAGAAAATATCAAAACTGCGATCGCTGCTTATCCTTATGCCAGCTTGTATCTCCACGATTCAGTGTTTATTGACGAAGGGGGTAAACCCTTGGGTTTATGGCGTTGTCCAATAGCAGCGAAACGCCAGTCTATAGCAGCCACCAAGATGGTAGAGAAGCTTTTGATTCAGAACTTTATTGCGATCCCCGCACCTGCCTTTAAGAGAGCTGATGCTTTGAAGATTGGCGGTTTGAATAATGATCTATGGTACACTGCTGACTGGGATTTCTGGTTGAAGTTAGCGGCATTAGGTGATACTTGCTATGTTCCCAAGCCGTTAGCTGCTTTTCGGGTACACGGTGATTCACAGACTATCCGTCGGAGTTCTGGTATCGCCGAATTTCGTCAACAATTGCGTTGTGTAGTTGACCAACATCTTCCTGTCAAATCTAGTAGAGAAGTGACTAAAGTGGCGTTATTTTCCACTGATGTTAATACTACTTTGGCAGCTTTGGTTCATGGTAAATCGGCAAACTTGTTTCAGTTGGCGCTTGACTTTATCATGTTAGGACCTTGGGGATGGCGCAGGTATTGGCAAGATTCACGTATTCAAGAGCGAGTAGCAGCTCGCCTCAAAGCAAAACTTCAGGCTCAGGGGTAAGGGCAACTAATTATTATTGTTAAACTTTATGAAGCCTAATTTTTTTATTGTCGGACAACCCAAATCTGGGACAACAGCTTTACATCAGTTTTTAGGACAGCATCCTGAAATTTTCATGTCAAGCTTTAAGGAGCCTCATTTTTTCTGTTCGGATTTTCACCTAGAAAGCGACCAGCACCACCGAAAGCAACTTTTCTTTGATTTTAGGGATGAAAGTACCTATTTACAACTGTTTGCTAAGGTTAAAGACGAAAAAGTGGTAGGAGAAGCTACCGCTAATCATTTGTATTCGAGAGTAGCAGCCGAAAAAATTCACCATTTCAATCCCGATGTTAAGATAATTATTCTGTTGCGCGAACCTGCTCAATATCTATATTCTTTGCATAGCCACTACGCCAAATTTACGGAGGAGAATGAGCCAGATTTTGCCACTGCACTGGCTTTAGAGGAGGAGCGTAAACAAGGAAAGCATACTAGTTCCAGAGTTATGGTTCCTAGCTTTTTATACTACTCTGAGCGGGTAAAGTATTATGAGCAGGTCAAACGTTATTATGATCGCTTCGCCACCGAACAGATTAAGGTAATAATTTATGAAGAATTTAGGGCAGACAATGGGGGTGTTTATCGAGAGATTTTAGAGTTTCTCGGTGTAGATCCAACTTTTACACCCAATTTTGCGTCAGTAAACGTCAATAAAGAAGTTAAATTTCCCGCAATCAATAATTTTGTTAATCGTCCTTTGGTTAAGGCTATTTCCAAAAACCTGATTTCTCAAGGATTTAATGAGTTTGTTAGAGATAATATTGTCGAAAAACTTCTTTGGCATCAAGCACCGAAAGAAAAAATATCAGCAGAAATAAAACTTGAGTTGATGCAAAAATATCAGCCTGAAGTGGCAAAAGTATCAGAACTGATTGGAGTTGATTTAGAGGCTATTTGGGGATATGATGCTTTGAAATAATATAGTAATCCTGCTTAAATTGAGAAAATCACGCTGCTTATAGGCATTAGTTTTTAGTCATTGGCAATATTTATAAATAATTTGGCACGGCTATACCTGAATATTAGCTATAACTTAGTGCTTATATAGTAAGTAACTTATTTTATAAGCTGTTAAGTACCAGAAGGGAAATGAAGGAAAATTTTGAGCGTTATATCTTCATTAGATAGCCTAGAAAAAACCAAAATGAATTTTACGAGAGCTTGGCTAACAGCAGGGTAAATGTAACAGTTAAAGATATTAATTTTAGATGCGTAATGATAAATGTTAACGAAAAAAAACGTTATATCTAGTATTTTATCCCTGGGTATAGGATTTTTATTTGTCTGGTTGATTCTACACTTTACTGACTTAGACTTGGGAGAAGTTGTAGCTAGTTTTTATAGCTTAAATCCTTTCTATGCTGGTTTAGCAATCACGGCATTAATTTTACATACGGCACTGACGGCATATAAGTGGAGTTTGGTCACACAAAAACTCACTCCCAAAAACCAACAGCCTTTAAAATTTTACTTATTCTATACTACTTTAGGCTCATTAACCATGCAGGTTATGCCGCAGTACGTGGGTATGGTAATGGTGCAAAATTTAGCTTTAAGAGTTCATAAGATAAGCTCATTTTCTAAAGGTTTTTTATCTGTAGTTTACGATCAGTTCTTTAATCTTTTGATTCCTGTACTGTTATTTCCCACATCCATTTTATATGTACTAGGGTATATATCTCTCTCGGTGGCAGTTTGGGCTTGGATAGCCACAATTATTGCAGTTCACTTTGTGATTAATCAATGGCATCGCCGCTTAATCGGTTTTCTAATTAAAGCTTTGACCTGGTTAAAACAACTTAGGGGCGGAAAATCAGCCGCACCAGAAACATCTGTAGGTGCAAGCAAAGATTCAATCTTAGGTAAAAATTTTACCCTTTACCTCTACTGGGTTTCAGTAATTCGCTATGTCGTGTGGATTGTTCGCGGAGTCTTGATTGCGATCGCAGCTGGCTTTAAGATCAAGTTATGGGCAATAGCGTTTATTTCCCCCATCATCCAGTTGGCAATGCTGATTAGCTTCACTCCAGCCAATCTGGGATTCATGGAATTTAGCTGGATTGGTTTATTAGGCTTGTTTGACGTACCAAATGCAATTGCAGTCAATTTCGCTTTAATCCAGAGGTTTCTCTACCTCATAGCCGTGATGATAATTCTCGCAGTATTTGCTGTGGGGTCTATGTGGGATAGATTTGCTTTATTTACCCAAAAGCAAAATTAAATCATACTTTTAAGTTAGTTATGGTCATTCCAAATAAAAACCGTATGGATCAAATAAATAGAAATTCAGATAAGTTATAGGGTCAATTCTTGACTAATCCCCAATCCCTAATCCCTAATCCCCCGAACCAATGATTAAAAGCATAGGTCAATTAATTAAAACGACTACATTTATATTCGATGTTGAATTTTGCTGCCAAAGGTAAGCAGGTTAAAACCTCCTCCATTCTGACTATAGAAATAGTCCTTAATCTAGCTGCTACTATTCTGGTGATAGCCGTATTGCTTAAGGCAGTTATAGATATTGATACTAGCTATGATCCTGGTTGGTATCATTTGCCTTTTGCGGGCAGAATCTGGGGCATTATACCGAAAGAAATGTTTATTGGGGATGAAGAGTGGTTTGAGCCACGTTTTGAAGGTTTTCCTTTGCTGGCGCATTTTCTTCAGGGTTTTTTTTGGAAGATTACAGGACGAATTCAATCAGCAAACTTAGTTAGCTTTTTTGCTGTTTTTGGCTATTTTTTCTTTTTGAAGTCATATTTCAAAGTTCCTTTTTATCTGGCTGTAGCAGCTTTATTTTCGATTCCTCTAGTCTTATTTCATGCTAGCAGTAGTTTTGTTGATTTGCTTGGTAACATAGGGATCTCGATGTTAATCATGATGATCTATCGTCTTTATACCAGCAAGGAGCTACCGCAAATAGCATCATTGTTGATAGCAATTTTGGGAGCAACAATGGCAGCAAATACTAAGACACTGTTGCAGCCTTTGGTATTTATCGCTTTAATTTTTGCAGGGTTAAGAATTGTCTGGCTTTGCTATCAACATAAGTCGATAATCAAACTGAGCAAAATTATTCCCTTAGGTCTGTTGGCGACAGTAATTATCTTTGCCACACCAGTTAAGAACACCGTTGTGTATGGCAATCCTTTATATCCGATTCGAGTCGAGATAGCTGGAGTGGTGCTAAATCATAAGCGAACCCCCAAGGCTTTTGAACAAGGCAATAGGCAAATCAACTGGATTAGCTCGATGTTAGATATCAGTACACCTAATATCTGGTCAGCAGATCAATGGAGTCCCAACTTTGAGCGCAGTCGTCGTGGCGGCTTTTTTGGGGCTTACGTAGTATTTAATATCCTGATGCTGTTATTGTTTTTGCTGAGGGAGATTATCCGAAATAAATCCCTACCTCGGCATTTACGTTCGGTCAAAGCGAGATTAGCGTTACTTGTTGTGATTGCCATGTCGCTAATTCCTCTGAATTTTCCTGCATCCCATGAACTAAGATACTTTCTCTACTGGATGATTACTTTAGTTTCTTTGAATCTCTATCTCTTATCATCCTCAGCAAATAGTAAGTTTAGTTTAAATAAATGGTTGCAATTCAAATATGTCAAATGGATTTACATAACATTTTTAATTATTGTTTTAATTAAAACTAATTACCGAGCAGTTAAACCAACTTTTTTTACTCTAGATAAGTACGTTAATTTGGGAGTAAATAAAGAATTTCTGAGTCAAATCAAGCCTGATGATCAAGTATGTTTGATTAGTCAACATATGGGAGATAATATTCAAGGATCTAACAAAGCCTCTCTCAAATATGCTTTTCTGTATAGTCCTTACTTTCATCCTGAACTGGGATACGATTACTCAATTAAAGTCGGAGGATATTATCCCAACCATAAAGTATTTGATCTAGACATGTGTGGCGATCGCAAAATTGTTCCTAATAATGTAGACGATTTTTCTGAGCCTTATTGAACATTGAACATTGAACATTGAACATTGAACATTGAACATTGAACATTGAACATTGAACATTGAACATTGAACATTGAACATTGAACATT
>JBCDDK010000154.1:0-15926 GCA_039180345.1 Cyanobacteria bacterium P01_G01_bin.39 | reverse complement strand
CCTACTGCTAAAAAGAGTTATTCTCGCGCTAAAAAAACGAAAAAACAGGCTTTGTAACTTGATTTTATCACTGTAGTTTTCTTATTCAGCTATTTTTAACAGGCTGAACTGTTTTCTCATGATTATTTTTAGTCTAAACCATAGTTAAATCGTGCGGGGAGAGCTGCGCTACGGCAACTGAAGTAGCCGCTGCATATTAGCTACATTGAGATATCCTGATTCTAATGACAAATCACCCTGAATAACTTGACAGGGTTGCTCGGGTTCTCCTAAATTCTCCACTACCAGAGCCGCCTCACTAAAATCTTGCTTTTTGGTATAACTGTTTACCGTAACCACTGTAGTTAATCCTGCCGCTGTGGCTGATTCTAGCCCATTGTCCGAATCTTCTATTACCAGAAAATTCTCGGGAGACAACTCCAGTCGATTGATCACATAGTGGTATATATCGGGAGCTGGTTTTTTGTTGGGGACAATATCTCCTGCGGCAATCACTTTAAACCAATCAAGATCTAGATACTGCTCCAATAAGGCAATCACATTGGGTAAGGAAGTTGTAGTAGCGATCGCCAATGTTAACCCTGCCTCTCGTGCCTCTTCAATCAATCTCTTAGCTCCAGGACGTAGTTGAATCGCTCCACTACGGAGCAATTTAATGTAATGATTAGTTTTTAGCTGGTGTAGACGTGCCACCAACTTAGAAATATCTTCATCGGACTGAAAATCTGGTAAATACTGCTGGATAAAATAAAAGATGCGTTCCTTCCCACCTGAAACGGTCAATAATTTACCGTAAAATTCTGCCGACCAATGCCACTCTAATCCCGCCTCCTTGAAAGCCAGATTAAATGCCACTCTATGCCCGTCTCTTTCTGTATTTGCCAATGTTCCATCAACATCAAAGATTAAACATTGTAATTGATTGCCCATGTCTTGAAGTCAGCTTTTAACTTGTCATGAAAAGTTCAACTCTTTAATTTTAATCTTCTGGCAACAGCAATGTTTTTTCCAGACATTCGGCAATTCTTTGAGCCGCACCAGGTTCTCCCATCCGTCGCTTTCCATTGAGACGAATCTGCTCTAACAGTTGTTGATCATTAATAATATTCAATATCGTCTGACCAACCTGTTCGCTATCTGAAACCATCGTAATGGAACAACCAAGCAGTCTTGATTGTGCTTCAGCGAAAGCAGCGGTAAATTGTGGTCCTGTTCCAGGAAAGATGATTGCTGGTTTACCCAAGCCCACGAACTGTTCCGTAGCGGTTCCCGCCATAGCGATCGCTATATCACTCATTTTAAAGAATTCATGATTACGTTCCTGGGTCAAAATCAGCTCGCAATTATTTTGGGTCAAGGTTACAGTTTGCGAATACTGGAACTTCATCTGCCATCCCTGGCTCACGCCATAGACCACAAAAGATTTTAAATCTAATCCTGGGGCGATCGCTGCACTAAACTGTAATTGTGGGGGTTTGTCTTTGGGACGGGCTTTGATTACTGACCAAACTGCCATTAATATTTGGTGCCAGTTTCTCAGTGCTTCAGGCATCCTCGAACCTGGTAGCAACAAAATATTTAATTCTTCTGAAGCTCTAGGTTGGCTTTTAGTAGTTATACTATCCATCATCGGATTACCCAAATCACATGCTGGAATGGAATACTGTTGCAAAATTTTGGTAGTTAAACTGTCTCTGGGGAAAACCGCCTGACACTGCCTACGGTTCATTAACCAGCGTTCCCAAGGCAGATATACCGAATTCATGATTCGCTCTAACCAGGACGTTTGCGGTAGCCAGTTGGTTTCATCCCGTAGATAATATTCTGATTTGGCTGTTCCCACAAAAGCATAATTTGCGCCACTAAACCAGGCAAAGAGCAAAGGAACAATATCTCCCACTGCTAAAATCAGCCCCCCAGTCTTGCCCCACAGACGTACTAATTTTAATTGTTCTATGGTTAATTGCACTAAGCCACCGTAAAGATCTTGCAACAGTGGTTTGCCGCCTTTATAGATAAATCCCCCTGATGGCATTTGCTGGACTCTACCTATCAGAGGAATTGAGAGTCTTTTATAAGCTAGACCTTGTCCTACAATTGGCAATGCCGCTAGCTCTAAATTTGGGGTATTCTGTTGCAATCGTTCTATAATGCGAATGGCGATTAGATCTTCTCCATGACCATTACTCAGAACTAGCAGTTTCATTCAATTTTGACCAGTTGAACTGGCTTTGGAAGCAACAAATTAATGATATTTTTAATTATTGCCGTTAATCTCTCAATTACTTTGTTAAATATTTACATAGCTATGAGAATTTGGCAATTAAGAAGTTTAATCACCAAAATTACTGCTATTTTGATTAATTATGATAAATATTTTAATATTTCCCTGAGAACTGCTCCTGAAATCATCGATCAAGGACGGCACAATATTGAACAGATTCGTCACCGTTATCAGTTGTTGCGACTACAAACTGCCAGGATCAAACAGCTATTTTGGATTATTAATCAAAGCTATCAAATTTGGCGCAAAATTTAGAAATTGCTTCTTAGTAATATAAGTAATATACTCAGTACTCTCTTCCTCAAATTGGGTAAATTGAGGCGAGTTGATTTACTTGATAGCTTTTTATGCTGATACTAGGCGCGACTCAGCAGTATCCTTAATTAAATTAATCTTGTCATGAAGGTAGCTGTTGATGGTATCGCGATCGCTAGCTGCAAGAGGCTCTTGAGCATCTAAACGTCTTAGTAGCCGCTGAATTAATTCTGGCTCACTAATTTCTAAAAGCTCCCAAGCACTAGTAGTTTCAATTAAGTTCCAGGTTTGGCGTAATAGTGTAGTATTCAAGCTGCTTCACCTTTTATACATATAATGTGTTTCGATGTTGTCAACTCAGATTAGAGCTTTGCCATCAATTAAAATATTAGTCCCTTCTGCACAAATATAAAGAAAATATTAAGATATGCAGCTAATATTCATACAAAGCTTAATATTAGTCTTTGTTTGTTAACTTATGGTTCTGACAAACAACTAACTTATTTAAATTCAGGATGTTCGGTTGCCTCGCAAGCATCCCCCCAAAGATTAATCTTGTTAATTAGCTGATAAAGACGACCATGGCTTTTTTGGTTGAAGTAAAACACCAGGCGAGGCAAGCCAACGATAGACAAATCTTGCTTTTCTGCTGGTAAAGCACTGCTGCGCTCAATCTTTCCTTGGATCAAGATGTCGCCAAACTCCTGATTCAGTTCTGCTACTGCTGCTTCAGGCAAATCTAGCTTAAGCCTGATTACAAATAGTTTACCTACATAGCGACTCGAATGGTAGACACGGTAAAAATCTTTAATAGTTTGGCAGGCTAGATCAAGATTATCGGTAATAGTATAGAGACTCGAATCTTCTGGGCTAATAAAGCCCTTAGCCTGTAGCTGATGACAAACATATTCATTCCAGGATTGCCAATAATCACCTCCTGGCTGATCAACTAGTACCAAGGGAACTGGTCCATATTTACCTGTTTGACAAAGAGTTAAAGTTTCAAATGCCTCATCTTGGGTGCCAAATCCACCTGGAAACAGAGCGATCGCATCACTTTCTTTAAGAAAAAATAGTTTGCGGGTAAAAAAGTATTTAAAATTGACTAGCTTATCATCACCGTCTATGGCAGGATTTGCTCCTTGTTCAAAAGGCAATCTAATATTAAGACCAAAAGAGTTACCTTGACCCGCCCCCTCATTTCCTGCCTGCATGATACCGCCTCCTGCGCCAGTAATCACCATAAAACCTGATTCAACCATACAGCGAGCAAAATCGGCTGCCATTTTATATTCAGGGTTCTGAGGGGAAGTTCTAGCCGAACCAAATATAGCAATTTTGCGCGTATGTTGATGAGGATCAAACTTGGTAAATCCTTGTTCTAGATCTTCTAAGGATGAAGTCAAAATCTTCCAATTAAGACGTTCAGTTTCTGATTCAGCAATCCTTAAAAGTGCTGACAATGCACGCTCAATCAATTGGCTGTGATTGTGATCAGGTAAATTAGTTAGAAGTTCATTCAACTGCTTCTCTAATCTGTCCGATTTTTTAGAAGAATCCATTGGTTTTAAGGAAAGAGGAATGAGGAACGAACATAGTTAAAAGTTAAACTTGTCACCCTCATTAAAGTAATGAAGGTTTAGTTATTGAAGACTTTACTTTTAATAGCAGCAAAAAATAAGCTTCAGCCAGATCCCAGGGTAAGATCTACTGAAGCTATTGTCCCAGACTACCAAATAAACTAACCAAATAAATTTAGCAATATTGCTTAAAGATATTTTTCGAGGGTGCTAGCTAAGGTTGTTTTAGGTACTGCACCTACAACCATATCAACTCGTTGACCATCCTTAAAAATCATTAAGGTAGGAATACTACGAATACCATACTGACTAGCAACCTGAGGGTTTTCGTCGGTATTTAACTTGACTACTTTTATTTGTCCTTCGTATTGTTCGGCGATTTCGTCTACTACTGGTGCAACCATACGACAGGGCCCACACCAGGGAGCCCAAAAGTCTACTAGTACTGGCACCGAGCTTTCCAAAACTTCCTGGGGAAAACTGGAATCTGTTACTGGCGCGGCTGATGATGACATACTTATTAAATCCTTATTGACCACAAATCCATTTCAATAATATAGGATTCTACCATGGTCAATGATTAACACTATGTAAAACAACCAGACTTTACATCTAAAGTTACAGATTCTTGTTTTTCAGAAAATGATTTTTGGGTTGATTTGGCAAAGTTGAGAATTAAAAGTCTTGGTTGCAATGCTTACACCCCTTAGCGTTGCTGTAACCTTGTAAAGATCAGAGTGATGCTATGACTCAATTAGCAAGATGACAATGTTCCCTGACTATAAAAAGCGGACTAAAATTAGTCTAAATTGAAGCTAATAGAAAACCGCTCGAAAAATAATCGAGCGGAGTGTGGTGTGAGGAGTGAACGGAAACTTTTGTCTCCGCCCTCTCTATTCTAAAATAGAACTTTAAAATTGCCAGAATTTTCTGTTATGACCTTGACAAACTGAAGAATTTTTTTAGATTGATTGAGTGAAATAAATCAATTATCAAAGAGATAAAGTTCCCGATTAGGTGATTGTGCAGATAAAATCACCAATGAAAGTGAACAAAATGTGTTGAATAATTCTAAATGAGCAAAATATTATTGAGCAGAAGTATCGAACCTGAACACAAAAAGCTAATGTTAGCTGCGATCGCTTTTTTTGGCATCACTTTAGGTTTAACTCTTCACCGCCATTTTTCATTTTATTCTTCATATGATCAGGGGATTTTTAATCAGGTTTTTTGGAATGGCATTCGGGGTAATTGGTTTCAAAGCAGTCTTTCTTCTCAGCTTTCAACCAACGTAATTCACGGAGGAGAGGTTCCTGATGTATCTTATCATCGTCTGGGACAGCATTTTACTCCAGCCTTATTGTTATGGTTGCCCATTTACTATCTGCTGCCGCATCCTGCTACTTTAACGGTGTTACAGGTGGTTTTTGTCACCGCAGCGGGATTAGTTCTTTATCAGCTTGCTAGAGTTTATCTTACTCCAGCGATCGCTCTATTAATTAGCCTCAGTTTTTATGGTGGCAACGCCATAATTGGTCCTACCTTGGGGAATTTTCATGATATATCCCAAATCCCCTTATTTGTCTTTAGTTTACTGCTGGCAATGGAAAAACGCTGCTGGTGGCTGTTTTGGCTGTTGGCGATCTGCGTCCTGGCAGTAAGGGAAGATAGTGGGATTACCTTATTTGGGGTGGGGGCTTATTTGATTTTAAGTCGTAGATATCCTCGCATTGGCTTTGGAGTGTGTCTGGCAAGTGTGGGATATGTGCTGGCTGTAACTAATTTAATCATGCCTCTGTTTTCTGACGATGTTTCTAAAAGATTTATGTTAGAAAACTTCGGGCAATATGCTGAGGGAGATCAGGCTTCTACCTTAGAAATTATGGTCAACATGATCACAAATCCAGGATTATTGATTAAGGAACTATTTACTCCTATCTTTGGTACTTTTAAATATTTATTAGGACAGTGGTTGCCTTTAGCGTTCATCCCGATATTTGCTCCTGGTGCTTGGTCAATCTCTTTGTTTCCCCTCTTGAAATTGTTTTTAAGCCAAGGAGATTTAGTACTTAGTATTTCGATTCGCTATGCCATCAGCGTGACCCCTGGTTTATTTTACGGTTCGATTTTATGGTGGTCAGGACAGGGTTTTGGCAACTTTAATCAGTCTCTCTCTCAGTGTCAGCCTCGTAAATTGCGTCCTAAATTTCGTCGTTTCTGGATTTTTTGTATTTGTCTCTCTACTTTTTTTACGATTACCTCAAATCCCAGCGATACTCTTTCCTTTATAATTCCCACTGGCATCAAGCCTTGGGTTTATGTTGCACCATCTAAGCAATGGCAACATGCTGCTAAAATCAGAACCCTGCTGGCAAAAATACCAGAGGATGCTAGTGTTTCTGGTACTACCTGGCTGATTCCTCATCTTTCCAGTCGGCGAGAAGTAATTCGTTTACCTGGACTAGAATTCAAAAGCGATCGCCAAGAAATAACTAAGGTAGAATATATTATTGCTGACCTTTGGCATACCGAACAGTATCAGGCTGTTTTAACTGATTATCGCAATAGTTTGAAAACCACGGCTAATTCTATTACTCAGGCTTTAGAACAAGATTACGGCATTATTGGCTTTGATCAGGGCATAGCTTTATTGCAACTGACAGCAACCTCTGATGGTCAGGCTTTAGATAATTGGTATGGCTACCTAGAAAAGATCAAGCCTATTCTTGAGTCTTAAGGTGATATAACGCTTCTTATTAAGGTGAGGTACGTTGATAAATCTTGTTTTTTGCTGATTGTTAATTGTTGATGGTTGATTGAGTGTACCTCATCTATTTGAGAAAGGCTATAGATACGGTGAAACGAAAGGAATTACGTAATCTCCTATCTACAATAGTTAATCTTTGAAAGGCTAATAGCTAATGGCTACGAACCAATAAGCTTTCAACGAAGCTAACTCACATTACGCGTTTAATAGAACATGGAAGCAATAATTTCATCAATTAATGTTATTTTTTAGTTGCGAAATACTTAAGCAGATCTAAAAATACAGCCGTCGCTCAAAGTAATCTTTTAGATTAAGGAATAGAGAAATTTTCTTCTCTTGGCAATAATCTGTCTGAGAATCTATGGCTGTAATTACGATCCGCGAACAAAGTCAGACTGACACAGGCTTTAAGGCTACTTTGATTATTGATGGTAGTAATTACAACATTACGGTTAGCGATCCTTTTAATGCCAAGCAGGAACAGGTATTAGAGTGGTATTTTGAGGAGTGGTTGCGCTATCCCATTTTAGATAACGTCAAAGCCGATCAAGCAAAGGCTAGCGTTAGGGAATATGGCGAGGAGTTATTTAAGCAAGTATTTCAGGCAGATATTAATGCTTATGCTAAATATAGTCAGTTACGCCGTGATTTAAACCAGATACAAATCGAAGTTGAAAGCATCACCCCAGAATTTCAGGCACTCCACTGGGAAGCTTTACAAGATCCAGATTTAGATCCACCCGCTGCGTTATTGGCGATAAATTCGATATTGATTAGGAAAACTGTTAACCAACCAGTAATTGAGGCAAATGTTAACCAGTCGCCAACAATTAATCTGTTAGTAGTTACAGCAAGACCGAATGCGGATCAAGACGTGGCTTATCGTACTATTTCCCGTCCCCTGGTAGAGGCAATTCGCACTGCTAAGTTACGAGTCAAGGTTGATCTATTGCGCCCTGGTACATATGAGGCTTTATCCAGACATCTAGAAGCGAAGGGAAGCGGCTATTATCACGTTGTCCATTTCGATGTTCACGGGGCGTTGATTACCTACGAAGATTACCAGCGGTATCAAAAAGAGATTGAAGATCACAAAGAGTTTGAAAGTAATCCTTATCTGTTTAAGAGTAGATTTGGTAGAAGCGAGATTATAGAATATGCAGGAGTAAAAGCATTCTTATCTCTGGAAGGATCAGCCAAAGGTGAACACGATTTCGTAGAAGCCTCAGAAATAGCCAATTTGTTAACAGGAAAAGGTATACCTGTATGTATTCTTAATGCTTGTCAGTCGGGAAAACAACTTAATCAAAATGAAATAGCAGACAACCGCGAAACTAGTTTAGGTAGTCGGCTAATGAGTGCAGGGATGCAGATGGTGCTAGCGATGAGTTATTCCGTCACAGTTACCGCTGCGGAAATTATAATGCGGCAGATTTATACTCACCTGTTTGATAACCAGGATCTTAACCATGCTATTCGCTTAGGTAGAAGGGAATTATACAACCGTAAAGGAAGAAGCGCCTATTACAATACCGAAATTGAGTTAGAAGATTGGCTGTTACCTGTTGTCTATTGCAATGGGCAGGTAGATTTTAAGTTGCGCCAGTTTACCCCCGAGGAAGAAGAGCAATATTACCTTAGTCTGGATAGTAAATATACCTTTCCTCAGCCCACATATGGCTTTGTAGGTAGAGATCTCGATATTCTCTTGATTGAAAAAGCTCTACTGCAACATAACATTCTCTTGTTACAGGGGATGGGAGGCACGGGAAAAACCACTTTATTGCATTATCTCAGAGAATGGTGGCAAGTTACCAATTTTGCTGAGGATATTTTCTATTTTGGCTATGACGAAAAAGCCTATACCCTGCAACAGATTGTTTATGAAATTGGCAAGCAAGTATATAACCGCTTTGAGTTTGGCACTTTTCAGGCGCAGAATCTGACGGTGCAGTGGCGCAAGTTATCACAAGAATTATTAACGAATCCTTATATCCTGATTTTAGATAACCTAGAGTCGGTAACGGGACAACCTTTAGCCATCCAGAATACTTTAGATGAACCTGCTAGAGAAGAAATTAAAAAGTTTTTAGCCTCTTTAGTGGGTGGCAAAACCAAGGTTATTTTAGGTTCACGGATTAGTGAACAATGGTTACAATCAAGTACCTTCCGCGACAATTGCTATCAGCTACGAGGTTTAGATAGACAAGCCCGCACCGATTTAGCAGAGAATATTCTACAGCGAGTAAACAGCAGCAAGCCCCTAGAGGAAATAAAGACCGACAGGCATTTTAGAAAGTTGATGAAATTGTTAGCAGGTTATCCTCTGGCAATGGAAGTGGTGTTAGCTAACTCAAAAAATCAATCCCCTGAAGAGATTTTGAAACAGTTAGAACAAGCAGAGATCAAAGAAACGGGAGAAGATAAGACTAATAATATTATTAAATGTATCGACTATTCCCATAGCAATTTATCCGAGTCAGCACAAAAATTACTGTTATTATTAGCGCCCTTTCGGGGATTTATTGATAGTAGCGATCTTAAACATTATGCAGAACAATTAGGCAAACTAGAGCCGTTTCAAATTTACGATTTAGAAAACTTAGAAGCTGCGGTAACGGAAGCAGTTAACTGGGGTTTACTTTCGCCAATAGATCAAGATTATCCGCAACTGCTAACAATTCAACCAGTATTACCTTATTTCCTAAATACCAAACTAAAGGAAGTTGATGAATCAGTAAGAGTAGCTCTAAGAGAAGGATTTAAAAATCACTATAAAGCCTTGGCAAGCTATTACAATAACTTGATGGAATCAAAAGAACCCCAAAAAAGACAAATAGGAATCACTTTTGTCCGCTGGGAATATGAAAACCTTTATCAAGGTTTGCAGATCTGTTTAGAGCAAAAAGAAGGGGTTTATACAATTTGGATATGTTTATATAATTATCTAGGATTAATTAATAATAAAGATGAACAGCTACAGTTAACCGAAAATCTTTATCAAAAGTTATCTCAACATACTTCTAAAGATAGTTATGCAGGATGGGAAACAGATATTGTGACCATTTCAGGAAATTTAGCTAAATGTTACCAAGAACAACAAAATTATCAACAAGCTAAAGCAGTCTATAAAAAAACATTGGATTTGATTTCGCAAATAGAGAATATTGAAGATAGCCAAAAAAAATCTTATCTTGCCACTGCTTATCACCAATTAGGCATCGTGGCACAGCAATTAAGGGAATACCCTCAAGCACAGAATTACTATCAACAGGCTCTAGAAATCAAGATTGAATACGGCGATCGCTTTTCTCAAGCCTCCACTCTCCACCATTTAGGCATCGTGGCACAGGAATTAAGAGAATACCCCCAGGCACAGGATTATTATCAACAGGCTCTAGAAATCAATATTGAATACGGCGATCGCTTTTCTCAAGCCCTCACTCTCCACCAATTAGGCAGGGTGGCACATGAATTAAGAGAATACCCCCAAGCACAACATTATTATCAACAGGCTTTAGAAATCAAGATTGAATACGGCGATAAATATTCTCAAGCCCTCACTCTCCACCAATTAGGCAGGGTGGCACATGAATTAAGAGAATACCCCCAAGCACAACATTATTATCAACAGGCTTTAGAAATCAAGATTGAATACGGCGATAAATATTCTCAAGCCAGCACTTACGGGCAATTGGGGATACTGGCGGAAGAATTAGAGAAATTTGAACAGGCGAAAGATTATTATTTGCAAGCTTTAAGGATTTTTGCTGAATTTGATGATCAACATAGTTTGGGTATAGTTTTCAGTAAATTAGCTGGTTTGTATCAAAAAACTGGCGACAATAGCCTATTATCGGAAGTTGCAACCATGTTTGAGATGACGGAAGGGGAAGTTAAAGAATTGTTTGATCGCTTTAATCAGTCGGAGGGATAAGTCGTACCAGGTTAGATTAGGACACGTTTAGGTATATGCTCGTAGGGATTGGGGATTGGGGATTGGGGATTGGGGATTGGGCAATCATAACAAGTTAAGGAAATCTAGAATTAGTCAACTACTATATGTAATGTAATGTCATATTAATTTAACGCCAGTTCGGGTTAAGAAGATTAGTCTGCGAGATTAGCTCTAAGCTCTAAGCTCTAAGCTCTAAGCTCTAAGCCTTAAACCATAAACTTTATAGCCATTTATTTCACCTAAGAACAAGTAAAAAATCACCTAAATGATAGATTTTGAATCTACCTTATAGCAAGGGTTTTAGCTTATCCCGAATTCACGTTAATTTAATAACACTATATACAAATTAAAACCTATTTTATAGCGATCATTTTAAAAAAAGCAGATCCACGCTGAAATGTCTCAAAAGCTAATGGCTAATGGCTAATGGCTAATGGCTAATGGCTAATGGCTAATGGCTAATGGCTAATGGCTAATGGCTAATGGCTAATGGCTAATGGCTACGAACTAGTCGATTGAATACGTAGTCTATTCAACTAAAAACGGCTGTAATATTTCCTTTAGTAAATAGGGGTTGACTTTGGCGATCGCTCGTTATATGATAATTTTAATTCTTCATAATGGGAGTGGTGGCTTCTATAGACAAGCGTCACTATTCCCATTATGAAATAAATAATATCACAGTTTAAAGATAAATCCAAGAGTTTTCAAAAATAAAATTTTTCCCTGATTTTTGTTGATAAAAGTTAATAAAATAAGGAAAAAACGCTATAGCAAAAGATGATATTTGCCCTTTTGACATTATATATTTATTGTGAATTAAAATAACCAAATGTACAGGTTAGAAAAGAAGAAATTAGGTGATTTTAATCTATACAGTTAAACTTTGAACGGTTATTAGAAGCTAAAAGCTAATAACGTCGTGTCAAATCTAAAACGATGGGTTACGATGGATTGCTCAATCCAAGTTTTTACGAAAGTTTACGCCGTCTAACCCATCCTACTTTAATGCTAATAGCTACGAAGGCGATCGCTTTAATATTTGCATGTAAGAAATTGTTGCAAACTGTCAGTTAGCTAACTCATTAACGATATAACAATCATGAGCGGAATATATAGAAGACTTTAGCGAAGAGAAAATAATATGTCTGAACTAAGTGTTGCCCAAGGTAGCTGTCTCTGCGGGGCGGTAAGCCTATCTACGAAAAGCATGAACCCGCACGTTGCAGCTTGTCATTGTGGGATGTGTCGGAAATGGGGGGGAGGGGCTTTAATGGCAGTTGAGTGCAACAGTGACGTTAGTTTCTCTGGTGAGGAAAGTATCGGGCTTTATCAGTCTTCAGAATGGGCGGAACGTGGATTCTGTAAAAAGTGTGGTAGCCATCTATTCTATAGATTTAAAGAAAACCAATCTTATTTCATTCCCGCAGGAATTTTTGAGCAGGAACCTGATCTTGTTTTGACCCATCAGGTATTTATCGACGAGAAACCCGAATATTACTCTTTTGCTAATAAAACAAAAAACATGACGGGGGAAGATATCTTTGCCCAGTTTATACCTTCAGCAGAAAAGTAGGTATTTTTAATTGAATGCATAACATATAAATTGTTTCTTTCCTTCGCTGTTAGCTTTCTTGATTCAATAGTTGACTACATTGATAAGATGAATAATAAGCTGCCTTCCATAGGTAGAATTACCTGAAACGAAAAGAGCTTTTGAACTAATGATTCATCATATTTCCATCCCTGCTAAGAATCCAGTTCACGTTGCCGAGGTTTTGGCTGAACTATTCAATGGCTATTCTGCCCCTTTTTCATCTCATCCAGGCAGCTATGTAGCATTTGCCGCTGATCAATACGGGACTTTGATTGAGGTTTATCCTCTTGGGACTGAAATGATTCCAGGAGAAGACGAGCAACCGATACAGTACCAAAATGCCAATACTAATAACCAGTTTATTGCTACTCATGCTGCTATTTCCATACCCCAAGACCAGTCGCAAATCGAGTCTATTGCCCAGCGTGAAAATTGGCGGTGCTTGCGTTGTAGTCGCGGTTACTTTGATGTGATTGAGTTTTGGGTGGAAAATGCCGTGTTGCTTGAACTAGCTACTCCAGAGTTAGCACAACAATATAGCACTGTTCTAGCACCAGAGAAATTAGCCGAGTACTTCGCTATGGAAAACAAGAATTAGGCAAACAAAGTTGAAAAAGTAGTCATGCGATCGCAAAACATACTCCATGGGTAATGGCACATTTAAAAAATCTGTGATCAATTTGCGTCCTGCCACCTTAAATGATTTAACATTACTACAACACTGGGATGAACAACCCCATGTAATTGCTTCAGATCCTAACGATGATTGGTGTTGGGAAATAGAACTTACTCGTGATCCAAAAGGTTGCGAACAACTAATTGCTGAACTTGATGATCGTCCCATCGGATTTATTCAGATTATCGATCCAGCACTAGAAGATAGCCATTATTGGGGTAATATCTCAGCGAATCTTCGTGCTATTGACATCTGGATTGGAGAAAAAACCGATCTGGGCAAAGGCTATGGAACTCAGATGATGCACCTCGCCCTTGCTCGTTGTTTTGCCGAACCTCTTGTGACGGCTGTACTCATTGATCCCCTTGCCAGCAATACTCGCGCCCACCGCTTCTATGAACGCCTTGGCTTCCAATTTGTCGAACAGCGAAAGTTTGGAGAGGATGACTGTTTCGTTTATCAGTTAAGCCGAGAAGATTGGCATCACAAGCAATAAGGAGTAGAGTTATAGCATTACGTATTTAGATTAGGACACTCGCTACTTACGAACCGTCAACTTTTGTATTGTCCTAACATAACTTTGTAGGGCTACAAGCGCAGTAGTTTGAACAGATCAATATTCAATGTTTATAATCGCCACCAGAGCCATATTTCCAGGCATCAAGCCAACGATGGTAATAGTATTGTTGTGCGGTCGCGAGATTTTTAGTCAATGGTTGAACCCATTTTGCTGTAGTAAATAAACTGCTATACAATGCCAAATTAAAAAAATGAATACTCCAGTTAGCTAAAGATTTGATGCCGATTTGCGATAACAGGGGTAAAACCAACTTAGGATTAACTAGAGGCAAGGTTTTAGCTAAAGGTGCAAACTGAATCACATCTTGTAAGAATGGCTTGAGAACACTATCTCCTAAACGAGCCATAACCGCAAACACACCACTCATCAGACTGTTAATTTGGTCAGGATTGACTTCTCTGCCAACCTCTACGCTCATGGTTTGCTGGAAAAGCCAGGTAACAGAAATATTGGGTTGATATGGTTGCAGTAAAGCTAAGTCTTGATGACCTAAAAGATCTGCTTTGAGAGCTTCGTTTATACCTTGAGACAGTCGCTTCAAATGCCGTATCATGGCGCCAAAACCACCAAAACTAACGGGAGATTGTCCCCCTGCGCTGTCTCCTACGGGCAAGATGCGATCAAATGGTATTTTCAAGGGGCTATCTTTATATGCTGGAAAGAAACCAAATAAAAATCGTTTAAAATCAAGCTGTTCTAGCTTTATGTTTTGATATTCAGGTAACAGCCTGAGATATTCATCCATAAAATATTCTAAGCTTGGTCTATCTGCATTAGCATCCAAGTAGCTAAACATATAGGTGGTGCGACCATCTCTGGCGGGAAAAGCCTCCCAAAAATACTGACAGTGGTTGATAATTGGGGTGAAAGAATAAATCAGATCCCCTGTTTTATTTTCCGTAAACCCTTCAGCACAGCTACCCACAACGACGCAAACTGCTTCGGGTTTTGTTCCCTGTCGTACTTGTTTACTGATAGGGGAAAAATGACCCATCGCGTCAATCAATAGCCTTGTGGTGATCTGCTGGTCTGCTACCGCAACTGTTACGCCATCAGGATGAACCGTAGCTGATTTAAAGGGCGCATTTTCTAGTAGTTTGCCCCCAGCAGCCAAAAATTTCTGTTTTAACTGGTCTAATAAATAAACAGGATCGACTCCAACATTTAAAACATCTTTGACCCAGACTTCACATCCTTCCTTAAAACCGACTCTGGCAGGATTATATTCAGTAGCGATCGCCTGTTCTAATTCTGCCATGCTCAATAAGTTTAAATCGACCAATACCTGTAATTCATTGCGAGAGATATTCCATTCTTGTTCTCTTCCTTTTAAGATACCTCTTTCAATGACTACTACTTGCCAACCAAGTTGCTGTAGTGCTGCACCGAGCATAATTCCCAGAGTACCACCACTAATAAGAATGTCTGTATCAGTCTCTGAGATTAAATCAGAACTATCAGTTACAACTGTCGGTACATCCAACTCTGATGATCGCAATGCTGACCAAAATTGATCGGCACGACGTAATCTTGTCAAAACGTTATCTGGCTGTTGATCAAGTATTTCTGAAGTTAAACTCATGGGGTGGATTTTGAAGGCTATCTCTATAATTTGACGTTGTAAATATGAAGCATAAGTATGTTTGCTATTAGCTAATAGCCAATCGTGACAAGTTACGAAAAAATCACTCTTTGTCAACTACTACATATGGTGTCCATCTTATTATTAAACACCAAATATATATTTGATATCTATTTGATTAGATCTAGAATTGCAATTACTCTGAATGAGAAGATTATCTCAAATATATTTCTAAAGCTAATAGCATAAAGCTGAAGACCGATTGATAAGCAACACACAACTTTAACTTATCACCAATGGCTATTAGCCTTTTGTCGGTTGATACAGTAAGGCTTTAGCCGCAACTAGTTGCAAACGAGTCCTTGACTAATAAGATTAAGACAGTCTATCTTACTATCTACCTCATTTATCAGGGATTTAATTGAATGTCCAACGATTGTTGGGAAGTTGAGACATGAGCATAGCTAAAAAGACGTATAAAGTGTTCCTTAAATCGATTAATAGACCAGGGCTATTTCATTCTAAAAAGGGACAAAATATGCCTTATTCCAAATTGCGATTTTCTTTTGGCTTGAGCCATGTTGCTAAAACCAGCATTTCGATATAAATTAAGTGCCAAATTACGAGCAATTGACCAAATCTGGGGT
>JBCDDK010000153.1:0-16323 GCA_039180345.1 Cyanobacteria bacterium P01_G01_bin.39 | reverse complement strand
CACTCTTGAACAATAATTTTGTCTGATGGAGTCATTAACTTTCTTTGTCACTCAAATCTTTTTTTAGTTTGACTTGAGTTCCATTCTTTTTTTCTACTTCTTCTGTTTTTCTTCCAAAATGGGATGCTCCCAATTTATTTGACTATTTTTTGGTTTTAAATGTATAAAATTGCCATTAGTATTATCTCCAGACTGTAGAGCAGTAAGAGCTATATTTGCCGATTGATATCTATTTTCTACATAAGAATCGGTGATTTTTTCGAGCCAAAGTGAAAAATTACGGCTTATTTCTTTATTCTTAAACTGAACTTTTCCCTTTACTTGAGTTAGATCTCCTGGATGAATACCTGCCGCTAAATAAATTAAAGTCATTCCCAAGCTATAAAGATCCGAAGCAAAGGTCGTTTGTCCCATAAACTGTTCTAGGGGAATATAACCATAGCTACCAACAATGGTGATCGATCCTGCTTCTTTTTTGGCTACTGTTTGTCCTGAACCAAAGTCCACTAAATAAACATCACCGATGCTGTTACCCGAACGATTAGTTAATAGAATATTGCTGGGTTTGATATCGCGATGAATCACTGGGGGGTTTAGTCCGTGGAGATAATCTAAGATATCAAGGAGCTTTTCTGCTAATTGGATTATTTCTGTCTCCGAGAACTTAATTCCGCGCTCAATTAACTCTGCTAAAGAAGGTGCATCAATACAGGTTTGAACCAAAGCAAAGCCTTGGTGGTCTGATTCGCTGATTTCAAAGTAATCAAGATAGTTTGGAATATTGGGGTGGCTCAAGTTTTGTAAGATCTGGGCTTCTCTCTCAAATAATTTAAAATCATCCCAAGAAAACAGATCATTAAATTCCAGAATCTTGATCACAACTTGCTCGCCAGTCTCAGAATCATGAGCCACATAAGTACTTCTTCCTGCTTTGTGACTTATTTTGCGCTTAATTTGATATCGTTCGAGCATTGGTCTTTTGATGTAAAGAAAAGATTGAAGTTGGATATTTTTTTAGCTAGTAGATAATTAAGCTTCTAATTTTTATTCAAAAAAGTAAATATTGAGCAGGTGTAAGCAGGTGTAATGTCGCTATTGTTTTTGATTTTATTTTTGACTTTTCAAGCTTTAATAGCCAAAATAGATTAATTTAGAGCAATATTATAATTTAATAAAATATTGCTATTATCATTTATGTTATGGGTTGGCAAAAATTTCTCTTATCAATATGTAGTAATTCAGAGTATGAGCTTACCTTGTTGGAGAGAGAAGTGGTCATGTGTATCCCAGAGACCAAAACTCCAACTAAAAACGATTTATTTCTAGCTTATAATCAACTTTATTCTCCAATTAATGAGGAAGCTTTTACCCAAAGATTAAAGAATATTTATCGTAAATTTCAGATTACGGCTAAAGGACATAAATTACCGCAGCTACATAAATATTTAATCAATAAATACTTAGATTATCAAAATCAGGATCTATTCTTTTCCGAGATTGGGCTTTCTCATATTTATCCCACCTTTCCTCGCCAGAGATTTAGTCAAGAAATAGAACGAGTTATCGATTCAGACAATCAATCAGATAAACAGGTTGAGATATTACAAACCTTTGCTCCCAATTTAGATGACTATTACGAGCATTTAATTGAATGTTTACGGAATCAAGTTAAAGTGAGGATTTTATTAGCCTGGCCTTATTCTCAGGCAGCTAAACTTAGAGAGGCAGTGTTAAGTAAGTATGCTAACGTCAACTTAAGAAATGAAATTAATATTCGTAATGCGGTTGTGGCTAACTTAGAGACATTAGAAAAAGTTATTCAAGTAGCTAATCAATATAAAATGTTGGAAATTAAGCTTTACGATACCCTACCATCCTTAGCAATTTATCGAGCAGGTAACTATATTTTGGCTGCTCCATTTTTACATAGTTCCTTAGCAATTAACACTTTTCAACTAGAGTTAAATCTCGGTACTGCTAATCAACTGATTAGTAATACACTGCAACAAGATTTTGAACTGATGTGGCAAGTTGCTCGTTCTTTTTGTCCTCATCCAGAAAGAAACTGGCGTAATGACTTGAAAATTTTATTTGTTGATTAAATATGATATTGGAAACAATTAATAACTGTGAGATAGAGTTGATTTCTAAACTAAAATCTCATGCTTTATTTTCTCAACTTAATACTCTAGCTTGGCAAGATTTTTTAGCTGTCTTGATCCAGCGACGTTTTTTATCTCTGTCTATTGTCAATGTTTATGAATTAGCAATCGATGCCTTAACTGACAAAGCAGCTAAACAAACTATTCGTGAAATTTTACACGAGGAATATCCCCGCAATACTAAAGGTGTCCCCTTGCCTTCCCATAGAGAATTGTTGTTTCAAGATTTACTCAACCTTGGGGCAACACCTGAGATGATCCTTACTACTCCCGAAACAACTGTAACCAGAGAAGTTAGAGAGCAAAGCTATCAGGTAATGGTAGATTGTTGGGGACAAACAGCAGCGCAAATACAATTAATTGCTTGGTTGCGATTTTGGGCAGAAGTCTTAGTTGCAGTAGAATATTCTTGTTTGTGGCAGCGCATTTCCGAGAGATTAGCGAGCAAAAATTCAGAAAATAAACCGCGATCAGAATTCTATTATTTTCACCTAATTCATGATAGTAGAAATTGCGATATTGGTCAGGAAAACTTATTAGGTGGACTGACCCACCCTCAGGAATTGGCAATTCACCTAGCAAGATTAGTTGACTCTTCAGAAGCGCTCGATTTATGCATTACTCTAGAAAAAAAAGCCTGTTTGCTCAAGTACAAATTTTATAATCAATTTCTCGATTCTGACTCTTTGAAACACCTATGATTCAGGAATTTAAGATTCCCAGTTACACTTGTAAATTTAATTGATGCAGCGATGATTAGAAACGAGAATCATTTTTATATAATCATAAATAACTAATTGATTGACCTATTTGTCAGTTAACAATTCATGATTAAAATTAAAAGGGATAAGCTTTACTACTACTTAGAGCTTAATCACAATACAATATTATGGCTTAAGTTCTGTCTATATTAATATTTCCAGTAGTCGAGCTAGCATCCTCATCTATAATCTAAATTGAAATTATTAATATAATCACATTTAAGTATTATGGCAGGTATCAAAAAAGGCTCTTTAGTTCGTGTAATTAAAGATCAGCTAGAAGGTAGTCTAGAGGCTAAGGCGAGTGATGTTCGCTTACCTTCCTATCTGTATGACAGTAAAGGAGAGATTTTAGATGTGAATGAGGACTATGCCTTAGTGCAGTTTTATGTTCCCACTCCTAATATTTGGTTGCGCTTAGATCAGTTGGAAGAAGCTAAGTAAATATAAGGGCAAAATAAATAAGCAACGCACCCAGAATATAGAGTCAAGCTAAAATCAAATTAGATCAGGTTACTACTGTCAAGGCTTTTCTTCGTGCAGTCCCTCTGGTAGATTAATCCTAGCCCCAAAATTTAAATTTATCTTTAGACTTGGGTAATTTTTATTAATTTATTTAAGAAGCAATTAGGAGGAAAGTCGCTGTGGCTAAGAAGACTGTCGCCAGTTTAACTGAAGCAGATGTCTCTGGAAAAAAGGTATTGGTAAGAGCTGATTTTAATGTTCCTTTAGATGATAGTGGCAACATTACCGATGATACTCGCATCAAGGCTGCACTACCAACAATTAAAGATTTAACTGGCAAGGGCGCTAAAGTAATCTTATGTAGCCACATGGGACGACCCAAAGGCGAAGTTAAAGAAAGCTTACGCCTGACTCCCGTTGCCAAAAGACTTTCTGAACTATTAGGACAGGATGTAACCAAGTGTGATGACTGTGTTGGTGATGCAGTTACTTCTACTGTTAACGGCATGAGCAATGGTCAAGTTGCACTATTGGAAAACTTGCGTTTCCATAGTGAAGAAACCGCAAACGACCCTGAATTTGCCAAACAACTGGCTTCTAATGCCGATTTGTATGTTAACGAAGCATTTGGTACTGCTCACCGCGCTCATGCTTCTACTGAAGGGGTAACAAAATATTTAAGTCCTAGCGTTGCTGGTTATCTAATTGAGAAGGAATTAGATTATCTACAAGATGCTGTTGACAACCCTAAACGTCCTTTAGCGGCTATTATTGGTGGATCTAAGGTTTCTAGTAAAATCGGTGTCATTGAGACTCTATTAGACAAGTGTGACAAGCTGCTGATTGGTGGGGGGATGATTTTCACCTTCTATAAAGCTCGTGGCTTGAGCGTTGGTAAATCCTTAGTTGAAGAAGACAAGCTTGAACTAGCGAAGTCCTTAGAAGCCAAAGCCAAAGAACAGGGCGTAGAATTGCTGCTACCAACTGATGTCGTGGTTGCCGACAATTTTGCTCCTGATGCTAACTCACAGACAGTAGGAATTGATAGTATTCCCGATGGTTGGATGGGATTAGATATTGGTCCTGATTCCATTAAAGTCTTTCAAGATGCTCTAGCAGACTGTAATGCAGTTATTTGGAATGGTCCCATGGGTGTATTTGAATTTGATAAATTCGCTGCTGGGACAGAAGCCATCGCCCATACTTTAGCAGGTAAATCTGATGCTGTCACCATTATTGGTGGTGGTGACTCTGTAGCTGCGGTAGAAAAAGTTGGTGTAGCAGAAAAAATGAGCCACATTTCTACTGGTGGTGGTGCCAGTTTAGAGTTGCTTGAAGGCAAAACTCTACCTGGTATTGTTGCTCTGGATGATGCTTAATCTTAAGTTCGGCTTGTAACAATAATTTCTGACAAAATTGAGTAATTAAATTTATTTTGCCTGTGGATTGACCTTAACTGATTAATCTACAGGCATTTTTGCTTAATCTAGTCTTGATATGACTGACTCAAGAGTTGGTTGAATAGAACGATCAAACAATTTTTGTTTACTTTTACAAAATTCATCTTTTACATATTGAAGCTGTCCATCTAATCCAAGATGGGAATCTTTACCATACATTATTGTCCTGTAATATTTGCTAATCTCGTTTAGTGTATAAGATTTGATTTCTTCTTTAGTCTCTGAATCATCAAATAGAAATTTACCTAAACGGTATGCAGAAAAGCCTATTAAAGCAATATTCAAAATTGGGATAGCCAATCCTACAGTATGACCTAATCCATGAGCCAATCCATGACCAGTAGCATGAGCTAATCCATGACCAGTAGCATGAGCGAAACCGTGACCAGTAGCATGACCAGCAGCATCACTTGTAGTATCAGCTAAAGCAGTAGAAGAGAATCCGAGAAGAGCAGCACAAGACATAGCAGCAATTCCAAGAGATTTAGAATGTACTGCTAATTCATGAGGTAAAAACTTTATATCATTGGAACTTAATACATAAAAGTCAAAATCAGGTTCTGAAATTCTTAGTTTTCGACAATTATTTTTCAAATCACGTAATATTTTTGTAAAATCTTCATCTAAATTTTTCTCTACATAAAAAAACTGTTTACCTAATTTTTTTAGTTCCTTCTGTAGTTTATTTGCTTGCCTTTCGAGCAGAGGCGATAATTGTAGTTTGTTAAATTTTTTTACTTTATCTTCTCTTCCAAATCCTGCAAAGTTAGTTGTTGCCAGTTCTTCTATAAACTTTCTCTTAGTTGAAGACTCAAAAGATTCTACTTTTTGTTGTACTAGCTCAGTTAATCGCTCAATATCATGATAATAACGATTTAATGCATTTTGTTTTTGAGTTTATACCCTAGACAAAAGCTCTTTAGCTCTTTGTTTATATTTTTGATTTTCAGCAGTTAATGAATTACATCGATCTATTAGATTGATAACATCATAATCGTAATTCCCTCTAGTTGCTCTCCTAGCTTCTAAACGCTCATCTTTATCTCTTTTTAATTTGACTAACGTGTAGATTAAACAAAGCAAGCAAATAAAAATAGAAACAAACATTAAATTTGCATTCATCGCGGAATTATTTTCTACTTTACTAAAACTAGTAGTATCAACTAGTTGAATTTGAGAAGCTTGATAGTCAGTTTTTGAAGTTGCCATGACATGTTTTTTCATAGAAAGTTTTTAACAAAAATAATAGACTCTCTTAATCAAAGCTCAATCGATATAGACAAATTATTGATTTATTAACAGTTTGTCTATGTTAGTAAATATGTATCGTAAAATACTGTTTTTATATTTAAAACAAGCACTTATTTCACTAATTATTAATGCTATTTTAGCATAGATGATTTTATTTAATTATTTAGTCATCTATCTTTTATTATTAGTTGATTCTAATTTTTATAAATTGAATTCATAAAGGAATTAAATGATTAACAGTAGTTCTTAATATTTTTTTTAAAAAGTTCAAATTAGAATGAGTGATCGCGTTTACTCTTGAGACTCATTAGCAGAGATCGCCGTCTGAACATCAATATTTTCAAGTCTATTCAATTAACTGAAATCAGAGAATATCAGCATTAAAACCTTGAATATTATTGGTCAACTAATCAATAGGCTACATTAATCCCATTAACTTCCGCTTGCGACCATTAATATCGACTAACTGAGTGCGATAATCCGACCATGCTTGAGAACGATCCACAGCGAGATAAACCTGGCAGACTTTTTTGAGCCAGGTTACAGCTTCTTCATAATATTTAGCTTTGCTAGCATTCATAATTGCTTCTGCCCTTTGGGAAGCATCTTTAATTACCCATTCAGGATGACTCTGTATCGCCGCATCCATGACTCTCATAACTAGATTATTCTGATAGTAAGCTAGATCGTCTACAATTGCGATCGCCATCTTTACTAGATATTACTATAAGCGTTATTAATTTTTAATTGTTGATAATTTTTTAGTTTGATGCCAAAAAGCCTCAATTAAAGGTTTTCCCAATTCTAATAAAGATTCTGTTATTTCTGCTCCCGCTGTTTCTGGTGTACCTGCCGCAAAGGGTGGTTGAGGATCGTATTCCATCATTAATTGAGCCATTTTTGCCAGATCTTCTCCCCAAAGCAAGCTGAGTAAAGTCAAGCCAAAATCGATACCAGAAGTCACACCAGCCCCAGTAATGCGATCGCGATCAATAACTATTCTTTCGGGAATAACCTCCACTCCTAGTATGGCTAGTTGTTCTCTAAATGCCCAATGACAGGTAGCTTTATAGCCTTGTAACAGATTAGCTGCTGCTAGAATTAACGACCCTGTACAGACGCTAGTAGTATATTTGGCGGTACTACTCTGTTGTTGTAAAAAACTGAGCAGATCGCGATCTTTCATAACTTCTATTTGACCCATTCCCCCACCTGGAACACATATTACATCTAGTTTTGGACAACTATCTAATGTTGTCGTCGGTGTAATTATCAAGCCTTCATTGCTGACAAGAGGATTTAAGCTTTTAGCAACTAAATGTAGCTTGGCATCAGATGAAAAAGACAAAATTTGGTAAACACCCATGATATCTAGTTGTACGACATCGGCATAAACTAAAAAACCAATATTAACTGAAGTCATATCTATATCTTGCTAAAGATTGTCGAATCTGAAACGATATTAGATAGTAATTTGCCATGGAGATAGCAGGGTAATCGCATCAAAATATGAGAATGCTTAGATAATAAAGGTTTTCCGTTTTTATAGTTTTATAAACCGATTGCTTAAATCCTTGTCTTGTATAGATTTTAAAAATTAGGTGCGATTACCCTGATGGAGATAGTACCCAAGTGGGTAGTTTTATGGGTATTAATGACTCTACATTCTCTCTTCCACAAAATAGCAACTGCATCAACTGAAGAGAAATTGAGATTGAGCTTAATGGATCATCTCAGTCAATGTTTCGGGGTACAACGCTGGGGAATATATTTAGTAGATGCAGAGAATAATTTAATTAGTAGTGATGTTTGTGGAGTTAGCGATCGCTTTATCGAAACATATCAACAAGTCGGTCAAGCTGTCGATCCCGTACTCAAATATGTAAAAAAATACCATGCACCAGCCCACGAAGAATTAGTTTTGTCCCCAGGGACATGGAAACAGAGTCAACTCTATCAAAGATGCTGTATTCAAGGTAGACACGAACATATCATGACTGGACCAATTGTAGGTAATGGTAATTTAATTGGGACAATTAACTTTGCCCGTGTTGGTCATACCCCTCCCTTTAATACTCAAGATTTAAGCAATTTGAGTGCTGTAAGTCTTCATGTATCAGCTTGTTTAGCTAATTTACGAGCGCGAAAGCGAAATTATGAAGAAGATTTATCTAGCGTTCTAGTTCGAGAAAATCTGTTAACTCAGCGAGAAATGCAAATCATGAATTTAGTCAGCAAAGGATTAACTAATGTAGAAATCGGCAAGGAATTGTGGATTAGTCATAACACTGTTAAACAAGCTCTTAAAAAAATATTTCGCAAGCTCGAAGTTTCCTCAAGAATAGAAGCGATTTCCAAAATACACCAATTGCCATAATTATATTCTTGGATAAAATTGCTTTAATTTAACTTTGTGAGAGGGAAGTTCCCCGATTTATCGTCGGGAGCGTCAAATCATTGCCAGCAAAATCAATTCTGACTTGATCAAGATTGAGTCATGTCATGTTGCATGAGATATAAATCAACTTTTGCAGAGTTAGGTTGATTTTTGTTGCGCTGAATTTTGCGATCGCATCTTTGTTAGTAAACTAAACTGTAAAAAAGGTTAGCATCCTGTCTTGTTGGCTTGCATCTAAATCTATTCAAGCTTAAAACATAAAAACTTACACTTATTTTTTTAGTAGTTTCTCAAACCTAGTTTATCTTCATACATAATCATTACTTACATTAATTACTTCAGTAGCCTATTCTATATGACTAATCAATCTCCTCCAGAACCACAAAATCCGATCCCTGAACGCAGAAAAAGACCTGCTACAGGGGTAACTTTTGATGAAATGATCGGCATCATTGTGGCATTCTCTACCATTGGCACCATCTTATTTTGGTCGATGGGAGAAAAAAATACCAAACTTGCTAATAATCTTGGTCTTGGTGGCAGCAGTAATTTGCTGACTTCAGATCAAACTACAGATACTGGTTTAGGCTTCGGCAATATTCTGGCAGCAGGTAGCGATCGCGATGCCAATATTAACCTTGATCGAGACTTGGAAGCTGAGAATCGTCGGTTGTTAGCTAAACTTGAGCAATCAGAAACTGAACTAAGCCCTACTGAACTTGAGGGTGCAGCATCAAGCCAGCTCAACAATAGGTCTCTGGCTTTTGATTCTAATGCCAAGTTATCTCCTCTAGCGGGAGTCGCTGCCTCACCCAGATTAAGAAGATCAATTTTTAATAATCAGAATGTTGCGGGTAGAAACTCATCGGCAAATGTTCCCGAAAATGTCGAGGAAATAGAAGAAGAGACAGCAGTTAATCCTGAAGAAAGTACGACTGAACCTTCAGGGATTGTCCCAGTACCACCTGAGTTAGAAACCAGTCAGCCTGATGATACTACCCCAGGAGACACCGAACCATCAGCAGTAGCACCCGAGATTGAAACTGAAGGTACAGAAACTGACCCTGAAGTTGAGTTAGAAACCAATCAGCCCGATGATACTGCCCCAGGAGACACCGAACCATCAGCAGTAGCACCCGAGATTGAAACCGAAGGTACAGAAACTGACCCTGAAGTTGAGTTAGAAACCAATCAGCCTGATGATACTGCCCCAGGAGATACCGAACCATCGGCAGCAGCTCCTGAAACTGCTGAGATGCCCGAAGACGTAACTCCAGACTATTGGGCATTTCCGTTTGTCAAGCAAATGAGAGATCAAGGTTTGGTACCTGAGCTTGGTGAAAATCAAGAATTTGATCCTGATGCCTTAATTACCAGAGCCAGTATGGCAACCTTGGTTAGTCAAGCTTTTCAGCAGCAGCCAGCAACAGCGCAAACCAAACAATTCAAAGACGTAACTGATAGCAATACTCTGGCTCGAGATATTAACCAAGCAGTACGCACGGGCTTTATGCGGGGCTATTCTGATGATGAATTTAAGCCTTTACAAAATATTCCTCGCTATCAGGTGTTAGTCACCTTGGCAACAGGATTAGGATTAGAACCATCACAAGATGCCGAGCAAATCCTTCAACAATTTAACGATGGCTCTCAGATGCCAGACTGGGCAAAACAACAGGTAGCTGCCGCTACTGAAGCAGGATTAGTAGTTAATCCTCCTGATGCTGACCCCAATGCCTTAATTCCCGAAAGACCCGCAACCAAAGCAGAAGTAGCCGCCATGATTCATCAAGCTCTAGTTAGTCAGGGTAAACTGGAACCATTGGAGTCTGAATTTATCGTTCAACCATAAAAGACAGTTAGGTTATTGATATTTCGCGCTAAATATTTATGAGATAAGTTATTGCTGATAGTTACTTCCCCTTAGCTAGAAAATAATTTTTGGTAATTTATAACTAAAACCCCTAGATTTAGTCTATGGGGTTTTTTGTTAGATGCTTCTTTGATAATCTGGTTTATCGTCTGCTAAACCACCCCAAAATAAGCAAATTTAGTAGTGTATTAAGTTTATGTCTGCTCCTCCAATTCAATGGTATCCAGGTCACATCGCCAAAGCTGAGAAACAATTAAAAGAACAGCTGAGAAAGGTAGATGTGGTTTTAGAAATATTAGATGCCAGAATTCCTTTAGCTTCTCACCATCCTCAGATTGACAACTGGATTGAAAGTAAGCCGAGAATTACCGTTTTAAATCGTGAGGACATGATATCCGAGGGAGCAAAACAAGCCTGGTTAAGCTGGTATCAATCCCAAGCAATTACCCCTTATTTCACCAACGCCAAGCAAGGTAAAGGAATCAAGGCAATCAAAAGCGCCGCTCAAAAAACAGGGGTGGCAATGAACCAGCGGCGGCGCGATCGCGGTATGCGTCCTCGTCCTGTACGGGCAGTGGTGATTGGCTTTCCCAACGTGGGGAAGTCAGCTTTGATTAACCGTTTAGTGGGTAAAAAAATTGTCGTCAGTGAGCGTCGTGCTGGTGTAACTCGTCAGCTACGCTGGGTTAAAATATCTCCCGAAATCGAGCTATTAGATGCTCCTGGAATCATTCCTTGGCGCTTAGAAAATCAGCAGGATGCGATAAAGTTAGCTATTTGTGAGGATATTGGACAGGCTGCTTATGATAACCAAGTAGTGGCGGCAGCGGCGGTGGATTTACTAATCAAGATTGGTTATGACAAATCCTTGCAGTCACGCTTCAATTTTGAATTTGATCCGAATGCTACTACGGGAGAAGCTTTTATTCAAGAAGTTAGCGATCGCTCTTTTAAAGGAGATAAAGAACGGGTTGCTCGTCAAGTGCTGTATGATTTTCGTACAGGAAACATGGGAAAAATTTCCTTAGAGTTACCTTAACAGCGGTGCGACCCCGCGTCGACGTAAGGCGCAAGGGAACGCGCACCGAAACAGTTAAGAATATTAGCTTGGATAGTTGTAAGTAGTGAGATACAAATATTTTTTATTATTATTTTTTCTGATATTTTGGCTAGGATTAACGCCGATAGCTGATGCGGCAATGTGTGGAGTCAGGAATGAGCAACAGGTGTGTATTCTTAAGCTAAAACGCAGTGCCAAAAACTATTGGGAATATCGAGCTAAAGTTAGTATCGATGGCGAAAAGCAGAGATACAGAGAGATTTATAACTGTCGCGATCGCACTTTGACTCGTAAAGGCAAGTATCCTATTCCTTTCAAACCCAACAGTCCAGGGGAATTAGTTTGTCAGACATTTCAGAGATAGAATATAAATTTAGACACCTGACTCCATGACTAAGGCGATCTTTGCAGGTATGACTCCCTTGACTATCCCCCAAGGATTCCGCATCACTCTTGAACAGTTTGAACAGCTAGCAGAAGTTGAACAACTAGCGCGATTAGAATTAAGTGCAACTGGAGAATTGATTGTCATGAGCCCGACAGGCGGAGAGGCAGGGGCAAAGAATTTTAATCTATATCTGGATTTAGGAATCTGGAATCGACAAGCTAAATCGGGTATAGCTTTTGATTCTTCCACCATCTTTGCCCTACCAAATGGAGCAAGAAGAAGTCCTGATGTAAGCTGGATAAAATTAGAACGTTGGTCTGCTCTGACCATTAAAGATAAACAAGGTTTTCCGCCCATAGCTCCCGATTTTGTCATCGAACTTGTGAGTCCAAGTGATTTAACAAATCAACGGTATGAAGATTTACAAAACAAGATGCAAGAGTATTTAGACAATGGTGTAAAGTTAGGTTGGTTAATTGAACCATCGGCTAAAACAGTTGAAATATATCGATCTGGGAAGGCAGTAGAAATCCTTAATAATCCACTGGCTTTATCTGGAGAAGATATTTTACCTGGATTTATTTTAGAGTTGACTGAAATTTTTACTGCTTAGTTGGCTGCATTGATAATTAAATTATATAGCTGATGTAATAAAGCGATCGCAGTATTGGTACTTTAGCAATTAGAAATTTTGAAACCTGGTTACTAGCAGATATCTATACTGTAGCCGAGACTTTAGGAGTGGTAATCAAATCGATTGCCGATCTAGAAGACTCTACTGAAACCAGAACCACTTTAGATCAGGTAATCGCTGAATCTGATTATTTAAGGGAATCAGAAACTAATCAACGTCCGCTAAAAGTTATACTAAATCCGATTACCAAAGTATACTTTTAATCAGAAGGGCAGATTCATCTCTAAGCCCTCTGCCCTCTGCCCTCTGCCTTCACAGAAGTTTTAAGCTTGTATGTAAACAGGATTTAGTATTAGATGGTATTTGGCAGCAAAAGTTGATTTGGAGACTATTAAAACAGCCTGTCCTCAAGGATACGGAATTTTTGCAGAGTCTTTGATTGCTGTTGCTAGAGAAATTATCAATTAAATCCTTAATATCACTTTTGGCGATCGCACTATAGTCAGATCAAGCATTAGCTGTAATTGTCTGTCCTTTTATAAAAGATTTTATTTGGATATATCATCAATCTCAGATATTTGTGTTTAAATCGAGCTTTAATGAACGGGGTAAATTAAAGTGTCGCTAGAGAACAAAGCAACTTGGTTAGAGACAGCTTTTCAGTTAGATGGTTCGGTGGTAAGCAAAATCTTGCCTCGAATTATATTTTTTAGTGTTTTTGCAGCTTTAGTCTGCTTGACAAAATATTGGCAAAATAAGCCCGAATTCTTGATACACATTGGCGATTTAACCAACAATGTAGTTTACAATCTGGTATTAGGTTTACTGCTGGTGTTTCGTACTAATACATCTTATGAAAGGTTTTGGGATGGTCGTAAATCTTTGGGAATGTTAGTGGTCAACATTCGTAATTTGGCGAGATCGCTTCGTTTGAGTATTTCTAAAACCAATCAAGAACAGCAAGCTGAGAAAACAGAGATTTTTAAACTACTGTCCGCCTTTGCCGTAGCCACTAAGCTACAGTTGAGAGAGGAACCTGCTGATGATGAACTCAAAGCTTTATTGGGTGAAAAGCGTGGCAAGGAAATTGAGTCGGCAAAGCGAATGTCGCTTCAAATTGCTCTTTGGATTGGTGAACACATTCAAAAGCAGTTTAAGCTTGGTCGGATCGATAGTTCTGAGAAAACAGAAATGAACGCGATGCTTAATAATATGATAGAAGGGTTGAGTAGTTGCGAACGTATTTCTAAAACGCCTTTACCCATAGCCTATCGTATTTATCTTAAAAGATTAATCCTAATTTATTGTTTAGGGTTGCCGTTTAATTTAATTCAAAATATGCAGTGGTGGGCAATTCCTATTACCGCAGTAGTTAGCTTTATTTTGTTAGGTCTAGAAGAAGTAGGCAAAGAGTTAGAAAATCCTTTTCTTTACGGTAAGAACGATCTGCCAGTAAACGCTTTGTGTCGTAATATTGCTACTGATGTTGATAGCATTGCCAATTTTAAAGCTTCTGAATCTGTATGTGAATCTAGTAATTCCTGAGCAATAACACTAATTTAGTTTTTTCTGTTAACTCTAATTGAACCAACCTCGTCGCCAGAAATAAATAACTAAAATAATGGAGATTAGTAGCATAATTGCCAAGCATAAAGGATAACCCCAATACCAGTCTAACTCTGGCATATTCCAAGGAGAAACATTGGTATTAAAGTTCATGCCATAGATTCCTGCAATGAAGGTTAACGGGATAAAAATTGTGGATATCACCGCTAATAACTTCATCACCTCATTCATTTTGTTACTAACTGCTGATAAATAAATATCCATCAGTGCCGATGCTAATTCTCGATAGATTTCGATAGTGTCAATAATCTGTACAGTATGGTCATAACAATCTTTCAGATAGCGAAGAGTGCGCTTGCTGATTAAAGGATGACCATCTCGAATTAAATGATTTAATACATCTCTCTGGGGAAAAATGGCACGGCGTAAAGCAATTAGTTCGCGCTTTATCTGGTGAATTTGGGCTAAAGTTGTTTTTGTAGGCTGATTTAAGACTAATATTTCTAATTCCTCAATTTGATCGCTATAAACTTCCAATATAGGGAAATAGCTATCAATAATTGCGTCCCACAAAGCGTAAGTAAGAAAATCAGCTTTTTGATGGCGGATAGTTCCCTGACTGTTACGCAGACGATCTCGTACTGGGTTAAAACAGTCTTGCTGGGGTTCTTCCTGTACTGTTAATAGGTAATTCTTACCTAAGATAAAACTAACTTGTTCTAACCACACACATTTCCCGTTAGCTTCAAAGTTAGCCATCTGAGTAATAATTACCAGTTGGTCTTGATAGTCTTCTAACTTTGGACGTTGGGGAACGTTGACTATATTTTCCAAGACTAAAGGGTGTAGCTCAAATACTTCTCCTAATTTCTCTAAAGTTAGCCGATCACCCAAACCGCCGACATCAACCCAAGAAACCGATTTGGAATCGAGATTAGTCAAACATTCTTCGAGGTCTATATTGGTGGCGTAACTATGGCGATCACTATTGTAATCAATCAAAGTAATTTCAGGCGGCTTAGCGCGATCTCTAATTACAATAGTTCCTGGCATACTGCCTGGTTGATTATGGGTATAGTTTAAGCAAATTGGTTCATGGGAATCGTAATTTTGACTATCTGGTTGATTGAACATAAGGGATTAGTAAGAAGGAAGAGGCAAAAGTAATCAGTAATCAGTAATTAAGAAAATGATTACTTTATTTATGACTAAACCGTCATAGGCTTATCATTCGGTTGATACAACCAGTGGATAGATCTAAAGGGCAAAACTATGATTTACTTTATTTTGATGTCTAAAAAGCTCGCTTCTTCTCTAGATCAAGCATTTCAGCAATTATTCAATTATATGCCACTAAAAAATAGGTGTTTTATTTTTTATGCCAAATATCGTAAAATTCGGGATAACTTAAACCGTTTATTTCTAATAAAACCTTTGCCGCCTCGTTACTAATACTGGAATTAATCTTCGTAACTTTGACAATTTCAATTAGTGCATCAATAGAAGTTTTATTCTGAGAAGTAATCTTGATCAGACTCCTTGCCGCAACAATACGATTAAAATCATCAATATTTTTATTTTTGAAGATTCCAATTAAAATCTTGATGCCATATTCATTGGAAGAAGGAATCTTTAGCAAGTTTTCTGCAACTGTTATACGAAGCAACTCACCAATATTTTTATCTTTAATAAATTCATTTAAAGCATTAATAGCATTCTGATCATGGAGAGCAAACTTTCCTAAACTCTCGATTGCTCTTGAACGATGCCACTCTTTAATATTTTTATCTTTGAAGATTTTAACTAAAGCACTAATCGAAGCATCAATAGACGCTTTATTTTGGGAAAAAATTGTTCCCAGACTCTCTGCTACTCCTGTAAAAAATGATTCATCAATATCTTCATATACGAAAAATTCATTTAAAGCGTTAATGGCATTTTGAATATATAGAGCAATTCTTTCCAAATTTTCCGCTACTGCTTTCGGAGGAAATGATTCATCAACATCTGTATTTTTAATTATGTCAATTAAATCATTAATAATTGCTATATTCTGAGCAGAAATTGTTCCCAAACTTTCTGCTATTCCTGTCGAAAATGACTCATAAAGGTCTTTATTGACGGCTTCATATTCAAGAAACTTATTCAAATTATTAATGGCATCTGGGAGCATCCCATTTTGGCAAATAGACTAAGCAGCAATTTGTCCGTTGAGATAAGCGCAAGGTAATTTCAACATTGGACTAACCGAATGAGAATTCCATTGCGCCCCAGAAATTTTTCAACGGCGATCAATTTGTTTGAT
>JBCDDK010000152.1:0-16355 GCA_039180345.1 Cyanobacteria bacterium P01_G01_bin.39 | reverse complement strand
TGATGAACAAAAACAATACATTGAGACAAATAATATCGCTGATAATATCACCTTGATTAGTAACCCTGATAAAGAGAGTTTAATTAATTTTTATAATGCAGCTGATATTCTTTTGACTCCTTCTCTTTATGAAGGTTTTGGGTTGACTATTTTAGAAGCTATGGCGTGTGGCACCCCAACAATTACGGCTAATGTTTCTTCTTTACCTGAAGTAGCTGGCGATGCCGCTATTTTAGTAGAACCGACAGATGTGGCAGGAATAACTGAAGCTGTATTGCGTATTTCTCAGGATGCCAACTTTCGCCAAAATCTAATTGATCGAGGTTTGGCAAGAGTTAAAGAGTTCACCTGGAAAGAAACTGCGATCAAAACTGCGGAACTATATGAACAAGTTGCGAGAACGAAAAGCAAAGTATTAGTTTAATTGCCCCTAAGCTGTTTGATTTTTAGGGACAAGGCAAACAATAGAAAGCTGAATATTTTTAAGTTTAATCATCAGTAAACAAACACTATTATTACTTATTAAATAAATGAAAGTCTTATTATCTGCATATTCCTGTGAGCCAGGGAAAGGTTCTGAACGTGGTGTGGGTTGGAATATTGCGAAAGAAGTTGCCAAATATCATGAAGTTTGGGTCTTAACTCGACCAGATGAAAGTAAAACTGCAATTGAAGCAGAACTAGAGCGTAATCCGACTCCTAATCTTCATTTTGTTTATTTTACCCTCCCTTTTTGGCAAGATAGCTTACGTTGGGGACAATCGGGAGCAATGCAACTTCATTATTATTTATGGCAAATTCAGGCATACTTTGTTGCCCAGAAAATGCATCGCCATATTAATTTTGACATAGCTCATCACGTTACCTTTGTTCGCTATTCTGTTCCTAGTTTGCTATCTTTATTACCAATTCCTTTTATCTGGGGTCCAGTAGGTGGTGGCGAGTCAGCCCCAGCAGCATTTTGGACTGACTTTAATACGAAAAATAAGCTTTACGAACACTTAAGGGGAACATGGCGCAGCATTGGAGAACTAGATCCCCTAACACGTCTCACCGCGAGAAATAGTACTATCGCCTACGCCACTACTAAAGATACGGCGAAAAAGCTCAGTAAGTTGGGTGCATTACAGATTAAGCAGGGTTCGGAAACAGGTATTTCTCAAGCAGAAATTGAGCGATTAAGTCATTGTTCTCCACCGACTGGGAACCCTGTAAGGTTTATTAATGTGGCACGGCTACTGCACTGGAAGGGAATTTATTTGGGTTTACGTGCTTTTGCCGCAGCGAATTTAACTGATGCCGAATACTGGGTTGTCGGGGAAGGTCCTGAACGTGAAAAGCTGGAAAACCTAGCTCAAGAATTGAATATTGCCGAACGAGTGACCTTTTTTGGCTTGTTAGACCGTCAAGAAGTTTTAGAGAAATTAGGACAATGTTCAGCGCTAGTTCATCCTAGCCTGCATGATTCTGGTGGCTGGGTTCCTTTAGAAGCAATGGCATCAGGAAGACCAATTCTGTGTTTGGATTTAGGTGGTCCTGGAGAAACGGTAACACCAGATATTGGGATTAAAGTTCCTGCCCATAACCCCGAACAGGCAGTTAATGATCTGGCTAAGGCAATGGTTAAATTAGCTGAAAATCCTGATTTATGTCGTCAGATGGGTCAAATGGGACAACAGCGTATCAGAGAGCAATACAGTTGGTCAGCTAAAGGGAAATGGCTATCTGAGATTTATCAAGAATGTGTTGCTGAATATTCCAGTATTACTAACGTAGATAGTCTAAGCCCAACTCAACATTAAATATCTAGCATTACTCAACTGATTCCTGACATAAGTAAAAGATAGATGTCTATCAACAAACTAAGGTTTTTAATTCTAAGTGCAGGTATTGTTACCAGCGTAAGCATATCTGGATGTAAATTAGATCAATTAAACAAATCCTCAACACAGATTAATCTCGGCAACGACATTGCTGATTCTCTCAATGTAACTGAAAGAAATAGCGCCTCTGCTCAAACTACATCTCAGTCAAAAACTGATGAAACTACAACAGAAGGCTATTTTGTCTCTCCTCAAGGGTCAGATGATAATCCTGGGGACATTAATCGTCCTTTTAAAACTATTCAAAAATGCGCTGACTTAGTGAAGCCTGGTTCAACCTGCTGGCTAAGGAAAGGAACTTATCGAGAAACGGTAATACCCAAAGTTTCAGGCACCAGTACACAACCCGTTACTTTTGCTGCTTATAAACAAGAACAGGTAACAATTTCAGGCACTGAACTAGTTACCGACTGGTCGCAACATCGCGATTCTATCTATCGTGCCGAGGTTAATTTACCTGTTGACGGCTACAGCGACACAGGATTTTTTGCTAATCAGGTTTTTATTCGAGACGAAATGATGCCTGAAGCCCGCGTTCCTAATCTAAATAGCCAACGAGATTTTTTCCGACCCAACATGTTTGGTGGTGGTTTAGAAAGTTTAGGTGATGGTATTGCCCAAATTAAAAATGATGAGATCCCGAAATTAGCTAATGGCTGGACTGGGGGTAAAGTTTGGACTAATGAATGGTATACCACCCGCACGGGAGAAATAATCGAGGATACGGGCGATAAATTGCTGGCGGAAATGACTGCCGAGTGGGAGCGAGGTGGATATTGGTTTTATCTTTTTGGCAAATTAGAGCTATTGGACGACCAAGGGGAATGGTTTTATGACGGTAGTGAGAGTAATCTCTATTTTTGGTCAACTAATGACAAAATGCCCACTGCTGTAGAAGTAAAGCAGCGTAATCTGGCGTTTGATTTGAGCGATCTTTCTCATATCACCATTCGCAATATTAATCTTTTTGCCAATACTATCACTACAAGCGATCGCAGTACAGGAGTTCTAATTGATGGGATTCGCGCCAAATATGTTTCTCATCACATGACCTTACCACCGATACCTGAGTCGGAAAAGGCTTATGAGTCTGACGATGCTCTATTCTTAGCTGCTCATGCTCACGACACAGGGATTCAACTGAGAGGAAGCAATAACATCATCAAAAACTCAGTTATCGACTGGAGTTCTGGTAACGGTGTTTTATTAGAAGGTAATGACCATCAGGTTACTAACAACATCATTGTTAATACCAACTACAAGGTATCTTATGCTGCTCCTGTTCGGCTCAATGGCAATGATCATAAAATTAGCCACAACACAATTAAACGCACTGGTAGAGATGCAATTAGCTGGGATTGGCATACTGCTGGTACCGATGGACGCAATATTGAAATTGCCTATAACGATATCTCTGAGTTTGGCATGCTCAGTACAGATTTAGGAGCGATTTATGTCTGTTGTCACGTCAACTTAGAGGGTGGTTCAATCCATCACAACTGGATTCGAGATGCTCAAGCCTTTAGTCCTTTTTGGGGAACTCGCGGCATTTATCTGGATATTGAAACCTTTAATAGCACTATTCATCACAACGTTATTTGGAACCTGACAGGTGGCAAGGATAATTACAGTGTCGTGGCTGGTAGTCCCCGAGGATACGACCGCATTTTCAACAATACGTTTTTAGGGGAAGTAGAACTTGTCGGTGAGTATATTGAGGCTCGCAACAATATTTTTGCTGCATCCGAAAGTTTTGTGACAGATCAACAATCTAACAATCTTTTTATCGATTCTGAGATTAAGTTTACGCGACCACCTAGTAATAAATCTCAGTCGAAACTTTTTAGCTCTATTCCCGACTTTACTCCTCAGCAAGATTCCTCAGCCGTTGATGCTGGGATTGAGATACCTCTCATCAAAACGGATTTTGCAGGTAAATATCCTGACATCGGGGCATACGAACGAAATGCTCCCCCTTGGAAAGCTGGAGCAAATTTTAAATACAATCTTGAGAGAAACTAAGATGCATATTCTAATTGCAGCACTACATCGACCAATTAAACCAACTGGCGTTTGTCGTCATGCGGCTAATTTAGCTCGTTGTTTAGCTGAAAAACCTGAAGTGAGTAAAATCACGCTGATTATCGGCTCCTGGCAACAATATTATTTTGAAACTGCCTTTGACCTAAACTTTGAGAAAGTTAAATTAGTTGGTGTCAATATCAAAAATAGTTCAATGGTGAGAAACCTCTGGTTTCTTTGGGATTTACCTCAACTGGCAAACGAACTTAATGCTGATGTAGTTCATCTTTCTTTTCCTATTCCCTTCTTGAGGAAGAAGTTTAATGCTCCTGTAGTCACGACAATTCATGATCTCTATCCTTACGAATGCCCTGAAAACTTTGGTTTTCCCCAAGTTTTATTTAACCGCCTGTTTCTCAGACAAGCAATTAGCAATAGTGATGGGCTTCCTTGTGTATCTCAGGTTACTGCCGATAAGCTAAAGTCTTATTTTCCTCGCCTTAAACCTCACCAGCAAGTTGAGGTGATTTATAATTATGTTGATTTTGCTGAATTAGAAGTTACTCCACCTCAGCAAGTAACTCAAAATAGTCAGTTTATATTGTGTGTTGCTCAACATCGACAAAACAAAAATTTAGATTTGTTGCTCAAAGCTTACGCTGAATTTTTAGCTATTGAAGAGAGTAATCAAAACTATAATCTTATTATTGTAGGTTCTGCTGGTCCAGAAACAGAAAATATTAAAAGTTTGATCACCAGCTTTAATTTAGAAACTAAAGTAAGCTTATTATCAGCTATCAACGACCAAGAATTAGGATGGCTGTATCAAAATTGCCAGGTTTTTGTTATTCCCTCTTCAACGGAGGGATTTTGCCTGCCTTTAGCGGAAGCTTTGCATTTTGGTAGTCCTGTTGTCTGCTCAGATATTCCCATATTCCGAGAAATTGGTAATTCTCAATGTACCTATTTTTCTCTTGGCGACAATGCAGTTACTAATTTAAGTCAAGCTTTAGTCAATGCTTTAAAGAGTAAGTCTTTGTTGAGTCAAGAAGATGCTAAACGCTTTGATAAATCGAATATAGCTCAACAATATTTCAGTCTTTATCGTCAACTAAAATAAGTTGTAGGAGATAAACTGAAGCAATGTAAGTTAATCATCTAGAAATCATACTTAAATTGAGAGAATTATTCTGCTTATAGTCTTTGGTTATTAGTCTTTAGTTATTGGTAATATTCACAAATGCTTCAGGACTGCTATAGTTATCGAGTTTAAGTAGTGGAATTTGAAACTTAAAGGGAGTCGGTCACTTTCGTTAGAACAAAAGAACTAATTAATCAATAATAAGAAGTGACGTTAAAATCAAGCAACGACTTTCAAAAATTAGTAACTGATGATTGTAGGATTAAATCATTTAACTTTATCCACGTCAAATATCGAAATATCATTTGATTTTTACCAAAATATTTTAGCTTGCAAACCATTGGCAAAATGGAAACATGGCGCATATCTATTAGCGGGAGACCTATGGTTATGTTTGTCTTTAGATTCTAATACACACAGAGCAGTTTCTGAAGAATATACTCATTATGCTTTTAGCATCGAATCAGAAAAATTTGAATATTACTGCCAAAATATCGAGCAACTGAAACTTAGGTTATGGAAAGGCAATACAAGTGAAGGTGACTCTTTATATATACTCGATCCCGATAACCACAAATTAGAACTTCATGTAGATAATTGGCAAACTCGTCTTGAAACTATTAAGCAAAATCCTTATGAAGAAATGATTTTCTTTAACTAAGAATATTGCAGCATCAACATTAGATCTTTCACTAGAAGCAAGTCACTACTTATAAGAACTAAAACATCACTGAGCTAAATGAGTATTATTGAAATAATCACATCAATGTTTTAACGCTTATGATACATTGTCAATTTTCCATTGCGTACCCGAAATTTTCAGTCTTCAATTATACCTAAACAATGTTTATAAAGCAGTTCTATAAGCGCTATTCAATTCTTTATAGCTCATTGTTAAACATTATAAGCGACTTCGTAATAGTCCAGAGTATCTACGTCACTGTTTTAAAACAGCTAGCTCATAAAAAAGATAAATAATGGAATATATCATCATTTATCAGTTTTGGTTTTTATTTCTCTCTATTTTAGAAATTAAAGCCAATCTTAATTTCAAACCTTACTCAAATAAAAAAGTTGAGAAGCAAACATAACAACGTACTGTATGAATGAAATATCTTTAGCTTCTCATCTTCTTCATTATTAAGTAGCAATAAAAACAGTTAGTCTAAATAGCCCATCAAACTAGCAGTTTCGTCAGACTCATTGGAAGCAACAGGGCGATTCCCCATGACAACGTAAGTGTCACTAACTTGCAGAGTACTTGCAGCAATAGGACGATTACCAGAAATAGCCAAAGAGCTATTAAATTCCACTGTTCCCTTAGAAACGGGACGATCAGAGCCAACTGAAGAGTAAGTATGAACTATCTCTAAACTACTGGGTTCTATAGGTCGATTCTGAGGCAGTAGAGTTTGGGTTTGGGTAGATAACGCCAATGCTTGCTTACTGGTTTCTTTTTTAGTAGCTGTGGCGCTGCTAGTGGAGGTAGTTGCGCTCTTAGATGCCGTAGTTTTGCTAGATGTAGTCTTACTAGTAGTCGTTTTTGCCTCGCTACCGTTGGCTTTACTTTCTTCAGCCATTAGAAGTGCCTCCTGAACTCGATTTAATAAGTTACTAGTTATTTATTACTTTTATTGATTTTTAATAACTCTTCTTATTTTGACATTCTCTGGATTTGGCGACAAGAGTTGCCACTATTAAAATAAATTTTGAGTTAGTTCAAGATATCTAATGAATTTGATAAGCTAATCTAGTTCTAAAGCTTGTGAGCCACCTTCTTTAAGCTGTAGAAGTACATCATTAATTTGATCCCAAACCAGTGCGCCAGTAAAGATTGTTAATAATAATGACACTCCATAGGAAGAGATAATACCAAACCCCAGGACTAATAACCCCCCACCTAGAAATATCCAAATTCCGAAACAGATTCCCCAAAAGGAACTCGCGATCGCAAGATCTTTGGTTCGCTCTATTTTAAACGAGCCTTCTTTTTCAGCATCTGCATATGAATCACGTAACTTTTGCTCTAATAAATTTTGAAATGCTGTCCCAAAAGTTATGGCAACAAACACTCCCAGAATTGCTATTAGAAAAGGTGGTTGTGGTAAGTAATACATAATGAATGAATTTAATTTTCAGCCTAAATTTAGAGTAAATGTCTTAAATACTCTATCTTGAAGTGGTAGCAGAAGGAATAATTGTAGCTACGCCAACAGCAGAAATTTGACGAAAGGTACTAAAAGCTAAGTCTAATATCTTTTGTGGTTTAATATCCTCTTGAATTAAATCCCAGAGTCTTTGCACTTCATCAGTATGAAGACGTTCTCCTTCCGTCAAAGCTATTAATAACTGTTGACGTAAATATTTTCCTTCTTCTGAAAGCAGATACTGTAAACCCAAGCGAGCTGTAGGTAAGATGTCAAAGTTAGCGTCAGAACTAGCAATTTGAATCATATTCTCAAGTCTTGACCACTGGAATTTGCCATCTTTGATCAGCACATCTAGCAAACGCCTTCTTAGCTGAGGCGACTCTCCAGTTAGCAGTCTTTGAGATACATAGGGATAAGATACCTCGACAATTTTAAAATTGGGATTAAGGCTTAAAGCTAAACCCTCTTGTGTAATCAGAGAACGAATAATTAGGGCGAATTTAGCGGGTAGTCTAAAAGGATATTCGTACATTAACTCCGAAAATTCATCGGTGATGGTTTTAAAGTTAAAATCACCGACGCTTTCCCCTACCGCATTACCTAAAACAGTTTCTAAAGCTGGAATTATCGGTCTGATATCGGTATCAGGAGTCAGAAACCCTAAATTAACAAAATCCCGAGCTAATCCTTCATAGTCGCGGTTGATTAGCTGTACCACTGCACTAGCAATAGTTTCTTTCATAGACTCAGCCAACTGATCCATCATGCCAAAGTCAATGTATGCCATTCGTCCATCAAGAGTGGCAAACAAGTTACCTGGGTGAGGATCAGCATGGAAAAAGCCATATTCCAATAGCTGGCGTAAACCTGAAGTAACGCCAATTTTAATTAAATTATCGGCATCCAATCCTGCGGCTTCTAGCTTTTCTAAATCTGTAAGCTTAATCCCCTCAATCCACTCTAAGGTCAAGACAAAACAGTTACTGTACTCATGATAAATAACTGGAACTTTGACTTCAGGATCGCCTAAGAAATTTTCAGCAAACTTTTCGGCGTTTCTTGCCTCGTTAAGATAATCAATCTCTTCAAATAGTTTCAAGCCAAACTCGTCAACGATTAAGGTCAAATCATGACCTAAATTTAGCGGCAGCCAAGGCTCTGTCCAACCAGCTAAGATCCTCATCAAATAGAGGTCTAAACTTAGTTTTGGTCTTAAGTTAGGGCGCTGAACTTTAACTGCTACAGTTTCTCCACTGTGCAACACTGCCTTATAAACTTGCCCTAAGCTTGCCGCTGCTATGGGGTTTGGCGAAATTTCGCGATAAACTTCGCTCAGAGGTCGTTCTAAACCTGATTCAATGATCTTAAAAGCAATATGATTAGGAAAAGGAGGAAGCTGATCCTGTAGTTTTGTCAGCTCATCTAGAAAATCTTTACGAATTAAATCAGGTCTGGTGGATAGCGCCTGTCCTACCTTAATGTATGTTGGACCAAGGATAGTAATAATTTGGCGTAGCTGTCTGGCTCTTTGTGGCTGGTTAATTTCCTCTCTATTTGTCAATCTATCTAGATAGAGATTCAAAGCAAAAGTACCAAATAACCAGATAACTGCGATCGCTCGCCAAATCACCTGCCAAAGTCTAAACCGATAGTGTGCCGCAATTTTTCGGGCATCATAGCGTAAGGATTGACCAGGTTCTAACTGAGAATAATTCATTATTGCTTGTTGAACGCCAAGGCGAACAGATTAAGTACTCAATTTTTAGAGTTAACTTTGTCTATTGACTAAAATCTATTACAACTAAAGATAAATTACTAAAGATGTCGATAGTTACTAATTATACTAGTATACAAAACTACATTTTGCTTAATCTTTAATTAACTCTGTGTTTAAATTCTTAGCAATAATCAGGCAAGATTGTGATTTAGTCTGAACCTCTTTTAGAACTTTGGTAGCTGACAAAAGTTAAGCTAATAACCTGCAATTAAGTTGCTAGTAGCGCCGAGACTAGTTAAAGCTTTGTCATCTTAACGATCAGGCGAATATTCTAGTGATGCTGGCTTGTGATGGGCTTAGTCATTTCGGGAGCGCTACATCAAGCATTTCATCTGGTGTCAGATGTGAATGAATAATTTGACCATCTTTAAACCAGATAATTCTTTCAGTTTGTTTCGCCACTTCTGATTCATGAGTCACCATAATGACAGTAATCCCATTGCTATGTAGTGAGGCAAAAATGTCTAGCACCTCTCTGGTCGTATGAGAATCTAGGGCTCCAGTAGGCTCATCTGCTAAGAGTAGTAGAGGTTGATTGACAATAGCTCTGGCGATCGCAACTCTTTGTTGCTGTCCTCCCGAAAGCTGATTAGGGCGATTATCAATTCGATTACCTAAGCCAACCTGAACTAAAGCAGAGAATGCCCGTTCTTGCCTTTCTTGATGGGGAACTCCCCCGTAGATCATCGGTAACATCACATTTTCTAAGGCGCTAAACTGAGGTAATAGATGAAACTGTTGAAAGACGAAACCGATTTTACGATTGCGAATTGCGGCAAGCTGTTCATCTGCTAATTCTGCCACGCTAATATTATCTAAGTAATACCTTCCTGCTGATGGTCGATCCAAACAGCCAATAATATTCATGACTGTTGATTTACCTGAACCCGACGCGCCCATAATTGAGCAGTATTCGCCTTGATGAATTGTTAGATTGACTCGATCTAAAGCATAAACCGCTGTATTACCGCTGCCATAAACTTTGGCGATTTCTTCTAGACGAATAATAGTGGGCTGAGATGGAAAAGATTGTTTAGATGGGTTCATCAAGTAAGACTGTTGAAAAATTTTGCGGCAGGAATATATCTTTATATCTTATTGTGACAACTTTCTATCTTGGGTTGATATATCACAGACATTTTGCATTTAATTGCAGTTTATGCCTAATTAATTAAAAAAACTTTAGAAAATATTATGATTTGTTATTGCCACAATTTGGAATGAAGCACTAACGTTAACAAGGACAGTTAGGAAATTTACACATGGGAACTATTATCAGCACCGTCAACATGAAAGGTGGAGTAGGTAAAACTACTCTGACTGTTAATCTGGCTACCTGTTTGGCTAAACGACACAACAAGCGTGTATTGGTTTTAGATTTAGATTCACAAATTAGTGCCACCTTGAGTTTAATTTCGCCCCATGATTTTGCTAAATTACGCAAGAAAAAACACACCCTAAGCTATCTGTTGGACAATGTTATTAACCCCAATCCCTGGAGTAAATTAAACATTGACGACATAATTGTGCCGAATATTTGCGGTATCCATGGTCTGGAGTTGCTTCCTGGAGATATTGAATTATACGATGAATATCAAGTCTCAGAAATGCTCCACCAAAGGGCAATTGATAATAATGAGCAGGAATTTCAAAAAGTTTGGGATGACTTTGAACGAGTTTTAATTCAACAGATTCTTGAACCAGTAGTTGACTATTACGACTTTATTATTCTAGACTGCGCTCCTGGGTACAATTTGTTAACTCGAAGTGGTATTGCTGCTAGCAACTTTTATTTATTACCTGCTCGCCCTGAACCTCTTTCTCTAGTAGGGATTCAGCTTTTAGAAAGAAGAATTGCCAAACTAAGAAAAAGTCATGAAGCAACCCAGCCTGTGAATGTAAATCTGTTGGGAATTGTATTTATTCTTTCAGCAGGTGGACTAATGGGTAGGTATTATAAGCAGGTAATGAAGCGAGTTCAGGATGATTTTGTTCCTGAACAATTATTCAATCAGTCAATCCCGATGGATGTCAACGTTGCTAAAGCAGTTGATTTGTTTACTCCTGTATCTGTAGCAATGCCAAACTCTGGAGGGTCAAAGGCATTTATGAGGTTGAGCGACGAATTTTTAACCAAAAGTTTAGAGCAAAAATCAGAATTAGCTGCTGTAACCTAGTGCAGTGACCTATATTTATTGGCTTTCCCAGATTCAATATTCAGAACAATCCTTGGTTGGGGATAAACCTTTTATTCTCAGCCAATTACTTCAACGTGGCTATCCTGTAGGTTCAGGATTTGTGATCGGTTCAAATTTATGGCGAGAGTTAATTGTTAAGTGTCGGGATCGTTTAATAGACAAAAATTTTGGTGATGATTACCAACTGCTTCAGTCTGTGGCGAATCATAATTGGCGAGTTATTAACCAGACTTCATTACCTCCAAAATGGCAATCAGAATTATTCACCGCAGCACAACAGCTAGATTCTCCTACTTTGATCTTGCAACCTGTGATTGCCAATCCTCAAGGACAACTAAATCAAATTAATGGGATCTATAGTTTCTGGAGATCGCAAACTTGCAATACGCATCCTGATGCTATACCCACGGCGCTCAAACTTATTTGGTCAGAGTTCTTTACCGCTAGCAGCCTTTTATATTGGCAAAAACTGGGCTTAGATCTTGACAAAATTGATATATCAATATTGGTTAGACCTCTGAATCCTGCTTTAGCTTCAGGCGTAATTGAAGTTACTCCAGACATAATTCAAATTAAAGCTGGCTGGGGTTTGGTTAATAGTTTACTTCAAGGAGATGTTGAAGCTGATACTTATATTGTCGATCCTGAAACAGGCTATATTTTATCCCAAAGCATAGGTCACAAAAACTATGGTTATCGCCCACGTCAGCAGGATTTGGAAATAGCTGCAAGTGATTGTCTAGAAGCCTATATCCCTGATGAAAGTTTAGCATCAACTTATGTCCTAGATGCTGGGGCGATCGCCCAATTAATTCAACTAACCCAAAGTATTCTCAAACAACAACCACAGCTCAAATCTTTTGTTTGGTCAGCGTTTGAGTCCCCATCGACACAGTTGCCTAATTTTTACTTTACTTGGTTTGACGATGAGTTGAGCGGGGAAACTCTCCATAAAGATAACTTAACTATCGACACCGTGATGCCGCCCTCTGCGACACCTTTAGTATCAGGAGTTGCGGCTTCTCCAGGAAAGGTGCAGGCAAAGATGGTGGTAGTTCAAGATTTGGCACACCACACTCAACCAATTCCTGCTGGATCAATCTTAGTTACTAAAGTTCTTAATCCTCAACACATATCTTTGATTAAACATACAGGAGGAATTATTACTGAAATGGGTGGTAAAACTAGCCATGCTGCCATAGTGGCTAGAGAATTAAATATTCCTGCCATAGTTGATGTTAACGACGCGACCACAATTCTTCATCACGGAGATCAAGTATATCTCAATGGCAGTGAAGGTCATGTTTATGCCGCAGATATTGCTCCAAAATTAACCGCTAACCAATCTTGGAAGCGCTTACACTCTACCAGGTATCCCATCGCTACGAAATTGATGGTTAACATTTCTCAACCAGAAAGCATTGCCACTGCATCTAATCTGGCTGTGGATGGCGTTGGGCTATTACGCTCAGAGCTAATGTTGGCAGACTTACTAGCTAATCATGATCTGGCTGAATGGCAAGATTCTTTTCGTAGTCAGTTTTCAAATACTGTAACTGATTATCTACGTCAATTCGCCTCAGCATTTGCTCCACGCCCAGTCTTTTATCGTTCTCTTGATCGCTACGGGTCAGATTTGCTTGATTCTGTCTTAGGTAATAGAGGTACCTATAGTTATCTTACCGACTCTAATTTATTTGATTTGGAATTAGAAGCTATTAATACCCTCATTACAGAAGGACATACTAACCTTAAATTAATCTTACCTTTTGTTCGTAGTGTCGAAGAGTTTGAATTTTGTCTCCGTCGAATAGAAAATGCTGGTTTAACTAGCACTAACTCATTCCAAGTATGGATCATGGCAGAAGTTCCTTCGGTGATTATGCTGTTACCCGAATATATTGCGGCTGGGGTTCAAGGTATTGCCATCGGCACTAACGATTTGACTCAATTACTTTTGGGTGTCAATCGAGAGCAGACACAATTTAGCGATCGCGGTTTGAACGCCAATCACCCAGCCATGCATAAAGCAATTTCCGAGTTGATTAAAACCGCTCAGGAACATGGTATTGATTGCTGTATATGTGGTCAAGCACCTGTGGAACATCCTGATTTGATTGATCTGCTAATTCGATGGGGAGTTGATAGCATTTCGGTTGAACCAGAGGCGGTAACTCAGACTTATAAAGCGATCGCCAGAGCTGAAAGGCGATTTTTATTAGAAAATGCCAGAAAAAGCCAGGATTTTTAGCAAGGTATTTGTTTAAGCGCCTCTGAGATTTCAAAATATATATACTTATAATGTACGTTAAAGTTGACATACAATAAAAATAACGTACATTTATTTGGTCGTATGAAAACTAATCCAGGAGGAATAGTCGCTCCGCAAGATGTGGTTGGTCGAGACAAGCTAATTGCCAAGATTTGGATGATATTAGAGCAACAAAGCTTGATTCTCAGTGCAGAAAGGCGCATGGGAAAGACCACCATTATTAAGAAAATGGAAGCAGAAGCAGGAGATAGCAGGATACCAATTTATCGGGATTTGGAGGGAGTGCGCTCGCCGATTGAATTTGTAGAAGCGATCTGGCAAGATGTGGAAGAATATCTAGGTAATAGAGGGAAAGCTAAACGAGTAAGAGATTTTCTGAGTAACTTAGAAGGAATAGAATTTAGTGGTTTTAAGTTTTCTAAAATTGCAGCACCTCATTGGAAAACGCTATTGACAAAAACTATTGAAGATTTGGTAACTAATCAAGAGCGTCAGGTAATTTTTTTGTGGGATGAAATGCCTTATATGCTCAATAATGTGGGCGATCAATTGGCGATGGAAATATTAGATACATTGCGATCGCTCCGTCAAACTTATCCTGATCTCAGGATGGTATTTACTGGTTCAATTGGTTTACATCATGTAGTAAAAAAATTGCAGCAACAGGGATATAGTAACGAGCCGACTAACGATATGTATCCGATTGATGTTCCACCTTTATCTTTATTAGAAGCGATTAGGTTAACTACCAGTTTAATCGCTGGAGAAAAAATTAAAACTGATAATAAAGAAATAATAGCAAAGGAAATTGCTCAGTCTGTTGATTGTATTCCCTTTTATATACACCATTTAGTTAGAAAGCTTAAATTTATCGATGAGTCAATAGATCTCGATAGCGTAAGAGAAGCGGTTAACAATTCTCTACTAGATAACCAAAATTCTTGGAAAATGGATCACTATCGCGATCGCATTGATAATTATTATGAGTTACAGCAACGCAAATATGCTCTCAGTATTTTAGACATATTAGCAGTAGAAACAGCTTTATCTTTTAACGATCTTTGGCAAAGATTGGCTTTAGATAACGCAACTTCAGATAAAGAAATAGCACGAGATATCTTAAGACTGTTGCTTAAAGATTATTACTTAGTTCAACAGGATAAAACTTATAGCTTTCGCTACGAGTTAGTCGGAAAATATTGGTCACTATCCAGAGGATTATAACCATGAATGATAGCTTTCTTTCTAGTTTTACTCCTAGTTTAATGTCGCCAGCAACTCTAGAAGCAATCTTTGTGCAAAAACATAAATTAGTCAGTGATTTAATCGAATCAGTAGAGGATAGTGCCGCAACTGCTAATAAACATTTTCGATTATTAATTGGGATGAGAGGTATTGGTAAAACTCATATCATTGCTTTGATTTATCATCGCCTCAAGGCTACAGAGGATCTGCAAAACAAATTATTAATCGCCTGGCTTAAAGAAGAAGAATGGGGCGTTAGTTCTTGGTTAGATTTATTACTAAGAATATTCCAGGCGCTGAAGATTGAATATCCAGCATTATATCAAGATACATTACAGGTTGAGGTTGAATCTTTATATGAATTATCTGTCGAAGATGCCACCCGTCAGGGAGAAAAAATACTCAAAGAATTTATTGCTGATAGAACCTTACTTTTACTCACTGAAAACCTGGATGAAATATTTAACGGGTTAAGTAATCTTGGGCAAAAACAATTTCGCGCTTATCTGCAAAATCATAATTTAATTACTATCATTGCTACTAGTCAAAGTTTATTTGCTGGAGTTAGTCAAAAAGATTCTCCCTTCTATGGTTTTTTTGCTCCTCAATACCTAGATAAACTAACCATAAAAGAAGCCACAGCTTTGTTAGCCAAAATAGCGCAACTACAGCAAGACCAAGAATTAGCATCCTTTATTCAATCTACTACAGGCAAAGAACGTATCAAAGCCATTCATCATCTAGCAGGTGGTAATCATCGGGTTTATATAATTTTTTCCCAGTTTTTGACTCGCAATTCTTTGGATGAACTAGTCAAACCAGTGATGCAAACCTTGGATGAACTAACTCCTTACTATCAAGCGAGAATGCAATGGTTGTCACCCCAACAAAGAAAGATTATCGAATTATTATGCGATAAAGGCAATGCTTTACCCGTAAAGGAAATAGCACAACGCTGTTTTATTACCCATCAAACCGCATCCAGCCAGCTAAAAGATCTGCGAACAAAAGGATATGTGACTGCTGAAGCCGTAGGTAGAGCATCCTTTTATGAATTGCAAGAGCCTTTAATGCGAATTTGTTTAGAAGTCAAAAAGCAACGAGGAGAACCGATCAAGTTATTTATTGATTTTTTGCGGATTTGGTATTCGGCAGATGAACTTAAAGCAAGATTAGAATTACTTCCAGAAAATTGTTTAGAAAGAAAATACATTGCTCGTGCTTTGGCTGTTAAAGAGAGTTTTGTTGCAGCCGATTTAGATCAGCATTCTCGGGATACTAATGATTTGGTAAATCAAGGTGTTGAAGCAGGCAAAGCAGGGGATATAAAAAAGGCTTTAGAACTATTTGAGCGTGCTATTGAAATTGATCCTAATGATGATGAAACTTGGTTTAACCGTGGTGTCGCTTTGGGAGAGTTAGGTAGATTAGAAGAAGAGCTAGCTAGTTATGATCGCGCTATTGAAATCAAACCTGATTATGATTCAGCTTGGTTTAACCGTGGTAATGCTTTGTTTTATTTAGGCGGATTAGAAGAGGCGCTAGCTAGTTATGAGCGTACTGTTGAAATTGACCCTAATGATGATGAAACTTGGTATAACCGTGGTGTCGCTTTGGGAGAGTTAGGTAGATTAGAAGAAGCTTTAGCCAGTTATGATCGCGCTATT
>JBCDDK010000151.1:0-16709 GCA_039180345.1 Cyanobacteria bacterium P01_G01_bin.39 | reverse complement strand
TTATTTACCATTCGTTTACCATTCTTTAAACAATGACTGTAAGATTTCCCTATAATGTAGTCCAATAATGGAGGAAGGTTAACCCGTGGGGAGTATAAAAATTGCAATTGTCGGTGTCGGAAACTGTTCTAGTTCTTTAATTCAGGGAATTGAATATTATCGAGATAAACAAGCTCAAGATGCGATCGGCTTAATGCACTGGGACATCGGAGGCTACAAACCTTACGATCTAGAAGTGGTTGCTGCATTTGATATTGACCAGCGTAAAGTAGGAAAAGATGTTGCTGAGGCGATTTTTGCTCCTCCCAACTGTACAACTGTGTTTTGCCCCGAGGTGCCAACCACAGGAGTAAAGGTAGAAATGGGAGCATTACTAGACGGCGTTGCCGATCACATGAACGGTACTGATGAAAAATATACCTTTGTCGTCAGCGATCGCCCAGAGCAATCTAAGGCAGATATTGTCAATAGTCTAAAAAAGTCTGGGGCAGAAGTATTAGTCAACTATCTTCCTGTAGGGTCGCAAGAAGCAGTGGAATTTTATGCTGAATGCGCCTTAGATGCGGGAGTGGCATTTGTTAACTGCATCCCCGTATTTATTGCCAGCCAGCCATTATGGGCGGATAAGTTTAAACACCATAATATTCCCATCATTGGCGACGATATCAAATCGCAATTTGGAGCAACCATCAGCCATCGGACTTTAGTAGATCTGTGTAAAAAGCGTGGAGTTAAGGTTGAGCGGACTTACCAGCTAAACACTGGTGGCAATACCGATTTCCGCAATATGCTTGATCGCACTCGTCTTGATTCTAAAAAAGAGTCCAAAACCGAAGCAGTGCAGGGGGTAATTGCCAAACGCCTAGAATACGAAGATATTCATGTTGGACCCAGTGATTATGTACCCTGGCAGAAAGATAACAAGGTGGCTTTTATCCGTATTGAAGGAAAGTTATTTGGTGATGTGCCAATGAATCTGGAAATGCGACTTTCAGTGGAAGATTCACCCAATTCTGCGGGAGTAGTAATTGATGCGATTCGCTGCTGTAAGTTAGGCTTAGATCGTGGTATTGGTGGCGTGTTGACTGCACCATCGGCTTACTTTATGAAACATCCCCCAGAACAGTTTACCGACGATCAAGCCTATCAAATGACGGAAGCTTTTATCAGTCAACAGTCAACAGTCAACAGTCAACAGTGAATAGTCAATTATTTTTGATTAGGTAGTCTAGGTTTTTATGTAACTGGAAAGATTGATCCAGGGCAGTAAATTTTAAATTAAGTAATTGATTAATACTGAAAGTTAGAGTTGCTATTTGTAGTTGCTCTAACTTTTCTTAGTTTTATCTACTGCAGCAATACAAAATTAGGTTAGGACAGTTAATACCCACTACCCACTACCCACTACCCACTACCCACTACCCACTACCCACTACCCACTACCCACTACCCACTACCCACTACCCACTACCCACTACCCACGAACAGTTTAATAGACTTGTCCTAATAACACTCTGTACGGCTATACCTTTTACCTTTTACGAATAGACGTTAGCTCTTGTAATGCAGGTAAGTACTTATCGCTCCTTGAGAAATTTCTCTCCAGGGGATATTATGCTTACGGGCTAAAACAGCACAATCTTCATATTCGGGCTGCACATTAAGTATTTGTTGTTCTTCTCCTTCTCCCCAACTGGCAATCTTAACTCTAACAGTTCCATATTCGGTGGCTACAGACTGTATCTGGCGACTAAGAATACTCCGTTGTTGAGTACGTTCGCGAATACCCAAGGTGGTCGTTTCGCGGAAAATAATTGATTTACAGGTATAAGCTAGATCGGGATGACAAATAACCGTAAGCAGAATACCTGAACGAGATTTCTTCATGCCGATGCTCTGGGTAAAGACATCAAGGGCACCTGCGGCTAATAGCTGTTCCAAGGTATATGCTACCGCCTGGGGACTAAGATCATCAACTTGAGTTTCCAAGACGGAAATAGTTTCCTGCTTGAGTTTAATTAGAGGCTGCGTGCCTACTATATCTGTTGCCTCGCCAATCCATAACCGAAGGATATTGGGAATTTCGAGATCTCTTGAACCTGCACCCAAACCAATTTTAGATAACTTCATGGCAGGAGGTTCGCCAAAATCTTGAGCTAAAGTAACGGCGATCGCTGCTCCTGTTGGTGTAACTAGCTCTTTTTTGATACCATTACTATATACTGGCACTTCTCTTGTTTGCCACAGCTTTACCACCGCAGGGACAGGCACAGATAATTTACCATGGGCGGCTTTGATCGTACCGCCTCCTGTAGGCATCGGCGAACAATATAGCCGTTCAATATCCAACCAATCTAGACCAATACAGGTACCAACAATATCAATAATGGCATCCGTTGCCCCCACCTCATGAAAGTGAACCTGTTCGGGGTCAATACCGTGAACTTCGCTCTCGGCGATCGCTAACTGCTGAAATATCTCCAGACTCCATTGTTGGGCGCGCTCGGATAATAATGCAGATTTAATTAAGTTTTCTATTTCTGGTAAGTGTCGGGCAGAATAATGATGATGGTGATGTTGATGTTGATCGTGATGATGATGTTCGTGCCGTAAGTCAACATGAACCTTAGTCGCTGCTTGCCCATTACGCATAACGACGCTAGTGTTTAGCTGATACTCATTTTCTATCCCTAAGCTTTTGAGACTATCAACTAAATATTGCCAAGGTAAACCACAATCGACTAATGCTCCTAAGCACATGTCTCCTGCAATTCCCGTAGGACATTCTAAATAACCAATCTTGACCATAAAATATCATTGACTGCGCTAATAAAAATAATCTTAGCTGTTAATTGAGACAGCGGTTGGCATTGTTTTATCGCCAGATAATTAAATAACGTCCACAGATGAACGCAGATAAACGCAGATAGATGAATCTGCACCCAATAGTTAAAACAGATAAGTAGATCTAAGATCTAATTACAAGACGTAGTCAAAAACAATTCTTGGAGAAGTAAACGCAATGGCAATTTTATACGAACTACACCCCAGCCATCCTCAGCAAAGAACTATCGATCAAATTGTCGCGGCATTAAAGAAAGGTGCAGTTATGCTTTATCCCACCGATACAGTTTACGCTATTGGCTGCGATCTTAGCGTTAAATCTGGAGTAGAAAAAGTTAGAAGAATTAAACAGATGTCCAACGATAAACCCCTGACTTTCTTATGTTCTTCCCTATCCAACATAGCTCAATACGCTACAGTAAGCGATCGCGCCTATCGAATTATGAAGCATTTAATTCCAGGACCCTATACTTTTTTACTGCCTGCAAGTAAGCAAGTACCCAAGCTGGTGATGAGTCCTAAACGAAAAACCACGGGAATAAGAGTTCCTGAAAATATTCTGTGTCAAGAATTACTCAAAACTTTAGGTAATCCAGTAGTTTCCACTTCAGCCCATTTACCCGATGAAGATGGAGAATACCCAACAATGAATGTGGAAAAAGCTTATCTATTTGATGCCTTAGAAAATCAGGTAGATATTATCATTGATAATCAGTCTGATCCAGGTTTTAAAGTCTCCACTATTCTCGATTTTACTACCGATGAACCAGAAGTAGTCCGTCAGGGTTTAGGCTGGCAAGAAGTAGAAAATTGGCTCAATGTGGTGCATTAAATAATTAGGAACGGTTATTACGGTGTCAGTTGGTAAAAAGGCGATCGCTAGTATAAAACAATTACTATAGCTTTTCTCGAATTAGTGAGGTACACCGCAATCAGCAATCAACTATTAACAATCAACAAAACCCGAGGTCTTGACTATACCGCATCAAAATGATAATCGCTATATCAGTGGAGCAAAAACAAATTCTAGTGATTACTTTTACTCAATATCGATCAGAATCACTGTAGTTATTATAAAAATTTGTCAATTTAGAAAATGTAGAGGTATCAATACCAAAATTTGGCAATTTTTCCTCATGTTTAACTGGCAGCAAAATTTCAAACAGCAACAGCCCAGATTTTGCTGGACTTTGGGAAATAAGATTGGAGGATTAGCAACCTTTTTTTTGGTTTTACTTGGGGGAATATCTTGCTATTTTTATTTTGAAATTATAGAAATTAGTCAAGAAGTTGAAGAAATAGGTCAGTCAGATTTTCCTCTTTATGACAATGTAACTCAACTCTTACTTTACCAAGAACAAAAGCGAGCGCTTCTTGAAAAAATAGATTATATTCAGAATTATGCTCCAGAAAGGTCTTTGAATTTTGCGGAAATTGCCGATCAATTCAGTCGCATAGAACAGGCTATTCATAATAGCTTATCTGAAGGAGTAAAACAGTCTGATTTTGCTTTTGAACAGGAAAAGGGGGATAATATACGTCTCAATCAAGCAGTAGAAGATTATCAACAACTTAAGACAATGTTCTTACAACTGGAGTTGAAAAATCAAAAGTTTAATTTAATCATTAAACAACTGATGGCAGTAGCAAATAGCAATCAATCTTCTCCAAAATTATCATCACAACAGCTATTATTATTAACCAATTTAATTCAACAGGCAAAAGTAGAACTTAAAACTTTTAATCAATTAACTCTTGAAATTCAGCAGAGAATCAAAAACCATATTGAAGGTTCAGTTGTCGCTACAGTTGATGAGAGAAGTATAGCCATAAAAACTACTGCCCTAATTTACCTTGGCGCACTTTTATTAGGTTTAGCATTTTCAACTTGGATCATTAATCAAATTACCTCTTCTGTTAATAAAGTAACGAGACAAGCTAAATTTATCGCAGATAATATCGAGCAAGAAACTCTAGAATCTGAAGCATTGGTTGTTGATAGTCAAGATGAAATTCGAGATTTAACTATCGCTTTTAATCAGATGGTTGAAAACTTTCTTTTCAGTCAAGCAGAACGAAAAAAAATTGCTCAACAATTATTATCTGAAAAAAAGCTGGGCTCAATGGCAGGCTAACCATGATGACCTAACTGGTTTAGTAAATCGCCGAGAATTTGAGCGTCAATTCTCGCAACTTTGGGAAAACAAAACTTCTCAAGTACATAGTCTGTTATACATGGATTTAGACCGCTTTAAAATTGTCAACGATACCTGTGGGCATGATGCTGGGGATGAATTATTACGACAGATAAGTCAAGTTTTACAGGCTCAAATACTTGAGTCAAATACCCTAGCTCGTCTTGGAGGCGATGAATTTGCTGCCATACTATACGGATGCTCTCAGCAAGACGCTTTAACCATAGCCGAAGCAATTCTTAATACTATTCAAAAGTTCAGTTTTGTTTGGCAGGAGCAAAACTTTACTGTTGGCATAAGTATTGGCTTAATATCTTTTAAACCTCAAGAAGATATTTTAACTTCAGTATTAAAAACATCTGATGCAGCTTGTTATGGTGCCAAAAATTCAGGACGCAATCAAATTTATGTAATAGATAAACCACAATCCGTCCCAAAATCTCAAGCAGTAAAATTAAATAAAATATAAAAATTGAAAATCTCAAAGAATCCAAAAGATCATCAAACCTAAATAGAGTAAATAAATCGCGATCAAAATTAAGATCTCCCACAGCTCAAAACTATTATTATGTTTACCCCAGCGGATAAAAGCGGCATAAAAGATTGCTAACAATGCCACAAAGATCAAGTTGGTTACAAACAAACGTAAATCTTGAATTTGTAAAGCCCTCGATGTCGCCACCTGCGGGCGACATTTAAGAGGGGCGTAAACCCACTAAGGCTAAAGGAAATAATGCCAAAGTCATAGTTGCAGTATTGTCGGCAATGACGCTGGTAGTTGCGGCGGTGACTTGACCGCTTTTAGCCACACTCCAAGTCGCAAAAACTTCTGGAGCAATACTTAAAGTCGAGGTAATCAACAACCCACCAATAATCTGCGAAATGCCGATTAAAGAGACAAGACGTTCAGTAGCAGTGACAATAAAATAAGCAGCGATGCCTTCGGCTATGCTTCGCAAATCGCCAATCCTAAAGCTCCAGCGCAGGAACAGAAATAATATTACTACCCAGCAGATTACCCAAACCAATATCAGAAAGACCTCGCACTGCTGCCACAGTATTAGTACCAACTTCAGGACTAGCAGTAGCTAATGCCACAAAAACCGCCCCCGCAGCTTCACTGAGTCCCCATTGACGGCGGAGTTTCTCTAAGGGTTCGGCTAATTGATCTGAACCCCAATGCGCCGCCCAGACTGATGCCAGTAGTACTAGTGACCATAGTAGTATTTGCATGCATTCTCTAAAGATAGTTGATTATGTTTGCCCCTAATCTCTATTGATCTGATTAAATAACTGATGTTAAGCAATACAATGAAAAGTTAATGCTTTAAACTACTGGATAAAATAAAAACCTTTGTCCTTGACCCAGTTTCAACAGAGCGAAAGGGTATATAACATCAGTTATTAAGTAAAAATCATCATTTAATTTTAGATTTAGCAAGTCATGAGTACCGCACCACTTACTTGGCAACAATTAGCAGAACTTACAGATTTCTCTAGAGATACGGTTAATGGAGTTACTAACTCCCAAGCTACCCTTCGTTTATTTGGTCAGACAGAAGATGAGGTGCGAGTAACCTTGTTTCGGGATAATCATGCTTGGTGTCCTTACTGTCAAAAGATCTGGCTCTGGTTGGAAGAGAAGCAAATTCCTTACCGTATTCAAAAAGTGACCATGTTTTGCTACGGCAAAAAAGAAAGCTGGTACAAACAAAAAGTTCCCTCGGGAATGTTGCCAGCAGTTGAGCTGGATGGACAAATAATTACCGAAAGTGATGATATTTTAATCGCCTTAGAAAGAACTTTTGGGGTTTTATACTTAGGAATGCAAGATCCGCGCGTAATGCCTCTGCGTCGCTTGGAAAGAACACTATTTGGAGCCTGGTGCGGTTGGTTATGTCGTAGGGCGATTTTTCCAGGACAGGAAAAAGCTAGTCGTCAGCAATTTTTAGAAGCTGTGGCAATGGTAGAAGAGGCATTTGCTAAAACTTCTGGAGCCTATTTTCTAGAAGAATTTAGTACTGCTGATGTTATTTTTACTCCCTATGTTGAGCGGATGAACGCCAGCCTATACTATTACAAAGGCTATTCCCTTAGAGAAGAAAACCCTTACTTATCCGCCTGGTTTGATGCGATGGAAACCCGCTCTACCTATAGGGGTACCCAAAGTGATTTTCATACCCATGTTCATGATTTACCGCCACAAATGGGTGGTTGTTATTCAAACGGTGAACCTCAAGCTTTAAAAAATCAAGAACGAGTAGATCGAGGAGATTGGTTTGAATTACCAGACGCTACCTATCCTGAGCCTGAAACTTCTCGTGCCGAAGCTCTACAAAGGGTAATCAAACATCGCGATAATATTCTCAAAGCTAATCCCGCAGACCCTCAATTATTTGACGAAGCATTGAGGTGCGCCTTAACTAGAATGATGACAGGAGAAATTTGCGACCCTCCAGCGAATTCTGCTGTTGGTCTGAGATATTTACGGGATAGAATCAATGTGCCACGAGACATGTCGATCTATGCAGCAAAAAGACTACGGACAGCTTTAGAGGAAACTGCGGCGTTAATAGGTGAAGCCCAACCCGAACCAATTCCCGTCAGACATCGTTATGATCAAAATCCTGCTAATTTTATTACCAGTTAAGCATTAACTTTTTTGTTCTGTATAGTGAGTCAGGAATGGAATTGTTTCGTCGATTTCTCAGCGATATAGAAGGTCAACTACCACTAGAAGCAAATTCTGGGCTAGCTGAAAAGTCGCTAGCAGAACGTATCTATTATGCGACTGATGGTACGATCGCTCATGTTATGACATTGATTCGCAAAGGAGCTACTTTAGCAATTAGACGAGACTTAGACTGTCTCAATTTAGAAATTCTCAATGTCGTTTATCATAAGCACCTCAAGCACGAAAAACCCCTCAAGTTTACTGAACCATTTTTGGTAAATAAGTTCGATCTAGAGAGTAGCTATGCTTTAGACAAAAGCAAACAGAGAAAAATGAACAAAGGCAACAACGTAAAAGGTGTTTTACGAGCTTAGTTTAAGATGTCATTTTTACGTAGACCCAGACTTAAAGCAAACGAAATCTTCTCTAGCTATTTACTAACTGATGTTACGCACTAATTGATCTGTTGAGATTGGGTAAGGGTTAAGGGTTAAGGGGTAAAGGTTAAAGGATTGATTGATCTGTTTTCTTACTTTATTCAAACTACTAATTTCCCGTTGCTTTGCGTAACGTCAGTTACTAAGACTTACTCAGGCAGATGGCTACAGCAATTACCAAGCAATTTTGGATTATGTAGGCATTAATTCAGATCTCCACAAACTGAACTATTTACCTGAATACGAGGCTGACTTGGCGATATTAGATCAGATGGCGCAGATAGAAGAAACGCAATTGTGGGAGACAATTTATCCTGCGATCGCAGATCGTAAAACTAAAGCTTACGGTTCTATTTTGGATTATGAGTGGTTAGAGCGAGAAAAAATTAAGATTTGCCCCAGTTGTTTTACTACCGAATGAAGAGTCTGTGCTATAAATAATTGGAGATTGCCACCCGATTTTAAATTTAGAACTGGAACACCTAATTAGTCTTTTTTCCTTTTTTGCAGGTCAACTAATCGATGTAGGAGACACTACAGGTAAATTTATCTCTGCCAATCGTAATAACGCCGAATTACACGAGTTACTTCTTGCTGCTTGGGATTATCGGATTATCTTCAAGACTTTCCTGATGGTTTTGAGGGTTTTTTAGAGTGGTACAAAAATAAAAGCTCTCATCCAGAGAGGGATACGGGAATAGCTAGAGATTTTGGTAATTTTTATCGCCGACTCTACAAGAATTTTCCCCGACACACTTTTGGCTTTTTACATGAAGCTTTTGAGAACTATTTAGCAACCAAATGGGATGGAGGCTACTTAAACTCAAAACTGGGGCGGATTGAAATGCCTGATAATCGCGATCGCAAATTTCTTTCTGGAGTAGAAACAGCAAAATTACTCAAAATCTGATTTGTGAAAAAGCGGATATTAGAGCTAATACTGCTAGTTTATTAATGAATAAAAAGCTGGAATTACAGGATGAGATGGACAGACTGTTTGATGAATTAATGGAAAAAATAGAAGACAGGCTAGAGAAAATTGAAAGGGTTAAAAATCCAGTTCTACAAGAGATTAGAATCCAAAAAGTTGAACAGGACATTGAAAATTTTACCGAATTACAAAATCACTTAGTTAATTATTTTTAGCAGATAATATTTGAGGGAGTTTGACAATAGCTGAACTAAGATCTGGTTATTTGTATATAAAAAAGGTTGGGATAATAATTATCTCAACCTTTTTATTTTGTATTCCAATCTTAGCTAATAATAGCATTTTAGTTTTTAACCAAAACGCATCATTTATTGATTTAAGCTTTAAGCCTTTAGCCTTTAGCCTTTAGCTATGAGTTATCTGTCTAGAATATAGCAAGGAACTTAGCGATCGCACTTTAAATTTTTGCCACGATTTAGCATGACATCTCGAAAGCTGGCGGGAGTTTGAGCCATAAATTCGAGAAAACGCCAACTAATTTATTTTTACTAGTCACTTTACCACCAGAAAATCTAGTAGACGTGGGCTTAAACAAAGTAACTATTTATTTAGTCTCAAACCCAGACTGGTTCTTACTTGCTACTTGTTACTTACTACTTGCTACTTAAGCGAAGCGGCACTAGTTTCCTGCTTTGCATCAATAATAGGTTTAGCTATCGCCAAGAATGCTGAAATAACAATCAGTCGAGCAAAGGAAGTCTCCTGTGATAATCAAAACGATTCAAATAGCGATCGCCACAGCTACCGTGTTATTTAGTTCTATGGTACAGGCTCAGGTCAGAAATATAGAATTAGATCGCGATGGGGTAAGAGACGATCCCAAAACTTACTGTACTCCCATTCCTGGTCAAGCAGTCTACCAAGGAACAGTGGTGACTGTGCCTGTAGGACATGACTGTAGTAGCTGGCTTAACTATCTTTTACAGCAGGAAATTACAGAGAAGAATCTAGAACTTAGACGGGAGGAATTTGGAATCAATGCCAAGCTTCAGCTTTACCTCAATACTGCACCTCGCTGGTAACACATTAGTGTCGCTATTCCTCTATCAACCACCTCAATCTCAATTTAAAACTATGAACTCTGCAATCTGCGCTTCCCTGATTACAGCCTTAATTCTATCTGTATCTACTGGTATTGGTTCAATGCCTGCTTCGGCTCAATCTCTGTTTCCTGACCAAGCAGAACCTGTGGCTCAACAGTCTGAATCTTTTATAAACTAAGGCGTTGGTCATCATGTAATGTCTTACAAAGAATTACTTGTCGTAGCTTGAAGCCACAAAGGCGCTTTGTCACGCCGCATGTAGCTCTAAGCTTCAAGCTTTTCAAATCCAGGTTTACTCCTTTAGAGATAGAAAATGCTCTAGTAGCATTACGCATTTACCAACGCCAACTAAACATAATGGTGCAGCTACCGCAAATTGAAGTCAACCTCGAACAGACAACTGAAATTGCGGGACAGTTGGCAGCGCCATTACAGCTAAATGGGCAAACCATTCCCACAGGAGCAATGGTGCAATTATCTATTATCCCCACTGAAGATGATAATGCTTACTTAATGGCTAATACGATAGTTTTGCCCAACAATGGGGCGGCGATCGCTATTTCCGCTAGGGGGTCTGTCATTACTGGAGAAACTATCACCGAAAAAAGAGGCGCAGAAGTAGGCAAAGAGAATGCTGCCATTGGAAGTTACATAGGTCAAAGTATAGTTTTAGCTGCGGGAGGCGATGCGGAAGAGGCGATTCAGGGCGGTTCTGCTCTTGGGACTGTAGGCGGGATTATTGGCTTGGTTTCTCCTGCAAACAGAAAAGTAGTCCGTCTCGTTCAGGGGATTTATTTTCTTGACTTGGAATAGTAATACATTTCACATTTTAGCTCGAACGTAGCAGTGAGCCTATCTCCTGCTGCGATGATACCAAGCTTAATGTATTTGAGATAAGGTCTATGATTTTGCTTAAGTTTTAGTAGTTTGCATCAAAACAGCTATATTCTCTCTAGTAGTTCTTTATGCTCGAAAATAACTACTAGAGGGCAACTGCAAATAAGTATGACTAATAAACCAAAATATATAGCCATCTCCTTTGCGCCAGTTCAGGGTTTTATTGAAAAATCGCGCAAACTTAGAGATCTTTATGGAGCATCGCGCATTTTGTCTCATCTTACTTATAAGTTAATCGAGCAAATTGAACAGTCCCATTTGATTTCAGAAATTGAAATTATTTCCCCTGGAATACCTACTTTACAGGAGGGAATGCCTAATCGAATTGTGGTTAGAGGCTACCTAGATGATAGGGAAATTGAGAAATTTGAACAGGAAATTCGGAAATTTATTTTAGCTACTTGGCGCAATATTCTTAAGGTTTGTAAGGCGTGGATTGAACACAAGTTTCGGGCTTACGAACCAGATTATCGATTTTACTGGGATTCGCAATGGAAATATTGGCGACAGAATACCTGGGAAATTTTTGTCGGTCAGGGTCAAAATGTTGAAACAGCAATGGACGATTTGGAAACTAAAAAACTTGCTCGTGACTGGACAGCACTTAACTGGGTAGGGAAAAGTTCGAGTTTAACGGGAACTGATGCAATTATTCATCCCGACATTAACAACCGACGGCATTATGACCCCCGTAACAAAATTACTCCCGCTCAAGAAGAGAAAGTAAAGAAATTCTATCGCTGCTTGTCCTGCTTTTTGGAAGGTAAAAACCCCAACCAAAAAAAACCAGAAGGAAAATTTCTCGAATCCTAATGAAAGGTTGAGCGTCCCCGAATTAGTTAAGCGCATGGTCACAAGAAAAGATATTGGCAAACAGTTGACAGAAGGACGGTGGACGGGCTGGTTTATGGGGGATGGCGATAAGGTGGGCGACAGGCTTAAGGGGTTAGCCAATCAAGGCGATGACAAGTTACGGGACTTTACCACAGCAATGCGCAAATGGGGTGAAGCATTCAAACAGGACTTTCCCAAAGATATAGGCAGAGTGATTTATGCAGGAGGTGACGACTTTTTAGGAGTTATTTACAGTGAAAATATCAAACCACCAATCCCCGAACTAACTGCATTGGAGTGGTTAATGGAATTTCCCACACTTTGGGAGCAACATGGTACAGGTCTTACTGTCAGTATGGGTTTTGTTTGGGCAGCACCTAGAGTCCCCCAAAGAGATGTTTTACAACACTGTCGCGAAGCTCAGGCAAAGGCAAAATCTTTAGGACGCGATCGCTGTACGATTAGAATTTTGTTTAATAGCGGTCAATATATTGACTGGACTTGCCCTTGGGAGCATTTAGATATTCTGACCAAATATCAAGATCGAGAAGGAATTGGTTATCAGGAAGACAATTTTCACGCCTATCAAAATCGTCAGGGGAAAATCAGCAATAAGCCTCCCAACTGGAATCATATCTATCAAGACTTGGCTCACCTCAAAGCCCGACACGCAATTGAGGTTTCTCGCAGCTTCGACCAACAACCTTTCGTTGACGAAGAAATTGCCCTGAACCTGCTAAACCTTTATTTTCCTGGCTATGGCGATGTTTTGGAAAACAATACCCGCCAAATAGTAGGTAAGCTACCTAAAGTCTATCAAGCAGTGCCGTCTTGGATTAATGGTTTAATTCATGTCGGCTGGTATCTATGTCGCAAGCCAGTTAGCCAAGAATTGGAATCAAAACTCATAAATAAAAATTTCTCGAAATGGCAGTATTATCAAAACAATTAAGGCAAAACAATTGATAAATACTCCCTTAGGATTAACTTTTAAGGGAACAATTGACGGTTTGGATATCAGCGCTAATGCAGAAAACTTAATTTCAGCAGAAGTAATATTTCGCGACCAGACTCCTAATAAATCTGCTGATTTTACAGTTACTAGCGGTCATGCTACTGGTGCCGCCTCCAGTTCCATGCCTGGTTCTTTAAAGAATATTCTTTATGGTAGTGATTACGACGATGAAATAGTATTAGGAGGCGCAGATCTAGGTGCAGAGGGGAAAAAAGGTGATGATCGCATCATTGGCAACAGACAAGACAATATCTTTAGTGGCAATGAAGGAGATGATACTATTTTCGCATCAAAAGGAAATGACACTATTACTCTCGGTAAAGGTCGAAATTTTGTAGATGGTGGCAAAGGAATTGATACAGTAGTTTACAAGGACAAATTGTATCGTAGCAGTAACTTAAGTAAAGCAGGTAATATAGTTAACGTTGACTATGCAGATACTTTAATTAATGTAGAGTTTATTCAATTTTATGATGTGAGAATTAGCACAAAAACTTTGGAAATAATGCCAGTTTTAAAGGTGGATAAAGAAGTTACGGTGCGTGAAGGAGACAATGAAATTACAACTGTTCAGTTAACCCTTGAACTATCTAATCCCACATCAAAAGACGCTCGAATTAATTACACTACATTTGAGATTGAGCCATCTCAAACAGCCCTTGCTGGTCAAGATTTCATTGCTAGTTCAGGAAATCTTATTATACCTACTGGAGAAACAAAAGCCACTATTAATTTAGAGATTGTTGGAGATTTGGTAGAAGAAAAGAACCATTTGCAAATATTCGGTTTACATTTATTTAATAGTATTGGGGCAACTTTTGCTAAAAATGTAGTAGAAGAAGTAGTTGTTGTTTATATAGAAGATGATGATCGCTATTTTCGTATTAATGCAGGTAGTAATAATGAATATATCGATCAACAAGGACAAAAATGGTTTGGAAATCCACCCTGGATAGATTGGGAAAATGGTCACGCAAACTTGACCTCAAATAAAATTGAGGGAACTGAGGATGATTTTATTTATCAATCCGAGTATTTAGGAAAAAAGTTTGCTTTTAAAGTTTAAAGCTCCCGTATTTGTTGATAACTATAGTTATGAGGTGACTTTGGAATTTACTGAAACTAAGCATGATAAAGCAAATGCTAGACTATTTGATATTTATATTGAGAATGAATTAGTTATTGAAGATTTCGATGTGTTTTCAGCAGCTAATGGCAACAATATTCCTACTAGACAGACCTTTAATATTTTAGTGAAAGGCAATTACCTAGATATTGATTTTGTTGCCAAAATAGATCATGCGCAGGTTTCGGCTGTAAAAATTAAATCATATTCTCCAGATATTAAAGGATGTTCTTGATTTTACTGGCTATAAATCTAAAAATAATAAAGCGATCGCACTATCAAACTTTGGCACACTCAAACAGGTGAATTAATCAAAAATCTACGGGGACATACTAGTCAAATTAATACCTTGGCTTTTAGTAGCGATGACCAGTCTCTGGTTAGTGGAGAAGAACAACAGGGTTTATTCTGGTGGAATTTAGATTCAAGTAATTTAATCGAGAAAGGATGCGATCGTTTGTCTGATTATTTGAATACTAATCCTAATATTCAACAAAGCGATCATCAACTCTGTGATTAATAATGAGTAATTGAGCGAAAAGTAGCGTAGAATATCAACTAGCTTATTGACAATTTATAAGTTTAGTTGATATTTAAAAATAAACTATATTCAAGCATAAATATTACAATATAAACACATTATTTATGGCTGCTTTTATTCAAAAAACTTTAGAATTCAATCATTCTATTTTTGACATACAACCTTATATTAATACCAATTCTTTTGCAAGCATTAGTCCATATTATAAAAATTCTTTTGGTTCTTTGTTTAAAGGCGACTGTCTGAAGATTCTCCCTATTATTCGAGATTCATCTTTCGATACAATTTTTGCAGATCCTCCATTTAATCTCAACAAAAAATACGGCAAAAATAGCAGAGATGACCTAGCAGAATCAGATTAAAATAGATGCCTTCAACAATAGATGTAGACATAAATCAAAATTTGTGCTGATAATCTGTTGCTATGTAACGCCGAAAAAGTTTGGGTTAAGGATTACTTGCAATTGCTTTTTCAGACCAAGTTCGCGAGGCTTTTTGAGTCCATTCCAAGTCTGCTTGCTCTCCAAAAGAATAGAGGGAAACAACTTTTCCAGAAAGATTTACTAGTGTAGCCGTTGCTGCCATGACATACTCTTGTTGCTCTCCCATTACTGAGACTTGACTGACTAAATATAAAGAGTAAGAAAAAGTATTTTCTGATTCGTAATGAGGATCGAGGGGTATAGCTTGAGATACATTAAAGGTTAAATCGACACCTAATTCTTTGCTCATACTTTTACCATTTTCTTCAGCTAGTTCTTGCAGCTTGGATAGATTAGAAGCCTGGTTTTGTTGATTCTGAGTTTTTATGTTTTTCTTGATTTTAGCAAAATCCTGTGGGGTTACTGACTCTGTTTCAGCAATCTTCAACACTTTAAGATAGAAACCCTTTTCTAAAGAGGGAAGTTCTCCTTGCATTGCTATCTCTGCATCCGATTGAGAAATATAGGAAGCTAATAATTTATGGTACGGATCTTCTGTAGATTTATAAAGACGATAAACTATATCCATTTCTGGGGTGACGCGTATGTATTGATCAGGGTTCGGAACAGAGATTTGTTGACCGCCAATATTATACCTATCTGAGAATGAAGAGTTATAAGATATAGGAAATACTGGTTTGGGTTCAGTAATCACAGTCATATTACTGCTGAAACATTCATTTTCACCAGTATTAGGATTTGTCCAAAAATTAACACAATTTGGCTCTTGAGCAAAAGCATTCAGAGGAAAAAAAGTATTTATTATTGTAATGCAAGTAATACCTATTCCTTTATTCAGAAGAGTAAAACTAACCTTTTTATTTTTAATATTTATCATAATAAGCTATGTCTAATCTTAATCTAATAGTATTTTTAGATTCATAGCTAAACAACGATCTAAATCACAAAAAAAATTAGAACTCAATCTTTTTCTGCTTAAGAACAGTGTAACTCGCGATCGCCTAAATCATTACTTACTCAGCAATGCCCTGGTTTCATTAACCTGACAATACCGATCTTGTTACTCTAGTTATGGTAAATAGTTTAGTTATCGATCATGCGGATTCTTTTAGTTGATGATGACCCTGAGCAGTTAGAGCCATTGCAAATAGCTTTATCTCGCTCTGGTCATATCGTAGATGGTGCAGCAGATGGAGCAACGGCTCACTGGCTAGTGGAGGAAAAAAACTATGACCTGCTTATCCTTGATTGGATGTTGCCAGAAGCAAGTGGCATCGATCTTTGCCAGTCCTTTCGCGCAGCAGGAGTAGCCACTCCAATTCTTCTACTCACTGCTAAAGATACTATTGATGATAAAGTCATTGGTTTGGATGCAGGAGCAGATGATTACCTCGTTAAGCCAGTAGATTTAACCGAACTTTTGGCAAGGGTAAGAGCCTTGAGAAGGCGGTCGCCTTTATGGACAGGAGATCGGCTCCAACTGGCGGATTTATGTCTCCACCTAGACACAATGCGTGTTGAATGGAAGGAAATCTCTGGCAAACTTTCAAGCAGAGACTTTCAGCTTTTGGAATATATGATGCGTCATCCTGGTAAAATTCTTACCCACGAGCAGATTGAGCAAGCACTTTGGTCATGGGGTTCAGAACCAGAGAGTAATGCTGTTGCT
>JBCDDK010000150.1:0-16735 GCA_039180345.1 Cyanobacteria bacterium P01_G01_bin.39 | reverse complement strand
ATTAAATCTAATTCGTCAAGATACTTCAAAAGGTAGTCTCAAGATGAAACGTTATCAGGCTGGATTAGATGATGGTTTTCTGCTTCAAATCCTTGCCAATTCTGGCTTATTTTAGTTTAATATTTCGTGCGATTACCCTGAATACATAAAGATAGAGATTCTCTTCTCATCAAACTGAGGTACGTTCGTAAATATCGATTTCTGTAATTGTTAATTGTTGATAGTTGATAGGGCGTACTTAACCAATTAGAGAAAAGCTATATACAGCAAGTCGGTGATTATTCATAAAAGCGACTAATAAAAAATGATATTTAAGACTAATATTTTTCACCACTCAGATCAGATTGCCATAGGAGAAGAGAAGTAATGCTAATTTACGTTCAAAGTCGCGGTAAAAATCAAGATCAAGACTATCGTTGGTTGAGAATAAAATCGAATGAATCTTATCCTGAAAATCCTGATTTTTTACTCCAGCCTATAAGTACTTTATCAGTTAGACCAATTGACCTAATTGAAAGCCAAAAACCATCAATTATTTTGGTAGCCCAAGAAAATGATTATTGTTTATTAGTAACTGGCTTAAAAGCCAGAAAAGAAAGAACCGATTTTACAGGTCGTCCTGTGCGCAACTCTATATTATGGATTGTGAAAAAAGACAGTAAAAATATGATAATTCGTTCGCTATTAATTCGGGCTTTAAGAGGAGAACTAGATAAAAATATAGATACAGATATTGACATTTCTGGTACATATGGTTTTGAGGTAAACTATAATCACCTTAAGGTTTTTTCCGAATCTGCTTTAGCCATAGACAATCACGAACAAATAGATTCAAATTGTAAAGTAGGCAAAAATTGCGATTCTGTACGAGAAGAAATAGCTCTAGAATTAGAAAGCAATGCCTTGCCCCATAAAAAAGGTTTACTCGTTTTAGTTACTAGTTTGAAATCAGCTTCGGCGTTAAAAAAAACTGGTGTCTGGCGTGGTTTATCTAATAGAGTTGAATCTGAACTAAAAAAATATATTTCTACTATTACCCAACCTGATCCAGAAAAAAAAACACCTTGGGCAGGGATCGCGACCTCTCTAATCTTGATAATGGCGATCGCTTTAATCTTGATCAAACTTACGATAGCCCAACAACCACAGATCCAACAGAGTTCTCCGAAATTGGACAAATCGACACAATTGGAAGGGAGATCTGGAAATTCTTGGAAAAAGGAATCGACATCAACAGAATTGCCTTCAGTTTGCCAGAATCAACCAGAAATAGATTATTTTCTCTCGCCTTGTTCTTTGAACGTCGAGAACAATTAAAACGTAGAGCAAATACAGGTCAACTACTACGTAGCGATCTCCAACTTATAGAACAAATTGAGCGCATCATAGAAGAGCTTGATCAGGTGGCAGAAGATATTAAAAAACTTAATGATAAATAGTTAACGGCAGTTTGGGCTATAACCTATATAATATGAACTACTTAAATATTTGCTACAAATGAAATTATCTTGATTGGTGTTTAGCGGTTAATGGTTAGTGGTTAGTAAAAACTCATTACTCATTACTCATTACTCAGTCCTTCAGTTCAATACGTAGTATTCTTTTTTAGATTTCATATAAGAATCAATGCTGATTGTGATTTGTGGGGCGACGGCTAGTGGTAAATCGGGATTGGCTTTAGAAATTGCCCAGCGTCTAGATTCAATTATTATCAGTGCTGATTCTCGTCAAATATATCGTGAATTTAATATTGGTACCGCAAAACCATCTTTAACCGAACAAAAATTAATACCTCACTATCAGATTGATATTTGTGAACCAAGAGAAACCTTAACTCTTGCCGAGTATCAACAGCAAACTCAAGCATTGATTGCCCATCACCAGGCTACTACTCCCTTGCTAGTTGGCGGTACAGGATTGTATTTAGATTCTATTACCAAAGGACTAAAAATCCCTCGGGTATCTCCACAACCAGAATTGCGATCGCAACTATCATCTCTGGGGCAAACTCAGATCCATAGTTGGCTATGTCAAATTGACCCCTGTGCCGCCAAAAAAATACATCCTAACGACCAGTTTAGAACCTTAAGAGCCTTAGAGGTGTTTTATGTGACGGGAGCCCCGATTTCGGCTTTACAGGGCGAAAATCCCCCTAATTATCCAATTTTACAGATTGGCTTAGAATGTGCAGTTGAGGTATTAGATCAGCGCATCACAAGTCGCACTCAGCAGATGATTGAACAGGGATTAGTCTGCGAAGTTGAATATCTCTGCCATAAGTATGGTTGGGATTTACCTTTATTGAATACCCTCGGATATGCCGAAATCAAGCAATATTTGGCGGGAGAGTTAAATTTAGAACAGGCGATCGCCAATATCGTCACTCACACTCGTCAATTTGCCAAACGTCAGCGTACTTGGTTTAGGAAAAACAAACAGATTAACTGGTTTGATAATACTAGTCCTGATTTAGTTGAAGAAGTTTGGTCTAAAATCAAAGACTTTCAATCTTCTAAGTAAGTGGGTGTAATTAAATATAAGATAGTTTATTTTGGAATTGGGGATTGGGGATTGGGGATTGGGGATTGGGGATTGGGGATTGGGGATTGGGGATGAAATTTCACCTTCGAGTCTTATAAATTATTTCGCCTATCTACTTATGTCTGTTATGTAAAACGCCTTATGTGAATTTGCTTCGGAGAAAGGTTATTATTTCGTAGCTGCACGGCGCGTAGCGTCGCAGCCTCGCTAGAGGCGGATTAGGCGTAAGCCTTGCGCTTTTAGCTCTTAGCTTTTTGAAGACTAAAATAAGACATCATAGATTTGAAGACCTGATTTGATATGAGATTTCTTCTACAGGTAAAGAATCTCCATCCAAACCGTTGTAAGTCAACAAAAGTCTTCTTTCTCCAGCGTACTTAACTAACTTGCCACTATATAATTCTGCCTTTGTCCCCATACTTTGAATACGGACTTTGCCATTAAACACAGTTGCTCTAGCTAAATAGATCACAAGATCATCTCGTGAAGGACGATTAACGGTAGTACTAGCCGTTAGATGAGCTAGTCCTCTTTCGTCAATCTCTTGGGTCATTGCCATGGCAGTATTACGGATGCCTCTGATAGCCACAATGGCGGCAGCTATAGCCATAGTAATATCGGTTCCCTTTTCGGTACGGATTTTGTGGGTTGAAAGATACTGAAAATTTTGTTCCCCTAAATCATCTCGAATGCGACGATGAATCATATTGTGGGGATGATAGTTAGACAGCGCCCCCACAATTGCGCCACAGGCGTGACGAGGTTCTCGCCAGGGGGATTCTCGGGTTTTGCCATAAATGCGCTGTTCTCCTTCTTCTAAGCGTCCCACATGGGTTTTGAGATCCGTTGCGACTAATACCATAGATTGAGCATTGCCCTCATACAGTCGTCGTCGCAGTGATTCGTCCATTTGGTGTGCCACAGTAACGTGTGCTAGAGTTGCCCCGTTATCAGTACCACCCCCCGCAGGGAAAAAAGCTTCTAGCTTCAACTCACCAATTTCTGAGAGAGTAGCAAAACGAGATGCCACTACATCCCGATAACGTTTTGTAACTTCTCCCTGGTGAATGCGATCGCCACAGTTGGTATAAGCTAAAGTTGTCACAACGCTGGGTAAACTCAAGTCAGCACCGCACATTCGCATATCCGTGGGACTAACTGCGGCAAACTGTAGCTCATCTCTCAGTAGCTGCAAACCATTAATTAAAGTATAGCGATCGCTGACAATCTCATTTAGATAGTTATGGTAGGCATTTCGTTCCATGCCAAAGCTGGCAGGAAGTTGCCAAAATTGGTCAATTCTTTTCTGGGCTGGGACTGCATCAAAATGAAGAGACATATTTGTTGTCGTACAGGATTAGATCAAAATAAGCGAGTGCTATTGGCTCGTAGGGATTGGGCATTGGGGATTAGGGATTAGGCATTGGTCGTAAACAACAATTTGCCAACTAAATCATTGCCAGGTGAATAATTGCGTCACCTTGGTTTACTAAAGGATTTTGAATATGACTAATTACGATCCCGTCGGCATTGGCTTTGACCGAAATTCGTTTTTCTCCAAAAGCATTGGTAATATAACCTAACTCTTGTCTTTTATTAATTTTGTCCCCCAAATTTACCAACAGATGGAAAATTCCGCCGCAAGAGGCACGTATCCATCTACTTTTATTGGCTGTGAGTGAATGCCCAATGATCGGTATCTGCTCATCTTGATACATTCCCAAGTGATTCATAACCCCCCAAATTCCTGAAACTCCTACTTTGATCGCTAGAGGATCAAAACGCAAAGCTTCTCCCGCTTCATAAAGCAATACAGGAATCTTCTTTTTAGTTGCGGCATGGCGTAAAGAACCATCTCTGGTGGTAGAGTGCATCATTAAAGGTGCGCCAAAAGCTTTAGCACACTGATAGGTAGTTTCATCTTCTAAATTAGCTCTAATTTGCGGCAGATTGATTCGATGTACCGCTGCGGTATGAAGGTCAATGCCGTGAGTACTCCGCTCAACAATTTCGCGCATAAATAAATTGGCTAACTGGGATGCCAAAGAACCATTTTCTGAACCAGGAAAAGAGCGATTCAAGTCTCTGCGGTCAGGCAGATATCGAGACTGTTCAATAAAACCAAACACATTGACGATGGAAACAGCAATAATAGTGCCGCGTAATTTTTTAGGATCAATATTTCCCAAAATCTGGGCAATAATCTCCACTCCATTGAGTTCATCACCGTGAATTGCTGCACTTAGCCATAATACAGGACCTGCTTCAATTCCGTTGACCACAGTAATCGGTAGTGAAACTATGGTTTGAGTTGCCAAACGGCTGACAGGTAGTTCAAAACGGCGTAGTTGACCTGGGGCAATTGTTTCTTTAGCAATTTCAATAGTATTATCTGACACTAAGCTTCTGGTTGAAATTCAATTAATATTTAAGGCGACCAGCTTAAGGAAGTGTGTATCCTGCGATCGCCAAGCTGTTTTGAAGGATAATCGCTATTGTCTGCTGACAAGGCATTTTTGGCAATAAAACTAATAATTTTTCCCGCTACGTCAACTCCAGTTGCTCGTTCAATTCCTGCTAAATCTGGCGAAGAACGAACCTCCATTACAGCTAGTCCATGATCCCAACGCAGTAGATCTACTGCTGCAACTTTTAACCCTATAGCTTTGGCTGCTCTAATTGCAGTATTCATCTCCTCAAGAGAAAGAGCAACTTTTTGAGCATCGCCTCCCCGCTGAGGCTGCTGAAATCGAAACTCTCTCTTGACCACTTGCCGCTTCATTGCCGCAATCACCTCCTCTCCAACTACAAAGCAGCGTAAGTCTATACCCTTAGCTTCTTGAATAAATTCTTGTACTAAAATATTGGCGTTCAAATCACGAAATGACTCAACAACCGACTTAGCAGCTTGATAAGTTTCTGTTAAAACAATTCCAATTCCCTGGCTGCCTTTCAATAATTTGATGACAAGGGGCAAGCCTCCCACAAGATCAATCAAACTATCAATGTCATGAGTAACATGGGCAAAAGCCGTAACAGGCAAACTTACTCCTTCTTTGGCTAAAATTTGCATCGAGTGTAGCTTATCTCTGCTGCAAGAGATTGCTTGAGATTGGTTCGGGCTATATACATCCATCACCTCAAATTGTCGTACTACTGCCGTTCCATAAAAAGTTTTTGAGGCACCAATACGGGGAATAATCGCATCAAAGTTCTCTAACAAATTACCTCTATAGACAATTGCCGGTTTGTTGCAAGTAATTTTTAGATAGCAGCGCAAGTAATTAATAACTCTCATGTCGTGTCCCTGCTTTCTTCCAGCCTCTCGCAAACGCCTAGTGGAGTAAAGATTAGCATTTTGGGAAAGGATGGCTATTTTCATAACACGGAGAAAACTATATTTTTACGATCGCTATTTATATTTTTAGTACTTCAAGGTGTCCTGCCCCCAGGATTGACTAGGATCGATCAAAAACTTATTACCTGCGTTGATTGAGATATAATTATCGCGCCCTTCGAGCTAAGTAGTAAGCAGTAAGTAACAAAATTTACTAGTGGAGGTGGGCGTAGATAGAGTAACCATTTATTCAGCTTAAAACCCTTAGGATATCTAACTTGTTACTCATTACTCATTACTTATTACTTCCGCGCAGCGGCACTAGTCAACCACCAAAAATTATTTATAAAATGTAAGCCAAATTACTGAATGTTTTTCAGTTAAACGACTGAGGTTATTAATAGTTATTTTTTTTATTATATTTAGGCTAGCCAAAGCTTTTTTTGTACAATGTATCTGCTGTATACAAGCCTTTAAATAAGAAAAAGGCACCAGTAAACACTGATACCTTTGGAGTCCCACGAACTGTAATGTACCAAAATTTGGTACTCATACAGGATAGTCCGAATTTTTTCCTGTAATGTATAAAATCATACCATTTTATTAATCACGCAGCATTAATTATGCTGTTTGAATTGTTAAGCAATTATTTATATTTGAAGCATCAAAACTCAAAGCGTCTTGGGGCTATCTGAATTTACTTTGTTTAAAGCTTGTTCGGCAGCTCTTTTTTCTGCTTCCTGTTTACGATGTGCTGTTCCGACACCATAAATTTTAGTTTTAACCGATACCTGAGCAGTGAACTGTTTGGCGTGATCTGGTCCTGACTCGGCAATAATTTGGTATTGAGGTTTTGTTTTGTAGTTGGCTAATGCCCACTGCTGGAAGCGGTTTTTACTGTCGATCCAAGTTTCTAAGGGTTGCTTAGAAGAATTGTGAGCCTGATTGACTAATTGTTTGGCTAGGGGTTCAAAAATATTCAGAATATATTTACGTACCGATTCTATTCCCGCATCTAAAAAATATGCTCCTAGAATAGCTTCAAAAGTATCGTTTAGTAGAGAGTAGTTATTTCTGCCACCGTTTTGAGAAGTTCCTCTTCCCAAACGCATTAGCTTACCCAAACCCAACTCTAAACCCAACTTGCCTAACTGCTTCTCATCAACTAATCGAGAACGCAAATGAGTTAACTGCGCCTCGTTAATTGTCGGATACATTTGATAAAGCATCTGTGCCACGACAAATCCCAAAATTGCATCCCCCAAAAATTCTAGTCGTTCATTATCCTCGACAATTTCAGCATGTTCATTGACATAAGATTTATGGGTCAACGCTAAATTCAAAAGACTGGAATTGCTAAATTCTGGTAGTTCTAGCTTCATTAGTTGAGCTTGAAGACGAAAAATTACTGTGTTTTTTTGTATTAAGTTTTATAACAAAACTCATAAATTAACTAGTGTTAATAGAAGTAAATATATACCAAAGACTAATTGGTTTTGAGCAAGCCCTTGTTAATGAATAGTGTAAATCAATATGAACAGGAACGGCATCAGTTAATAAATCAGCTATTAAGAGAGTTTCCCATTGACAAAAGTGAGCCGCAAAAACAGCACGCAGTTAATGAAATTGCCGTAACTATTTTGCGATCGCGCCCTTTATGTCGACGCTTTAATGGGATGAATTTAACTGGAGTCTATCAGGAAATATATCTTCAGGCAAAAGAAAAGCTCATAGAGCATTTGTCACAGTATTTATTTTCATTTAACTCCAGTCAATACACCAGAGAAATACTAAAAATCAAAGAGTTGGCTCCCCATAACTTATACGGATTACAAACAAACATTTTTAAAGAAATTTTGCTTGATTCGTGTTTAAAAAAAATGGGATTAGCAGCCCAAAAGTATTTAATTAATAGTGAATTAAGAACCTATGGTTTAACCGAATTAATTAGGGCAATCAAACTTTCAGGTAGATTATGTAGACCTCATATTCATAAGTTCTCGACCAAATACTATGAAACACTATATGAAGAAGCTATTAACGAAACATTAGGTTATGTCTGTCTTAATATTGACTTATATGATCCTAATCGTGGTCAGGGAAAGTTTATGAATTGGGTTAATTTTAAATTAGATAAAACAATATTAAAATTGCATCAAAAATACTACAAATATTCAAGCTGGGAAGTTTCTGCATCGCAGATCTTTGAACAAATGAAACAACCAGTTAATGAACCAGATTTATCTACAATACTGCAAGAATATTTGAGTCAAGATCCAGAGCAAGTTTTCCATACCACCCACGTCAGAAACAATCCAGAGGCTAGCTTCAGCAGAATTGCTTTAGCAAAATTTTCTGGGTCAAGTTGGTCCGATATTTCTGAGCAGCTCGATATACCCATTCCCACCTTAAGTAGCTTTTATAACCGATGGTGTCGTCGCTTTACTCCCTTATTAGAAACCGAATTAAAGAAGTATTTTTAGCTTTTGCTTTTGAGTCACAAAACTATGAATTTCAACCAAAATGATAAATCGGAATTATTTCAGATTAATATTCCTTTGACTGCTCATATTCAGGCTAAAAAATTTTGTTGCTATCAACGATCAATCAGCAAAGCAAGACAAGTATACTTTAACACTCTGGCAGTGGCGGCAGCGAATTCCTATCTCAATCTTATTGGTTGGTCAAGCAGCTTAGAGCAGAGCGATAGTTGGAATCCTACAGTTCAAATGATGATGGATATTGCGGATCTAGAGATTCCTAGCTATGGCAAATTAGAATGTCGTGCGGTTTTGTCTGGTCAGAATCAAGTGATTATTCCTCCTGAAGTATGGCAGCACAGAATTGGATATGTAGTGGTAATGCTCGATGAATCTTTAAAACAAGCAACTTTGTTGGGATTTATGCGCCAAGTAAAACAAACAAAGATCCCTTTGTCTCAGCTAGAGTCACTAGACAAATTTCCGACTTATCTCTGTCAGCAAAAGCGATCAGTACCAACCCAAGTTCCTAGTTTGAGTAGCTGGATGTCAGGGGCTTTGGCTCAGGGATGGCAACAACTTGACGAGCTATTTACACCGCAAATAGCAATGAATTTTAGAAATAAACAGAAATCGATTCAACCATCCTCAAGCATTGATGTTCCAGAAGTTAGCAAAGTAAAACTAATTCACCTGGGACGAGATCTCGAGCAGACGATTGCTTTAATGTTGGATATTCAGCCCCAAAGCAAATCTGAATTTAAAGTATCAGTTGGAGTTTGTAACCATAGTTATGATAATTACTTACCAGAAGGTTTAGAGCTGGTAATTGCAGATGGAACTAAACGTCCTGTTATGATTGCTCAAGCTAATGAAACTAAAACGATTGAATTTATTTTTAGCGGCGAACTTGGTGAAAAATTTAGCATTGAAGTTTCCTGGGAAGGAGATCTTCAGATAGAAAACTTTACCATTTAAAGCTATGGTCGTTTTAATTAATTTTTGTTTCTGACAATTCATTAATTTGAAGGGTTGGGGATTATTGAAAGATGTCAAAGTTAGTAGTTCTAAAATTTAGCGGTAGTTTAAATTCAGGATTTACAGTTGTTTCAGAAATTGGTCAAGAAGGACAAGCGGTAGACCGCGGTCGCGTTGGTAGTTTACCTCCCGCACCAGAATTAAGTCTGTGCCTTGCCAACTGGCAACAGCAATATAATCAATTAGGAAATAATTATCGAATCAAACCACAGCAAATTATTTATAACGGCGGGATTAATCCTTATGCCAAGTTAATTGAATCTGCATCAAAGTTGCGTCAGGCTTTAGCTAAATGGCTTAATTCCCCAGGCTTCAATTCCATTGATAAACATCTGAGAGAAGCATTAAATAGAGAAGAAACAATCAGAATTCTCATTTGTAGCGATCGCCCAAAAATTTATCAATTACCCTGGTGTTGTTGGGATTTGGTTGAGAGCTATCCTCATCTGGGGATTGCCTACAGCAACCCTAATTTTACTCGGGTGCCACTTAAGAATGGAGTTAATCAGCACCGCAAAGTAAGAATTTTGGCAATTTTGGGAGATGCTCAAGGGATTGACCTGACAAGAGATTGTTTTTATCTAGATGACATTACTAAAGGAGAAGTCAAGTTTTTAATTGAGCCAACTCCCCAAGAACTTTACCAGCATCTGTGGCAAAAAACCTGGGATATCGTCTTTTTTGCAGGGCATAGCCAAACCCAAGCTAGACAGGGAATCTTACACCTTAATGCTGAAGATCAGCTGACCATTGAACAACTGCGGCATGGATTCAAGCGAGCGATCGCTCATGGGTTACAGTTAGCAATTTTTAACTCTTGTGATGGATTGGGGTTAGCCCAAGAGTTAGGTCAACTATCTCTACCCCAGTCAATTGTGATGCGGATGCCCATCCCCGATCAGATGGCGCAGCAATTTGTTAAGTATTTTCTTCAGGCTTATGCTGCTGGAAACTCCCTCTACATGGCGATGAGAAAAGCCCGAGAGCAATTACAGGGTTGGGAAAAACAGTTTCCCTGCGCTAGTTGGTTGCCGATCATTTACCAAAATCCCGCGATTATTCCTCCAAGCTGGTCAGATCTACAAAATAAGCAACCTTTTTGGCAGCGCTTAACTAAGTTACGTACCAAACAAAAGCCTCTAACGGAGTTAGAAGAGTTGCGCGAGCTTGCATCGCGCAAAGCTCTGACCTCAATCTTTTTACTGACGACGCTTACTACTAGTTTAGTGTGGTTAGTTCAATCCTGGGGCTGGTTAGAAACATCAGAATTAAAAGTCTATGATCGTCTCATGAGTGGGGGATTTATCTCGCCTTTGCCAGAACGAGTAGTGGTGATTACAATTGATGACCACGATCAAGCGTATCAAAGAACCCAGGGCATGGGTAGGGACATGCGAGGTTCTCTGGCTGATACGGCACTGGATAAATTAATCAAAAAATTACAGATGGGACAAGCCTCTGTGATCGCTTCTGATATTATTCATGATTTTCCCTTTGAAACTAAACTGGCTCAAACTATTGCCCAAACCAAAAACTTTGTGGCAATCTGTCGTATCAAAATTGATCAGCCCCAATTGCCTAGTATTGCTCCCCCGCCACAGCTATCGACAGCGCAAATCGGCTTTAGTAACTGGGCAATCGACCGAGATGAAACGGTGCGGCGCCAAATTCTCGGGATGTCTCCCGATAATGTTTGTCAGAGTGATCTATCTCTTAGTCTGCGTCTGGCGTTGCAATATTTAGGGGATATCTCCGCAGGATTTAACCCCCAAGGAGAATTTCAGCTCGAAAACACGATTTTTCCCAAACTTCAGGTAACTAGTGGCGGATACCATTTACCAGAGGCTAGAGGGTATCAAATTTTACTCAATTATCGTCGAACTTTACCACCTACTGTTCCCTTGCGGACAATCTTGACTATGCCTCAGCAAGAAGTTAATCAATTAGTTCAAGACAAGGCTGTTTTGATTGGAGTAGCAGGTCATAACCAAGATCTTCATCGCACTCCCTATCGTCAAGGAGAACAGGATAAATACCTTCCTGGGGTAATAATACATGCTTTGATGACTAATCAAATAATCGATGCTGTATTAGGAGAACGTAAATTACTAAGATGGGTCAGTGAGCAGGTAGAACTACTCTGGATAGCTTTCTGGGCAATTGTAGGGACTATGATAGTTATTATCACCAAAGCCTCACCACTACAAATTTGCTTGAGAACCATTGGCTCATTAGCTCTACTATTTGGCAGTTGTTGGTTATTGTTTCTCAATAGTGTCTGGTTAGTAGCGATCGCACCTGCTTTGGGTTTATGCTTATCGGCGTTTTTAGTCGCGGTCTATAGTAGAGATTGATCTTTATATAAATAGGGATTAGACATTGGTGACAAGTTAAGGGACTACGTTGTTTGTAAATCGCTTTTAGGTAGCGGGTAGTAGGTAGTGGGTAGTAGGTTTTGAGATATTTTCACAAATTTAAACTTGACTACGCGATCGCTCCTATAAACTTCCCTCAATCCATATTTAGAGTTATCTAAAACAAACAGCGCCATATGTAGTATTTTACTCAAAACATTTTTTCTTAACTTGTCACAGTTGGGGATTAGGGAATCAATAATAGTACTCTTTTACTTAAGTTTATTATTTGGAATGACTATATCGAGTTATTTCAGCAAGTTTGCGATCGCAGCGTAATTTTTGGTTTAGTTTTTGTTCTAAGATAAATTTTGATGAGACTTTACGAGCAAAATTTGAGCTATGGTAAAAACTGCTTCTACTATGCTGCCTTTAGGTACTGCTGCCCCTGAATTTGAGCTGCCTGATGTCGTATCAAACAAAGCTGTTTCTCTGAAAACTTTTACCGACAGCAAAGCATTATTGATCATGTTTATTTGTCAACACTGCCCCTTTGTTAAACATGTTCAACAAGAGTTAGCCAAAATTGGTCAAGACTATCAAGATCGACCTTTAGGGATAGTGGCGATTAGTGCCAATGATGTGGCAAATTATCCTCAAGACTCTCCTGAAATGCTCAAAAAAATGGCTGAAGAATTAAGCTTCAATTTTCCTGTTTGCTACGATGAAAGCCAAGAAGTAAGTAAGTCCTATACTGCTGCCTGTACTCCTGATTTCTTTCTGTTTGATAGTTCGCTTAAACTAGCTTATCGTGGTCAATTGGATGATAGTCGTCCTGGTAATGATATCCCCGTAACAGGTCAAGATTTACGTCAGGCAATAGATGCTCTGTTGCAAGATAAAGCCATAGACTGGTCGCAAAAACCCAGTATCGGTTGCAATATTAAATGGAAACCAGGAAATGAGCCAGATTATTTTGGCTAGAGAACTGAATTACTAAAATAAGCCAATAAGTATTGGTGACAAGTTAACGTTTTGTACTTTTTGTCAATCGCTTTTAGCTCTTAGCCATTAGCCTTTAGCCTTTAGCCTTTAGCTATTAGCTTTTAAGACATTCACACCTAACTTTCAATATCGCGATTGCGCTCCGCGCACTCCTCTAAGCTGATCGCCATGTCGTATCTAACTTATTCCATACATAGTGTCCAAGAATAAATAAGATGACCTATGTAGTAGTTGACTAATAAGTAAGTTTCTTAACTTGTCACCAATGGGCAATAAGTATCTAAGATTGGTCATCACTTGGAATTAGGAATGCTTTTGGCAGGAGTAGTAACTGTCTACCTGATGCCTTTTGATAAATTTCATCTCTCCTGTGAAGTCTCCTTCAGTTTCAACCCCGACTGGAAGCCAGTCGAGATGCAGATAGAAACCATAGGCTCTTAAGCCAGGGTCATTGCCTGTGATCAACCAAATTTCTTCTATCCCTTCTGACCACAACCAACTTTCAGCAGCTTGCATCAAGGCACGTCCAACTCCCTGGCATTCAAAAGAAGGAAGGACAAAAATCCCCAATATGGTTTTTTTGGTAGCGTTCGCAATTGAGAAACCAATCGGCTGGTCGTCAATCTCAGCGACCCATGCACAACAGTCTATTTTAAGCATTTCGGCAACAGACTTTGGAGTTATGCCAAGTTCAGCAATCTCTTCACGGGATTGATAATTTTCAACAACGCTAGTTCTAATCTCAAATAGGGTGTCAATATCTTTCCCTTGAGCAATTCGAATCTTGATGTCGTCTTTATTGTCTATCATGCTTAATTCTCAACTCCTCTTCGAGTTTTGCTTTAACGACAAACGCACATCAGCGAAGGCATTGATAAATTTTAACTATTTTCAAATTTAGATAGCTATATATCGTCTTTTAAGACCATTTCTTCGGTAACTTTAGCTGAATTCTCCAGATTAAGAGGCTTTTTTGATTCAGCATCTTTATCTACAGTAGATACATTGTCAGTCTCTTTTGCTTGAGGCTGGAACTTTGCCGCTATTTTATCTCGTTGGTTAATTAAATAGATACTAACTATTGTTAAACATACTCCAAGTGATTGTAAATTACTTAGAACTTCCGAGAGGATAATCGTGCCAAACAGTAAGGCAAAGATGGGGGTGAGAAAAGTTAAGGCACTCAAGCTAGTCAAATTGCCTTTTGATGCTAAGTAAAAAAATATACCATAAGCGATCGCACTACCAAAAACGGTAGCATATCCTAATGCTAACCAGCCTTCTATGGTTAAATTCTGCCACTGCTGTGATTCCTGAAGGGCTGATAAACCAAACAAGGGCAATCCACCGATAATCATATGCCAACCTGTAGCAACTACGGGATTGACGTGACGGCTGACATAGGGAATCATCACGGTACCAACTGCCATGGATAAGGAAGCCAGCAACATCAACCACTCTCCATTATCAAATAGACCCAGCCAGTTCAAATTCACTGCAACCATGTCTCCTGAAAACACACTTGTTATCCAGCGATCTGGTAAGCCAATTAAGCTAATTCCCATTACGCCGATACCTAAGCCTAACCAGCCCCACAAGCCAATAATTTCGCCAAATAAGATGCTGGAGAGGAGAGCAACTGCTAAGGGTTGAGAGTCAATCATCACCGAACCTAAACCAGCACCAGTTTTTACAATTCCCTGGGCTAAAAACCCCTGAAACAGCGCCCCATCGATCAGTGCAAAAGCCAAAATCCACAACCACCCCTGCCAAGTTTTCGGCTGAGGTAATTTTAAGCCAGCCGCAACTATCAAAACTAAAATCCCCGCAGGTACAAGTCTAAAACCTGCCATAAACCAGGGAGTAGTATAGGGAATAACTCCCTTCATCGCTACCATTGCTGTCCCCCACAAAAAGAAGGGCGCAATTAAAAGTAGGGCTTTAGTTATTGATGAATTGTTAGGAGAACTAAGTTGCATGTAATTTGGGTTAACAGACTGCTTGTATATGAGTTTACTCAAATTCTCCAATAATTTGTACTTTTGTTAAGCAAGTCACTGTTTATCAAGATGGCAGTCGGCTCAATTTGCCTCACCTAGATTTAAAAAATCCTGAATTAAATTCCAGATTTGGTCATGAACATCGTTTAAACCATGATCGCTATCTAGTTCAATCAGCTTTACTAAAGAGTTTTGACTGGCATAGTCTCGGCTAACTTGAATCGGTACCACATCGTCATTAATACCGTGAATGATTAAAGTATTTAGCGATCGCTTTAACCCTGACAAAGGATAATTAGCAGCATCTTGACAAAATTCGTAGTGCAAAGGAATTTCTCGCCCTGCACCATAATGATAAATAGATAAAAAACCTGAATCTTGCCATTGTTGAATTTGCTGTGGTGATAGCCGCTGATACCAGCTGTCAGGAAAACCAAAAGCAGGGGCTAATAAAACTAAGTTATTAACCTGAGGTTGCTGTTGCGCCACCCAAGCTGCGGTTAAGCCGCCAAAGCTCGAACCAATTAAAGTAACTGGTGTATGAGGATCAGCAATAGCGGCAATAGTTTGCTGAATTTGCCTAGTTAAAGTGAGACCAGAAAAATTACCTTGATTGAGATCAAGTATTGACAACTGAAGATTTTTATCAGCAAAGCGATCGCGTAAATATTGGGCTTTGCTTGATTGAGGACTAGAAGCAAAACCATGAAGGTAAATATAGGCTGTCATGTCTTAAATGCAACGCCTGAAAAATATATTAGCAACATCTAGCTTAGAACAACTTGCTTGCTCTAAATCAAGATCATTATAAGACGCCTGGTGTGAATTAAAATTGTCTTCTAAATAGTCCAAATCGAATAGGAAATAGAGCTTTTATAGTTTTAAGCAGCCGAATAAAAACTTAATCTCATAGAAACCGCGCCCAAAAATTAACTTTCAGCCTTGTTTAGAGCTAAAGGCTAAAGGCTAAAATAGAGTATTCAACATAATACTAAGCAATTTATGTTAAATACTGTAAATTAATACTTAATATAAGTTGAACAGTTGAACAAAAATAAATTAAAACAATAGCAATATTCTAAAAATTTTCAATCTAAAATATGCTTGAGTAAAACGCAACTAATCTGAGAATACGCAGATTATGAAATTAACTTTCAAGAGAATCTAATTGAAATATTGAAGCCAAAATTCATTTTAAAAGAATTTATGATCTCATCATAAAAATGGGTGAATTTATCATATTCTATTTTGCCTACACCCATATAGCAGTTCCGAATCATTCGTAAAGTTAGTTAAACAAATCGAATGCCATCACTGGAAGCTGATTCGATAATTTTGATTGCCGAATCTTACTTTAGCATCCATTAATTATTGATAGCAGCTAGAGTCTTTTGGTATTTGTCTGGTTCAGTTCTTAGATAGACGTGTAAGCTATCAATACCTTCTTGTTCCAAAACCTCTAAAACAGCTAAATTTAACTGTTCCTCATTGATAAAGTACAAATCTAAGTCTTTAACAAATGCTCTGATAGCTATCACACGAGCATTTTCCTCAATATGAGAAAACCGCACAAGGCACTTAATAGACATCCCTTTAATTGTGGGAATGACTTCTCTAATACGTTTACAAATTTTGGCAGTTTTCTGGGCGGAAATACCATCAATCATCAGAGTAGTATTAAGCCCCCAAGCTAAAGGGTCGTTGCCTGTTTTTTGTGACCAGTTTTCTACTATGCCACTAATCATTTGCGAATTTGGCATTTTTTTGACCGAACCCCAACCGATTATCTTGAGAGTCGTACTTCTAAAGCCAACGTGTATAACTTGAGTAAAACCCTCGATCCCGTCTACGCCAATCCAGTCACCTTCTTTATACAGTTGATCTATGTAAATAATGACGGTGCAGAACCAATCATAGACAATATCCTTAAATAACAAACCAATGGTAATACCAGCACCACCTAACAAACCTACTAATGCT
>JBCDDK010000149.1:0-16826 GCA_039180345.1 Cyanobacteria bacterium P01_G01_bin.39 | reverse complement strand
GCTTTTTCTGAAAAAAATAAATAGAAATAATTTTAATATAATTGAAATGCAAAAACGACACAAAAGACTCTAAATTTTATAAGTAAGTGGGCAGAATTAAATATAAAATAGAAACAAGTTTAATTTTTGGCTAAGTACTCGCTACTCGCTACTCGTTACTCGTTACTCGTTACTTATCAAGTTAACTATCTTCTAATTAATTACACCTACCTACTTAAGTAGCTCCATCTAAAAAAAACGCAAACCAAATGTAGCTACTTGAAAAATGTATTTCCCTAATCCTCTTCTCATAATCAGGTTCATTACCAACTTTTGTCGTAAATAACTGAAGGTACGCATCATTTACGCCAACATAATTCACTCAGAGCTTGCTGCAAGGTTGTAACACAAATGCCGTCTCTCAAGACAAAATGATTCGTTTCAATACTCGCAAAGCAACAGAAGCTAGAGCATCCGATTAGGCGACCCGTCCCAAACTAAGCGGGATAAATAGCCTACGGATCGCATTGTGTAATATCTGAGTCAGCGTACAAGCCTCTCAAAATCTCTTTTTTCATCGATATATAGCGATTCTCGTAGTTGTGAGGTACACCTCAATCAACTATCAACTATCAACTATCAACAGAAACCGAGTTCTGGACCATACCGCATTAAAGTGAGAACCGCTATATTTTAATTAACTTAATTTAAGTTGCCATTAGAGTTGTAAAAAACCTGAATTATGGATTATAAATTATGAATTATGAATACAACTCCTGCACAAGAAGCGATCGCTAATTTAATCAACCAGGCAGAACGAGGAGAAATCGATCCTTGGGATGTTCCTGTGATTAGCATCATTGATCGTTTTTTAGCCGAACTGGGACTAATTGGCGAAGCTAAATCAACCCAGCAAGAGGCAGATCTGCCTCGTTCTGGTCAAGCATTCCTCTGGGCATCAATGTTGGTGCTGTTTAAAGCTGATAGCCTCAATCAGCTAGAAGAAGAGCTAGCTGAAATGGAAGAGGAGGAATTTTTTGAAGACGAAATTTATCTAGAAGGAGAAAGACCGTCTCTTCCAGCTAATTTAGAACAGCACTTGCGTCGGCGCACTTCTGTTCAGCCCCTCAGAAAGCGCCGTGTGACCCTTTCTGAGTTGATTGAGCAGTTAGAACATATTGCTGCGGAAATGGAAGCGGCAGCCACCGATAGTTCTCCTCGTCGTTCTAAGCGTTCTCGCAGCGCAGCGATTAAAGCGATCGCTCAATTGGCTCACAATGAAAATCTCACGGAGTTGGCGGCTCAGTTAGAAAGTTTTCTGCATTTAAATTTAACTCAATTGGCAGCAGATAAAGACTATATCGATTGGGAACAATTATTACAAAAATGGCAATTTCAAGAATCGGCTAGTACAGCGACAGAACATTTAGATTCAGACAGAGCAGGTGTTTTTTGGGCGCTACTCTTGCTTTCTGCCCAGTCAAAAGTAGAATTATTTCAAGAGGAATTTTATCAAGATTTGAGCATTCGTCCCTTAAATTCGTGTCTGACTTCTTGAATCAGAGAGTGGACATTGTTGATACACTGGAATAGTTTAAATAGTTACTATAAGTCTGGTTGAGGAGAAGCTTTCATGAAAGCCATGATTTTGGCGGCTGGTAAAGGCACTCGCGTTCGTCCCATAACATATACGATTCCCAAGCCCTTAATTCCCATTTTACAAAAACCAGTCATGGAGTTTCTCTTAGAGTTACTTCGACAACACGGTTTTGATCAGATTATGGTCAATGTAAGTCATCTTGCTCATGAGATTGAAGGTTACTTCCGTGATGGTCAGCGTTTTGGGGTTGATATTGGCTATTCCTTTGAGGGGAGCATCGTTGATGGAGAACTGGTTGGTGCTGCCGTTGGTTCTGCGGGTGGCTTGAGAAAAATTCAAGATTTTAACGCTTTTTTCGATGATACTTTTGTGGTTTTGTGTGGTGATGCCCTAATCGATCTTGACCTAACTGCGGCAGTTAAAAAACATCGAGCCAATGGTGCGATCGCTACAGTAGTTACTAAGAAAGTACCCAAAGAGGACGTCCCAAGCTATGGTGTGGTTGTCACCGACGAGGCAGGCAGAATCAAATCTTTTCAGGAAAAGCCTAGTGTAGAAGAGGCTCTAAGTACTGATATAAATACGGGAATTTATATTTTTGAGCCAGAAATATTTGATTATATTCCTCCCAATCAAGAATATGATATTGGTGGCGAACTTTTTCCCAAACTGGTGGAAAAGCAGGCTCCTTTCTATGCTGTTTCCATGGATTTTGAATGGGTTGATATCGGGAAAGTTCCCGATTACTGGCACGCCGTTCGCGGAGTACTGACCCGAGAAATTAAAAATGTCAACATTCCTGGTACAGAAGTGTCTCCTGGAATTTATACAGGGTTGAATGTGGCTGTTAACTGGGACAAGGTAAATATCAAAGGTCCTGTGTATATTGGCGGCATGACCAAAATTGAGGATGGAGCCAAGATTATTGGTCCTGCGATGATTGGTCCTAACTGCTATATCTGTAGTGGTGCCACGGTAGACAATAGCGTGATTTTTGAATATTCCAAATTAGGGGAAGGTATTCGGCTAGTAGATAAACTGGTGTTTGGGCGCTATTGCGTTGATAAAACTGGTGCGGCGATCGATCTACAGGCAGCGGCTTTAGACTGGCTGATTACTGATGCTCGCAATAATCCTTCAGACCAAGAGCTTGATGAACATAGGGTGATCAAAGACTTTCTCAAGGAAGATAGTTAGTTGATTTACTGATGTTATGCAAACTTTCAATCTGTTGAGACTGGACAAAGGCGCTGGGTTCTACGCCGCATGTAAGGGCTTGCGCGCATGTGAGCATAAAAGTTGACGTTTTATTCGATTGAAAGCATTGATTTCTACTGCATAACACTAGTGATTTAGTATGGATTCATAGGCTAGCATTCTCTGATGCTACAGAATGCTAGTCCATAACCTGCAACAAGCTTAAAATAAATTTAAGGATTTAAATATCTGCAATTTTGCTAGTTTTGTTGATATAATCACTATTGTTGCTTTGGGCTATAACTCAGTTGGTTAGAGTGTCACATTGACATTGTGGAAGTCGGCGGTTCGAGTCCGCCTAGCCCAATAATTTCATTCAGGTTTTTGATTAACTGAACAGTTTAGTCAAACAAAATTCTAGACCTGCGCCATATCTTTGAAGTTAATTTTGAGATAATCATCCTCCATCTTGGCTCCTGAAGGTTGTAATGCAGCCAGAGCTTGAGGTAGCACTAAGTTGCGTCGATGATTACCAATCCTAACGTTTAGTTCGTCACCAGTTTTGTTAAGTTGAATTTGCTCTTTGGGAATACCTGGAAGATATAGATGTAAACTATAGTTGCCCTGCTCTTGAATTATATTAATAGTGCTTTCACGATAATAAACTTGAGTTGGATCTTCGTCCTGATATAAGATTTCTTTTAGCTTTTCTAAAGCTTCCATGCCGCACATTTCTGTAGGAAATAAGGGAGCTTCTTTAACTGGCAGAGGATGAAAATTATCGTAAATTTCCTGTTTGTATAAGTCTTGATTTGCTTTCCAGCGTTCAAAAAACGGATCGCTAACTTCATTAGGAATCACTCGGTTAGCAACGACAAGATCTGTAGCAACGTTATATAGACTTAAGTAAGCATGTGCGCGCAGAGATTCTTTAATTACCATCTTTTCGGGGTTCATTACCAATCGCACAGAAGTTTTGGTATTATCGGTCAAAACCTTTTCCAAAGCCTCAATCTGCTCGTAAAATTCATAGGGTGCATCCATTACCTCGTTATCAGGGAGAGAAAAGCCAGCAATAGGTTTAAAGAAAGGTTCAACTAGAGGGCGTAATGCCGCGGACATTCCCTGTAATGGCTTATAAAAGCGTCTCATGTACCAACCACCAACCTCAGGTAGACTTAACAGTCTTAATGCTGTTCCTGTGGGTGCCGAGTCAATGATTAGAATATCAAAGTCACCTTCATCATAATGACGTTTCATTCTAACCAGACCGAAGATTTCATCCATTCCAGGTAAGATTGCCAACTCTTCGGCTTGAACTCCATCTAGACCTCTAGCCTGAAGAACTTGAGTAATATAACGCTTTACTGAACCCCAGTTGCCCTCTAGCTCCCGCAGGGCATCGAGTTCAGCACCCCAAAGGTTAGGACGCACTGGCTGTGGATCATGTCCCAATTCCAGATCAAAACTGTCTGCTAAAGAATGTGCAGGATCAGTGCTTAATACCAAAGTTTTATAGCCTAACTCAGCACACCGTAAACCTGTTGCCGCAGCAACGGAGGTTTTTCCCACTCCGCCTTTGCCCGTCATTAAAATTACTCGCATTAAAAATTAAATCCTAAATTAAATTTATTTACATTACTTAACTTATTTTATTATTGTGACGCTTTTTTGCCCCAAGTGAAATTTTGGCTTAGAACTTGCCAGGGAGAAATCCGCCAATAATCGACATGGGAGGCAATCAAATTCTGCTCATTGATGATAAGTTCACTCCAGCCAGGAATCGATAAACGTGGCTTCCAAGGTAGGGGTGGGGTCATATTGAGCGTCCACTCAGTCTTAATTAAGGTCTCTTCCTGGACTAGGTTATGAACTTCCATCTCAATATCTTTAAAAAAGCTGGCTAAAAAGCTAATCATTGCTTGATAGCGCTTCACACCCCTAAATTCATTGAGGGGGTCTTTGAAATAAACCTGATCAGCGTAGATATCATAGGTCTGATCTTGAGGAAATCTGGCATAGTCTTCTCGCAGAATTTCAATTAATTCTTGCTGTTGATGCTCAGTCTTTGATGTTGCTTCTTCCATATTTACCTGTTGTGTGTTTTTAGACTAAATATTACCTGTTTTTTGGATTACTGAGATAATAAAAATCTAATTAACCAATCTGCCAACAATAATCTTCTACGCCTAATATGAATTAGCTTTGTTCAAAAGTTATTAGTTCGTAGCTATCAGCTTTTAGCTCTTATAGTCCTTGAGATCCAATCATTAAGTCTAGATCTTAAAATTTTAAGTAGCGTAGCCAACTTATTTTCAGGATATCGTGCTGGTCATCTTAATTTACATTAAACGTCGACTTCTTCCATAACAAGCTATTGAATTTAATAAGTAGCTCTACCTAAAAAAACGCAAAACAAATACAGCTATTTGAAAAATGTATTTCCCCGATTCCTAATCCCCAATCCCCAATCCCCGCCTCAACTATTTCATGTTTAATAAAGTGGAACTACTTAGCAATTTAGTTTACAGAAACCAGATCACACATTATTGAAAGAAACACATGTTATCAAATAAAGATAGTTTAAATGATTATTTAAAATCAAAGTTTTATCTTACTTGGTTATAAGCTATCTTACATGATTAATGCTGCGCTTGATTCTGCTAAAAATAGTTTGTCTGCTAATAATATTTTAATTGTTGACGATACTCCTGATAATCTACGTTTGTTGTCAAAAACCTTGATAAATGAAGGATATCAAGTCCGTTGTGCTATTAATGGGTCTATGGCATTATTAACGATTAAAATGAAGATTCCAGATTTAATTTTACTGGATATTAATATGCCAGATATGGACGGTTTTGAAGTATGCCAGCAGTTAAAAGAATCGGAAATTACTAAAGATATACCCGTCATTTTTATCAGCGCTTTAGATTCAATTTTTGATAAGGTTAAAGCCTTTGAAGTAGGAGCCATAGACTATATTTGCAAGCCATTTCAGATTCCAGAAGTTCTTTCTCGGGTAAATAATCAATTGCAGACACAGCATTTAAGAAAGCAACTAATCCAGAAAAATCAGCTATTACAAATAGAGATTTATAATCGCATTGCTGCCGAAGCAGAAATACGCCAGTTAAATTTCGATCTAGAACGTCGTGTACTAGAAAGAACAACTCAACTGCAAACTGAAATAAATCATAAACAAAAAATCCAAAAAGAATTAGAATACATTGCTTGGCATAATTCCTTAACAGGGCTGCCAAATCGTCTTTGGTTGACTAAGAAACTGAAGACGATGTTACAAAATGGTCAAAATAAATTTACCACAATTATTCTCGATTGCAATCGTTTTAAAATTATTAATGATTCTTTAGGTCGCTGTGCAGGAGATCGCTTACTGCAAATGATGAGTCAAAGACTCAAGTCTGATATAGCAACTAGCGATATATATCTTGCTCATTTTGGTGAAGATAAATTTGTTATCTTGCTAAAAGACACAGAGGATGCTCAAAAAGCGATCGCTTTGGCAAACACTATTCAAAAATCTTTAGCTTCAGTATTTGTCGTTGAAAATCGGGAAATATTTATCTCATTTAATATGGGAATTGTTTTATGTGATTCAAGTTATTCTGAGCCAGAAGAAATTTTTCGTGATGCAGATTTAGCAATCCAAAAAGCTAAAGATTCTAGTGGCAATTTTTATCAAGTATTTGACGCCACAATTCAAAATAGTACTTTGGGAATTTTGGAGATTGAAACAGATTTACGCATTGCCTTACAGCGACAAGAATTCTATCTTAATTATCAGCCTATAATATCTCTAAATACAGGAACAATTGTCGGATTTGAAACCTTAGTTCGCTGGTATCATCCTCACAAAGGTTTTATTTCTCCAGGAAAATTTATCCCCATTGCAGAACAAACCAACTTGATTCTGCCTTTGGGAATGTGGATTCTGCGCGAAGCTTGTCGACAAATTCGTCAATGGCAAGATAAATTAGCGGGTCGACATAATGACTTTACCGTGAGTGTTAATATTTCGGGGAAGCAGTTTGAACAGGAAGATTTTATTCAACAATTAGACCATATTGTTGCCGACACTAAAATTGATATTAAGCATCTCAAGTTAGAAATTACTGAGAGTTTATTGATGAACAATAATCGGATTGCCGATCGCATATTTAGTCAACTTAAAGCCCGTAAGATTCAGTTGGCGATTGATGATTTTGGTACTGGTTATTCTTCTCTTAGTTATTTGGATCGTTTTCCCGTCGATACTCTCAAAATTGACCGTTCTTTTGTCAGCCGTCTAAATGAAAAGAATCAAGCTTCTACTATTGTCAAGGCTACTATTGATTTAGCTCATAATCTAGGCTTTAACATTGTTGCCGAAGGAGTGGAAACGCAACAGCAAGTTAATCAGCTTAAAGATTGGCATTGTGAATTTGCTCAAGGATATTTTTATGCCAGACCTTTAAGTCAGGAATCAGCATGGCAATTCTTATGCCAAAATCTGGCTAAGACAAATTCTACCAGCACTAAATTAAATGCGTGACAGCTTAGCTGATAGCTGATAGCTAAAGACAATATCATTTGTAGCAAGCATGATCGTATTTCATATTAATAATGCGTCTAAAATTTGCGATCGCTTTTCTTTGGTGAAAGGTGAGATGCAGAACAATTCGTTAAACTACAGTCCATCTGCGGCTAAACGGACAATATTGGCTAAATCTAAATTTAATTTACTTGTTGCTACTTGCTGCTGCAAAATTTGGTATTGTTACGCTTTCCTTTATCATCTAAATGCGGCTAAGTTATTTCAGTCACTGAAATTGAGGCAGTTAGTTTTTTCTAAAATTGCTCTGCTCTAACATCAATACGATTAGTTTACTGGTAGGGAGTCTATAATCGCTGTTAATAATGCGATCGCTTATTACAATCATTATGATGGCAACAGATCGTAGCTCAGATGATTAAATAATATGAAATCCGAGCAAGAATGCTAAATATCAAAAAACAAGATCGAAGGTTGGGATGAGTACCAAATGCTTACAGTCTAAAGCTTAGAGCTTATAGCTAAAAACCAAGCTATTTGTAGTGAACATTTAGGTATTTTATATAATTAAGGTTCAATCAGACTAGAAAAGTGTCCCTAGCATAACTTACCAACTGTCTTTTTGCTGTTTACCTAACGCAAGCCTTGCATTGAGTCGAATTAAATGCTTAATTTCAGCTTAAATTAGTTGATTTGCTGCGGAAAATAAGTTAGCGTGATGAAACAAAAATTCTAATATATAAATGACTCATTAATGTTGGAGGTAATCAATCGCTCTTAATAGTACATGGTTAATTGATAAGCTCAATTAGCTAGTTTGCAGATCAAGTCAGATAATTTTGAATTATAAAGTCTAGTTTTAAAAACTAGATTTACCTCAAAAAACATCTTTTCCTACAACAATTTTCAGATAATTTAGCGAGCTATTCCCACAGCATTTAATATCAATATGAAATCAAAGCAAATATTTCAGGCGATTGAAGAAACCAATTTTTTAAAACAATTATTATCTCAGAAAAAGCTTTTTTTTGTTGGGGATGGTGAATCATTAAAGTATATTCAGGATTTTAGTCTTAATCTTAATCCAAAGGACAGCAATTATTATTACGATTTATCAGCCAATAAACTAAGCAATTTATTAAAGGGTGATGTTGATATAAATCAATATCAAGCAATAATTGTCGTGTCTCTAATAGATGAAGCTGCTTTATTAGCTACTGTGAAGGAGGAAATATCGCTGCCTCAGATTCCTACCCTGAGATTATTTACCGATATCTTTATTAATTTACTCTGCCAACAACCACTATTAAAGCCGATTGCCCAAGATACCAAAAAACCCCATACAGCCTATGCAATCCTGACTACTCCTCGTTCAGGATCTACCTACCTGTGTGAACTTTTAGATTCAACCAAAATTGCTGGACATCCTCAGGAACATTTGCGTTTAGCTGCTCAAGAATTATCTCTCTACTGCAATTTTAACTATCTGACGCTGCTAGACAACCTAATGACATATCGTACTAGTGATAATGGGGTATTTGGGACTAAAATAATCTCCCATTTTTTGTTTGAGCTTAAACAGACAAAGCCTAATTTCAAGCAGATCTTTAAATCTATTGATAAATTTATTTTATTAGTTAGAAAAGATAAAGTGGCGCAGGCAGTATCCTTAGTTGTAGCCCAAAAAACTGAAGTATGGCATCTGCATAAAAACGGTAACGCTCAAGAAAAAGATAGCGATTATCAATCTAAGCTCGAAAATATTATAATTGATGATGCATTACTGGATAATGTAGAACAAAAATACAATTTCATCGTCAGACAAGAAACTCGCCTAAAGGAATTATTGGCAAATAATCAAGTTGAACCCTTAATTGTAGTTTACGAAGACATTTTAGCCAATTGCCCTGAGCAGATCAAGGGGATTTTAGACTTTTTAGCGATCGCCCAACCAGAAGAATATACAATGCAAATTAAGTCGGGACTAAAAAAAATGCCTTCTCGGCTGTCCCAAGAGATTATTCAGCAGTATCGCCAAAAAAAGACACCTTCAATATCAATTCAGAGATAAAGTAATTAACGCTCACTTTCTCGATTAATATTTAAGGTGTTCTGGTAGTGAAGATAAAGCAGAAAGATAGTTTGCTCTGTCTATGATTCATCACCTTTGATGTTCAACCAAGAATCCAAAATATCTTAGATTTCTATCGGGAATAACTATAATTACACTTCAGGGGATTTATTAGGTTGTCCAAACAATGTCCCTTGAGGATTAAAAGCTAGCAGGATGAGATGTCCCACTAGGACTAATAGATCTCTTTCCAAGCCAGCTACCTTAGAAAAGTCGCCGATAAAGGTGGGTATTTGAACGGTGACGAGGGCGCCAGCAATAATAAATAGTAAGGTAAAGTTAGCAAACTGCCAAAAACGACCAAACAGCAGCAAAATGCTAGCAATAACCTCCACGATTCCCGTGATTGGCCCAAGGAAACCAGGTAAGCCAAAGCCGACAAATTTTTCTGCTGCCATTGACCAAAATATTGCTTTAGGAATGCCGTGATAGAGAAAGATCAAGACTAGTAGAATGCGTAAAATTAACAAGGCGTAGGTGGGGAATTTTTGATTAGAAATAGAAGTAGTTTGCATGATTAAATTTTTGAGTGATTAAATTGGAATTTTGATTATTGAGCCAAGTTAAAATTGTCCACAAGTAATTTTGCCCAAAACTAATTGATAACTTTCGTCTCTGGCGGTGTCGGCAAAGATATAATTTGTCGCATAGAGCGATCGCCTGTTATATAGTTATGTAGCCAAGTCAGAAAAATCATCAGGCGATTACGCCAGTCAGGAAAATAAGCAACGTGGACAACTAACCACATCAGCCAAGGTATAAAACCTCGCAGTTTGATTCCTGCGATTTGACCAATTCCTGAATAACGACCAATTATCGCCAGTCTGCCCTTGTTTAAGTATTTGAAAGGCTTAAGTCGTTTGCCTTGCAGGTGGGTTTTAATGGCTTTGGCAACATAGACTCCCTGCTGTAAAGCTTCTGGGGCAACTCCAGACAAAGACTGATCAGTCGCAATAGTTGCCAAATCACCAATGGCAAAGGCTTCGGGATAGTCGGCTAATTGCAAAGTAGGAGAGACATTAACCTGTTTATTGCCGTCGATGTCAGGAAAAGGAAAGCATTTAGGAATTGCTCCTGCTACTCCCACTGCCCAAATGACAGTATTAGTCTCGATAGTGGTGCCATCATCAAGCTGTAAACTATCTGCGGTGACTGCTTCAACCTTGGAACCCAGCATCACCTTAACTCCCCACCGTCTCAATTTTTTGGCAGTATAGTCTCCTAATGATTGGGGAAACTCCTTAAATAAGCGATCGCCAGATTGGATCAGCAGCAGTTTAACTTCGTGAGGTTTTAGTTGGGAAAAATCTTTAGCTAGGGCATGATTAATTAACTCTACTAAGGCACCCATTAACTCTACTCCCGTTGCCCCACCACCAACGACAGCAATTGTTAGTAGTTGTTCTCGGTGGGTTTGGTTAGTGGTTAAATTAGCCTGTTCAAAGCAGCTTAATATATGATTGCGGAGTCTAATTGCTTGATTAAGAGTTTTTAGCGGAAAAGCATAGTTTTCGGCACCATTAACACCCAAGAATTGACTCTTACTCCCAGTAGCCAAAACCAAGTAATCATAAACAATCAAGTTGCGATCAGTTTTGATTGAGCGGGCGACAAAATCGATCTGCTGTACTTCAGCTTGAATAAACTTAAGATTATCGGCTTTACGGAGCAATGTTCTAACAGGGACGACACTTTGTTCTGGCGCAAGCTGGGCTGTAGCTACCTGATACAGTAGGGGAATAAAAGTGTGATAATTATGACGATCAATTAAAATCACCTCAACTTGCTGCTTCGCTAAGGATTGAGCTGCTTGTAAACCACCAAAACCTGCTCCAACTATTGCTACTCGGGGATAAGCTTTCATAAATATTGAGTAATAAGCTGTTCAAATAAACGATAATCAAATTGCCGAAGCTGAACCAGTTAAAAAAGCGCTGCCTAATGGTTGCTCAGTATCTGCCTCGGGTTCAATCGTAATTAAAACCGAGTTGGCATCAAATAGAGCATCGTCAGAAGCTATTCTCAGATGTACTGATCCTTGACTATCTGGCTTAAAGCTAGCACAGCCAGTTTTTTGCTCCTGTGAGACTGCCCATAAGCGATATACTTGCTGACCTGTTAAGGGTTTAAGGTTTTGCAAAGCCAACACGGCAGTCTTACTGCTGGGAGAGATAAACAAACTTCCTGATGCTGCCTGTACTTCGTTTCCTGCCAAAGCTAACAAGCGATTATTTGGCTGACGCATCAGAGCAAGTAATTCTTGCTGCTGCTGCAAGCGATCATCTTGCGAGGCTATTTGTTGACGCAAGTTAAAATTATTTACTCCTAGCCACAAAGCGCTAACTGCGCTAACAGCACTAATAATCCAACTCCAGCGATACTTAGAAGTTCTGTGTATGGGTTTAGCTTGTGCCAAAATCTGGTCACGAAGATCGTTATTTTGGGGAACATCATCTGGTAAGCCATAGGGCATCAGATTTAAAGTTGTTTCAAGCTGAGTAACTTCTGCTCTTAATTGGGGATTTATTCGTAATTGCTCATTAATCCAGACTAGCTCTGCTTCATCAAGATCTCCCAAAACATATCCCGCCAAGATTTCTTCTAAATTGTATGGTTGAGAATTTTTGGTCATCTTCAATTAACTAGATTATGTAAATTTTTCCTGAGCTGTAATAGCCCTCGGCGACTATGGGTTTTAACTGTACCCAGAGGAATATTTAGATGTTGGGCAATTTCGGTTTGGCTCAATCCCTCGTAATAAGATAATTCCAAAACCTGTCGCTGGTTAGCAGATAAATATTGCAATGCTTGTTTGACTAATACCGCTCTTTCTTTAATAGCAACAATCTCCAGCGGATTATCAGATTCAAGCTGTTCCATAGAGGTAACTAATTTGCTTAAATTGCGCCAAAAACCACCTTGAGAACGTTTTGAACGTAGGCGATCAATAGTTCGCGATCGCGTTAACATCATTAAATAGGTATAAAAAGAGCCTCGCTGGGGGTCGAATTTAGCTTTCACTTGCAAGCTAAGAAAAATCTCTTGAGTTAAGTCTTCTGCTTCTTGAGCATTACCTAACATGCGATAAATTAAACGATAAACCAATAGTCCATAGCGATCATATAAAATACCCAGAGCAGTAATATCTCCCTTAATAAATGAGGCAAAAACTGCTTCGTCCGTTTGCTGTTCACGATACGCACTATCGATTTTTAAGGAATTTTCAGAATTTATAGACACTCTCTCTTCAGCCGATTTGGTAGTGTTTCTGAGGGATATAAAATTAGTTACCTGTATTTGACTCAATCAAGTTTCTAATAAACATATTTCTGCTTAATAACTCATTAATGTTTCTGAATAACTGGATATATAGCATTTCTTATCTTAGTCAGGTATGTCTTGAGCGAATTGGGCAATAGGCAATGATCAGTAATCACTATCCCAACACAAGCTCGTATTGTTCTATATATGAATACGCAACGAGGCAAAATTTGGATTCAATATTTTTTGAGCAATGATTTTCAGAAGTGAGATTAAACAAAATATTATTCATAAATCCTTTTATCCCCTTGCTTTATAATCGCGTTGCCTGAGCATTGGTTAAACTATTTATGTTTTTTTACTAGAAAGCGATCGCATCAACAAAGGCTTGAGCCGCATGTAGCGATCTCACAAAAGATGATAGTCAGAGTCTTCTAATTACTTACCCAATCGCATACATCATATTGATAAACAATACTCCAGCAGCGCAATGGTTACTAGTACATGTGCTTCAAAAAATCTAAATTTTGGAATTTGCAATTACTTAAATTAATTATCTACCCGAAAAGTTTTCTGATATAACTCTCAATCAAAATAAAGATAAGCGTAACTTTTTGTTAAAAGTATCTTATTGATCTAAATCAATTTACTAAGTTGTTTTAACTAGAAAATATTAGATATTTAGTATTAATCATAATTATTAAAAGCCAATTTAGTTTTAATTACTTAGGTATCCTAGAGTACCAAGTATGATTTTTGACTATGTTATTGTTTCTCGACACATTAGTTAATCTTAAATAGTTGAATATACTATGGCTATTTTATCTTCATCAAGTTTTAATAGATTTAGATGGCTTAAATTGTAATTGTCAGTGATGGCGATCATATTCTAACTGTAACTATGACTTTAGAAACTTCATTATTGGCGATTTAATAGTATTTGTCTAACTGAACAAAAAGCTATCAATATTTGTAATATTGCCACTTTTGCTAGGCTAGATTTACTATAATACAGAAAAAAAACAAAAAAAATATGCATATTGATGAAGATTTTTAATAGTAAATTTTACTAAGTTATTTCTATTTTGATGATTTCTAAATTACTGTTTGTTCTTCCAATAACACCTATTTCATAATTAGCTAAGTTATTTGAATTCCAAATAAAGTAAAAATTGTATTCTCCATCTGTTGCAGGAGTTATAAAAGTAAGATTAATAATGAAAATTTTAAAAATAATAAGTTGTGTTTTATGTACAATCATTGTTATTTTCAGTTTTAATAGTCGTCTAAATATTGATAATCAATCAGAATATTATATTGGAATAAAAAATATATTAATAGAAAAGAAACATCATTTACGTGATAGTGACATTAAGATAGGAGAAGTTGCATATAGTCCAATCTGTTTGCAGTCCCCAGATAGTAATCAGCAATCATTAAATAAGACGTTAGCTTTAAATGGTGACTATCTTGTTGTCAGTGATCCCGAAGCTAATGAAATATTAGTTTACCGCCATAAAACTGAAGAAGGCTGGGTCACGATAGCTAAAATAAAACCGCCTAAAGAATCTTTTGCTGAGAAGAGAGGTTATGGATTTGGCTATGGTTTAGCAATTAACAATAACATAATAGCTATTAGTTCGTATAACTATAAATACTATTCGCCAATTTATGTTTTTAATCGATCAAAGAGATTAGATTATGAATTATTTACCGCTACAATAGATACAAATTTCGACACTGTTGCATTACAACAATTATCTTTACCTGAAGAACTACAAATTGTTTCTCCAATGAGCCTTGAAAGAGTTGCCTTTTATTACACTGAGTTAGAATTTGTTGATCAAAAAATAGCTTTGCTTGGAAAAAATAGAATTGAATCAAATGATAATAATTATATTTTTTTAATAAATCCAGTAACTTCCGAAATAGACAAGAATATTAAATTGCCTAATTTGCCAAGTCAGTCTCCAAGATTATATGCTAATAATAAATCTTTGTTCTTATTTTATACTTGGTCTCCTTTAAAGCACAGGAGTATATATACAGTTGAAGATGGTAAATTAATTGATAATGTTTTTGATGAACGTTTAGTAGATGCTATTTTTGATTCTCAAGTTGTTTCCGACTTTCAAAAATTAAGTCTTACAAGAGTAGCTATTTCTAATAATTTAATAACTCTTGTCCTTAGTACAATGCCTTTTAGATCCAATGCAACAATTATATTTAAACCTTATTCTCAAAAATTTTCGAGCGGAAAAACTTATCAACATGGTTTAGTTGATGCACGAGATCCTTTGGTACTAATCTCGGTTTTATCAGATCATCCAATTATGGGGAATAAAAGTTTTGACCACTTTTTATTTGAAGCCAATGAAAATGAAGTTATTGTCAAATCCCAAATTTCTTGGGAGCGTTATGAGAAGGACGAAATCGGATCTTACATTCCCACAAAGGGAGTTATTGCTTCGGACAGTTTAATAGTTAGTGCCTATGGAGCTGTAATAAGTCTACCTCTTAAAAATTTACCCGAAGTATACAAAATTAAACCATCAATTTGTAGGAGCAAATAACATGGCAATTATAGGTAATGATAATCGTACTTTAGTAGCAAATGAGAATGTAAATTTAGGTCAATATGATTCAGTCGTAGCTATAGACACTCGTGTCAATAGACTTGTTTCTGATACTCCCGCTACTAGTAGCGGCATCATTATTGGACCTAACCATGTACTCACCGCTGGGCATGCAATCATTCCTCCAGGAGCTATTCCTGCTGAAGGAATAAGAGTAACTCTTTCTCAAGACGTTCCTTCTTTAGCACCTCGAACTACTACTCCGCTTTCAAACAGTGATGACAATGTAGAACTCAACTTATCGGCTGATCCGTCATCTGTTTTTCCAACTTACCCAAATTACAATTTTGCTGATCCTAAAGAAAATGATATAGGTTTGCTTAATGTATCGCAGACTATTACAGATAAATCAAAGTATATGGGGATTGTTACCTTTGTAGATCCAAAAGATGCAGTTGGCTATGAAGTTTTTACCGCTGGATATCCAGCAGGAGTACTTTCTGCAAACAATCTTATTAGCAATAACTTTGAGTTTGTTATTAGAGATAGTAATGATATTCCTTTAATTATAGAGCTATCAGATGGATCGCTATTATCACCAACTAATGCTAAGAATATGTTTGCAGCTAGAGGAAGCATTGTTGGTATTGATCAAGAATTCTTTGCACTTTCTCCTACAATAGATACAGAATATGGTCAGAGTGGTTCTGGATTTTGGACATTCTTAGAAAATTCTACAGAACCAAAAGTAATAGGAGTTTTAAGTGGTGGTAGAGAAACTACAGATCTTACGCAAGGTGTAAATCGTGCCACAATAATCACAACCGATATTTACAATAACATCATGGCAGAAATAGAAAGTTCTGCTGGAATTGGGAATGCTGATGAGCTGCCAGAAAATGCCATTTTTGGCAGCGAAAACGGGGACGAAATAGTCGGCTCTTATCGTAAAGAGCGAATTTTAGGTAACGATGGCAACGATACCTTATTAGGTCATGGTGCAGAAGACCGTTTAGAAGGAGGAGATGGAGATGATTTACTTGATGGTGGTAGCGGAGAAGACCATGATGAGTTGAAAGGCGATGCTGGCAATGATGTCTTACTAGCTGGTGCAGGGGATGATTTTTTAACAGGAGGTGCTGATAACGATATTCTCAATGGTGGAGAAGGAAGTCAAGATAGTGCATTTTTTGCTGGTAGTTTTTCAGAATATAGCTATGAAGAAAATAGTAATGGCTCAATAACTTTTGATCATGTTGATGGAACAGGAGAAGATGGTACGGATACACTAAGAGGTGTTGAATGGGGTTTGTTTCAAGATGAAGCTCAAGACCTAGACAACCTATCATCTCTCTCACTAAATCAGGAAGCAGAAACCATCAATGGAGTAGCCGCAGCCACAGGTAGCGCACCCCGCATCATCCCGTTACCCCTCACTGATGGCGTAGAAGACACAGAAATTGTTGATGTAGCTAGCACCCTAGCCAACCCCAACTTCAACGACCTGCCCACACCACCAAACATCGC
>JBCDDK010000148.1:0-17028 GCA_039180345.1 Cyanobacteria bacterium P01_G01_bin.39 | reverse complement strand
CAGTTTCTGTGATTTGTTCGGGTATTTGTCTGGAGGAAATATGACGGATAGTTTTTGTCACCTTGCCTGCCTTGGGTTGTCACCATTTTGAGTGCCAAAACGGTAGGTTTTTCGACCTCAACAATATCATTATTTCTAAGTTTTTGTTTCTTTAAAATATAAAGTGCTTCAAATAACTGTTGCGAAAAATAGCTTTCAGAATGTACTTTAGGTATTGAATTTTCCTTTTCGGAAATGGGTTTTTCTAAAGTTGTTTTTTTATGAGTATTATTTTCTGAGTTCATAATAATGTTATTATTCTCTATTAAACCAGATTTAAAGTTATATTTTTTTCAGCAACTAACCAATGACAGAACATATCAAATAGATCGTCTTGTCGCAACGCTGGTAAATCGAATCGCTCCATTATAGAACTAAGATCTTTAATTAATTGCCGAGCAAGTTTGTTAATAGCAGGGTAGTCGATTAATTTATGACTGTAGTTTGTATCAGCAAAATAATCTATAACTACTCACGACTTATTATTAATCAAAATAAAATCATTTGGTTTAAGTGCATTTAAAATTGGCGTTATAAAACCAGCCTGCAAACCTTTAGAGAAAGTTGAGCGATCAAAGTCTTGACAATTAATAGATAAAGTATCTTTATTTTTAATGCAAGCACTGACAAAGTTGAAAATTATTGTTGCTACTTTTGACCAATCTTCAGGTTGTGTCCACCTCATGTTTTCAAACCATGTTTTAACATTATGGATAGTAGCTGGTGCGATATGTATCCATGCACCTAGTTTGCGATTATTTTTTGTATCTTTATAAGGAAGTAATTGAAATAATACTCTATCTGTAATATCTTCTCCTGCTTCTTTTGCTTCTAAGATTGCTTGATAGTTTCTGCGTCCAGATTCTCGTTGTTGGCTATAAGAATTTATATGTTTAATTCCTTTTGGTGTATCGGGATAGGAATTAATAAACTCTTCAAATAATACTGTAAACTCTTTTAATTTATCTGAGGAAATATTCATTAAATAAAATTTACTAGATGATGCTCCCTACTACCCACTACCCACGTACAGACAAGGCATGCCTTGTCTCTTTCTACTACCTATAACAATTTACATCCTGCGATCTCTTCAAGGATATTGGTCTTTTCGGAATTTAAATAGTGATAACTTTGTGGTGGGTGAAAGTTGGGAAATTTTTGCTTTAAAGTTTGTAATTCGATTAAAGAGTTAAAGAGGTAAAAGTTATTAATAAAAATGCCTACTCCTGTAGATGCTCCTTGATAATAATTTTTAAATTCTGTATATTCCAAACAAGCTTTCTCTTCTACTTGTTGCCATAATTTTTGTAAGTTGTCCTGAAGATTTTCTACTAAAACCACTTTTTTGACTGTGAAGTATCCTATTAAGGCTTGTTTGGGAGAAGTAACGTATACCAATACCAAATCTCCAGTAGTTAATCTGGTTTTAACTCGACGTAATTCTACAGTTTTCTCACCTTTAAATATTTGTTCTGCATACTTGGGTTTGATAGAAATTAATAGTATTTCGTTTGGCATTAGTCTTGAGGTCAACTAGACTTTTCCTTACCCAGTATATATATACTAACAAAATCCTTTTTGTCAATAAGAGTAGGGCTTTGTATTGTAACCTTTTTATTTAAAATTGCTCGAATTTTCTTGAAACCTATGGGATTGCTAAATAACTCTGTATGGCTGAATCTTAAAGCCATAATTTCTTTAGCTTGATCGCCTTTGGCAACTTCTAAGATATCTGGCTCGGAATATATTTCCAGGTTACAAAAACGACGATATAAGTCTAAAGGTTTGGCGATAATTACTTCTTCTAAAATAGAACAGGCTCGAATAGAATTGATGCCGCTAAAACCCGAATCGCGATCGCTACTAACATACCAGAAGATTCTACCTGTAGTTCCAGGTTTGAGTAGTCGCGGAGCATTTTTACTTTTGTAGTAAATAGCTTCTTTATTTAAGGCTAATTCGATTTTGCTAGCACCAAATAAAGTTTGACTAGATAGATTAGCATCAAATAGTTGTTGCGCCCAATATGGTTTGATGGGAATGATGAAAGTAGGGATTTCGGCATCGCTAATTTTAGCAGGAAAGAAAAGGCGTTCGAGATCTAATAAATTATCATCATAAGCAGTTCCCAGCTCGTTTTTATAAGATAAAGCAATTTTGCCGTAGCGATGGTATTCTGAAGGTAAATTAGTAACGGAGTTGATAATGCGATCAAGTAAATTATTTCTAGTATCTACTAGAGAAAAATTAGCCCTCAACCAAGTATTATTTACTTTGCTAAAAGCGTTTTTTTGTTGAATAGCCTCAATAACTGGACGAGATAAAAAAGAATCAGTTATTTTAGTAAACTGCCTATTTTCCTTTGCCGAGGTTAAAGTCGCTTGATAAATCAAATGATCTGCTAGGGTAACAGTTAAACTACTAGCTTTAATCCGTAACAAAGGTATTTCCAACTCATAATTATTGAGTCTGGCGTAAACATATAAGCCAATAAAATCCGCTCCATCACAAATTGTCCAACATTCAAAGCGATCGCCTTCAGTAATAAATTGACTTATCTTTTGAAAAAATTCTGCGGTTGTTTCTCCTCCTCGAAAAGACTCTACTAACTTTGCTTCTTGTCCTTTTTTAATACCAATTATTTTTAATTGAGTACCTGCTAACTTTACTGGCTGATAGTTCGGGCGATCGTTTAATTCATCTATCTGAGTAATAATTTCCGTGGGAGTTTTCAAAGAAAGCCCAAAGCGATCGTATATCCTATCCCTGATACCTAGCAAAGATTTATTTTGGGTAATAAAAATTTGTGCTTGAGAAGCAATAGTTTTAATTAGATGCGGTCGTGCAAAGCGATCAAGAGATAAATTATATTCTTGACAAAAACTACTTACAGAATCGGATAAGGTTTTAATATTTTCATAATCCAGCTTGGAAAAACCAAACGCAAAACTATACAATTTTTCTCGTTGAAAACTAGCTTCTATACTATTAATTTTAAGATAAATTTCATCAGTCAAACATAGAGTAACTTCTGATTCCAGCCAATCAGCTAATAAACTAAAAACCTCTGGGTTAGATTCTGCCGTAGATAAACATAATTCCTGAAAAATTGCCAAATCTAACATCGCACATAATGAAGATTCAGTTACTTGGCGATCGCGATTAGAAAATAGATTGAGTTGATCGTAATTCAACCACCAATGAGTTAAGGTCTTATGTTTTGTTTTAGCTGGTTTTTCTCCCAAACAAATAAACCCCAAACTAATCCACACGGAATCTATTCCATAGTCTCGACGACAATGCAATCTAATCCCTTGATATACTCTAGTTGTTTGTTTTAAATATTCAACTAACTTTCTGGCAACTTTTTGTCCACGATATCGTTGATCTATTCTTGATGCAGTCGCTCATGAGGGAAACCCCCAAGACCGCGCTGCATCGCTACATAAATGAATCAATCTAACACAGCGATCTTGGCGGTTAATAGCATACATCAAATATCCCAATAATTGAGATTGAGAATCAACAGCAATAATAATAAATCCCTTTTTAGCGTGCTTAATAAACCCATCTCTCGTAAAGAAACCTAGAGTTTTACTATTAGCATCTCCCAAATCAATTACTTGCTGTAAGTAAGGCGATCGCTCGTCAATTACTTGGATTTTCATGACCTATTGACCAATTGTGACAAGTTAAGAAAACATAGAATTAGTCAACTAATACATATAGTATATTTTTAAATTGATAACACTATTTATAGATTGAAGAAACATCAAAACGGCGATTTCATCCTACCAATAACAAATTGTGACAATACATTCAAAGCTAAAGGCTAAAAGCTGATTGATAAACATCTCCTGTCCCTTAACTTGTCACCAATGCCTATTAACTTACCAACCTACTGTTAGAAATTGTCAGATTCTGGCAATACACCTGCACCGTTTTTGTCCAGGAATAAATTTCCCGCAGCATCATTTTGATAGACACAGGCAATCTTAGGATTACCTTCCAACGGTCCCACAAAGCCAAAAGTATTCATGCGTCGCTTACAATCACGTACCTGTTCAGAACTTACCAGCTTTTGTTGCTCTAGCACCGACCAGTTTGTCCGACGCAATACGCACCCAGGCTGCATTTGAGGTTGAGTTAAATACACGCTAAAAGGATTAAGAGTTAAGAAAACCCGCATGTCGGTAACGATCGCACTGGCACCAAACTGCTGACAGATCTCAGGATTGGGGGCTTTACGGTCAATTTGCAAACTAGAATCTACGGTGGATAAATTTCCTGTACCGCTAGTTAAATTCAGCGATAAGCCGATTACAATACCAATTACGAAGACACTACCGAGAATAGCAATTTTAGCTATGTCCAAGGGATTTTTTCTGTCGGGAGGATTTGGATTAGACCGATAATTTTGCGGCGGATCATAACGATCTGCTCGATCTCGACTACTTCTATAGTTACCGTTGCGATTTCTACGAGCCATAAATAATTATTGTTTAAGGTTTACTGATAAAAGACTTGAGACATAATTTAATTTTTATTAGACGTAAGCGCGAAATAATTTCGCACTTAGGGAAGAGTGATTTCTCATATTCATATTCTAAACTTTGTCTGAATTGAATAAAGGTTGTATATAGTTATACCAGGTACCAAAAATATTTAACTATCAGTTAAGCTATGCCCGTTTTAGACAGTAATAAATATGCGATCGCGCTTCATACTAGTACACCCTCCTTAGGCATAGCGATAAATAATTATGGGGGAGATAGTCGTAGCCAAGTTTGGGATTTGGGCAGAGGTTTAGCATCACAGTTGCATCACTATTTAGCAAAGGTGCTAAAGCCTCAAACCTGGCAGGATCTAAAGTTTATTGCCGTCGCTAAAGGGCCTGGAGGCTTCACAGGAACTAGGGTTGGGGTGGTCACAGCCAGAACAATAGCTCAACAGCTTGAGATTCCTTTGTTTGGCATTTCTAACTTAGCTGCCGTGGCGGTCGCTCATTATAAGCTAGAAGATCAGCCTCACTATGTGGCTGTGGAGATGGATGCCAGGCGAGAACAAGTGTTTGTGGCTATTTATCAGGTAAGTAGTCAGGGACTACAGACTTATTTGCCAGACACTTTGATGACGATAGAAACGTGGCAGCAAACCTTAAGCGAGTTGCCTTTTTCTTATGAGTTGATTACTACGGACGACCATATAGCCAAAACAGTAAGCAATGTTCTGGATCTAGCTCATTCTGCTTGGCAAGAGGGTAAACATCCTCACTGGTCAGAAATTGTTCCTTACTATGGTCAACATCCTGTTACCACCAACTGATAACCGATGAAGCTTAAAATCTTTTCTGTATTGATAGAAGCTCGCATATGCTATATTTTTCTTACCGATTAGCGATCGCCTGACCCGCTATCCAAGAGGTTGTCCAGGCACTTTGAAAGTTGAATCCGCCTGTAACCCCATCAATATCTAATATTTCTCCTGCAAAATATAGTCCAGGACATTTTTTACTTTCCATCGTTTTAAAGTTGACTTCTTTTAAGCTAATGCCACCACAGGTAACAAACTCATCTTTAAATACTCCCTTGCCCTTAATTTCATATTGACCCTGGATAATTTCTGCTGCTAATTTGTTTAATTCTTTTTTACTAATTTCTGACCAGACTTTTTCTGGTTTTATTCGGGCATATTTAACCAAGCTTTGCCAGAGACGTTTGGGCAAATTAACAGGACAATAATTAATAATCTTTTTCTTGGGGTTAGTTTGCTTTTCTTGGCTCAAGATTTGTTTGAGATTTTCCTGATTATATTCAGGTAGCCAGTTAATCTGTAACGGCGAACGATATTTAAGCTGGGCTAAAAATCTGGCTCCCCAAGCAGATAACTTAAGGATAGCAGGACCACTAACCCCCCAGTGAGTTATGAGCAATGCCCCCATTTGTTCAAGCTTATGTTTACCTGCGCCTAATTTAACCTGTGACTGATTGACGCTCACTCCCGCTAAACCCTGAAGTCGCTCATCTTTAATATTAAACGTAAACAAAGAAGGCACTGCCGATTCAATTTTGTGTCCTAGGTTTTTTGCCCAACGGTACCCCAGAGGATTGCTTCCTGTGGCAATCAACAGGCGATCGCATTTTAAAACTCGTTCATTTTTAAGTTCTATCTGAAAATAACTTTGATTGTGAGCATCAAATAACTGCTTAACCGTTTTAACTCCTACCCCAGTGCGTAAATCAACTCCTGCTTGACGGGCAGCCTGCATTAAACAATCAATAATGGTTTCTGAACTATCGGTAACGGGAAACATTCTACCGTCAGCTTCGGTTTTAAGCTTGACCCCACGGGATTGATACCACTGAACCGTATCTTGGGGCTGGAAGCGGGTAAATGCACCCCGCAAAGCTTTGCCCCCACGAGGATAGTTATCTACCAATCGCGCTGCATCAAAACAGTGGTGAGTGACGTTACATCTACCACCACCAGATATTTGCACCTTTGACAGAGGCTTGTGCCCCGCCTCAATCAAAGTAACTTTAAGTTTAGGATTTGCTTCAGCACAGGCGATCGCGCCAAAAAAACCCGCAGCACCACCGCCAATAACAATTACGTTCAAATTTTTCTGATTATATCTTAGATCACTTAAAGCTTAGTCAACTTTTAACCAAAAATAAAGGAGTAAAGCTGGAGAGATAGGCTTCAATTAATCAGAATTGCCAAAAAGTAGGACTCCAAAGGTAATTTTGTGGGGCTAATGAATCTTTACTAGAAAATTAACCAGATATTTCAACTATGTCAAAAGACACCCTGTCGTATTAGACTGGTTTTCTACTAGTGCTAATCAGCACCTAAAATTGCCGAGTTACCATAACACTACATCCTTAAAATTCAGCTCTATAGCCATTTAGCTCAAGAATTTAGGGTTTCAAGGCAAAGAATATAAAGTTTCTCGGAAATATGAATATTAAGCTGTAATTTCGCTTTAAAGTCTCGTTGTTAATCAACAGCCCAAGAGTCCCCGTCGGTCATCTTCGTTAAGCTACCATTCGTCCCTTCAGAGCGGGATAATAAGAATAAACAGGATTAAGATAAAATGACGAGGCTGACCCTGACTTTGTAAATATGAACCAGCCCATACTTTGTCACTTTCTGGTTGGTCTACCAGCCAGCGGTAAATCAACATTTGCCAGAAAACTAAACCAGCAAATACCCAACTCAGTAATTGTCTCTACGGATGAGATTAGATTGAGATTGTTTGGTGATGAAACGGTTCAAAAAGGCTGGAGTCAAGTGGAACAGGCGGTCATTGAACAGGTAAAATTAGCCTTAGACTACGAGCAACCAGTCATTTATGATGCTACCAATGTTGAGTTTGTTTGGCGCAGGTCTTTTCTAGATAAGGTTGATGACCGCAATGCTGACTGGATTGCTTGGTGGATCAGAACTCCCGTAGAGACCTGTAAGCAGTGGAATTTAAAGCGATCTCGTCAAGTACCCGAGATCGTTATCGACAATTATGCAGAACATCTCAATGAAACGCCACCGACGGTAAAAGAAGGATTTCTTGCCGTTAGAAAAACTGAAGTAGATTCAGTTTCTAAAATATGAAAGACAATACCATTATCAGCTTCTAGGGAGAGGTTCAATGGGAGATTATTCAGTCATTGCTCTTACCCTAAGACACAATCGCATCGACTATTTTTGATTTAGTCTACTACACGAACTTGGTCATATAATTGCTTGACATTGAGGCATTTATAGCCATACAAAGTTATATTAGCGGTGCGATCCCCTAGGCACTTCATCAAGGAATCTAGCTACCGCCATATCCAAGCAACTCTATCAAATCTTTATAGTTATTAGGTATAACTTAGGTATAAAATAAATATGTCTTCACCGATTCACCTCAAGGATGAATTAAGCAGTTTATAATGCGGAAAGCTCTTCTGCATTTATAGAAGGTGAGATGTGAGATTTGAATTTAAGAAAAATAAAATAAAACTACTTTATACAGAGGAAAAAAATGCTCACAAATATCCTGGGGTTGTAGATGACTTCTTTGAAGTCATGGCGATTATTGAAGCAGCCGAAAGCGAACAAGATTTATACGCTAATAAAGGTCTGAGATTTGAAAAACTAGCAGGCAAACGAGGCAAAAAGGATCAAAGATCTTTACGCTTAAACAAGCAATAGCGTTTAATTGCGGTACTTGAAAAAGATGAATCAGGCAAATATATCCTAATCATCGGATTAAATCTACAAAATCAATTGATAAACTAGAGCAATCTCTATTTTGCTCTGTAAGCCATACCCCATAATTTTAGAAGATCGCGACATCCATCCTCAAAAGTATTTTGGAAATCAACCATTTGAAAGCTAGGTAAAACCCACGAAAGGCGTTCAAAATCACAGGATTCATACAAAACAGGCACAATTTTGTTCTCAAAACGTTGTTGCTGAAGTGCGAAGATTAATTCTCGCTTTACCCACATTGAATCTACTGAACTCGAAGAAAGAGCTACTAAAAACCAATCGCATCTTTTCAAGGCACTTCCAATCTCATCATGCCACTGTTGCGCACCAAGAATATTTTTTCTACTGTACCAGACAGGAATGCCATGATGACCTAGTTCATCTGATAGCTTCGATACAAATGTATGATCTTGGCTTGAGTGAGACAAAAAAACTTCGGTTGGCAACATGTCATAGAAAACTGAGATACTGTTAGGCTACCTGCTTAAGAGCTTGAGCAATTTTTTTTAAACCTTCTTCATTTTCCTCAAGATTGGGAATACGAATCATCTGAAATTGTTGAAGGTTAAAAATCCAAGGTATTTCGTCTGGTTCAAATTGTTCTGAGGGCGCAGCAAGTACAGGAATTAACCTACCTTTGTACTCTTGTTTACCCAAAGCATAACCTACATCATAAGCAATATTCGGAGAATGAACTGAGTTAGGAGTTAGTAAGACTACAATTGCATCTGATTCATCAAGTGCCTGACTTATGCTTTTTGCCAAGTTCTCGCCAGGTAATACTTGAGTATCGTCCCAAACTTGGAAGTCAGCTTTCCTAAGAGCACCAGCTACTAGTCTAGCCAACTTAGTGTCAGTATGAGCGTAACTGATGAATACTTTCATCTTGTTTATTCTGAAAACATTTGGTAAGTAGAATTGATAACTATCATAACGAAAGTACTTGACATGTATACAGCATATGACAGTTTTTTATGCTGACTTCCCTAAAAACTTCTCGACACAACGGACAAACATTTCCACTCCCATAACCAAAGCCGCCTCATCAAAGTCAAAACGAGGATGATGGTGAGGATAAGCTAGTCCCTTGGCTGGATTTGCTGAACCAAGAAAGAAATAACAGCCAGGTACTTCATTGAGAAAGAAGGACATGTCTTCCCCACCCATGGTTTGACATTCTGGAACAACTCCTACAGGGGTTTCCACAACTTCTACAGCCACAGAACGCACTAATTCAGCGATCGCTCGATCATTGATTGTTGGTGGGTAGAGTTGCCAATGGTCAAGCTCATATTCGGCACCGTGCATCTGACAAGTGCTAGAGATAATGCCTTTTAGTCTTTTGCGGATTAAGCCTTCTAGTTCGGGATTAAAATAACGGATGGTACCGCTTAACTTAGCAGAATCGGCAATCACATTTAAGGCTGTTCCTGCGTGAAATTCCCCTACCGTAACAACTGCCGACTCAATCGGATTAACATTACGTGCCACAATGGTTTGTAGTGCGTTAACTATTTGGCTAGCAACTACAATCGAATCGACGGTTTGGTGAGGCATTGCTCCATGACCACCCTTCCCGAAAATCGTGGCACGAAAGCATTCTACAGCCGCCATCAATGCCCCAGGACGCACCCCTACTGTTCCTAGTGGCAAGTTATTCCACAGGTGTAAACCGATAATGGCATCCACATTAGGATTATGCAATACCCCTGCCTCAATCATCGGCTTTGCTCCGCCAGGTCCTTCTTCAGCAGGCTGAAAGATGATTTTTACCGTTCCTTGCCAATCATCTCGGTGCTGATTGAGATAATAAGCTGTGCCCAGAGCGATCGCCGTATGACCATCATGTCCACAGGCGTGCATCTTGCCATCATGCTGGGAGCGATAATCCACCTCATTAGCCTCTTGTACAGGTAGAGCATCCATATCGGCACGAATTGCCAATACTTTGCCAGGGCGATCGCTCTTTATAGTAGCGACAATCCCAGTCTGAGCAATCTCAATTTGATGGGGAATATTCCAGGCTTTAAGTTGCTGCTGAATAAATTGAGCCGTAATGTGTTCTTCAAACCCTAATTCTGGTTTTTGGTGCAGCTTACGTCGCCATGCCACTAACTTAGTCTGCAAATCTTGAATTTCTGGGCGAATATGGCTATGATCAATGGATTTGGCTTCTTTGACGGTAAAAACCATGTTTTTGAGTGTGGAGTTTAGCTTAGTTCTTGGATCGGTTCAACAATTAACTTTTTTGGCGTTGGTGAATCAAGGTATGAAAATAAACTTCATTTGCTTGATACACATTTTTCTTAAGCTAAAGGCTAATAGCTAAAGGCTAATAGCTACGAACCGAAACACTTTATACGTCATACATCAAATCACCAACGCCCTTTTTTTAGTTCTTAACTGAACTGCGAGAGCGACTGGTATGCTGCCCATGAATGCTCACGCTGTAGGGAACCAAGTAAGTAATTAGTCCAGATAACCATCTAGACCTTGTCATTTCACCTTTGGCTAATGCTGCACCATGATTAATGGTAAACAAAATTGAACCGACTACCAGAGAAACTCTTAGGGCAGTAGGAGCCAGTTTGGGATCTAAAAACACGTGACGTAACTGATTCATCTTAAACAAACAGCAGGGTAATTTAAAGAAATTTAATATTTACTATTCTTAATATAATTTACCTTCTGTCTGTCGAGCAATCTTAGATGAATCTTGCCAGGTTTAAATCTCCAGAAACTAGCGATTGGCGTTTGCTCCGAACTAAGGGATATAGTCATTGTAATTAATTGACTTACCTTCTAAGTTATCCCTTTTAGGTAGCGGGTAATAGTATCCACGCTTATCCTCTGGTTTCTATTTGGAATAACTATATAAACGGAGCAAGTTGGTTGCCTTAGTAAGCCGAATGCTAAGACTCAGCTCAGAGATTGCATCGTCACACTCTAGCCACAAGCTTACTGAGTTTGTCGGTCGAAATCACAGGCAATTTCTACTGCCGCCAGCCCTTTAATTTTCGCTTCTTCTGCGGTAAGAAATATGCTGTCAAAGCTAAAAGCAATGCCTGAAAAGTCGATAATGCTGAAACGATAGAGCTGATCTAAAGAACGATAAACTAACAAAGTATAGCCGTCAATGCCGATTACGTTTTGAATTTTCATCTGGGTACTCCTTTGGGAAAATAATCACCTAACACTCTCAGTCTTAAATTCAGCTATCAGTAAACAAATACTGATTTAAAGCTCGGGTTATGCAGTGCCTAAATATTTCCAGATAATAAAAGCGGAGGAATGATTCTTCAAAGTAAGAATATTAAGGATATAGTTGAACCCATTTCAGAGCCAAGTAATATTTTTTAATAGCCTAGAACTTTGTTTTCTGTATCTTTTCAACTGCGATAACTCTGATTTATTTTGAGCTATGACTTATATTAGGCTTTTTATTTAGGTGAAAATCAACCGTGATCTTACTTAATTAGCCTTAATTTGGATGTTATGTCAGTAAATTTCCTGACAATATTTTTACTTAGAATCAGTAAGTTTAACCGCGTTCCTCTCGAATTATTCTCAGCATTATTAACTAATCGGGATCTGCTATTCCTAGTCAAGAGTACTTAGGCATCGGGCATTGAAGCTAAATAGGTTAATAAAAATTGCCTTACTTGAAGAGGTAAACTTTTACATGGCGAGTAGAAGAACCTTAGTCTAAGATCGCATCGCTTTAGCAGTACTAAGTTTTGTGTCAATTTTAGTTTAAACTAAATTCCTGGCAAAGATCTTGAACATCACGACTATAAATCGCATCGCCATAATTTTCCCATTTTTCTTGTGACCAGCTGTGATTTTCCATCGTCGCTGTTTGTACTTGTTCTACTAGAGGACGACGCAACAACTCATATTTGCGAAACTGTTGCTCAATAATTGTCTGATTTTCTAAATTATGGTGATTGATAATATTAGCGATCGCCGTACCAATTATAGCAGCATCTTCTAATCCTTGATTTGCTCCCTGGGCGGCAAAGGGTGGCATTCCATGGGCAGCATCCCCTACTAAAACTAATCTCTCAAAACTCCAGTCAGATTGAATTTCAGCTATATTTGCAGGATGAATATAGTAGGGTCGCTGAATTAGTGTTTGAGGATTGGATAGTTTGATTACTTGAACCAGAATAGGCGAAAAATCGGCTTCAAGCAGGAGATTTGCGGCTAGATCAATAATTGCTGTGGATGATTGATTTTGGAGTGTATCAAGACTCAGTGGGACATGCAACAAATAGCCTAGAGCATTAGCGCCTCTTCTAATTAGAATTAAACGAGGAGACTCAATCTGAGGTAATTTTCCTGAGAGGGAATCATTGCGCAACGTAACCACCATATCCCCTTGAAAATATTGCGCTGCTAGCTGCTGCATTATCTCCTCATCAACATCTTCAATTCGTAAGCATCCAATGGCGGAGAAACCAGAATATTGAGGTTTTGCCCCAGGACTGAGTTGTGATGAATTGTTGTAGACTAGTTGGCGCACAGTAGAATTAATGCCATCGGCAGCAACAACTAGTTTTGCCTGAAATTGATGAGTCGCTGTATCAGTAACAGTTGTTTTTTGTGGAGTTACTTGAGTCCCCTTCTCCCAATGAGCAAAGGGGTTTGACAAAATTTCTTGATTAGAAATACAGTTCACAATTACCGAGTCATAACTATAGGTAATATTTATACAACGATGGTTTGGCTTGACTATTGACGATGGCAGCAAACCTCTCAATTCAGTTTGCAAACGGTACCAGGGGATAGATATTCTACCTTCACCATAGCGATTAAGCCAGTAATCAAAATCGAGGGGGATTGAACGCACAATCTCTCCCTGTAAATTTTTTTGATTCCAAAACCTAGCTTTAGGTGCTTGCTGATCATTGCCCTCACTGCGCTGGCGACGAGCCTGAAGATACTCCAAACCGACTGTCTTGATTTGATTATATGCCTCCTCACTAATGCACTTTAGTGCTTTCAGACCGTTAGGTAAAATATCAACCGTTTGTCCTACCTGGCGAAAACTACGAGCCTGATCAATTACGAGAATATTATCAATGCCGCGATGGCGCAAAGCGATCGCCGTAGCTAATCCTACAGGGCCCGCCCCAACAATTAAAACATCGTAGACTTGCTCGAAACTCATAGGATTTTGGTAAATTCTTCACTTTTGAAAATGCTAGCAAAGAAAGTGACTCGTTAGAAATGGGACGTAGAGACACAAGAAACAGGTTCATAATCCCTCGCGCCCTCCAATGGTATGACGTCAACTTAAATTAAGCCATGTTGTGAGGACAATAACCTAGTCTGTCTACAATTTGATCGCGAAAAATTTCAATTTCTTCGGTAACAGGCTTTCCATGAGCAACTATAACTACCTGATAGCGGTTCATGACGGCAGTGGGAGATTCTCCTAGTTGCAAGCAGGTTAAAGCATTGACAATTTTTGTCGTTGGTTGAGAAGGCACGCCCATTTCGGAGAAAAAAGCTTTAATATTCTTCGCTGAATCAATAGGAGTACATTCTTTTAACCAGACTTGAATCAACCAGCAATCAATTTGATTAATCACTGCCACAGAATCTAAATATGGTTGACATCTGTTTCGTAGGTACTCAACAACTCTCAAGGTAGAGCTAGCGTTAGGAAAAGTGTATATGTATTCTGTATTAGATTTCATTATTCTCAACTAAGATACTTCTAACCAATCAAAGACTTGAGCCAACTGTTGTGTATTGATCAATCCATATCGCCAGAGAACAATGGGCAAGGTATGAGGTTCTAAGTCGGCTTCTCTTTGAGCTAAAGATATGGCATCAGCAGATATGTTCAATTCTGAACGCAGAAAGTTAATTAAAGACTCTAACATGAGGTATACAATCAAAACTAGTTGGCGCATTCAAGCTGCATTTATCTATTAAATGAATTTAAACTAGTAATTTGAGAATCTTGTGAAGAAAAAATATTAAATCAACAAAGTTATATTTGGGTAACGAGGAACCTCACAAGGGTAGACTTTTTACATTTGAATGTTTTGGGTGACGGGGAGCGAGTTATTATTTTTCTTGATTCAATAACTCCTGATTTCAAAATAGCTATGATTTAAGTAGCTATTAAGCAGCAGTCCCCAGTTATTCTTAATTCAAATCCTGAAACAATTCCCTGACTTCTGGGTTATAAACCAACATATAGTTCCAATAGTTTTCAAATACCGACTCTACATAACCCTTAGTTTCCCGATAAGGAATTTGCTCAACAAACTTATCGACATCCTGCAAGCCATAGCGATCTACCCATTTGGCTACTGCATTGGGACCAGCGTTATAGCTAGCAACTGCCAACATGGAATTATTTCCGTATTTCTTATGGGTAAAATCAAGATAATAAGTTCCAATATTAACATTATCTTCAGGCTTAGTTAGGGAATAGTTGGATAGACCAATGTTTTGCGCCGCGTTTTTACCTGTAGCGGGCATTACCTGCATTAGACCTAGCGCCCCTGCGGAGGACTCGATTTCTGGTTCAAATCTGGATTCTTGACGAATTAAAGATGTCACTAGCAAAGGGTTGAGCTGTCTTTGTTTTGACCACTTAAGAATGATGTCTTCATAAGGAAAAGGATACAAAGCCTGCCAATATTTAGGAGTTTGCCGCAGCTGCTGCCACTGCTGCTTGTCTTCTGGACTATCGCGATCTTGTAAATACCAAATCTGATTGATACCCCGTAGGTTTTTACCCTGATAAAGTTTCAACAAGCCTTTGGTAAAGTCATCAGCCACCGATAATTCTGAGCGATCGCTTATTTCGAGTTGAAACTGCGCCCAAGCTTCTTCTTCTAAGCCTAAGCGATATAGTTCCTGAAAGGTCTGTGAACCTCCTGGAGGAGTAATTTTGGGGGCTTTTACTACCTGAGGAACCTTGTCTCGTACCGTAGTAAAGTCACCGACATCCCAACCTAAAGCAACCGCTGAACGCCAAGCATAATAAGACCGAGGAAAACGGGCTAGCACAGATTTGTAGGCTGTATTGGCATCATCAGGACGATTGAGTTTGGCTGCCCATTTAGCAACCCAAAAGCCAGCCTTGGGGGCAAGAGAACTATCAGGATTATCGACTACTATCGGCTGCGCCCATCGCCAAGCGGTAACTAAATCATCTTTCTTGGCATGCTTACTGGCAAGATCCCAACGGTATTTAGCTGCTGCGTCGGAGTGTTTATAATCTGTTAACAGGGTTTGCAGAGCATTATTGGCAGATTGAGGACTATCAAGTGCTTCGAGGTATTTTGCCTTATCGACCAAGGCTTCTGGTGCATGTTTAGGAAACTGTTTAATTGCTAAATCCAAATAGCTAATTGCCTCTGTTTTACCGACCATGCTGGCAACCCGTCTTAAACCCCAGCCTGTATAGTCATCATTAGGATATTGCTGAAAAAGCCGCAAATAATACTGTTTGGCCGTCACCTTATCATTGCCCAAATGATGCCCCCTAGCAGCGCGATAAAGGTTTCTAGCGGTTACAGGAGCTTTTTTATACGCTTTTCCCGCCTTACCATAATCCCACTTTAACCAATAACTATCTGCGATCGCTTGCCAGTCGTCAGGAGTCAATTGCTCGGCATATTCTTGCACTAAACGATCTCTCATTTGATCTACCCCTGCATCGTCAGGAGTATATTTAACCAGTATCGCCATTAACTTAGGTTGATCAGGATTTTGCTCAAGCTTGTCACGAATAATCTCATGAGTTCGAGGATGGGCAGGAAATTTTGCGATCGCCTGTTGCCAATAGTCAGCATCGCTTTTACCTAATTTATATAGTGCTTCGGCACTGGCAGCAGAAGTTGGATATTGAGTAATCAATTTTTGCCAAGTTGTGGTGGCTTCTTGCTCATTGCCTTCTAACTGATGTGCCTCTCCTCGAGAAAATAAAATATGAGCAGCTAACAAGGGATGTTGTTCTGCTAAACCCGCTAAATTGAAGAGTGCTTGTTTACCCTGTTTGCGATTAATTAAATCTTCTGCCAGCAACAGGCGATCAGAAATATCGGTAGCTGATTGCGATCTGGCAACTGCTGGTTTTACGACCAAGGGAGACTTCCTTTTCGCAGCAGTATTGTCTCTAATACCTGAAACTATAGCATCTGAAGCAATTACTGTGGTAAGCAAGCTAACACTAATTAATAGAAAAAATTTACTATTAAGTAATTTCTGTATTTTCATTTTTATAGAGAAGAAAATAGGGCAATATATTTAGCATTCCCCTACTAATTATTTTTCATATCATTCAAACAATTAGAGTACTGATGATTAATAATTGCCATGGCGATCTTAACAGTAATCTAAACACTTAAATTAAGATAGGGAATATTATTATCTTATAACGTTTACATCAATTAATTTATGCATTTTAGTTAAATTTTTGATGAAGTAACCCATAATTAATAAATATCAACTCTGTCTAAACGGCTACTACAAATTCCAGCCAATTATGTTAACTATTGACAACTCTTAATAATTAGACTTCTTGCACGAATCATAATTCACTACCTTTTCAAGAGGTTAAAGGCTGATTGACTGACAAAACTTTCAAGAAACATTGTAGGAATAAGTCATAATTTTGAACTCTAACTGATACGTTCGTCTTTGATGTTGCTTGAGAGATGCCATCGCAGGATGAGGATCTTTATTACCAAAGAAAGTAACATT
>JBCDDK010000147.1:0-17261 GCA_039180345.1 Cyanobacteria bacterium P01_G01_bin.39 | reverse complement strand
ATTGTTTAGAGGCTGGTTTTCTGACATAAATAACCGCTTTTTTAACTCTTATTCTATTTACTCACAAAATCTTCCTTTATTGACATTTTAGTCGGTAGCGATCGCCTGATTCTTGGATCACCAAAACTGTGCAAGACCCCAAAATATTCAAGAAACACCTACACATAATGTCATGAAAAGTGAATCGAAGATACTTACTAACTTTGACATAAAGAAGCGATCGCTTCCCTTTACTCTTGCTTTGAGTACATTGCTAAGCGTCGCTAATATTACCTCTGTTCGGGCTCAATCATACAGTGCAGATGCAGAATACCTTAAAGATATCCAAGCAGGAAAAGACACGAATTAGAACTTTACTGGTACATCAGAATCTATGTCTATCAAAGACGAAATTCAGCAGCTAAATGGATACAACGCTGTAGAGTTTGAAACTTTAGATGTTGAATTGAAGGAAGAAAGTAGAAGAAGCGATAGTCGCAGAGGTATCAAAGATTATTCTATCGAATCAGAAATTTATGATTACTAATTCTCAGTAGTTAATTGTTGGCTACAAGAAGATCGCGATCACAATGGTTATTATTGTAGCTATCACTCAAAAATTCGTTACCATCTACGTCATAGTAGGCATAGTTGTCATGCTCACTTTTAAGAGTATCGTTACCGACAAATTTTTCGAGAAATTCTAGTTCTCGACCAAAGCTATTACTATCGCCTATCTCCTCAATACTAGCCCAACACATCAGAATGGGTTGTACAAATTACTTTTGTTTAAGCCTACGTCTACTAGTTAAAAATAGTAAAATTTCCAGGAAATCCAGAATTTTTCTGACACAATATCACTGGCATACAGAATAATTCGGTTTCATCGAACATCGCTCGTTTGAGTTTTAAGTTTTGTCGCCAGTGGTGTTTCCCAAGGAATGACCAATATTAAATGAAATAATGTTGAATGAAATGACGTGCTTTTTTGAGGTTTAATGGATGTTTAAGAAAATTTTATTTTCAATCGAATTGAATAGAGAAGCGCGTAAAGCGATCGAGATCGCGGCTAATATGGCAAGAATTCACCAGAGCCAGCTTACTATTTTATCTGTAGTTGAAGAAGACGCCAAAGGTGCAATGGGTTCGGAAGAACAAGTCGCCAAACTACTGCAAGAAGCAAAATCTTTTTTTTCGGCACAAGGTATACAGGCAGAGACTATCGAGAAGTTTGGCGTACCAGCTTTTACTATTTGCGATGTAGCAGATGATATTGATGCCGATTTAATTATTATGGGCTGTCGAGGTCTGGGTTTGATTGATGAAGAAGCTGCGATGGATAGTGCTACCAACCGCGTGATTAATTTGGCTAATTGTCCTGTTTTAGTAGTTAGTTAACTTGCGAGGTACACCCTACCAACAACTAACAACTAACAACTAACAACTAATAAAACCTTGACATAAATTAACAGCTCGTTCGCAGGATAGATGTTCTCTCATATCTGGTTTGAATATAGTCGTAAATAACATTCCTAATATTTTTTTAATCCTTCGGGAACGTTTATTTAATATGACTAATTTAATAGAATTCAAGTTATTTGCTCCATACAACAAGGAAGCAGCCGTCAAAGGTTGTTTTTCTGACTGGAATCCTATTCCCATGGAAAAAGGTAAGGATGGCTATTTTAGAACCAAAGTAGAACTAGAAGATGGAGAACATCAATACAAATTTCGCGTTCGTTCTTTGAGCTGGTTCCTAGAGAAAGATGAATGGACTGAGGTTGTCGATCCTTATGCCGTCAATATCGATCCAGAAAGCCAAAACGGAACAATTACGGTGAATGATGGCAAAGCGTTAGTAGATACTTATGTTTGGCAGCACGACGATAAACCCTTACCAGCAGATCGCGAGTTAGTCATTTATGAAATTCATGTAGGCGACTTTTCTGGCGGAAACGGCGATTCTGAGGGAAAAGGTAGATATAAAGATGTAATCGATAAATTAGATTATCTAGTAGATTTGGGCATTAATGCGATCGAACTGATGCCAGTTAAAGAAAATCCTGGAGAATATAGCTGGGGTTATAGTCCACAACATTTCTTTGCAGCCGAGTCTAATTATGGAACTACCTACGAACTAAAACATCTAATCGATGAATGTCATAACAAAGGTATTAGGGTAATTGTTGACGGTATTTACAATCACTCCAATACAGAGTGTCCTCTAACTCAGATCGATCACGACTACTGGTATCATCATTCCCCCACCGATCCTGATAATAGTTGGGGTCCTGAATTTAACTACGAAAAGTACGACGAAAATTTTGATATCAAACCAGCTTGGAAGTTCATTGGCGATAATGTCAAGTTTTGGATTAATGAATATCACATTGATGGTATTCGCTACGATGCCACTAAGCAAATTAATAACTACGGCTTCTTGCACTGGATAGTCGATCGCACGAAGGAACAGGCAGGAGTTAAGCCTTTTATTAATATCGCTGAGAATATCCCTGAAGATCCTTCTATTACCAACATAGATGGTCCCATGGATAGCTGTTGGCACTATAGCTTTTACGCCAATATTATGGCTCATATTTGCGGCGATCGCTATGACGCGGAAGAATTAAAAAGCATGATTGACTGCAAGCGCGGTGGTTTCTTAGGTTCGACCAATGTAGTCAACTATCTCAGCAACCACGACCACAGAAGAGTAATGATGGAATTGGGTAATCGTGGTATTGTTGGCGCGGCAGCTTTTAAACGAGTCAAACTTGGTGCAGTTCTCATGATGACTGCGGTTGGTATTCCTATGATGTGGATGGGTCAAGAATTTGGCGACTATAATCCTCTAAACCAGGAAGCAAGTAAAATTGATTGGACTTTGTTAGCGGGAGACGACAACAAGGGTTTATTCGCTCACTATAAAGGTTTGATCGGTTTGCGGAAAAATAACCAGGCTTTGTATACGGAAAATATTGAATTTTTCCATGAAGATCCAGAATCAAAAGTACTGGCATACGTGCGCTGGAATGATGAAGGTTCTCGCGTGGTGGTGGTAGCCAACTTTTCCGATAGCTATTTGGCTGGCTATACAGTACCAAACTTCCCCGAAGATGGCACTTGGCATGAATGGACTGGTAACTACGATTTAGAAGCGGGTAATAAGCAAATTATCATCGATCTGCCCGAATATGAGGCTCAAGTCTTTGTAAAATAACCAGCATACAATCGACTTGTACCATTTCTCTTTAATACGACTACAGATAACTTCAAGGCTAGGGATTAGGGATTAGGGATTGGGGATTGGAAATTAGGAGAAATAAGCTATCTATTTGTTGCGATAATTTGGAGAATTGGTATTAAAAAGCGAAGAATCTAAAAATCCTATTCTATTCGATCGCCAATCCTATCAAACCCAGCAAAGTTTTGTTCGACCTGCAATTTTGAAAAAATTGATCGATTCATGAAAATCAAAAGCCTAGGTCATTTGGTTTTGACCGTTCGAGATATCCAAAAAACTTGTGAGTTTTATCATCAAATTTTGGGTATGGAAGTTATTGTCTTTGGCGAGAACAGAACAGCATTGAAATTTGGCAATCAAAAAATTAACTTGCACCAGCTAGAACCGAAGATCGAACCGAGAGCAAACGAACCCACTCCTGGCTCTGCCGATCTTTGTTTGATTACCAAGATACCCATCGAACAGGTAATGAAGCATTTTTATGCCAATAACATTTCTATCGTTTTGGGACCCGTAGAGCGTACGGGAGCAGTTGGCAAAATTGAATCTATCTATATTCGCGATCCCGATCTAAATATACTGGAAATTGCCAATTACCAAGACTAGTAAAAAGATAAATGAAATACTCTGTATATCATCTATCGAATCAGTAGCTTCATATTTAAGTATTTATACTAAGATTAATTTTCTGTTAGTTATTTACGCGTATTTTTTACTACAAAATAATATTTGTTTTCGTCTTTTAGTCCTTGTTAATACCGATACAAAAAACAAAATATCGAGCTTATAATGAGTACTTGTTAATTATTCAAATTAACTTTCAATAGTAAGTTAGATACGTTCAACTTACAGGGCTCAAAGTTTAAGATATAGAGGATGTTCTGTGCTAGTAAATGATAAGCAATTTCCAAAATCGAACTCACAGACGCGCATTAATCATCAGTCCCTTAGGCTGATTTTTGCTCTCTTACCCTTTATCTCTATAGCTTTGAACGTTTTTCCCACAACTGCTAGAGCAACCTCTCCGAAAGAAAAGGAACAAGCTAATCATTTGGCAAAAAACGACCAAGATGTTTTGCTGGCTGATACTGTCTCTTACTCTCCGATCGCTCTTTCTTCTGGTCAAGTAAGATTAATGACAAACGAACTACAGGGGTTGATTGATCGGTTTGAAACAACTTTATTTACGGCTGATGCTCTTGATCGCGATATTGACATTTCAACAGCAGAAGTCATTCAAGGAATATTGGGAAAAGCAAGTTTAACCAGTAAGCAAAACAAAAGCAAATACAGTTACAAATCAAAATATCGAAATGCCCACCTAGCCTTACACCAAGCCAGGCAAGGATTAAAAAGATTTCATAGTCTGGTCGATCTGCGCTACTACACCATGGCGGTAGAAGAGTGGCATGCATCCAAACAAGCCTTACTCGATAATTATCCTAGAGATAGACCCGTTGCTGAGTCTGAAGTACGGGGCATGTGGCTAGATCGAGGTACGATCGTCAAAGCGCGATCGCCTGAGGATTTGATTCCCATATTTGATCGCATGGCAAAAGCAGGAATCAATACAGTATTCTTTGAGACCATAAATTCTGGCTATACAATTTATCCCAGCAAAATTGCTCCCCAGCAAAATCCATTAGTCAAGGGTTGGGACCCTCTAAAAACTGCTATCACTCTAGCTCACGAGCGAGGTATCGAACTACACGCTTGGATGTGGACGTTTGCAGCAGTCAATCAGCGTCACAATATTATTCTTGATTTACCTCGTAACTATTTAGGTCCCGTCTTATCGAGGCGTCCCGACTGGGCAATGACAGATCGCGAAGGTAGCCGCTTTCACTATAGTTCGGGCAAGGTTTTTTTTGACCCTGCAAATCCTCAAGTTCAGGAATATTTATCCTCACTAGTTACCGAAATAGCAACCGAATATGATGTAGATGGAATTCATTTAGACTATATTCGCTATCCTTTTCAAAGTCCGACAGGAAGATCGACCTATGGTTACGGAAATGCTTCTCGCGAATTATTCAAGAAGCAGACAGGACTAGATCCGATGTTTATGTATCCCGAACATCCCCAATGGTCAGAATGGATTGATTTTCGGATCGAACAAATAGATAACTTTGTCGCTACAACAGCTAAAAACCTCAAACAACTTCGTCCCGATCTCGTTCTTTCTACTGCAGTCTTTCCCATGCCTAAAAGGGAACGCTTGATGAAAATTCAGCAGAATTGGGAAACCTGGATCGAGCGAGAATGGATCGATATGCTCGTACCGATGACCTACGCCGAAAATGCCGAAAAACTAAACACTTTAGCCAATCCTTTGCTGTACGAATTCGATCGCGGAGAAGCTTTACTATTACCAGGAATCAGACTGTTAAATATACCAGAGACTACTGCTTTAGATCAGATGCAGTTGCTGAGAGGAATGTCTACAGAGGGTTATTCGCTGTTTGCTGCAGAAAATCTCAATTCTAATTTGATCGATATTTTCCAAAGTACCCAGGGAAGTATTACCGCAGAATCTAGACAGCCTCTGCCCCATCGTAAGCCTTTTGATGTTAGCTTAAATCGATACCAAAGCATACAAAAAGAGTGGAATTTGTTTTTGATTGATCGCCACCAAGAATTTACAACTAAAACCTTAGAAAAATGGGGAGATAAAGCAGATCGCTTAGAAAAAGAGCTCCAAAATTTGGTTGAGGAACCCTCCCATAAAAATCTTTTTTCCACTCAGGTTGCCCTGAGATCTCTACGCCAGCAGTTTCCCAGCTGGATAGAAGAAGCCAATTCAATCGATCAATATCAAGCGCAAATTTGGCAAAATCGCCTAGATACTCTAGCCCGCCTGTTAAATTATGGCGAGAGAAAATTGCTCGACTCAGATCGCTCAATGGCTGGCAGTTGAAATATACTCATTTCAATTAATTTCCTCATGGTCAATTGGTTTTAAGCTGGGTGTGTTTCCAGTATTCGTATTGAGCCGCACTGATATAAAAAGGACATCCTCCAATTTCTCCGAGTAAGACATCTGCCGAACCAACGATCAATTCGCCCTTGGTCAAACACATGGGGGTACTGCCATCACAACAGCCCCCAGATTGATGAAACATCAGCGCTCCATGTTCAGCTTTTAGCTGTTCGATTAAGGCTAATGCTGCATCCGTAGCAATTACTTTTTCGACCTTTTGATTAATAGTCATAATGCTTATCTACAAAACAGATTACGTCTGATGTGAATTCAAAAAGCGAGCTGGTCTGACGAATTGATTTTTTAAGCTAAGAGCTAAAAGCTAAAAGCTAAAAACTAATAAATCTGAATCCAGTTGATCCACATCAGGCGAAAATTCTAAAAGAAACCCATTGCTTTAGGACTATAGCTCACTAGCAAGTTTTTGGTCTGCTGATAATGCTCTAACATCATCTTGTGATTTTCGCGACCAATGCCAGACACTTTATAACCGCCAAAAGCAGCATGGGCAGGATACAAATGATAACAGTTAGTCCAAACGCGACCAGCTTGAATGCTCCGCCCCAAACGATAGGCAGTATTCATGTCTCTCGTCCAGACTCCTGCACCTAGTCCATAGAGAGTATCATTGGCAATCTGCAAAGCTTCTGCTTCATCTTTAAAAGTAGTCACCGCTAAAACGGGTCCAAATATTTCCTCTTGAAAGATCCGCATTTGATTGTGACCTTTAAAGACAGTGGGTTTGTAGTAGTAACCGTCTTGTAAATCACCATCTAGGACATTTCGCTCCCCACCAATAAGACACTCCGCACCTTCAGAACGTCCCAGATCGATATAGGATTGAATCTTCTCCATCTGGTTAGCCGATACCTGCGCTCCCAACATGGTAGAAGAGTCTAGAGGATTGCCTTGCTTAATTTTAGCTACTCTAGCTAAGGCTTTTTCCATAAAGCGATCGTAAATTGATTCTTGAATCAAGGCACGAGAAGGACAGGTACAAACTTCTCCTTGATTGAGGGCAAACATGACAAAACCTTCGATCGCCTTATCAAAGAAATCATCATCCTTAGCACAAACATCTTCTAAGAAAACATTGGGTGATTTACCACCAAGTTCTAAAGTTACGGGGATAATATTCTGGGACGCATACTGCATGATTAAACGTCCTGTAGTAGTTTCCCCCGTAAATGCTACCTTGGCAACCCGAGGACTCGTGGCAAGAGCTTTCCCGATTTGCGCTCCCGAACCATTGACGATATTAACCACGCCATCGGGCAGTAAATCGGCAATTAGTTCCATCAATACCAAAATAGAAGCAGGGGTAGGACCTGCTGGTTTGAGGACGACACAATTGCCCGCAGCCAAAGCTGGGGCTAATTTCCAGGTTGCCATTAGTAGGGGAAAATTCCAGGGAATAATTTGACCCACTACCCCTAACGGCTCATGGAAATGATAAGCAACAGTATCGTTATCAATTGTGCCGATAGAACCCTCTTGAGCGCGAATACAACCAGCAAAATAACGAAAATGATCGACCGCTAGAGGAAGATCGGCAGCAGTAGTTTCCCGAATCGGCTTACCGTTGTCCCAGGTTTCTGCTGTGGCTAGCATTGCCAGATTTTCTTCCATGCGATCGGCAATTTTATTTAAAATACGGGCGCGATCGCTAACTGACGTGTTTCCCCACTTCTCCTTAGCTGCATGAGCAGCATCGAGAGCTAGTTCAATATCTTCTGCACTGGAGCGAGGAACTTGACAAAGAGACTTGCCAGTTACAGGGGAAAGATTATCAGAATATTGACGATTGTGTGGGGCAACCCATTTGCCCCCAATAAAGTTATCGTAGCGAGATTGGAAAATAGGACGATTATCTAATCTTTTTGGAGCTGATGCAACCATTGATTTTACCTCCTTATCTTTATTCCCAATTGGAGCAAAGAATTTAAAACTATTTTTCTACTTATAAAGCACATTTGGTAGTCTACTCTACAAATTAGAGAATAATTTAAGATAATTCAGACAAAAGAAGATCGCTTAAAAAAATAATTAATCGACGGAATCTCTATTTATTTAGAAGAAAAAATAACCCGCACTATCAAGCAGTACGGGTTGAGGAATCAAACAACGTGAGTTCGAAGTTCGGAATTCGGAGTTATGTTATTCATAACGAAAGAATTAGGAATTCAGACCTTTAAAAATTAAAGAGTTACACAATTTTTAAGTTTTTATCGTTCCGTCGAGCTCACGTTCGTCAGTATTGATATTGTCTACTGTCGTTGCATCAACAGCGTAGATACCGAACTCGAACAATTGCATGAAGATTAAGTGGAGATTGAGAAGCGGTTGGAAGTATTAGAGGTTAAAGAATAGATTAAAAATGCAAAGTGGAGCAGTGATTACAGGCAGCTACCGCTATTTACTTTGGCGTGAATGGAATACCACGAGCAAAACTATTTCTTTCATCATGCTCAATCCTTCTCGTGCCGATGCGACACTTAACGATCCAACCATCACTCGCTGCATTAATTTTGCTAAGTCTTGGGGCTATGGCAAATTGGAAGTAGTAAACTTGTTTGCCTATCGAACCTCAAAGCCATCACTACTCAAACAGGCAACTGAACCAATTGGTAAAAATAACGATCGCTTTATTCTTGAAAGTGTGGAGAAATCCGATAAAGTCATCTTAGCTTGGGGCAATCATGGCACTTGGCAGAAGCAAGATTTATATACTCTTGAACTACTGAAGAATCATAATCATCTTTACTCATTGGGCATTACTAAAAAAGGTTGTCCCCGTCATCCTTTATATCTTCGCAGTACAATTAAGCCTCAAAGATATGGAATAAAATGAACGAACGACTAATTTCTTTACTGGGATTAATAGCTTTTATCGGGTGCGGATATCTATGTTCGGTTAATCGTTCGAGAATTCGATGGTCTACGGTACTTTGGGGAATAGGCTTACAACTAATTCTGGCGTTCTTTATTCTCAAAACTACAGTGGGGCTTACGCTCTTTCAATTTCTGGGAGAGCGCACGAGGCAATTTCTCGATTTTTCTGATGCGGGAGCAAAATTTATCTTTGGAGATGGATTTGAGGAACATTTTATTGCTTTTAAAGTTTTACCGACGATTATCTTTTTCTCCGCTTTTATTGCTCTATTTTATTATTATAGGATTTTGCCGAAAATTATTGCTGCTTTGGGATGGGTAATGATGCGAACGATGAAAACTTCTGGAGCGGAATCTTTTAGTTGTGCTGCTAATATTTTTGTCGGACAAACAGAAGCACCACTAATAATAAAACCCTATTTGGCTACTCTAACTATGTCTGAACTCCATGCAGTGATGACTGGAGGTTTTGCCACCATCGCAGGGGGTGTCATGGCTGCTTATATTTCATTGGGAATATCACCAGAACATTTGATTGCAGCTTCTGTTATGTCTGCACCAGCAGCTTTAGCAATGTCCAAAATCTTCTATCCCGAAACGGCGAAACCCGAAACTGCAGGAAAGATAGAGATGGAAGTTAAATCCAATGATACTAATGCCCTCGATGCTATTACTACGGGTGCATTAGATGGTTTGAAATTAGCTCTGAATGTGGGAGCAATGTTAATCGCTTTTTTGGGCTTATTAGCTTTGGTCAATGGGCTTTTGGGTTGGATGGGAGGGCAATTAGGCTTACCTCAGCTATCTTTGGAATGGATTTTGTCCTATTTGATGTTTCCTTTCGCCTGGTTGATGGGCATACCTCTAGCTGACTGTTCTCAGGTAGGAATTTTATTGGGAAAAAAAGTTATTCTCAATGAATTTGTTGCCTATCTAGATTTACAAAAGATGATCCCTTCTCTCTCTGAAAGAACGACGATTATTGTAACCTATGCCTTGTGTGGTTTTTCTAATCTGGGGTCGATTGGCATTCAACTTGGAGGACTTAGTGCAATCGCTCCTAACCGACAACAGGATCTGGCACTTTTAGGATTAAGAGCAATGATTGCTGGTTCTTTGGCTTGTTTTATGACAGCTTGCATAACAGGAATGCTGCTATGATTTTTCCCCTCTCTTTCATCGAAGCTATGAGAAAAAATCCTTTTCAATTAGCTTATAGTAAGGACCAAGTGGTCCAGTTGTAGCAGGCAATTCCCCAACTTCACCCCAAGCACCTGCATAATCCCGCCAGGGTTGGTCGAATATGACCTCTACATTTTTAGATGTGTCCCATACATAGCCCCCAGATCTGGCTTTATCGGTTTTAAATTTTCCATACGAGCCAGGACTCGGAAACAAGGCGTGAGTTCCTAAAGCACAATATATTTGTACTTGTTCTCCCGCGAACTCTAACTGTTCTTTTTTATAGCAAGTGCGCTTTCCATGAGCATTGAGAATCCCACCAATTAACTCACCATTTTGAGTTACTGCCGTGTAGTCTTCCCAATCTCCTTGGTGACTGAGATCTAATATGACTAGAGAGGGATTATAACCAAAAAAGAACCAATATTGATGAAAAACATAACCATTGTTTGAGTCTATTTGACTGTAAAAGCAGGGAACATTGCCTGTTGGGTTAGGATTTCCTTCTGGTTTGCCATCGGGTTGTAAAAATACATTTTCTGTATCGCCGCGATTTCTATCCTTCGGTCTTCGATTAGTACCATCGTTGTTTAAACCGAAATTATTTAGAATATTAAAAGGTATATCGTAATACTCTGGAGACTTCTCATCTGTTCTAACCCACTTTTTGGTCACTTTCTTTATTGTATCCGTAATCGCGACCCAGGCTGATATGATGGCGAAAACGAGAAAGAGATACGAATATCGTAGGATTCATGGGGAAGTATTTCTCGTCAGGATGAAGCTTAATTTTAGGAGCAAACATCTTTATCGCCTGTTAGTAATCTATAGATGTAGTTTACTATGCTTGAATTAAATTGAGATGTTAATTTGAGTAATATTTTCTGAAAGGTAACAGCGAAGCCTCTAGCCACCTTGCGGCAGACTCCGCTACGCATATAGCTAGCCTATGGCATCGCTGTATAAATCATCATATAAATTTAGAGTAAAGCGAAAAAACTGCCAGCCTTATGGCAAGACTGACATTCACTGAAGGTAATTGTTGAGTTGAAAATTAAGCAATATAAGCTACACCGCGATATTTTTTCACGATACCAGAGAAAGGATTAACAGTTTGAACAGGGCGGCGGAGAGTGTAAGCTCTACCTAAAAAATGAGCTGTATGTTCGGAAGCTATGGTTTCAACTGAATTATTAGAAGCAGAATAAGCTTGACCTCGGAAACGTAATTTCATGGTTTTTCTCCTATTAATCTAAATTGATTTAATATCTTTTTCCTTGATTTATTGATTTGTATTAAAAGAAAAAATCGAGAAGAAATAGAGATAAAAAATGATATGTCCTCAATGCAGACAGATGACTACAGATAGCTTGCTTTCTGCTAGTTTTTCCGTTCTGGCTAAGTCTTGTTTAGTAGGAAGAAAGGGGTTGAAAGGATTTGACTTTTGAGTTGCTTCTGTAGTTACTTTGTCAAGAAAAGTTGTTGAGTCTAGCATTTTTATAATCTTCAGATGTCTTTTTTAATTCTGTCGATTAGTATTTCTGGGTCTAAATAGGGTATGCAATAATCGATTTCGCAAAAACCAGACTTGATACAACTGATCTTGTGTGAAGCGATCGCTTTATTCCCATAGCTAACGATTCGTAAATTGGCGATCGCCTTTAGAAAGATGATTTACTCGCTCAAATTTGGATGAATGTCGTAAGGCACTACATTTTCCTGTTCATTGGGATCGTTACGTGAAACAATGGCGCGGGCTGATTCAGTTTGACTCAAGTTAATCGCCGTATGAGGAACCCCTGGTGGAATAAATAGAAAGTCTCCCGCCTGATTGATGCTTGATTTTTCCAGTTTTGTGCCATATCGCGTTTCAACCTGTCCTCCGAGGACATAGATACCAGTTTCAAAGCCTTGGTGAAAATGGGGAGTAGCGATCGCACCAGGGGGAATAACGACTAAGTGCATCGATAAGCCAGTTGCCCCGGTGGTTGCACCAGAAATACCGACAAAATAGGGGAGCTTTTGGCAGGTCATCACTCGACGCTCAGGGCGAATCGTAATTAGGTCGGCATTGTTGCGATCTGACTGAGAGTTGGAATTGCTCATCTACCAGATAGATAGTTTGGTTATGAATAATTATACAAATATCTTTTATGGTGATTGTAACAATACCAATCTGCAGAGCATCATTTGGATTTAACGAGAAAAAGATACCGCTGCGCATATGACTAAAAGTAAGCCGCTTAGTTTACCCATTCGAGTACAAGCACCGCAACTAATCCTTTCTCTAAATTACAAAAACCAACCGTAAGAATGTAAACCTTGTCCTAAGAGGTTGACCCCCAAATAGCACACCCAAACTACGACAAAACCAACTGCTGCCAAAATAGCGGGCTTTCTTCCTTGCCAACCGCGAGTGATTCTGGCGTGGAGATATGCTGCAAATACTAACCAGGTAATAAACGCCCAGGTTTCTTTGGGATCCCAACTCCAATAAGAACCCCAAGCTTCATTTGCCCAGACTCCTCCTGCAATGATACCGATAGTCAACAAAGGAAATCCCAAACCAATGACACGGTAGCTGATGTTATCTAGAGTATCTGCCAAACTCAGGCGTTCGGGAGAGAGAGTTACCGTTTCTGTTTTGGGCAAGTCTAGTACGGCGGTGTTACCACTACTAGAAGTACTGGCATAAGTATTCTTAGCAACGTCTTTGAAAGTTTTTTGTTTGACGCGATCGCGAAAGCTACCAGTCCCAACAGAACTTCCTTTTAGCTCTACTTTTTGCCCGCGAGTGATGATTAAAAACCCAATGGCGATCGCACTTCCCACCATCAAAGTAGAATAACTCAGCATCATAACGCTGACGTGCATCATCAACCAGTTGGACTTTAGTGCGGGTACTAAAGGCGCCGACTCCTGCATTTCGGCAGGGAGGCTTAAAGCAGCAAAGGCAGTAATCCCCATCGCTACAGGGCTAGTTACCACACCGACTAGTCTGCTGCGACTCATTCTCTCGGCAATAAAATGCATCGTGGTAATCCCCCAGGCGAGAAAGAACAGGGATTCGTAAAGATTGCTCAAAGGAAAGTAGCCAGCTTCTAGCCAACGGGAACCCAGTAGGGTAGCCATACAGAGATTGGCGATCGCCATTCCTATAGTTCCCAAAGTGCTGGTATAGGGAAGATTGGGAAATGTCGCCCCACCCCAGTAAACCAACATCGTGAATAGCAAGACCCCAAATGAGGTATTGTCTAGTAAACTTTCTAGTGCGATTAAATCCATAGCGTGTTTTTATACTGTGTTTCTTTTATTACAAATTTTATTTATAGTTGGCAGTCTGCCTATTTGAACTCTGGGAGATCGCATTGCGATCAGATTTATGACTATCTCTAATTACTATATTTTAAAGATAATTTGGTAGTGTGTGTGACAAAATTTTGGTCTCGTTGGTTTGTTTTAATATTTAACTCTAGGATCGACTAAAGCATAAATTAGGTCGGCAATCAGATTAAATAGGACGATTAAAATAGCGTAAATAAAAGCGATCGCCATTACTACAGGGGTATCGCTGCGATAGATCGAGTCGATTAGTAGTGCGCCAATGCCAGGGACGCGAAATACCTGTTCGGTTACTAACGCCCCTGTAAAAATTGCTGGAATATCTAGGGCGATTAAGGTAATGACAGGAATCATCGCGTTGCGCAGAACATGATTTTTGATGACAGCAAATTGACTCAATCCTTTTGATAAGGCAGTTTTGACATATTCCTGTTTTAACTCGTCCAAAACCGCAGTCCGAATAAAACGCATCAAAATTGCTGCGTGATATAAAGCGAGAACGCCGACGGGCATGATTGACTGTTGAATTTGCGTCCAAAAGCTCTGCCAGTCGTTTACTTCTAAAGTGCTGTTGTAGATAAAAGGCAACCAGCCCAGTCGAACGCTAAAAATAATTATAAACAAGAGTCCCATAAAAAAAGGAGGGATCGAAAAACCTAAAAAAGCGATCGTCGTCACGATGCGATCTGTCAGGGAATATCTTTTAACTGCCGAAATAATCCCCAAGGGAAAAGCGATTAATAAGCCCACAAAATATGCTACGCCGACAATCCAAAAAGTCGTCGCCAGTCTCTGTCCCAAAAGCTCGGCAACAGGACTCCTGCTGTTAAACGAGTAGCCCATATCGCCGCGAATAAACGACCCCAACCATTTAAAGTAGCGAATGTATCCTGGTTGGTCTAAGCCAAATGACCTGCGAATGTTTTCTCTAACCTCAGCAGTAATAGCAGGATTAGAGGCAAATTCGCCCAAAGGATCTCCTGGTGCGAGTGCCAAAATTGTAAAAATAATTATGCTGATTAACAGTAAGGTGGGAATGGCGATCGAGAGTCGCTTGAGAAAGTACCGTCCCATAAAAGAAGTCTACGTATAGCTTAGAGAATTAAATTGTACTTGCTCGCTTGGTGCGATCGCAAAAAAAGGAGATAAGCACCATGACTATATCTCCTTTTTCTATTCAATAACCAAAGCATTCAAACTATCTAGATAGACGATATGCTTCTATACTCTGATAGTTCTTTTCTTCTTCGTGTAGATGGCAGACTTTAGTCACTTTTTGAATCAATTCCCAATTGAAGCTACAGTCTGGATAGAGATAGTCGCCCCAGTTTTCAACCAAGCTATCGTGAGCCTGACGTAAATTATACCAAGGAATAGCAGTGGTTAAGTGATGGGGAATATGCACGTTGATATCGTGGCAAAGAAACTCAACCCACCAAGGATATTTACAGTTAACCGTACCAGATAGTTGGGCGCGAGCTTCGTTCCACTCTCCTTCGGGCTTAAAAGGAATTTCGGGCATACTGTGGTGGAACATGGTAAAAGTACTCATCCAGAAGTGGTAAACCATAAAAGGAATTAACCAAAACTTAATCAAGCCAGTAATACCAGTGGTAATAATTAAAGCAGGAAAGCCGATCGCCACAGCAGCTAAAACCAACAAAACTGAAAAGCGAACTTGCTCTCTTTGTTTGCCTTTAAACTGCTGCCAAGTAAAGTGCAGTTTTGCCCAGTGAACGATAGAGCCCATCCACCAAAACCAACCACGCATTCTGCGATATAGCCATTGCAAAGTAACTGAAGAATCACCAAAGGCTTCTGCAGTCCAAGGTGCCCAAGCGTTATCCACATCCAGCTTATTGGTGTGCCTGTGGTGAAAGTTGTGCAGAATACGCCAAGCATGATACGGATAGGCAATAGGTAACGTTACGATGTGCCCGACTAAATCGTTAATCCAAATACGATTAGAAAAAGACCGATGACCACAATCGTGAGCAATCACAAAAAAACCCTGTAGGCTAGTGCCTAAGAAAACCCAAGCGATGGGCAATAAGTACCAGGGAGAAACTGCCACTGCCCAGTAACCAAAAACAACACAGGCAGTATTTATGGCTACTTTTGTCCATGCCTTACGAGGATTTTTGATAAAAACCTCTTTGGGTAGGGTATTAATAATATCCCTTAGTTTTACATTGTCATCTAACTGTTTTGGCTGAGAAGAAGAACTGGAAATTGGTGCGGATACTGCTGTCATAAAGTTTAATTTGATTGGTTAAGTATTTATACTTCTCAGTATTTTGCAGACGATCTAGCTAGATAACCTAATCTTGCTCTGCGTCTCCAAGTAAATTTTGAATGGGCATAAAAAGCTAGCCACCTAACTTCGATAAGTAGTAAGAGTAAATATTTAATTTTTGGCAGCAATAGTAGGTTAATCCTCAACTACCAGAGAAATATTAGAGAATATGGCTCTTATTTTACAATCCTTAATATTTATATCATGATTAGGGTACATATTAAGCTGAGAAAAATATCGCAGGAAATTGTCTCTAGAACTTACGCATTGACAGAAGAATGAGATAATGCTGTAACGAGTAAAATTAGAGAAAAAATAGGTATCGGATAATTAGAAAAATCAGCAAACCCTCCACCGCACAATGCCAGCTTGAACACTATACATTGTTTTTACTGTCAGAACCAAAACAGATGGGATGTAGCAGACTATCAGAAATACTGGGAAATGTGTCACACGATAGTATTAATCGTTTCTTATTGAGGGAAAGATACGAAGCAAAAGATTTATTCGACACTGTTAGAGATTTAATTGATTTCAAAGGAGGGATTCTAAGCGTTGATGACACAGTAATAGAAAAACATTACAGCAACCCAGAATGCGCTGAATTAATTGGATATTTCTGGTCAGGTAAATATCATCAAACTATCAAAGGATTAAATCTCATCACTCTTTATTATAGCGATCGCCAAGAGAATTCAGTTCCCATCAATTACCGTATCTATGACAAAAAGGAGGGTAAAACCAAAAACGATTATTTTAGAGAAATGCTAGTCGAGGTAATGGCTTGGGGCTTGAAACCCAGTATTGTCACTGGAGATAGTTGGTACTCATCGGTAGCTAACCTGAAGTTTTTAAGAAACCAGAAACTAGGTTTTCTATTCGGGGTAGAAAAAAATCGAACTGTCTCTAACGACCCTGGCAAATACAGTCAAGTAAGCTCTTTAGAGATTCCCCACCAAGGTTTAATCACTCATCTAAAAGAATTTGGCTTCGTTAAATTGTTGAGGAAAGACTTCAAAAAAGGAGACTCTCGACACTATGTTTTATATTTACCAGATTCGGAAAAACTTCAACAAATTTCTCGACAAGAATTTATCACGATTCATGACATTCACTGGGGAATCGAAGCCTTTCATCGTGCCATCAAGCAAGTCTGCGGTGTTGGCAAATTTATGGTCAGAAATACTCATGCCATTAAAACACACATATTTTGTTCACTTCAAGCATTTGTTCGTTTGGAGAAAATGCGTTCGACCAACTTAATTTCTAATTGGTATCAAGTACAGAGAAATTTGTTTACTCTCGTTATCCGTGAATATATTCTAGAAAATCTTTCAGCTACCCCT
>JBCDDK010000146.1:0-17291 GCA_039180345.1 Cyanobacteria bacterium P01_G01_bin.39 | reverse complement strand
TGGATTCGAGCGCCTTTTTTCAAGATCTCGTTTTACAATTACTTCAATTATCACCCCACAAAACGCCTTATTATTTAAAAGGAATGAGGGCTATTTCCCTTATAGAGTCTGCTTTTTGAGCTAGTTGTCGCCCCCACAGGGGATATTTAAAACGTCTGATGTGAATTAAAAATCAGAGTAATTTGCTTCAAGCACAGCGCATACGCGCAAGCCCCAAAGGGGGTGCTTGGACGCAGAGCGTCCGTAGCCATAAGCTATAAGAGAATACAAACAAATAGTAGTGAAATTAAAACCAAGCATAACTAAACATGCAGATTGAGTTACTAAACTTTCTAAAGCCTAAAGCTTAGAGCTACGAACTATTAACCTTTCAACGTAGCTAATTCACATCAGGCGTTTAAAATTCTAGCTTCTATTTATGCAAGAGATCTATTCACTCACTGCCTGTTTCATATACCGTCCCCAAAGACTAGCAGCTTGATAGCTACTGCCGTTAGTAGGAGAATTATCATCATTGCCCAACCAAACTCCAGTTACTAAGTCTGACTCGGGGACATAACCGATAAACCACAGGTCAACATTATCATCAGTAGTGCCTGTTTTTCCCGCTTCCCCTTGATCGATAAACGCCGCTTTTCCTGTACCTTCGTCTTCAGCCAACCGCAACATCTTCGTTATTTGGTCGGTAACTTCTGGCTTCATAACATCACGGACAGTTTCATCATTTTTATCAAAAACGGTTTCTTCACTATCGTCAAAAAAATAAATTACCCGACAGGAATTGCGATCGCCTGAGTCTTTACAATCGCTGCCATCTAAGATGCGATTAATGGCGTGGGGTTTGTTCCAGATGCCGTCATTAGCGATGGTGGCATATGCTCCAGTCATTTCTAAAACGGTAGCTTCACTTTGTCCAATTACTACTCCAGGGGCTTCCACTAGAGGGGAAGATACCCCCAGGCGTTGGGCAACATTAATTACCTCTTTTAAACCTACATCCTGCGCTACTCTCAAGGCAGTAACGTTTTCAGACTGAGCTAAACCACGATACATATCAATATTGCCCGTACTACGCTCACAACCACGATATTGCTGACCCATCCAAGTCAAAGCAGTACAGGGATATTCTGCATTAGGATCGAGTCCTTGCTCAATAGCAGCAGCATAGGCGAATACCTTAAAAGTAGAGCCTGGCTGTCTTTTTGCCTGTACTACTCGATTAAATTGGCTTTGTTCAAAATTAACTCCCCCAACCAAAGCCAAAATATTGCCATTTCTGCTGTCTAACGTCACTACCGCCCCCTGACTGTACCCCAGGCGATCGCCATCGTTATTGATTGAATATGACAAGGCTGAATCAGCCTGTCGCTGTAACTGCGGATTTAATGCCGTTTCAATTATAAAATTCCCCTCCTGTGCCACGTCTGAACCCAATAATTCTTGTAGCTCATCCAGGACGTAGCTGTAAAAATAGGGTGCCACAGTGCTAGACATACTTTCACGGGCTTTGGGACTAACTTCAATTCGCGATCGCCTGGCGCGATTTGCCTCTTCTGTATCTACCATTCCCAGCTTGACCATGCGGTCAATGATGCGATTGCGTAATCCGATCGCCGTATCGTAATCTTTAACAGGATTGTATAAATTAGGTGCAGGTAAGATTGCGACTAAAGTTGCCGCCTCCGAAAGGTTGAGATCTGCGGCAGACTTATCAAAGTAAAACTGGGCTGCATCTTCAAACCCATAGCTGCCAATGCCTAAATAAACTCGATTAAGATAGGTTTTGAGAATAAAATCTTTGCTATAGAAAGTTTCTAGCTTCAGCGCCACTAGCATCTCGCGAATTTTACGCCCTGCTGTATTTTGTCTGCCAACTTCAGGGAACAAACTACGGGCTAGTTGCTGAGTTAGGGTACTTGCTCCCTGCCTTAATTCGGCAGAGGTTAGATTGATAACTATCGCCCTGGTAATACCAATGGGATCAACGCCAAAATGCCAGTAAAAACGACTGTCTTCCGAAGCTATGACCGCATCGGGTAAATAGTCAGAAAAATCCGACAGTTTTCTTAGTTCACGGTGAGTATTATTTTGGGCAGTGGGGTTAATCGGAGTCTCGCCATCACGGGCATATACTACAATTGGCAGAGTCGATTCTTGGGGAATTGGATATACAGGAACCTTCAGCCACTCCATGCCTACCACTAGCAGCAACAGACACAACATTCCTCCTATACCATAGAGACCATAGCGCAATATATGTATCCAGGTAGGAGGAGGATTAATATACTTAATAGTTACTCCTGCGGCTAACTCTGGAGGTCCGAGGGTAAAACTTTCATTGTGAAAGAGGGAAAAGGTTTTAAAACGCCGTTTACCTCGATAAATGCCGTTGGTCGATTTTTCATCTTGAATAATAAACGAACGGGGTTGCTTACGATTTCGCTTCAAGGTTAAATGAGTTTGACTAACCACAGGGTTGCGAACGCTAATATCACAGCGCGAACTACGCCCCAGAGTATAGCGATCGCCGACCAAGGGATAAGTTGATTCTGGTTTGTTGGGTTCTTTGATTCTTAATTCTGGGGTTGGTTTTCCCGACTGGAAATTAGCAGAATTAAAATTAACCTTTGCCTGAATTTTCTGCACTGCTTGGGTAACAGCTTTGCTAATGGGCGATCGAGAATTACGACCACTAGAGGGAGGTTTGCTAGTCATTAAGTCATCTCACTTAGAGAACGCCAATTGATATAGGTTATCCCCATTGTAGGAAATACATCACTTGTTGATTTTGACAGTAAATCTCTTATTTGTCTGTTTTCAAAACAAATGAGGTAACCCCATGACAGAAACTATATAGCCGTACGAAGTTGGACTGAGACGGAAGATTGCTATCTGATTCTCAGGATGGGGGATGTGGAATAAAGGCGCCTTGGCGTGTAGTGATAACGAACGCTAAACAGAAGAAAGCGATCGCACTGTTGGTATCAACATCTAGAACACATACGAACTTATAGCCTTTCTCGAATTAGTGAGGTACACCGCAATCAACAATCAACTATTAACAATCAACTATTAACAATCAACTATTAACAATCAACAAAAACCGAGGTCTTGACTGTACCGCATTAAAATGAGAACCGCTATAATATTAGAACAGATAAAGTTTTAAGCTTCATCAGTTATGAGTTATCAGTTTTAGTCTAGTGGAAGTTATGAAAAGTGCGATCTGAAAGCTTCAGAGTAAGCTAAGTTTACGAGTCGATTAGATTTTTCTTTAATTACTTGGAATCTTCAACCTCATCATTTGAAGAATTAATTAATAAAAAAGCATAAAAACTTAAATATGCTCTTGTTGCAATAGGGGCGCAGCTTTACTTACCGTAGTTGATATACTCACTAACATTAATATATACTCTAATTGATTATTTAGTATCAGAAATGTTGAATAAATAGATAAAGGCGATGCTTTGCAAATCTCCTATCACTATCAATATTTAAATTTATCGCCAATTATTATTCTAGATATTCCTAATGACTACCAATACATGTCTGCCGAACTCGTATAAATGAGCAAAATAAGCACAGAAAGCATTTTGTTTAACTGGCAAGCTAATAATTATCCTGAATAAAACTACTAATATTTACCAGAGTAATAAAAGCTATTTTCAGCCATAAATTAGTACTATAGCCTTTCTCAAATAGATGAGGTACACTCAATCAACCATCAACAATTAACAATCAGCAAAAAACAAGATTTATCAACGTACCTCACACAAATGAGAATCGCTATAAATTATTAATTATATTTTAAACAATAGCAACAAGCTGATTAACTTTTTCTCAAACTTAATCTCTAATATTGCCAGTTAATTTTATAAACAAAAGCCAACGTAAAACTCATCACAATATGTTCTCCTCCATCTTCAAGCAAAGCAAATATTACATTCAGATAGTAATTATCCATAAATATAACGTGCATCAGATCAAACACAATACCTACTAATGCTAAAGCTAATAAAAACAATATAAGAAACTTGCAATATTTTCTTTCTACAGAGCTGCTTTGAGAATAGCCCCATTTGATAAGTATTAGAAAAAACATTCCAACAATAGCGGAAATTAAAACTTCACCATAGTCAATTGAACGCAAGCCGAAAGAATCTGTAAAAAGATGGCTAAATCTTGCTCCTATTTTTTCATGAATTATTAGGGCGTCATCTAATAGCAAATAGCTAAATAATAAACTCCAAGCTAAAAATAATAAATTTTTACGTTGCCAATAGCCAAAGCCCAAAAGTAAGGCAATCCATAATTCTTTAATATATTGAAAAAATTCAGGGTAACCTTGATCTTCTGTAATTGGTAAGAGATCTTTATGCATGAAAACTTTTGACAAAGGGAAATTTATCAAGTTTGTCTCTGTCAGCCAATAAATTCCATGAGACAAAATAAAGAGTGAGTCAATAATTAATAATAAAATAGCTAATTTCAGGGAAAAATACTCTAGATATTCTTGCCACTTAATTTTTGTAGCGCTCAGCTGCTTCATTCCTGGATTTTTAAATAATCGGGTGTAAGGTTAACGCAAGCTTAACTTATCCTTAACCCAATAACCAATGCTCGAAAACATTTGTTTTGAAGATTGTCTTTATTTGTAAATTAGTAGAGGAATGTTATTGGATGAGTTATTTCGACTAACGGCAACTCCGACCTAAAACTATATGAGCTAAAAATAATCACTAACCAAGAATTATGCTATGTGTCACTTTTCAGACACCGCAATTAGGCTGAATTTTACTCAGGCGATCGCCTGAATTGTTGGTACGATAAGCAGTTAAAGTTACGCCGTTTTCTGTCTTTTTGATACCCCTGGCTGGTTGAATTGCGCCTTGACTAGTATCTATTGCCTGAGGAGTGGCAGATGTTATGTCGGTGTATTTTCCCTCGATGGCAATGTTGTGGGAATCCAAGGGTAATTCTGGTGCGGGTGGAATACCGCCTTTGCCTTTGATGGTTAGACCATTTTTTATTGTTGCTACCCTTTTAGATTGACAAGCTTGCTCTGTTGTTTGTTGGGGAACAACTAGGTTACTAGGTAGTTCGGTAGCTCCCTGAATTGGATTAATATCGGGAGTGGTAATGTCTATCGTGCCATCCAAACCGCTAACTTCGGAACTAGCATCAATATCATTGGTTGCCTCATTCAATGGACGCTCCTCAATACCAAATATTGATTCGGCATTAATAGTAATATTGCCTCCTTGTCCTTGCTCGGCACCAGCAATCAGATTGTTACTACCATTGGGAAAAGCTATGATAAATTCCGCATCTATGCTTAGTTCACCTCCATTCGCTTCTTCAAGTGCCTGCGCGGAGATTAAACTGTCATTGTCTAAAGTTAGATTGTCGGCAATTTGAAGATTAATGTTAGCACTATCACCAGTTACTGATTGAGTGGCAGCGTTAATGCTGGCATTGTTGCTCAGACTGATATTATTGGCTTCAATATTAATATCCCCTGGCTCTCCTATCCCAGGCGGAAACCGATTCAGGCGATCAAAGTTGCTTGCCGCTATTGTTCCACCATCAATAATCAACGTATTAGTTGAAACATTAACATTGCCGCCATTTCCACTGTTGAAAAGTGCGCTAGCCGCTAATTCACTACGATTACTTTCAGTTGTACCACTGATGATAATTGAATCTTGAGCATTGACTGATGCATCTCCCGCATTTCCTTGACCGAATGTACTAGTGTTAACCTGTCCTCCATTTGTCAGAGACAGAGTATTGGTAACAATATCTACCCCTCCTGCATCACCTACTGCTCCTTGACCAACAATACTAAAAGTACCGCTAGGAATATTGCCTTGTGAGTTTTCGCCATCAATGCTAACGTGATCGGCGGCTGTAATCTCAACCGAACCAGCATTTCCCTGACCAAATATACTAGCATTAGCCTGTCCTCCATTGGTTAAGGATAGAGTATTGGTAACAATATTCACACCTCCTGCATCACCTACTGCTCCTGGTCTAACGATACTAAGAGCGCCGCTAGGAATGTCGCCTCGTGAGTTTTCACCATCGATGCTAATGTGATCGGCGGCGGTAATCTCGACCGACCCTCCATTGCCTCTGCCAAATGTAATGGCACTAACTTGCCCTCCATTAGTTAATGACAGAGATCCTGTAGTAACAGTTACATTCCCTGCATCACCTACTGCTTCAGAATCAACATTGCTAAAAGCACCGCTAGGAATGTCGCCTTGTGAGTTTTCACCATCGATGCTGATCTGATCTGCTACTGTAATCTCAACCGACCCCCCATTTCCTCTGCCAAATGTACTGGCACTAACTCGCCCTCCATTAGTTAAAGACATTGAATCAGCGCTAATAGCCACATTTCCCCCATTGCCTATCGCTTCTGGCAAAACTGCACTAGAAGCACTACTAGGAATTCGCGAACCTTCACCATCGATTATGATCGCATCTGTAGCAGTAATCTCGACGTTTCCCCCGTTTCCTCTACCAAAGGTACTAGCACTAACTGCTCCTCCGTTGGTTAAAGATAAAGTATCAGTACTAATAGTCACATTTCCCCCATTGCCTACTCCTGAAGTGACTTGACTGGTAATACCACTAGGATCGCCTTGTGAAGCTTCACCATCGATAGTGATCCGATCTGTAGCAGTAATCACCACGCTTCCCGCATTTCCTTGACCTCTGGTGCTAGCACTAACTAATCCACCGTTGGTTATAGACATTGAATCAGTGCCAACAGTTACATTTCCGCCATTGCCTACTGCGTCTGGATTAACTCGACTAACAACCCCACCTGAAAAACCTTGTGAATTGTCACCATCAATGGTGATTTTATCTGTAGCAGTAATTGCGACAGAACCAGCATTTCCTTGACCTTCCGTACTAGCATCAACTCTGGCTCCGTTGGTCAAAGATAAAGTATCTGTAGTAATAGTGATATCTCCTCCATTACCTACTGCTTTTTCATCAACTCGACTAAAAGCACCACTAAGACTGCCTTGTGAATCTTCACCATCAAAGTAGATCTTATCTGTAGCAGTAATTGCGACAGAACCAGCATTTCCTTGACCTCTAGTACTAGCACTAACTCTGGCTCCATTGGTCAAAGATAAAGTATCTGTGCTAATAGTGACATCTCCTCCATTGCCTAATGCTTCAGGCTCTAATTGATTATCGATAATGCTGTCATCATCAACAGTTATATTATCAGTAACATTAATCGTAATATTTCCTGCTTGGGCCTTAGAGTTAGTTGAATCTGCGCTAATTCCTGCTTCTATACTGCTGGCACCAAAATCTCCTGCCTCCAGCTTGAGATTACGAGCATTAATGGCAATATCACCTCCACCCTTACCCCTAACACTTATAGCGGCAGCATTGCTTAATGTAATATCTGCTCTTGCTAAATCTTTGGGAAAACTAAAGCTACCATCATCATTGAAAGTAACTGTTCCTGCCTGGCTTAATCCACCTAGTTCGATTCTACCTCCAGAAGCAGTGAGATTACCCTCTTCAAATTCAATATCGCCTCCCAAAAGAGCTAAACTGTTTCCTGAAGATACTTCTAACCCGATGATCTCTTCGGCATTATTTTGCACTACTGAACGATTGATGATATCTCCTGAATTATTGCGGAAATTCAAGCCTATAGGGGCATTAATTGTTAATAAAGGGGGAGAATCTAAGTCCGTTGCGCTATATTCAACCTCTTCAAACAGAATGCTATCTGCGGTGCTGCCATAAAATGAACCACCCAGATCTAGACTGGCATTTTCCCCAAACAGAATTCCTGCGGGATTAATTAGGAACAAACTAGCACTACCGTTAGCACGAATTAGTCCATCGATATTAGAAATCTTGCCTCCAGTTACTCTTGAAAAGATATTAGCGATATCATTAGCATTATTAAAAAAGGCTTCATTATTGGTGGGAACCGAGAAATCTTGAAAGCTATGAAACAGATTATCCCCACGCGTTTCTCCTCCCGTGATTTCGGCTACGCTACCATTAGTGGTAACTTGAGTACTGACCGTATTGTCAGAGGTGACTTGAGCCAGGAAGAGCAGCGAACCCTCGTGATCCAAAGTTGCAGGTGTACCACAAGGGCATAATATATCTTTGAGAACGGCGTCAGAAGTAGAAGAATGCTCTGCTGGTAAGGCTTTCCTATCTATAGCAGGTCTTGCTGTGGCGATCGCCATTCTAGTAGTAGTGTGGAGATAACCTACAGTGTAAATGGAGAGGGAACATAGTAGAGAGATAGCTTTGAGCACGTTATTATGATTTTTGGGCACAAGATTAAGTTGCTCAAATGCTACCATTCCAAATAGTTATCTTGGTTTATGTTTAGATTATTTTCGTAATGTACTTGGTAAGATTGACCAAGAAACTACGTTTTTCGTAAATTTGCTCATGCTTACGTATCGTAATCATATATTTACATACCGTAGTTTAATTAAGGAACACCTGATGTCACTTTTAGCGATCCTGCATTTTTAAACGTTCATGGTTTCAGGTTTCACCTTTCAACTAGCAGATACTAGTAGACATGGGCGTAAATAAAGTAACCATTCGTAAATGCTCAAAGCCTAACAGTTAAATGCTTCTGACTTCTGACTTCTGACTTCTGACTTCTGACTTCCGCGCAGCAGTACTAGCTCAACTGTTGGTGTAGATGGATTTAGTCAATAAACTGGAATTCAAACTTTAATTTTTGCGATCGCTGCACCTTTTTATAGCATTGTGCTTGAAATACATTTCTTAAAGGCTAAAGGCTAAAGGCTAACAGCTACGAATAGAAACACTTTATAAGTCATACATTAAATCACCAACGCCAGATTTTTTAGTCACGAATGTTCTGATTATATTCAGTTTGCCGCAAAAGATTCTGAGCACAAACTGACAGAGTTTTTTGAGCTGATGCCACAGATTATTTTCTCGAATTTTAAAAAAGCTTTCATAAAAGTTTCACGTTCTAGTTAAGCCCTCAGTTGAAACTATAGTTGTGTAACCTCAAGACAAGAGAAAACAATGAGTCAAGCTTCTAGAACTACTAAACCGAGAAAAAATTCTGCTTTTAAAAACTTGATGTCTATTCACTGGTGGATGTTTTACTGTTACATCGTCCTGTTTATTGGTGGGAGTTTGATGGCGCGTTTACCCAGAGAAGTGGTGGGGCGTAATTTTCTCTATGACTTTCACAAATCTGTGGGAGTGCTGACAATGGCGCTATTAACCTGGCGAATTTTAACTCTGCTACAGGTATGGTGGAAAAAGTACACCAAACGTCTACCGAAATATAGTCCTGAATGGATGCGAAAATTTGCGCTGCATACTTCTCTCTATCTATTTATGTGGGCTGTTCCCGTTAGTGGTTTCTTTTTCTCCAATTCTTTTCAAAGTGGCAACGTGCGCTTTCTCTGGATAACTTTACCCGATTTGTTTCCCCAAAATAGTGATTTAGTAGAACTAGGGAGGAGCATCCATTTTTGGCTGGCGTATACTTTCTTAGCCTTTATTATTTTGCATGCCCTTGACCAAATAAAAGTAGTGAAAGGGTTTTGGCGGCGAATCAAGAAGCAACGAGTCAAATCTAGCTAATACAGATGCTTGAGGAACAGTTGTCAAATCAAGAGCAAAAATAACGTTAATCAAGAGATGAAAGCCAATATTTTTAGTCAACAAACAGATCATGTTTCAAACACATCAAAGAGTCTTAAAAGGCAGATTTTTTATAGCATTCGTTTTCGTATTTTGGCTTGGTACTTGGTACTTACGAGCTGCACTGTATTAATTTCAGTTGTTGTAACTCGTCAGATTTTTTGTAACGTATTAGAAAGTCGTACTCAAGAAACTTTAGTAGCAGAGGTTAATGAATTTGAGCGCTTGATTGAGCAACAAGTTACTAATAATTCCTCACAATTATCAAATGTTGTGGCAGAGGTTCTATCGCTTCGTGTGACCGCTAGAAATGAGTATATTTTGGCATTAATAGCAGGACAGATAGTTCATGATAGCTCTTTACCATTACCAGAAGAGATTGCCCAACAGCATGATTCTATAAGCAGGGGAGATTTCAGCATATCTCGCCCTCAAAATTCAACTTTACTAGAAGAATGGAATCAAGTTTCTGATTTAACTGGCGGAGAGTTAATTGCTAAAGATGGACCTATTTACTATGCTGCCAAGCCGATAACAGTAAATGGTGATCAAGGAATTATCATTGCCGTTCGCGATGCCAGAGCAGATTATCAAACAGGAACAAGAACGATTATTCTAGTAATTAAGGTGGCAACTGTTGTTTTAATTATCTTTTCAGCGATCGCCTGGGTGACAGCAGGACGAGTTTTGTTTCCTTTACGTCAAGTTACTAAAACGGCGCAAACGATTACTCAAACCGATATGTCAAAACGAATTGCAGCTAAGGGAAACGATGAAATTGCCGAACTGAGTGCTACTTTTAACGCCATGCTAGACCGTCTCAGTTCTGCTTTTGAAACTCAGCGAGAATTTCTCAAGGATGCTGGACACGAACTGCGAACACCGATTACGGTAATTCAAGGTCATTTGGAAATACTCAAGTATCGACCCGAAAAACAAGAGGAAACGATCGCATTAGTTACAGATGAACTTGATCGCATGGGTCGGTTGGTCAACGACCTGCTACTCATTGCCAAAGCTGAACAGCCTCGTTTTTTATCCATCAAATTAGAAGAGTTAGATTGGTTCACTGAAGAGTTATACTTTAAGTCACAAGCTTTAGCCACCAGAAACTGGCAATTAGAATCAAAAGGTTTAAGCCCTGTAGCGATGGATAAAGGTCGTTTAACTCAAGCCGCGATGAATCTGGTGCAAAACGCTATTCGGCATACGGAAGAGAATGATACCATTGCTCTAGGTTCGACAGTACGCCATGAGTATGCTTATCTGTGGGTAAGGGATACTGGATCAGGAATCGCCACCGAAGATCAAGAACGGATTTTTGAACGCTTTGCTCGCGCTAGTGAAGGCGATCGCTATTCGGCACAAGAGGGTGCGGGTTTAGGATTATCAATTGTTGAGGCGATCGCTACTGCCCATAATGGTTGGGTCGAACTAGAATCAGAATTAGGAACAGGGTCTACTTTTACGATTGTCTTTCCCCTTTCTCAGGAGGTAGTAAATGAATCGAATCCTGATTGCCGAAGACAACCCCCGCATCGTCGAGTTCATCGAAGCAGGGCTAAAGGCACACGGATACACAACTCTTTGCGCTAACCACGGTAAGCAAGCGGCAGATATAGCCAGCAGCAAAGATTTCGATCTGTTAATTTTGGATTTAGGGCTTCCTGGAATGGACGGGATGGAAGTATTAAGGGAATTGCGGGGTCGTGGTGAAACACTGCCAGTAATTGTGCTAACTGCGCGTGATGGTTTGGACGATATGGTGTTTGGACTCGAACGAGGAGCAGATGATTATATTACCAAACCTTTTCGTTTTGAAGAACTGCTGGCTAGAATTCGGGTACAGTTGCGTAAAGTTCCTCAGTCAGTGACTAAAGCGGAAACCAAGCTACAAAGTGGCAATCTGACTCTAAATTTACTGACGCGCCAAGTGTGGTTGGCAGATCGAGAAATAGAGCTTTCAGCACGAGAATTTATTTTAGCTGAAACCCTGGTACGTCATCCCATGCAGGTCATGAGTCGACAGCAGCTACTTGATCGCATTTGGGGTTATGATTACGATCCAGGATCGAATGTGGTAGATGTCTACATCGGTCATTTGCGAAGAAAGCTGGGTAATAATTTAATTGAAACAGTTAGGGGTGTTGGTTATCGTCTACGTGCGGATGTTTGAAAATCTTTTATATTAATCTATGTTCTAATATTGTCGGTTAAGAATGCGTTTCTATATATAGTCATTTCAATTTAGAGTGAGACAAGTTCCTCTTGCTATGAAAGGCTTTCAGACGAAAAAATGTTTCATTCTTATTTAAAACAACTATAACTTTCAGCAAACAATTATGGGAAAATAATAAACTCTATTTCTGATGGGATTGATACTTTTAGCTTTAAATTCAGTAGATCTATCTATTTGCTATCCTCTGTAATTTGGATCGCACCAGTTTTACTGCAATAAAGCCACAATAAGGTCGAACTTATTAAACTTTTTACCCACGATCATGGTTTTTTCTTTAATACTAGAACTAAAATCAAATAACTATGTATTAGTTACTAATCCAGAAACTAAAGAACAAATAGATATAACTCTTAGTTTTATATCAAAGGTAACAAAAGCCTCATTGTCAATGCTATGTCAATATAAATATTATGAACTAATTATTGAGACAGAAAGACATTGGAATAATTTGAAAAGATTTGATCCAGATCTAGAATCTGAAATAATAAAAGAAATAGAATTAGAAGAAGAAAGAATTAAAACTAGTATCAGAAACGATGTAATCCAGAAGGAAAGAGAAAAAACCATTGCCAAACAGAAACATTGGAAAGAAATTGCGGCTTACAATAAAAGCCAAAAACAATGGAGAGATGATGGTTACAAAGTAATCTTGCAATGCAAAAATTCTTGTGAAAAAGCGTCGATTGCATTGCATTATGCAGATTACTGTTTACAATACGGTTATCGCTACAAGTCAAAACAAGAAAACATTAAATCAAGTGTAGCTATCCAGATTGCTCAAGAAGATGAATTAAAAGAAGAGCAAAATAATCATCATGTTTTATCTATGATTATAAAAGAGCAGGAACAAAAAATAATTGCTTTACAAACAGAAAATCAAGCATTGCGGGCAAGAATAACAGAAATAGCAACAACTGAGTATATAAATTGCTAGATTGACTTTGTTCACAAGATCTATAAGCAAATCTAATTTTCTTATTGTTATTTTAGTTATTGTGTTCGCCGAAGTTTTGTATATGACAGTCTTAAATTATTTATGAAAACAACTGATTATGTTACGCCCTTATGGTACAAACGATATTTATGACTCATATTTTTCAAAACTCAGATAGGATGGCTATAGTTAAGAAACTGCAACAGCACATTGATTAACTAATTGTTTAATATATTTTGCTGTATTATTAACTCCATCTAAATCTAAAGGTAATTCTGTTTTATTTTGTTGCAGATAATTAATAATATTATTAGCAAATCCTTCTGGATTTAAATCTTGAGGCTGAATCATTTTAACTCTACCTAATTTATCCAATTTAGTTAGGCGAGTTTCCTGTTCTTTATCATTATTTCCTTGAAATGCCATCATCATAGCTTTAACACCAGTACTTAAAATATTCATGGTGGTGTTGTAACCACCCATACCTATAGATAAATCTGCCTGCTGCATATAATCTAATAAATTAATGGTATAGCGATCGCAAGTTATATTATCTTGTTCTTTAGTTATAGATTTAAGTTTCTTAAAGACCGATTCTGGACAAAAAGGCCCTGTAAACATATGAATATGATGAGGTATTTTGTCTTTTAAAATTGGTGCGGTATCAACAACGCATTCTAATAAGTCATGTCCAAATCTTCCACCACCAACACTAACCAGAATTGAAGGTTTGTCTAAAGTTATCTCGTGTTGTTCTGGTAAGGGTTGAACAACATAACCTGTATAGTGAACTGGACAAATTAGATCATTAATTCTAGAAAAGCTAAGGTTGAGTTTAACAAAGTCAGGATCTCCGTGAATCAATAGCAGATCAAAATACTTATTAATTAACTTACAGATCTTTTCTTCATGACGTTGTTGATTCTGTTTGGTAACGACAATATCCCGTACGCTAGAAACAATTTTTGCTCCCATAGATTTTGTTTTTTCTACTAAAGGAATTAACTCAAAAGAAAAGCGCCTTCTTCCGAAAGGATACAATTCAACAATTAAAATATCTGGTTTAATGCGATCGCAAGTTTCTAACAGAATATTAGTTCTGATTGTTTCTACTTCCGCCATGGTTAAATTATCGTCTACGGGACGTAATTCGTTAAATTCAGTATCGGTTTGTACCGCAGGAATATTAACTACTTCAATCTCAGCAGGAAATTGAAATTCATCGATAACCTTACCTCCATTAATAAAGCAAATTTGAAAGTCAGGAATTAATCCTTTGACTATTTCAACGCTGCGAATTAGATGACCCATACCAAGAATATGTTGGCAATAAAACATTACTTTTTGCATAGTTGTTGATTGTTAATTGTTGATTGTTGATTGTTAGTTGTTGATTGTTAGTCTCAAATCATTTATGAAAGCGACTAATAACAAAAGACTAATGATGTTATGCCCTTGTGATACAAAAGACATTTAAAACTAGTATTTTCGCAATTCAGTAGAACTGCTATATTTCAATACTTCTCAAGTTAATTAGGCAGATTTAAACTTAATGGAAGAAACCTGCCGTAAGCTAAAAGAGTCTAATAGCAGCATGGATAAATAGTCGGTTACTCTCGATAACCCATCAAAATCTAGTCGAAAAAGAAGATCGCTATAATTAACTTGATCGAGACTTTTAAACAGAGTTTCAATTAATAAGTCAGGATTAAGCAATTCGGGATGAATCATCCTAATCAATCCTGCTTTTGCCAGACTTTGAGCGCGGATTAGCTGTTCGTTGCCAGGCTTGATACGGGGAATAGTGATTGCTTTTTTACCTTTTTGCAATACTTCAGTGATGGTGTTATAACCACACATGGAAACCACTACATCGGCAGCATTAACATAGCTCATCATGTCATTAGTAAACTCAAATACCGTGACCTGGGATAACTTGGCAGCCTGCCGAGTAATTTGCTGTTGTTGCTGGGGGGGCATTTCAGCACCACAAAAAATCAGGCTGTGAGTTTTTTTGGTATTAAAATCTTCTTGGTGATTTTTTAAACCTTGAAGATAATTGCTAATAAGATAATAACCATCTTCTCCACCACCAGGAGTTACTAAAACTAGCTTCTGAACGCTATTAATTCCCAATTCCTGACGGATAGTGAGATGACTCCTTAAGCCCAATGGCTTACGAATATAGCCACAAAAACTAACTTTAGCGGCAATTTTTTGATCAAACTTATATTCATTAATCAAATCAAATATTTCTGGCATTCCTACTACTAAAAGGCGATCATAAATCGTTTCTACCTGTCGGTAATAATCTTCCCGCTGCCATTCTTGAATAGTTTTTTCAGGAGTGTCCAAAATATCTCGCAGCAATAAGACAAATTTAGTCTTAGGTAAATAGCTTTTGAGGTAATTGATTGTCTGATTTAGTTCTTTCTGAATACCTGATGGCTTTTTATCTACTAAAATCAAATCTGGTTCATAGTTTTTAGCAGTAGCCAAGATTAATTCAGAACGCAATTTTAGAGTAGATTCAATATCTGCATTAAGATACTTAACCGCCATTTTTCCCGAACCACCCCGATTGAGACAGGGCAGCTTGATATAATCTAACCCTACTGGTAAACGAAAGCTGTGCAACATTGGCGAACCAGATAATAGCAAGATAGAGATATTGGGTATAGATTTGAGCAAGTACTCACATATCGCTAACATTCTGCGGATATTGCCCAGACCAAAAGAGTCATGGGAATAAACCATTATTTTCTTACATTCATCATTGGCAATAGATGAAGGAGTGATTCGAGCCATAATCATGATGCTCTTAGCTGAGGAGTATAAATTTAATTTTTTCAGTTGATATTAGTTTCACCATTGCCAATGAACCAGGTGTGAAACTTTGATGAGAACAATTTCATCAACTCAAAATATAGGTTGAATTTTAAAAGTTTGTGTTGCTTATTTAACTGTCTACACGATTAAGATAAATAGCTCTATTTACGAGATAGTGTCAGAATATATTGCGGTAAGTAAAATGAAATTTTTGATAGTTTTAATTTCTTTAATAATCTGGCTGACACCAGCAACAGCCTTGGCACAAAGTAATTCTAATTTGAGATTAACCGAGGAGCAAATACAAAAGTTAGAACGAGTAAATTGCCGATTAAAAACTATCGACGACTTGGTTGCTCAAGACATAATTTCAGTGACCCAAGCTCAAAAGATACAGCAGGATTACTTGTCTAAATCAGCAGGAATTGTGACTATTCAATTCAATTCCCCAGCAGAGATAATGAGCATAATCAACAAGCAGAAATCCGAGCAAAATATTAGTCACTCTCTTCCAATTCCCATTTTATCTTTTGCCCAAATCTTGGCGGTTTTTTCTAGCTTTCTTTTAGCGATCGCTGTATGCTGGTTAGCAAAGTTATATTTAATTCCCCTGTTATTATTGATTCCCCCTTCAGTTTATGAGTTGCTGATTTACCTAACGATTGCAGGGACAATTGCCACGGGATATTGGCTAAAAGCAGATTATATTCAATACATTGCCTTGTCAGGCTGTTTAGCCTTGATAGGTGCATTAGGATTTTCTTTCCAGCAACACCAAGGCTTCTATCAGCAGTTGAAGCGAAACTTCAAGATCGATGCTTTTACCTTTAGTAGCATGATTTTGTTTGTAGTCTGGACGGCAGTAGCTATGCTCTACCACAGTAACGTACTAGGCTTCTTGGCAATCATAGCACTTGAGGCATTTTGGGGATTTTCGGTTGCGATCATGCCTTTAACCTATTTTATTGGTTTTCGTCGTCGTAATATAATTGCCAGAACCATGTTGGGGTCTTTATTACTGTTAATTATCGAATTAACTATCAAAATTACCGCTATTGAGTTACCCTATTTTGAGATTTTTGCCCCTGGAATGAGGTTTATGGGAACATTTGTCTACTTCTTGGGTTTGTTAATTGTTTCTAGCAAATGGTATTTCGATAAAAATGACTGGCGTTACTGGCTGATGCAGGGATTAACTATTGTTTCTGGCATCATGGCTTTTTATTTCGGTGCTTTATGGCAGATCTCACAACTGACAGGAATTGGTGGCACCTTATTTATTCTGTATGTTATCGAGAAATACTTTGAGTTACCTTGGTCGCGTAAAACTTTTGCTTGGGCAGCATTTGGGCTATCACTATTACTTTACGCTTGTGCTTGGTTGATTCGTAACTATCCCCAACTATTTTTAATTGGTTAGGTAATTCTCGCATCGAATAACAATATACGTCTGATGTGAATTATAAAATCAAGTGATTTACTTTTTAGCTATAAGCCATAAGCTATAAGCTATAAGATTTTTAGATAATTTTCCAAATTTTATTTTATCTCTAGTAGGATGGTTGGTTTCAATATTTCTCTTCTCTA
>JBCDDK010000145.1:0-17721 GCA_039180345.1 Cyanobacteria bacterium P01_G01_bin.39 | reverse complement strand
TAGCTATTAGCTATTAGCCTTTAGCTTTAAGAAAGGGTGAAAGTTAATTTTTTAGGGCTGTTTTTATGAAATTAAGTCTTTATTTGGCTGCTTAAAACTATAAAAGCTCTATTTCCTGTTAGATTTGGGCTATTTAGAAGATAATTTTAATTCACACTAGACGTTAATTATTATTACTACAATTATTGCGAGCGATCGCTCAGAGCGCAACATCCATAGCCTCGCTCACTCATTGTTTATTCCTCTTTGTTCCACCCCTTCTTCTCTGGTAAGTCGATAAACACTTGCTGGTTAGCGCTAACCCCACCAAGAATTTGTGTTTGCTCTCCCAGATATAAACCTATTTGCACAGGCTGAAATTGTGGCTGATCATTCTCCCCTCGAATCATTACCCCTTGTTCCCCGTCTTCGGTAAAAATTGCCACGGTTGGTACAACTAAACTATCCTTCAACTCCTGACCAATAAAAGTCACATCCACGTTCATCTTGGAGCGCAATAAGTCTTGACCTGTCAGTAGCTTAACTCTGACCTCAAAAGAAGTAACGTTCTCTTCTATCACCGCTTCGGGAGCAATACGCTTAATCTCCCCTGTAAATTCTTGATCAGGATAGGCATCGGCAACAATCTTGACTTTTTGCCCTGACTGTAGCTGACCAATATCTAATTCGGGAACCTTGGCGATAATTTCCAAACCCTGTGCCAATGCCAAAATAGAATTTGCTGAGGCTGAAGCGGTACTAGAACCTGAGGTACTAGGGGCAACATAAGCACCTTCTACAGCATATCTTTGAGTTACAATGCCCGCAAACGGAGCCTTGACAATACTATCGTTATACTGAATCTCAGACCGCTTTAAAGACATCTTAGACTGCTCTAAAGCTGCTGACAACATTGCTATCTCATCAGGTGCTGTTGCCTGTTTCTGTTCGAGAGCAATTCTCGCTTCTTTAATTTCGGCATTAATCTGGTTAACTTCAGAATTGCCCGTACTTTCAAGCTGTTCTAATCTTTGCTGTAGCTCATTAATCGTAGATTGAGCATTTTCGGCATTATCTCTTACTTCGTCAAAAGCATCTTGAGCGATCGCACCTTGCTGGAGTAGATATTCATTGCGTCTCACTCTTTCTTGTACCAGTTGTAATCGAGATTGAGCAGCGTTAATTTGCGCCTTAGTTTGGGCAATATCTCGGGGAATTCTATTCTGTACCTGGCTTAACTTAGCTTCTAACTGCCTTAACCTAGCTTGTGCTTGAGCAACCTCGGCATTAATCCTCGCTTTACCCTCGGCTAAACTAGCACGATTTTGGTTAAACTCGGCTGTTGCTTGGTCAGTTTGGGTTGCCAGTTCCGCATTTTCCATAATCCCTAGAGTTTGCCCAGCCTCAACGCGATCGCCCTGTTCCACTAGCAGTTCAATCAGTCTCCCAGGCTCTTTAGGACTGACGTTGACGCTTTTAATAGGTTCGACTCTACCGCTGGCTTCAATTTCGACATTGAGATCTTTTTCCTTAACTGGTACGGTTAATGCTTCTAAATCAATTTCGGTTCTAGTAGCTTTAACAACGCTATAGGTGGTTAAACCAATCAAAGTTAAGCATAGTGCCGCTAATCCTGGAATCAAAGCGGGATGGCGCTTATAGGGACTATTTATAGTTGACTTCATCTCTATATTTTTTAGTTTAGGGCTGCTACTAACAGCGTCTGATTATTAATTAGTTAGGTCTGGCTGGTGAGGATGAAGATAAGATGATTTATCTTTACCTAACTTAATGGTAGCTATTTTATTTAGCAACATGTGGAATCGTAGCGAGTGAGTATAGCTACTAGTAATAGTAATTTTTAATTGACTAGGGAGATGGGGAGATGGGGAGACTAGGGAGATGGGGAGATGGGGAGATGGGGAGATGGGGAGATGGGGAGATGGGGAGATGGGGAGAGATTTTCTGGTAGTTTTACTGATCATTAATTTATTGACATAGCAATAAAGCTGGTTCCGTATCTCTTTGATTGAGATGAAAGCAGCTTTACGAGGGTGCCACTGCCAATGCTTAGATAGTTGAGCTTGAGCCTTACCTTATGCTTTAACCCATTGACAAACCAATTTACCCTCTACTGTTGACCAGCGTGCTTCTAAGTTCGGTTTAATAGTGATAACATGCTGCTGATTAATTGATTTTTTAGTAGTTTGAGCTTTTGTTTCTGTTGAAATCATAGTACTTCTCCTAACTTGAATGTATTTGTATATACTGCTGAATCAACAAGGATATGCATTATTTTTGCTTTTCGTCATTCAGCTTTCTGGAATTTAAAAAAAGAATCAGGACTAGAGAGAAAAATAAGCAACATGTGGAGATTGCACTTTAATCAACTTCGTGGCAGATATTTAACTTGAATTTAGTAACTAAAGTTGCGATAAAATACAAATCGCTTGCACACTTTGAGCCAGGGCATTATGGGTAACACATTCGGACATCTTTTTCGCATTACAACTTATGGTGAATCTCACGGCGGAGGTGTCGGTGTGGTTATTGATGGCTGTCCACCACAGTTAGAAATTAGCGAAGCGGAAATTCAGGTGGATTTAGATCGTCGTCGACCTGGACAAAGCAAGATTACTACCCCGCGTAAGGAAAGTGACACCTGTGAGATTATGTCTGGGGTGTTTCAAGGCAAAACTACAGGGACTCCAATCTCGATTTTAGTGCGGAATAAGGATGCACGATCGCAAGATTATGATGAAATGGCGCTTAAATACCGTCCTTCTCATGCTGATGCTACTTATGATGCTAAGTATGGTTTTCGTAATTATCAGGGTGGCGGCAGATCTTCAGCCAGAGAAACTATCGGTCGCGTTGCCGCAGGTGCGATCGCCAAAAAGATTCTCAAGCAGGTAGCAGGAGTCGAAATTGTTGGTTATGTTAAGCGCATCAAAAATATTGAAGCGGAGGTAGACTCTAATACTGTTACCTTAGAACAGGTAGAAAGCAACATTGTTCGTTGTCCTAATGCCGAGTCTGCCGAAACTATGATCGAACGCATCGAATTGGCACGAAGAGAACAAGACTCTTTAGGTGGGGTAGTAGAATGTGTGGCACGTCACGTGCCTAAAGGTTTGGGCGATCCTGTGTTTGACAAGTTGGAAGCTGAGTTAGCCAAAGGAGTAATGTCTTTACCCGCAACTAAGGGTTTTGAAATTGGTTCTGGATTTGCAGGCACCACCATGACAGGCAGCGAACACAACGATGAGTTTTATATTGATGAGCATGGTGAGACTCGTACCATTTCTAACCGTTCAGGAGGAGTTCAAGGTGGCATCTCCAACGGCGAGAATATTGTAATTCGGGTGGCATTTAAACCGACTGCCACTATCGGGAAAGCTCAGAAAACAGTTACTAAAGGCGGATCAGAAACTGTACTAGCAGCCAAGGGTAGACACGATCCCTGTGTCTTACCAAGGGCAGTCCCGATGGTAGAGGCAATGGTAGCCTTGGTATTATGCGATCGTCTGTTGTCTAATGAGGCTCAATGTAAAACTCTGGGAAATGTTAATTCGTGAGATTCTTATTTATTTAAAAATTCATCTCTCAAGATGATTCTGGCGTAAGTCCTAATCTGTAATATTTAGTAAGAACGCAAAACATAACCAACACTCCTGACAGTGTGAATCAGGCGTTTTTCTTGCTCCGCCTCAGATTTGATTCGTAAGTAGCGGATATAAACTTCAATAATATTGGAATCCCCTGTAAAATCGTGTCCCCAAATTTTTTCTAATATTTGAACTCGAGTCAATACCTGGCGGGGATGCTGCATCAAATATTCCAACAGATTGAATTCTTTAGCAGTCAAAATAATCAAACGGTTATGGCGGTAAACCTCTCGGGTCAGAGTATTTAATTGTAGATCTTCAAATACCAATATAGGTGATTTGTGCTGCCTTTGCGGACGAAAGCGTGCTGCCACAATTGCCAGAAATTCTTCTATGTGAAAAGGTTGAGATAGGCAGTAGTCGGCACCTGCATTAAGAATTGCAACTCGCTCCTTTACTTCTGCTGATTCGGTTAGCGCCACGATAGGGATATATTTATTGCTTGAGCGCAGATAATAACAAATATCAAACCCAGATAAGAAAGAGATTGACCAATCCAACACAATTAAATCGGGCAGATCTAATTCTGCTTGACGGATAGCGATCGCCGCAGCCATGCTATCATGAAACACTTTTACTTCATAGCCTTCATGAGATAGCTCAACATTGAGTAGTTCAACTAATAAATTTTGTCTGGCAATCAAAAATATGCAGGCTAGTTTTGTCGAGGATTTAGCCTTATGTTGGATCTTTCCTTTGATTAAGGATTTTGGCGTATTTTGCATTACATTCTATCGTAGAGTTGTTTATTTGCCAGAAGTTGGACGCAACTAATAAGCAGTAATCGCTTCAGATTTGATGCTGTTAGCTTTAATTTCCAGCTCAAGACTGACGTATTTCAACTACCAATAATTGTTGTAAAAATTTGATGACAATTATTGCGGTACATCAGCATTTTTGTAGTGCTTAGATCAAGCTAGTAAAATCTAAATTTTTTATAAAGAATATATATTGATTTCGGGACATAGAGCAAAACATCACTGTACTTAGTAATTCTTAAAAAAATGTCGCAATTTGATTAGTTGAGCGAGAATTGTTAGTAATTGTGCCATCGGAGTTGAGCATCTATATCGCTTTTAACTTATTTTATATTACTTTTTAGTTATTGATAATTTATCATTGATTTTATTGGTTAATATATCGATAATTCTGGGATCAGGATTGCCATGTTTTCTTCAATCACAGATTTTGCCATATCTAGCCAGATCCCAGCTTCAGATATTGCTTTGAAACCCAAGATTGAGGACTTAATCGCACCTGTTCCGAATCTTTTTACTGAGCAATTTCTCTAGTTTGGTCAATACTTGAAATTCAGCAGGTGGCAATATATTTCAAGCAATCATCACGATAAGATTTGGGTTTTGCGTTGACTTTGATCAAGAAAATTTGGTTCAAGTCTTGAACCAATAAAATCTTTTTTTGTTACAGTCAGAAAAGCGATCGCTGATAACGAGGAGTCAAGCTTTGTACTCAGCAGTCAAAGTTTAAATAAAGATTAAAGATTACAGAAGCTAAATTCAGTAAGATCATGAATTGTTAAATCGTCAAAATTGGCTTAGGTCTAAAAGATCAATAAATCAGGTAGACAAAATATACGATGAACTCAAATTCCTCTCAAAGACCCAAAATTTCCTTAGTCATTTCTGACGTAGATGGGACGTTAATCAATGAAGATAAAGTACTGACAGCTCGCACCAAGGCTGCGGTGGCAAAGCTACGACAAGCTGACGTTTTATTCACAGTAACTAGCGCCAGACCACCTTTTGGCATGAAGATGATTATTGAGACTTTACAGATTCAAAATCCATTTGGTGCTTTTAACGGGGGATTATTGTTAAAGCCAGACTTTAGTGTTTTAGGCTGTACTCCCTTAGCCACAGAGATGCTTCCCGAAGTAATTGCCACCATTGAAGATTTTGACTTGGATGTTTGGTTGTGTAGTAACCATCATTGGTATCTCAAAGATCCTCAAGGAGTGCATGTCGATCATCATGCTCAAACTCTTAACTTTGAACCAACTGTGATTGATAGTTATCAAGATCTAGAAGAGAAGATCATCAAAATTGTGGGGGTGGGCAAAGATGCTGAACAGGTGGCGCAATGTGAGACAGCTACTCAATCAAAGTTTGCTAATCGTTTATCAGCAACGCGATCACAGCCTTATTATCTTGATGTTACTCAACCTGATGCCAATAAGGGAGTGGTGGTCACCAAATTAGCCGATTATCTATCAATTCCGACCGCAGAGATTCTTACTATTGGTGATAACTACAACGATATAGCCATGTTTGAACAGAGTGGAACTAGTATTGCTATGGGCAACGCTAGTCCAGAAGTACAAAAAAAGGCGACATATATCACTACCTCAAATCAGGATGAAGGTTTTGCCAAGGCGATTGAGAAATTTGTCTTAGATGGACTTTAATACTTAAATGCTATCTAATAGACTATTTTCGGATAAAATCAGCTCTTTTTTAGGAAAAACTCAGAATAGGGAAACATAATAATCTCATAAATCAAAGTTACTTACATTTCGAAGCAATATTATTTATGAAGTTATCCGATCCCGATAGTTTACCTCCCAGGCTAAGAAGAAAAATTGCCTATAGGAATTTAGCTGTAGGAGAAAGGCTCTTTAGAAGAGGGGATACTGCCGAGAGTTTCTTTATCGTTGATAAAGGTAGAATTTCCCTATCTCGACCAACTATCGAAAACAAAACAGCGGTGCTGCAATTTGCCAAACTGGGAGATATTATTGGCGAAAACGCTATTTTTGAAGCTACTTATACTCATAGTGCGATCGCTATTAATGACTCTCGGGTAATTGTTTATCCCAAAAATTTCATCACAGAAATTCTGCGTACTCATCCTGAGTTAATCGCGGACTTGCTAACATTCATGCATCATAAAATTACCTATTTTCAGAACAACCTAGAGTTGAGAGAAATTCGAGCTGCGCATCAAAGAGTACTACAGTTTCTCATCTATGCTGCCGATGCCAAACAAGCAGTCAAGCTAGATCTTTCCTTACATAATGTTGCCCGACAATTAGGATTTGCTCCAGCGACTCTTTCTCGGGCTCTATTGAAATTAGAGACTGACGGTTCAATTACCCGTGAACGTGAGTCGAACGTGATTTATTTAAATCGTTCTACTGCTGCCTAATTTGTTTATTGAGTAATGATTCAATATTTGCAGAGCAACTGGCTTTTAAGTTCTGTATATCAGTTTTTGGGTCAATTGACTAATCAGCATAAATGCTAAATTTCAGACATTCATTACAGCATTAGCTTACTTTCAACTATTAATCCAAATCCAGTTGAAATAACTCATCATTAATTACATAGCTCACGGCATGATAGATGATTACTAAGTTACTAATATGTGAACTTGAATGATAAGAAGAGAGAGTGCATAGACCTGTTATGGCTGCTTTTCATATAGCTAGCAAACAAGATGTTAATCACATCAACTAAGCAAAGACAGATAACGATCTGTGTAATTTAGTACACGAGATTACATAACAAAACACTCAGATAGCCACTGCAAAGCCAAATAAAAATTCTGTATCTTAAATTAAACCGCTGATTGGGGAAGATTTATCTCGCATCGATATAAGTAAAAAATATCATATCAATCATAGAACTGTGTTCAATATGAAAAAAGGTAATACATGAACTTATCTAGCCTAAAGAATCGATTCAAGGGTTATGCTTTAGCTCGTAAATCATAGCTGTTTATGGCTTTGTCGACTAAGATTGCCTTACAGTCTATTCATCTATAGTATCGGGATGAAAGGATTTGAACCTTCGACCCCTGCTTCCCGAAAGCAGTGCGCTACCAAGCTGCGCCACATCCCGTAACAGTTGTTTATGCTAGCATATCTGGCTATTTTACAGGAATTTTTAGTAAGATTGAATATCCATTCTCTAGCTTGTTTCGCTTGGGGCTAAATTAATTCTGCGGGAATTGCAGGCATTAAAATTTTAAAGGTGGTTCCTTTATTTACTTTGCTGGTTACAGTAATAGTGCCGCTACAACGCCGAACCAACTGTTTAACTAAGGTTAGACCTAAACCTGCTCCTGTTTCTTTCTCTTCCACGGTCGGTTTCGTGCGATAGAAACCATCAAAAATTTTGCTAATATTACTACTAGAAATACCTACTCCAGTATCCATAACTAAGAGTTCTATCTGCTCGCTTTCTTTCTTGAAAGATGCCTGTACAAATACTTTGCCATTTGCAGGAGTGAATTGCAAGCTATTATTGAGTAGGTTAATAATAATTTGTCTGAACCAAGTCAGAGGACAACAGATTGGTGGTAGATTAGCAGGAATTGTATATCCTAGCTGGATCTCCTTTTCTTCGGCTAAAGGTTGGTAAGTGCTTACTATTCCTGGAACAATATCATCTAAACGGAGGTGTGCGGCTTCAGTTGGTGTATCAAGCTGCAATAACCCCAATAACCCACTAACTAGAGAATTCTGACGATCGCATTCATCGCTGACCATTTGTAGGTAACGCTGACGTTGTTCCCCCTTAATCTGCTTCGATTCGAGTAGACTTAGAGCTGTTTTCATATGAGTGATCGGCGATCGCAATTCTTGAACTAAGTTATCCAGAAAATTGTCCTTTAATCCCAATATAGTCCCATTAGGTTCGGAAATCTGTTTATTTTTGGCTGTGGAACTAAAGCAAGTCTGTAATACTTCACGTTGCTTAACCTGCTCCAAAATCAACTTATTAAGTAAATCAGATCTAACTTCCAAGTTGGAATTAATGGCAAAATCTTCATCTCTCAACTTATCTCCTGACACCACATTTTGTTTGATTCCCGCAAGAAGCGATGTAATTATCCCAGGAGAGACGGTAGATACCATTTCTAAATAGGGCTGCTGTAGTCTTTTTCCTGAAGGATCAATTTGAATTTTACTTTTTTGCCATTGCGCTAGAAGCAACGTGCATAAATTATCGGCACAAACTATAAAAAAAGATTCTCTTTGAAATGTAGGACTCTGATTCAATTTTAAAGAAACAACTTCAGTTTGAGATGCTACATCGGCAAACCAGGATGCTTGCCCATTGACTTTGTGTGCGCTACACATAACGATGCGTTCTACATTTCCCGCTTGGTGTAATTTCTGAATTTGACTCAGCCAGCTCTTGGTCTGAGGTAACTTTACCCAAACAGTTGCTTTAAGCTGCTCCTTAATTAATAGTTCTGTTATGCTACTGACATATGATTTAAGAGTTTCTGCACCAACAGATATAGGAGTCAAAGGTTGATCTAAATCTTGAGATAACTGGTATAAAGATGGTTCAGACGTAGCAATATTCATATTATTAATCGCCGCTCTATTTTTTTTATTAAGCAAAATTACTCAAAACAATGAGCATTAAGACTAAAGTTTGTAGAAAAAATTTCAATAGGATTGTTAACAAATAATCAACAACTATTACAGACAAACCCCTAAAGTGGCAACTACCGATTGAGCTAAAGCTTCTAAATGATAACCCCCTTCTAAACCAAATAGAGGAAATTTTGTGATTTCCAATACATATTGTGTTAATAAACTATAATCTTGAGGTTCAAGTGCTATATCTGCCAAGGGATCATGGGCATTAGCATCATAACCAGCACTAACGATAAAGATATCTGGTTGCCAATTAGCAAAAAAGGGTTTTACCTCTTGCTCAAAAAACAACTGATAGTCAGTAATAGTACTGCCTATCTTCAAAGGTAAATTCAAAATATTATGATATTGACCACTTATACCATGGTTAATTCCCGTTCCTGGATAGCAAGGATGCTGATGTAAAGAACAGTAAACAATATTGGGATTGTCTTGAACAATTGCCTCGGTTCCATTGCCATGATGCACATCCCAGTCCAAAATGCCCACTCGTTTTACATTAGGTTTGCTTAAGGCATATTCAGCAGCGATCGCAGCATTAGAAAATAGGCAAAATCCCATAGCCGTATCTCTGGTAGCATGATGTCCTGGAGGACGAGCTAAGACAAAAGTGGATTGACCAGCTAATACTTGGTCAATTCCGTCTAGCCAGGCACTTACTGCCAATAGAGCAACTTCGTAACTACGGGCTGAGATTGGGGTGTCACCGTCTAAATATCCTCCTCCTTTAGCAGCAGTGCGTTCGATCCGTTCAATATGTTCTGAAGTATGAACTTTTTCAATATGAGACAATACGTCCCTTGAATTAACGGGAGTTGGAGATTGCCACCTAATTTGATTTTGCCATTGAGCAGCTTTTAAGGTATCAACTATCGCTGCTAATCTGCTTGCTTTTTCGGGATGACCGTAACCTGTATCATGTTCTAAAAATTCTGGAGAATAAATCACCGAGACCATATTTTATAAGGCTCAAATTTAGCGGCTTCTCTAACCTTAATTAACTTCTAGAAAATGCGATCGCTATATCAAGATATGTTTACAAATTTTCAATTAATAAAATATCTTTGAAGATAAACAATTTAAAGATACTGCTGTAACACTTCTCTGGTGGCATCACCTGTTTTTACCCAACTAAATTTCTGGGCTTGCTTGATGCCTCGTTGACTTAATTGCGATCGCATTTGCGCATCCTGAATCAGATTTACCATCGCATCAGTAATGGCTGCCCTGTTATAAGGATCGATTAAAATTGCGGCATCTCCAGTAATTTCGGGCAAAGAGGCCAAGTTAGAGGTGATTACAGGGGTTCCACAAGCCATCGCTTCGAGTACGGGGAGTCCAAAGCCTTCCCAAAAAGTGGGTAGTACCAAAGCCAGGGCATTACTAATGATGTCAGGCAAGTCTTGATAACTAAGATAATCAAGCCACCTAATTCTAGAGTTTATGCCCAATTCTGCCGCCTGCTGCTGGAGTTGAGGCGCAAAGCGAGGATCGGTAGAACCTGCGATCGCTAGATGGTAATCTTGATTGGTCAGAGCAGCAAAAGCGCTAATTAAACCCTGGAGATTTTTATAAGGATCTTGACGACCAAGATATAGAAAATAGGGCGGTTGCAAGTTGGGAGTTGCTTTTCGGGGATAAAAGTGAGACTTATCGTAACCTAGTAAAATTGGCGTAATCTTATTCGCAGCAACGCCATAATAATCACTCAGATCCCGTGCTGTTGCTTGAGAGTTACAAATAATGTGTTCTGCCTGGTGTAATACTTTTGGGACTACATAACGAAAATAATTGGTTAGAGGCGAAGTGCGACGGGGAAACCTGAGGGGGATTAAATCGTGTGCCATCACTATATAGCGTGTGTGACTGTAAAGAGGTGCTTCGGGAATAGGAGAGTAGATCAAATCAGCATTTAGTTGCCGATAAATCTGAGGTAGTTGAAACTGTGTCCATAATAGACGTCTCAGATGTCCTTTAGTACCTTGGGCAGGACTCATCTGATGGTTGATCTGATAGTGCTCGAAGCCTGGAAAAGTTTGAGTCGAAAGTAAGATCGGATTTAAGCTATCTAGACTAGTTATGACATTTTGAGCATAGTTAGCAATGCCTGTGGGTTTGTCAAATAAGACGGCTAAATTAATCAACAGTGGATTAGACATTTCAAAGGGATGAGGAACAAGGAATAAGGAGTCAGGAGTCAGGAGTCAGGAGTCAGGAGTCAGGAATTAAGAAACTTAATTATCTTCATAATTGATTCTTTGAGGCGTAGGTAAGAAGTGATTAATAGTTGATTGAAAACCTATAGGTGTTTTGTTGGCAAAATCAGCAACATCTTGCAGATACTAATATAGGGCAAAGAGAATTAGTTGCTTTGGTAATCAATAGAAAAAAAGTTTAATTGGGAACTATATTGAGTGTGTAGCTATGCAGTAAGGGGAGAATAAAATTGTCACGAGGTTGGATTAAATCGCTGGTATTGTTGCCGTTAGGATTATGGCTCGGGAATTTAGGATATTCGGCTCAAGCAGCCCAACCTACTATAGACCGTACCGAGGAATGTGAACTCTTAGTCATTGGCGGCGGACTTGCAGGTGTAGCCGCTAGTTACGAGGCTTTATTAGCGGGAAAAACGGTTTGCATGACTGAAATTACTGATTGGGTGGGGGGACAAATTTCTGCTCAAGGAACTTCTGCCCTTGATGAAAGAACTACCCAAAGATCTAAGCTGTTTTTCCCTGATGGTTATCTCGAATTTAGAGAACGAATTGCTAAGTATTATCGGCAGTTGAATCCTGGAGATTGTTGGGTTAGCGAGTCTTGTTTTCTCCCCAAAGATGCAAATCAGGTAATGTGGTCACAGCTAGAGGATGCGGAACAAAAAGGCGATGGGACTTTAAAATGGTTTCCTAGCACCGTAGTCAAAGACATAGAAATTGAGGCACTGGAGGGCAGAGGAACGGGTAAGCAAATCACTAGTGCGGTGGCAATTCAGCATAGCCCTAAAAATGAACATCTCCCTCTCAATACTTTGCCTCTATCTCGCACTATCGAAGATGCTTATAGCTATGAAGATTCTAGTAGGTTAAATAAAGAAGTAATCCGCTTTATTCCCGCTTCTACCTCCGAACAAGCTGCGGACTGGTATGTGATTGAAGCTACTGAAACAGGAGAAATTGTTGGCTTGGCTGATATCCCTTATCGGTTGGGTATCGATCCTCTTTCCTCATTTGAACCATCTTCTTCTAGTCTTGAGGGCGATCCTTACTGTACCCAAGGCTTTACCTACACCTTTGCTATGGAAGCGACAGCAGAAGAACAAACCCACGAGATGCCGCCTTTTTATCCCCAGCATAAAAACTATTACAGTTACGAATTAGAAAGATTAGCAGATTTTGATTTAGTATTCACCTACCGCCGTATCTGGAGTCCCAAAACAGGAGATTCAACCAAATTTGGTGGCATTGAGTTTACCGAACCAACTCCTGGAGATATCTCCATGCAGAATTGGACGTGGGGTAATGACTACCGCCCAGGAACAGCAAAAGATAATTTAGTATATACTCGTGAGCAGCTTAGATCATTAGGTCAGCTTGAACCAGGAGGATGGATGGGAGGATTACGCACCAGAACTCTAGCTCGCGGAGAAGATCACGCTTTGGGTTATTTCTACTGGTTAGTCAGAGGAACTACCGATTCTCAGTTAGGAGATGGTGTTAAAAAACCACAGCCAAATCATCGCTTCCTTAAAGGTCTAGATTCACCCATGGGAACAGTTCATGGTCTCTCAAAATATCCCTATATTAGAGAAGGCAGAAGAATTATTGGCAGAGTATCACCAGGTTATTCTCAAGGCTTTACCATAACTGAAATTGATATTTCCCGTGCCGACTATCAAGACGAATATTACAATCAAAATCTCAATGATCAAACTTATCGTCAACTATGGAAAAAGGTTGACGGCATGGAGGTATTCACTAATAAAAATTTAGCCATCGAGCAGATTAAACAACGGACTCGCTCGACAATTTATCCCGATTCCGTTGGCATTGGTCATTATGCGATCGATTTTCACCCCTGTATGAATGAAAGTCCCCCCGAGAAAGCAGGAAATACGGAACGTGAGGGAGAAAGACAGGGAGGAGGACAGGCTTATCCTTTTCAGATTCCTTTACGGGCAATGATTCCCCAAGAAATTGATAACTTGATTGTGGCAGGCAAAAGTATTGCTACTAGTCATATTGCCGCTGCGGCATATCGAGTTCATTCCTTTGAGTGGTCTTCTGGGGCTGCTGCGGGCATCACGGCTATATTCGGCTTAGAAGAAGAGATTTTACCCTATGAGTTAGTCGATGAATCATTCCTTGATGAAGCTCAATTAAGAACTTTAAAGAAGAAACTCGAAGCAAGTGGGAACCCGACGGCATTCCCTGATACTTCAATTTTTAATCAGGATTGGGAGGATTGGCAATAGCAGTTGCCAGCATCTAGGATACAGAAGCTCGTTCGTTTTACTGATACAGTGATCGTCTTACTGGTACTTGTTAAGTTCGCGACTCAGCATCAGTTGCTACTCAGACCCCTATAATTAGAATTATTTAGCCATAATTATTTCCCAAACTGTACGTAGAGTATTTCTTATACGTGCAGTTTGGGCTAACTAAGCGTATAACTCAACTGCTTATCCAAGGATAGGAAGAGAAACGTAACCTAGTTTTTGAGAAATAACTATTAACTAGTAGCAGATTGAGAGGAACGCTCCCAGAAACTTCAAAATCTCTAGTGCCTTGTTGGTGTCATTACTTTTCATAGCGAGTTCTTATTTGTTGCGATAAGGTATAAGAACTCTAAATGTCGAATATCAGTGATTTTATATCCTGTCAAATACTAACAAAACATCCGTAAAGAAATATGAACTGATTGATCAACTCACTGAAACCCCTGTAATCCTTGTAGGAAAAAGTTTTGCCAGGTCTAGAACAATTGAACTATTGCGATTTTTGAGCCAAGCCCTAGAAATCTTAAGCTTTGCTTTGCAAAACCTAATAAATTAGCTTTAAGTAAAAATAACCGTATCTATTTGTTACGGTTTACACACTTGTCAGAAAGACAACAAAGTAAGCTATTATTTTTTTAATAAATAAAACTTGTATTTTTTTATCAAATAATAAGCAAAAGTGATCTTAAAAAATATCTTTGTTGAATAATTAAAAGAAAATAAAGAAAATACCATGAAGGCGCTTAGTTGATACACTATAATTATGGGGTATTCTATTGTCTATTCTCATTAGATAGTGATCGCTGAAATCCCTTTATGTTAAGTTTGTCAGCAGTTTCAGTTGCTATTTAAGAGCCTCAAACTACATTGCAGCTATTAGACTTCTTGCATAATATCTTTCTTCAGGAACGAGTCTTAATTTCTGACTCCTGATGTTAAATATTTTTTACATAGAACACTCAAAAGTTGTGTGAAGTAGGAAGTAAAAAGTAAGAAGGTTTTGAACCTCTTTAGAACTCTTTGCTTAAAAGTATACTTTGGTAATCGGATTTGGTATGATTCCTGACTTCACTCTTAATCAACAATTTTGATTCGTGTAAAAGATCTATTGATTACTGCTCCAGTTGATCGGCAAAGGCAACGGAGTTTCTAATGAATCACTAGTCTTTGAGAGTGGCTCTGTAGCTTGATCTAATACCTTTTCTACCCGATCATAAATTTCCTGTGCCTGTTCTGGAGAATTACCAATACTAGTTAAGCCCAACTTGCCAAATTCTGATAATGCCCCCATGAGGTGAAATACTGTGCCAGTGCGGCTACTACTGTCAAAATGTAATCTTTCTTGGGCAATGATATCCATCAGATCGTTGGGAAGCAAACCGCGATACTGTTTTTTTTGCAGATTATCAGTAGAGATATAATATTTCTCTTGATCTTGCTGGCTAAAAAACTTACCTGTATCGTAGTCGAATGCACCATTAGTAAGAAGTCTGAGGGTCATAAAAGGATGGGTGGTACCGCCCTTACGCAGATTGATTTCGATCGCCTGAATATCCCATTTTTTTGCTTCAGGATCTTGCACCGCAATAAAATCAACGCTATAACGCTCGATCGCACCTTTTGCGGCTAAAACTTCTCCTACTTTTAAGCCCAACTCCTGTAGCTGATAGCGGTAATCAGCATCGGCAGGGAAATAACAGCCTTCATATACCTGACCATCAACACCTCCTAAAATCTGATCGTGGGTGGAAACAATTTCTACTTCTCCTGATGGTCTGATATAACCCTGAACACTCGGCGATCGCTTGATCTCTCCTTCGACAAAAGCCTCGACAATTGCCCCTAATTCGGGGATACGGGCAGCAAAAGTGTCCCAGGTTTCTCCTGCCCCTTGAAAGCTCATTTTAGCTAGCTGTTGTTTTAAGGCGGTTTTGGTAACAGACTCCTCGTTTTGCTTTGGAATAGCGTCTTGAATTGGTCTAAGATCTAATAAAGCGTTTCCTTCTCCCGAAAACCCCTCGTTGAGCTTGACCACAATTCTTTGTAACCCTGGCTGTCTTCGCCACAGTTGCCATAACTCCTCAATCAAGTCGGTCACATTCTTAACCGTGTAGCTACCATCAGGATGAGGAATACCCGCCTCGGCAAAAATACGGCGACTGCCACTTTTTGAACCCCACATCAGTACTTCAGGAGATGCTGCTAATAGGGGAATTCCTAATGCTAAAGATAGCTGTTGCTCTAACTCGGTAGAGTTATAACAAACCATATAAGACTTGTTGGGACGCAATGCCCGACGGATCTTTGCCACCAGTCGCGGACGTTCTAAAATCTTTTGAGTAAGGGGTTTGAGGGAACCATCGTAGATACTAACCAATAATAGGCGATCGCGGGCATGAGAAAAAGGGATTCCAGGCAGCAGTTGTAGATAGTAATCAATTACAATCGGACACAGAGGCAAAGCTGTAATATAAATAACCCTAGTCAAAGGATTACGCAGGCGTATCAAAGAAAATAATAATCTTTCTTCGTAGTGTAAAAAACCTTCTACCTTATCTCCTACCTCTTGATCGACGCTGAAGGAAGGAACTACCAAAATATCATAGTCATCTTGGTCGAAAATATCGACACTCTGCCAAAGCCGACCCTCCTCGGGCGATCTCGTCCATTCTCTTAGCTGATTTTGTAGCTGTCGAAAACGCTCCGTTTCTGAATGACTATCTACCATGATGGGGGGATGACTATATGACTATACTTTCAGGAAAATATCAAGAAACATGGTAGCTTGCTATCAATCTTAATTTTTTCAACTGTTTCAAGAATTAACATCTACAGCAATACTAAGGAGAACAAACAGACCTAAGCAATCTATCGTTCCTCTTATTAGCTGAAGAAGCAGAAACTACCGCACGAGTAGCCGCAGCGCACCACGCATCATCCCGCTACTTCTCATTGATGGAGCAGAAGAAACTACAACCACAATAGCAACCGATACCACTACCAATCAAGATAAAGATCAGCGTAACTTTTTATGAAAAATATCTTCTTGATCTAAATTAATTTACTAAGTTGTTTTAACTAGAAAATATTAGATATTTAGTATTAATCTGAATTATTAAAAGCCAATTTAGTTTTAATTACTTAAGTGTCCCAAAGTACCAAGTATTATTTTTGACTATGACATTGTTTTTTGACAGATTAGTTAATCTTAAATAGTCAAATATACTATGGCTATTTTGTCTTCATCAAGTTTTAATAGATTTAGATGAATTAAATTGTAATTGTCAGTGATAGCGATCAATCGCTTTAATGATGTGATGACATTTGAATATCAATAATTAGTCGCTCGCTGGACAAGTATATACTGCTATTAATATTAGCCTAATTAAGCTAACGGATAAAAAAATAATCTGAACTAATGTAAATTATAAACATCTTGCTTAGATTATTAGTTAATAAGTCTGACTAAAAATAAATAATAAAAATATTGAAAATATTAGGAGTAGTTTTATGTATTGCGTTACTTGTATTGAGCTTAAATATTCTAATGAAACCAACCACTTCAGAAAAAACAAGTAAAATACATACTGAAACAATTCTTAAATCTCAGAAACTTAGATTCTACAATAAGTTTTCAAATACTAATATTCTTGAAACGAACAGCGTTAAGACTAAAGCAGATTTATCTAATAATTTAATATCTTATTTGGAAATAAAAGAAGATGATAGTAAGCTATTTGGCTACTCATTAGCCATCAGTAGCAGTTATCTAGCTGTTGGCGATCCTGGGGCTAATCGAGTAGTTATCTATCATCGTCAAGCTGATAGTAATTGGTTGCGATCATATGAAATATATCCTCCAAAGAAATCCAGAGAGTATGGTTTCGGTTATGATCTGGCTCTAAACGATAATGTATTAATTATTCATGCCTACGATTATAAAGATATATTCGCTTCTTTGAACAAGAAAACATTATCAAATGAAGAAGTTTACCTAGCATCACTAGATGTGTCTCAGATTAAATCACAGGGTAATCGCATCAAACGAATAGAGAGAAACATGGGAAGATAAAATATTTGTTCCCATGACCAAAGAATCCTTGAGAGAAGCGATAGAAGAACATTTTGGCAAGATAACAGACCAGAGAGTTACAACTAGAAGTTCT
>JBCDDK010000144.1:0-17729 GCA_039180345.1 Cyanobacteria bacterium P01_G01_bin.39 | reverse complement strand
GCGATCGCCTGAGCATGAGCTTTAATTTGTTCTAGTTTGTCTGCTCTCATTTTTTATACTATTTTTTTCTCTCAGGATACTTCTTCAATCCTGTCTTTTCACTGAGCATTACTACTTACTGCATTATTGGGATGCACTCGATCTACTTATGATCCTTGTATGACTATATAGAGAGCTTTACTCCGTGATAGAATCCTGTTAATTATTAATCTACTGGTCGCCAAGAAAAAAGGGAATGAAGAAGCCAGAATTATGAATCTAAACTTCAAAGGAACAAGACTGTTAGTTTCTCACTATGAAGCCTGTGTGGAGTTTTATCACAAAACTCTCGGATTTGAAATACTTTACCAAGATCAAAAAGGTGAAGAAGCCGACCTCAAGCTAGGAGACACCAACTTAAACTTAATTAAAAGACAGTCAATGTCTAAGATCATTGGTTCAAAACCCGATCTCGACGATGATGCGTATATAGATGATGTGGCACTAATTTTTACCACATTAGATCTCGATGAAACTTGTGAACAGTTAAGCGCCAAAAACGTCGAGTTTATTACCAAGCCTGTATATCGACCTCAGTGGGGGATTAAAACTATCTATCTCCGCGATCCTGATCATAATTTGATTGGAATTTATGAAATGACTGACTCAATGTTTATGTAGACAGCGTTGCTAACTACAGTCGTACAAAGTTATATCAGGACAAGTTAAGTTATGAGCTTCGTAGGTAGTAGGAAATGTCCTAACTTAAATACGTAATGCTATATCAATAAACAATGATCATTTAACATTGGACAATTGATTAATTTGGTTTTAAACCTCTTGGCAAAGGGAAGAATAATTAGAACAATTTTCTTTATGTCTAATTCTAAGCAGGGTGTAGGTTCAATGTCGCCTTAAACTATTCACTGCATTCGGCGGTAACTGTTAATTGCTCGCTTTTAATTTAAACCGACAGAATATACTTAAATCTATAGTCAACATTTCATAATTGACACCTGATGGTTAAAATTCTGCACCTATCCGATATCCATTTAGGCAGTGGGTTTTCTCATGGCAAAATCAATCCCGAAACGGGAATTAACACTAGATTAGAAGATTTTGTCAACACTTTGCGTATCTGTATTGATCGAGCGATCGCTGAACCAGTGGATTTGGTATTGTTTGGGGGGGATGCTTTTCCCGACGCCACTCCGGCACCCTATGTACATGAGGCATTTGCCAGTCAGTTTCGTCGTCTAGCTGATGCTAAAATTCCCGCCATCTTATTGGTAGGTAATCATGATCAGCATTCTCAGGGCAACGGTGGTGCCAGCCTCTCCATATATCGAACTTTGGTGGTGCCAGGATTTATTGTGGGGGATACTATTGCTACTCATCGTCTAGATACCCTGGGTGGTGCAGTTCAAATTATTACTCTTCCCTGGTTAAATCGTTCTACCTTATTAACTCGTCCTGAAACTGAGGGACTAGCTTTACCCGAGGTTAACGAGATGCTGATTCAAAAACTACAGCCTGTCTTAGAAGCTGAGATCCGTCGCCTCGATCCTCAGATTCCTACAGTTTTACTGGGTCATTTAATGGCAGACCGCGCCAGTTTGGGTGCCGAAAAGTTTTTAGCAGTGGGGAAAGGCTTTACTATCCCCATGTCGATGCTAATTCGCTCAGAGTTTGACTATGTGGCATTAGGTCACGTCCATAAGCATCAAAACCTCAATCCTAGTAATGATCCACCTGTGATTTATCCAGGAAGTATCGAAAGGGTAGATTTCGGCGAAGAAAAAGAAGCTAAAGGATATATCTTGGTTGAGGTGCAGCCAGGTAAAGCTGACTGGGAATTTTGCACTTTACCCGCCCGTCCATTTATTACGATCACAATCGATGTTTCTACTGAAGATGACCCTCTAGCCGCAGTCTTAGAGGCGATCGCCAGTCAAGACATTGAAGAAAAGGTAGTGCGCTTGATCTATAAGTTACGCTCGGAACAATTAGATTTAATCAATACCGCGGCAATTGATCGGGCTTTAAAAACTGCCCACAGCCATAGCATTCGTCCTGAATTAGTTAGTCAGTTAGCCCGACCTCGACTCCCAGAATTGGGCATGGGTAATACTTTAAATCCGATAGAAGCATTAACCACTTATTTAAACAACCGCGATGACCTAAAAGATATTCAAAAAGATTTAATTGAAGCGGCTGAAGGCTTGTTAAATCAAAGATGAGAAGTATAACAATTAGAGACTTTAGCAATAGCAGGACAAAATCCACAAGCTGAAACTATGCAGAAGAAAGCTAAAAAAGCAGTCGGTTTTCTGAAGGTAGTTGCCGAAGGTATAGAACCTGCCACTAAATTAGCTCAAGTTAGTGCCAAAGCATTACCGAAAATCTTAATGTTTTTTAATTGATAAATTGTATTTACATAAAATAATCTTCTGTTGAGTTTGAATAATCAATTTTCTATTGCCATAACACAATCGCTACAATGTTGTTGACTGTTGACTGTTGACTGATTCATTCTCCACTCAGCCAAGAAATAGCACTTCTAATCCATTCTTCCACATTAGGATTTTTAAGTAACTGATTATCTTGACTAAGAGCAGTTAAAACTTGCTCAATTTCTTCATTGGTATAGCCTAAAGCCAACAAGGTCATTTCCAAATCTTCTTTGATCTCAGGTTGAGGGGCAAAGACAGCTTCGGGTTGCTGAACCTCCATTCCTGAAATTTTGCGCCATTGAGCCAGTTTAGTTTTTAATTCTAAGGCGATTCTCTCGGCGGTTTTTTTGCCAACCCCAGGGGTTTTAGTCAAAGCAGGGATATTACTAGTAACAATTGCTCCCACTAAATCCGAGATACCTAAAGTATCGATTAGAGCGATTCCTAACTGCATGCCAATCCCGCTAACAGCAGTTAACTGGCGAAATAGATCTCGTTCAGCAGCAGAAGGAAAACCATAGAGAATTTGTTTATCTTCCTGAATTTGCAGGTGGGTGAAAACTTGAATTGCTTGCTCCTGTGGCTCATCTAGTTGACGGGCAAAACGAGTCGAGATCTGCATTTCGTAGCCAACATCATTGACATCCAAAATCAGAAATAAGCGATTTTGAGTGGTTTTGGTAATTTCTACCTTGGTACCCTTGAGGTAACTGATCATTAAAAGTAACTCGGTATCGCTAAAATTAATTTACTGCTTCTTATCTTGCAGATTATTGCCTGATATTTAATTATTCCCCAACAAATTTAAGATCGCAATCGATTTGTTAGCAGTTAATGGATTGATTACTCTAAATTCAATACAGATTTGACAATATCAAGAAGCGATCGCAATTTTGCGAACAGACAAATTTAATTAATAAAAAGCTCACTCACATCGAACTTAACATGCCAAACCATCTGCAATCGACACAAAGCCTATATCTACAAAAACACGTCGATAATCCGATTAACTGGTGGTATTGGTGTGACGAAGCATTAGCAGAAGCCAAGCAAGAGAATAAGCCAATCTTCTTATCCATTGGTTACTCAAGCTGTCACTGGTGTACGGTAATGGAGGGTGAGGCTTTTTCTGATCAGGCGATCGCAGATTACCTCAATCAGAACTTTTTACCGATCAAGGTAGACCGTGAAGAAAGACCAGATATTGATAGCATCTACATGCAGGCGTTACAGATGATGACTGGTCAAGGAGGTTGGCCTCTCAATATTTTTCTTAATCCTGAAGATTTGGTGCCGTTTTATGGGGGGACTTATTTTCCTGTTGAACCGAAATATGGTCGTCCTGGGTTTTTAGAGATTCTTAAAGCCATCCGTCGTTTTTACGATAATGAGCCAGAGAAGTTGGTGGCGTTTAAAAGCGAAATTCTCAGTAATTTGCAAAAGTCTGCCGCTTTAGCTGTTGATACTCAGGTGAATCTTGATCGACAATTACTTGATCAGGGAATTAATGCTAATACAGCAGCAATTCAACCTAATGATTTTGGTCGTCCTAGCTTCCCGATGATTCCCTACTCCACCATTGCTTTACAGGGGAGTAGATTGGAGGGAGAGTATGACTACAATAGTTCAGCGTTATCCCAGCAGCGAGGATTGGATTTGGTAACAGGGGGGATATATGACCATGTAGGGGGAGGATTTCACCGCTACACCGTAGATAATACCTGGACAGTGCCGCATTTTGAGAAGATGCTCTATGATAATGGGCAAATTGTTGATTATTTGGCTAATCTTTGGAGTAAGGGAATAAAAGTACCTGCTATTAAAAGAGCGATCGCAGTTACGGTTACTTGGCTTCAGCGGGAGATGACTCACAATGATGGTTATTTTTATGCGGCTCAAGATGCTGATAATTTTGTTGCTTCTGATGCAGTAGAGCCTGAAGAGGGGGATTTTTATGTTTGGAGTTATCAGGAGTTGACGGCTTTATTAAGTGAGTCAGAATTAGCCGCCATGCAGGGAGAGTTTACTATTACCACTGGAGGCAACTTCGAGGGCAAAAACGTCTTGCAACGTCTCTCCACAGAGGAATTATCAGATTCTATTGAGCAAGCGCTAGCTAAGTTATTTGAGGTGCGCTATGGGCAAGCTGCATCGAAAATTGAGCAGTTTCCCCCTGCCAAGAATAATCTAGAGGCGAAAACAAAAGATTGGCAAGGACGTATACCTCCTGTTACCGATACGAAAATGATCGCCGCTTGGAATAGTTTAATGGTTTCGGGATTAGCTAGAGCCTATGCTGTGTTTAAAGAACAGATTTATGGCGATTTGGCGATCAATGCGGTTAATTTCATACTGCAAAATCAGTGGCTTAACGGCAGATTGCAACGTCTTAATTACGATGGCATGGCAACGGTAGCGGCACAGTCGGAAGATTATGCTTTGTTGATTAAAGCCTTGTTAGATCTACAGGCTGCTTATCCCCAAGATTCACAGTGGTTAAAACATGCCCTAAAAATCCAAGAGGAATTTGATCAGCAACTTTGGAGTATCGAACTGGGGGGTTACTATAATAATTCCACCGATGCAGGTCAAGATTTGTTGGTTAGAGAGCGTAGCTATATGGATAATGCCACCCCTGCGGCTAACGGCGTGGCGATCGCAAATTTGGTTCGTCTGGCTCTATTAACGGATGATTTAAATTATCTTGAGCAAGCAGAGCAAGGACTTCAGGCGTTTAATTCCGTGATGGCAAAATCGCCTACCGCTTGTCCTAGTTTATTTACGGCGCTAGATTGGTTTTTACACGGCACTAGCGTTAAAGCTAATTTGGAGACAATTGAGCAATTAAGTTCTCATTATCTGCCGACTACTGTGTTGCGAGTTACCACAGAATTACCGCCAAAGGCAGTAGCAATTGTCTGTCAGGGGTCATCATGTTTAGAACCAGGCACTAGTTTAGAACAAGTATTGCAACAGGTTAAACCAGCTTAAACTAGCTTCCATGATATATTCTATAATCAGGTTTCAATATTGAGCAACATGAGCGATCGCCTGTCTTTTATCCGTGATGATTTAGCCCAGCTAGCCCCATACAAGCCCCATCCAGGAGGGAAAAATACGGCTATTGTGGATCGTTTGGATACTAACGAAAGTCCGTTAGATTTACCTGCTGAAATTAAGTCTAAGTTAGCATGGGCTTATCAACAAGAAATTGAAGCTAATCGCTATCCTGACGGTAGTCATTATGAATTAAAACAGGCGATCGCTGAATATGTAGCAGAATCGGCTAATCTTAATGCTAATCTAAGCCAGGATAACATCTCTGTAGGTAATGGTTCAGATGAACTAATTCGTTCGCTATTAATTGCCACATGTTTAGGGGAAGCAGGTTCGATTTTAGTGTCAACTCCCACGTTTTCGATGTATGGTATCTTAGCCAGAACTTTAGGGATTCCTGTGGTAACGGTTGCGCGACAAGAAGACTTTAGCCTAGATTTAGAAATTGCCACTGAAGCGATCAAGCAAACGGAGAATCCACCAATTCGTGTAGTGTTTATGGTGCATCCTAATTCCCCTACAGGTAATGCCTTAAAAACTGAAGAATTGAATTGGTTAAAAAACTTGCCAGAAAATATCTTAGTAGTAATTGACGAAGCCTACTTTGAGTTTAGCCAAACCTCTGCTGTTACTGAAGTCTTTCAGCGTCCTAACTGGGTTGTCTTGCGCACCTTTTCCAAAGCCTTTCGGTTAGCTGCCCATCGGGTAGGATATGCGATCGCTAATTCTGATTTAATTGAAGTATTGGAGAAAGTACGTTTACCTTATAACCTTCCAAGTTTTTCCCAGCTAGCAGCCAAAGTTGCCCTAGAAAATCGTCAATTACTGTTACCTTTGGTTACTCAAACTATTAAAGAAAGAGAGCGAGTTAATACTATTCTTCAGCAAGATTCTAAATTTAAAGTATGGCAATCTCAGGCAAACTTTATCTACCTCAGATTAAATGATGTTGCTCACAATAATCATGATCATGCTCTCGCCAAGATAACTAAAGATCTCAAAGCAGAAGGAACATTAATCCGTCATACAGGTGGCGGATTACGAATTACTATTGGTACTTCCGAAGAAAATGATCGCACCTTAGCTAGGTTGAGCAGTATTTGATTATTATCTTGTTGATGATTTAAAAAAATATTTTTGTTAATACGGAGATTATTTTATGTCGGAAAAACTAAACTTAGCTCTAAAGTTATTTTGCCAAAGCTAGGTATAGATACTGTTTCACAAGGTAGAATTATACTCTTGTGGCGATAACCAAATTTACCTTGAGAATTAGCAAAAGAATTACTGTAAACTTCTAAATGATTCTCAACTAAATTAATTATCCAGTAATGATTAATCCCCGCTTCAGCATACAGAGTTAGCTTAGTTTCGCGGTCATATTGTAGCGTAGAATCTGATATTTCAATAATTAGAATAACATCCTCTGGGATAGGATGAGCAGAGAGATAATTATCATCCTTTTGTTTAGCAATTACTACATCAGGTTCAGGTTCGCTATCGGCAAGGATAATCGGTTCTTGACCTCTAACATTAGCGCGATCGCGTAGTAAACTATAAAGCTCACCAAATAGTATTGAATTACAGACCGAATGAGAAGTTCTTTTGGGAGACATTTCGATAATTTCTCCTCTAATTAATTCAATCTTGTCATTTTCGGTAAAAAATCCTAAATCTACCAGACGGTGATATTCATCAAGGGTAAATTTTTTGCGGCTAGCAGCAATCATAATTTGATGCAGGAATTTCTCTAATTTTTAGTTATATCTTAGTCCAAATAAAGAAGCTTGATTAACTACAAAATTATTAATATCAATGCAGTGTTGATATGTATATCTGTCGTCTTTTTACAAACTGAAAACAAAACTGTGAATAAAGCAGCGTAATCTATTAGCGGCGAATATATGTATTTATATAAAATAGCTTAAAGTTTGCTACTAATGACTGAAGTGTAGACGCGGAGATCAATAATGTCGCGATCATTTATGGATTTCGCCTTATTTTTTTGATTAATTGAATTATTAATAAAGTTAAATCAAAATTAATTAGCATTCTAATCCAAGTAAATTTAAGTATTTTCACTACTGACCATTTTCAATCGTAGCAACAATAATAAATTAACAAAAAAGATTTATTTGGATCTATCAAAAGATGCTCAGTGACATCCTGAATTGGTATTGGACAATTTATTTAATGGTTGTAATCTATTGGCTGATGTGGTTTTTCTTAGATCACACTACTTCTAAAATTGACCTTTTTTCCTGGGTAGTAATTTTGACTGCTCCCCTATTATGGCCCATAGTTTTACCTATATGTAGTTGGGAGTTGAGCCGTAAACGCCTGAAGAGAACTTGGCTTTAGCTATCCCAGCTATTTGCGATCGCGTAGCCTTCGGCTAATCTCCATCATATATTTAGCTCCATCTTATTACAACTGAGGTTCGATATCATTACGAGGCAATTCAGGAGCAACATTGCCTCTATTAGTTTTAGGCTGTAATTTTGGGTCTACCTGCACTTGATAACCCATATGAGTAAACTGCTCCACAAACTTTGTTTTGTCGTACTTAGGTTGTGATTTAGAGCCTGCTTTTTGCTGTTGACGTATCTTTTTCAGCTTTGCCTTTTTACCCATGGCTGACGAAAGTAATTACAATTACATAGTCTACTTTACTTGATAATCATCAAATTATTGAGTCAATGAGATATAAGTTTGCAATATGACTGCAAAATATCCAGATTTATCATTTTAGTGCAAAAGTTATCTAAGGCGTTACATTTACGGTGTAAGCTAGATTAAATTGACCAAAACTATTATCTTTTGCAGCTCCACTAATCTCTAATTCATAAGTACCTGGTTGAGGAAAAGAAATTTCTGCTCCAGGAATTTCTTGATACTTTTCTACATTGAGTGGGATTAGCTCTGGTTCTAAGATTGGATTAGCGTCGCTTGATCGCGGAACTCGATAAACTTTTAAGTCACAATCACACTCAGATAAAGGAATGCTTGCTCCCCCTCGGCGAGTTAAGGCAAACCAGGCTTTAGTTGGCTGATTTGCTTTGGGATTATGATTAGGCTCGATGTGAAAGGTAGCTGCTACTTCATTCGATATTTCTACATTGTGTGCTACTACGGGTACAGAGATAACAGTTGCCCAGAAAGCGACATTAGCTGTTTTAAACCACTGAGAATAAGACATAACCGAGTTTTTATTATGCTGAATAATTAATTATATTTATACTTACTTTACCTCTACCGTAATGGGTTGAGAGATTACAGGATTATCATGAGGAATATGCAGATAGTTACCTAAAATCAACTGTAAGGTATGCTCCCCAGGTTCTAAAGTAAGTTCAGTCTCAGTTTGCGCCTTACCAAAGTGGCGAATTTGATCCGTAGCAGGTAAAGAAGCGGTGAAATCGTCTATTTCTGGTTGGTCGATCAATAAATGGTGATGTCCAGTATTATCTTTGTCTACCCCCGCAGGAGCCAAATCCATTCCTGTTAAGCCAAACTTTACCGAAAATGTTCTGGAGACAGTTGCACCGTCTTGCGGTGACAAAATAGATACCTGAGCATCTTCAGGAGCATGGGAAATTTGGTCAAGAGCGATGGCTTGAAAGGGAACAAGCAACAGCACTGCTATGCAGACACAACCAAGAAAAACTGTTTTTAAGCTATTTTTCAAGTTCATTTTGAAATAAACACCGTATTAACAAATATTTACAATAATCATCATATCAAGATAGAGGTCACGGTTACATGGTTGTTTGATAGCGGTATAACCATGACCACAATTAGTGGTTATTATTTAGTCTTACTGCTAGGCGCAATCCCGTGATTTGAATAAGAACATCATTTATGACCATCCAAAATAAATTAAAAAGTAGTCCCTGGTTTCAAATAGTGCTTCCTCTAATTTTTTTTATAGGAGGGTTAAGTATTATCAACTGGTACGGTTGCTTTGAGTTTGATCCTGATGAGGGAATCAATTTAATAAAGGCTTTTCTGCTCAACAGTGACTATCAACTTTATCAAGATATTTGGAATGATCAGCCCCCATTACTAACTTATTTACTGTCCTGGTGGTTCAAGTTATTTGAGGCGAATGTTGATCTGGCTCGTATTTTAATTCTGTTATGTTCAACAATTCTACTGTGGCAAACCTGGCTAATTTTATATCTGTTAGGAGGAGTTTTACATGCTTATATTGGCTGCTTGTTTTTATTAATTGCACCTAATTATTGGAAACTAAGTGTCTCGGTGATGGTAGGACTCCCCTGTATTACTTTAGCCCTGGGGGCATTACTAAGCATTATTTTATGGCATAAAACTTATAAGCGAAGATGGTTGATTGTTTCGGCTTTGCTCTTGAGTTTATCTGTTTTAACAAAGTTATTTACCTTCTTTATCGCACCCATTATTCTTGGTGGCATTATTTGCGACCACCTCAAACAACTAAAAAAAACAAGCTGGTATCATAAACTACAGTTACCTGCTTTATGGTTGATCATCTTTTCAGGATCTAGTTTGCTGATTTTAATCTTGCTGGTGGGGATTGATAATATTGACCTGCTGGTAAATAATCATACCAGTGCCAGAACTATCGAAGCTTTCCAAGACATGGCATTAGGGCGTTCTATAAAAAATGACTACAGGTTATTCTTGATCGGATTTACAATTTGGGGTTCTATCATTGCATGTAAGCGTCAACAATGGCAGATCTTATATTTTGCCGCTTGGTCAAGTATTGCTTATTGGCTGCTGATCAATCATCGACCAATTTGGTACCACCAGGTGCTGCTACTACAAGTTCCTGCAATTATTATGGTGGGCTATGCTTTGGGAAATATTATTACTACGGCAGTTCACTCTGGGAGAACCTACTTTAGATTCAATTTCCGCATTATTCTTACCTTCTTCACTACAGTTGTCTTCTATTGCGCAATTCTATTGATTGGAGAACAAACCAAAACCACCTCTAAAGAGATCAACTATTTGAGTAAAGCTTGTAACAGCGATATTATTTCTACCAGTCATGACCAACAGTTTTTAACTGCAATTGAGCAGTCAAGTCAGCATTCAGATTGGCTAGTCACTGATTCCCCAATCTTTGCCTTTCGCGCAGGTATGCCTGTTCCCCCGCAAACGGCAGTTTTATCTCGTAAGCAACTAGAAACAGGTAATATTACTGAAGAGCAATTAATTGAGATCATCAAACAATATCAGCCCCATCAGATCTTGTTCAAACGTTTTGAGTGGTCATCTGTAGTCGATTTTTTGCAGCAAGACTATCGTTTGCAAAGACAGCAGGACAATTTTAGGCTATACGTGAAAGCTGAAGCAGCAAATAATAATAATTAAGAGATTTTGCTCTGATTAATTTTTTGTTGAGAAAGGAAGAAAGAGCAAAGTGTCGTATTTGTTGATAATGGGATTGCTAATAATCAGAGTAATTAGTAGGTAAAAATGTATAAACAATAAAAAAGACCCAAAAAAACAATGTCTGAGGTTTTACCTACTTTTATGCTCATACGATAGAAGCAATTTATTTGGTTTTTGCTAATCAAAGTTATTATTCAATATATCGCTTTCTTTTTTAAAGACTGGTCTTTCTTTAAAAGTTTAAGTTCCTTTATTGCTAATTTAGCTTCTGCTAGAGAATTGTAGGTAAGGTCTAATTTATTATTTTTTAATTCTACGTAATAATTTGACACGATTTTTTACTACTGACGTTTGTATATAAATAACCAGTTTTACTTGCTTGTATTAGGATTCCCAATACAAGCAACAAAATAGACTTCTTGCATAAATAATTTTATGAATCTCTAAAGGGAGAAGGTCAGTTTTGTAAGAACATTTAAACTGTGTAGATAATTCGTCAGTTGTAACTAGCAGTTCCTCATACTTTAGTTTATTTGTATCGACATATTTGACCTGCTCCCTCCCTAAAAGCTATTTTAGATAGGCTATTTAGAAAATTTAAAGTAATCGCTAGAACAACCAAATTTCGTATTTGTGCAAGTCTAATAACCGCCAACATATATATGGCGGCTTCAATAATTCTTTTACTAAGTTCCTAGTCATTCAATAAAGCTCAACAATATTGATTGATTGCTCAATTTTTTTTAATGTTTGGTCTAGCATTATATTTTCAGCTTTGGTTTTGTTTCTATCACAATTGATTTAATTTATTTCTTAATTTATCTGTAATAGCGATACTTTTATCCTGAGTGATCTAGAGCGAAGAATTGCCTGAACTAACAGCAAGAGTAAAAATTATAGTCATTTTAAATAGGAAACATACGAATGTCTGGTCTTACTACTCGTTACTCATTACTCATTACTTTTGGTACAGATCAACCTACGGTAATTAATTAGAATGACTATAAGTACTGTATAGTTCAGGTTTCACGGAATTATTTTAGCTGGAGGGAATCAAGCGACCTATAGTGCGATTTTCGGCAGTAAAAGTGTTCTGCGCTACTCTTTGAATATCTTGTGGTGTAATTGCCTGTAAAATAGCTAATTCATCAAAAATATTGCGCCAACTTCCTGTTTTTGCCTCATATTCGGCAAGCCTTCTCGCCATACCCATATTAGAATCAAGACTGCGTAATAACCCTGCTTTTAACTGGGTTTTTACTTGTTCTAGTTCTTGGGGCTGGATGGGTTCAGCTTTTAGTCGTTCAATTTCAGCTCTCAATTCGGTCGCTAATTGCTCCAGGCTAGTGCCAGGGGAGGTCAAGGCATAAAATAACAATAAATTAGGATATTTATTACCAGGAAACCCACTAAATCCCTGTGCTGAGAGAGCTACTTGCTTTTCTTCTACCAAAGATTTATATAAGCGAGAAGTTCTACCGCTACTAAGTAGCTGAGAGATTACTTCGTATACAGGGTAGTCTGGATTACCTAAAGCAGGAATATGATAGCCTTCTAAGTACCAAGGTTGAGAAGGAAACTTAACTGTAACTTCTCTAGTTTCGGTTTGGGGTGGTTCAACGGCAGTGACGGCAGGTGGTTGTGCTTGAGATTTAAAACGTCCAAAATAAACTTGAGCTAGATCTTGTACCTCCAAGGGGTCAACGTCACCAGCGATCGCAATTGTCAAATTATTAGGGGCATAGTAAGCTTGGAAAAACTGTCTTACATTATCTCGCGTCAAGTTATTTATATCTGATTGATAGCCGATTACAGGTCTTTTATAGGGATGAGTTATATAGGCGGTATCTAAAAATGCTTCAATCATTTTGCCTATAGGAGAATTATCAGTGCGTAAGCGTCGTTCTTCTAAGATTACCTGTTTTTCCTGGTAAAATTCCCGAAATACAGGTTCGAGGAATCTTTCTGACTCTAAAGACATCCATAACTCAAGCTTGTTGGCAGGAAAGCTATAAAAGTAACTAGTGTAGTCAGCCGAAGTAGCAGCATTTAAACCGACTCCTCCTGCGGTATCGACAATCTCGCCAAATTTATTTTGCACAATATATTTGCTGGCAGCGGCTTGAGTTGCCACAAATTTTTGGTTTAGCTGTGCCAGTTTAGCTTGCTCTCCCGATTTTTGAGCCTGTTTGATTTGAGCAAATAGAGCATCGAGTTGCTTTAGTTTTTTTGCCTCAGCAGGATAATTAGTTGTGCCGATTTGTTTGGTTCCCTTAAATGCCAAATGCTCTAAGAAGTGAGCCACTCCAGTTTGTCCATCAGGTTCATCCACCCCCCCAACATCAGCATAGGTCACAAAAGAAACTACAGGAGCATCATGGTTTTCCAGCACAATAAACTTCAAGCCATTATCAAGAGTAAACTCGGTAACTTGTTCCATAAATCGGTTGATGTAAGGCGCAATTGAGGACTGCTGCTGTGACGAATCCGCGACAGCAATCCCACTGAATGAACCCCAGTATAAAATTGCGATCGCCATAGTTACTAGCCATCGTAGTTGTTGGTTGATTCCACAGCGATTTAAGTTGCTTGATTTGATCCCGTTTTGCCAATTTCTCAATTTAGCCATCCACATAATTACAGCGGTTATATTTTACTTATTTACTCCTTTACTATGATGGCAATTCAATAAGACTATGGAACCGATGAGAGATCTCTATAGGAGAGTAGATGAAGTAAATTAGAAATCTGTAAAGAATTAAACGGGAACAGAATCACTATCGCCAAATGCATTTATCGTGGAATACTAGGCGATTAAAATCGATCACAATATTCAAAATATAGTTAATATTGTTTGAGATTTCAGCTTACATCCTTTTCCATTAGTTTTAAATATAATCACTATGCAAATTTTTTCTCAGCAAGCCTGGAGAGAGATGCGTACAACTCCTCAAACAGAAGAAGATACACGCACCAAGATCCTCCAAGCCGCACTGCGACTATTTGCAAAACATGGCTATGATGGCACCACCACTAAAGACCTGGCAAAATCAGCAGGAATCGCGGAGGGCACCTTATTTCGTCATTTTCCCAGTAAGAAGGCTATTTTAGTTGAGGTAGCCACCTCAGGTTGGGTTGATATTCTTACTGATTTATTAACCGAACTTAGTGAAATGGGGAGCTATAAAGCAGTATCGCAAGTAATGCGCCGTCGCATGTTAAATATGCGAGCCAATGGCGATTTAATGCGAGTCTGCTTTATTGAGGCTCAATATCACCCCGAATTAAAGGAAAATATTCAAACCGAAGTCATCAACAAAATGACCGATGTCGCGGAGGCTTTCTTTGAAACAGCAATGGAAAAAGGTATTTACCGTCCCATGAACCCGAAAATTGTGGCAAAGGTATTTTTAGGAATATTTGCGATCGCTGGTTTCTCAGAACAAACTATAATCGATCCTGATGCATCTCCCCAAGCTATGCAGGAAATGGCAGAGGGTATTTCTGATATTTTTCTGCGAGGGGTTTTAAACAGTGAGCATTGAGCATTTAACATTTAACATTTAACATTTAACATTTAACATTGAGCCGTAATCAGTAACCAGTAATCAGTGACTATTGTTAAAAGAGTTCCTAAAAAAACCAAAAAATATCGTCCTTATCTTTGGTTTGAAAAATTCATGGCTTTACTAGCCGTAATTAATCTGCTTATTGTGGCTTTCGATCTCAGCTATGTTCCCTTAAGAGATTTTTGGCTATCTGGTCAAGTTACCGTCGGCGGGATTAAGACGGCGTATATTCAATTAGAAGGCATAGAATTAGACCTGCTGCCAGATAATGTCTCCAAATTAATCACCCGCTATGATGTCGTCAAAGGCATAATTCCTAATCGAGATACGGAAGAATATTTAGCTAAAGTAGAGCAGCTAGAACAGGAACTTTTGGTTAATGGTGCTGATTCTCAAACAGCGATCGCTCTTTTGGGTGATTTACGCCGTCGTAGCATCGAAATAATTCAAACCGATGCCTTTTCCGAAGCCAATAAAACAGGAAATCTCGAACGAATTAAAAACAGAATGCGATCGCATATTCCCAACAAGAACAACTCGGCAAAAACATCATTCTGGCGATTTTGGACTCCTGCACACTTTTCAGGCAAAATAACCGAGGAATTGGCTTTTTTTGAAGCTGAAATTAAGCCACTGTTTGCCACCAACTATTACCGCGCAGTTGGCGAAAACGGCGGTTATGTTGATTATTTTGGTTTTATTGACTTTCCTTTTGGAGTTGTGTTTGCCTTAGAATTTTTGGGCAGAAGTTGGTTTATTAGTCGTCGCCGTGTTGGTATTAGCTGGTTAGACGCAATGTTGTGGCGTTGGTATGATATTTTCTTTCTACTTCCTTTTTGGCGCTGGCTAAGGGTAATTCCCGTAACAGTTCGCCTAAATCAGGCGCAGATTATCAACCTTAACTCAATTCAAAAACAGATCAGCCAAGGATTAGTAGCAGGTATTGCCGAAGATGTTACCGAGGTAGTAATCATTCGTTTGATTAATCAAATTCAGGCTTCGGTGCGAAATGGAGATGTGAGTCGATTACTCTCACAACAAACCGCAAATCCCTACATTGATCTTAATGACACTAATGAAATTGCCGAGTTAGTGAGAATTTTGGCTAAAACTCTGGCTGATCGCGTAATCCCAGCAATTCAACCAGAAGCTGAAACCCTACTGCAATATAGTATTGATAAAGCCATAAAACAAAGCCCGGCATATCGAGGAATCAAGCTATTACCTGGAGGCGACCGCACCATTACAACTCTCTCTCATCAGTTAGTATCCCAAAGCTATAATGCTTTTAGCAGCGCACTTCAGGCAGCATTAGCCGAAGATGAGCAGTTTGACCGTTTACTAGAAAGCTTGATGAGTAACGTTGGAAAGTCTTTTTCTAGTGAACTCCAGGCACAGCAAAGTATGAACAAAATTGAGTTTCTCCTAGTTGATTTATTAGAAGAAATCAAGATTAATTATGTTGAGCGCTTATCCCAAGAGGACATTGAGGATATCTTAGAACAGACTCGAAGCTTACGTAATATAGCTCAGAAATAGTAACCGCTTCCCCATAACTAATCGCGGGAAAACGATCAACAAACCTACTTTTAGTAAGCCATAATCACCAATATGATTTGATAAACACCGCTTAATTCCTTACATCAACGGCATCCGACATTGAGCGATCGCAGGATAAATTTCCCTCATTTTTTGTTCGGCGATCGCTTTTTGCTCACCGTAATAATTAATGGGACATACGGGATCGCTCCAGTTAGCTTGAGCAAGCTGACACAAATTCCAGCCTAAAAAACCACTTGCCCCCGTTACCAATAATTTTTTCATAATGGATCAATAGTATAAGCCAATGTTATTGGCTCAAGGTTACCAATAGATAGGGAAAAATCCAATATCAAAGATCCTTAAAGATTAGCAGAAACTACATTTAGGTAACAAAAAAATATCTGACACTCAACAGTTGCTAAGAAAAACCTTGGCTAGATTGCGATTTCAATTCTAATTAAAATATATTTGCTTAAGCTGCTTAGCAGTTATTTCTGCCGCAGGAAATATTTTAGTGGTAGCGGGAGTCAAAAGTAAGTCTTGATATTGAACAAAAGCCAAATTGTCCAAATTTAGGGAGAGATCTAAGGCTGGATAAGTTTCTAATAGATTACGCGTCTCTATAGCAATGCTTTCTACTGCTGCGGCAGTTAATCTTGAGTTAATTGTCCCTAAACGTAGATAAAAATCATTATCCACTGCATCAGGAACTCCATGATATTTGTGTAGTAAGTTAAATTGTTGCAAGCTACGACGTAAATTATCTATTTCTAAAGAAATGCGATCGCTATGCCATGACCAGCCAATTACAACGGGAATAGTTTGCTCTCCCAATTGAAGTTGAAATGAACGCTGATAAAGGTGCTGCTCTCGACTGCGGAAATTATATTCCCTATGGCGATTATAGCCAGCAAAACGAATGGTTATGGGAAAGTTAATTTGATGCCGAAGATAGTCAACCAAACCAGAAAAATCGATATATCTATCTTCCTGTCTGTTGGTGCGAAACCAATGACTCACTACCCCTAACTCTGTAGCTATAGCTTCACAACCAATAATAGTGCCGTGAACTTGCTCTAGTTGATAGGGAATAAATTTATCTTGAATCAAACTATGATTTGCCAAATATTTTTGTAGCTTTTGAATCAGATTAATTAAAGGGAGCGGTTTATGACCATAAAAGGCTACTAGGCTAACATTACTAAGACTTTTCATACTTATTTTTCTCTCAAGACTCACCATACAGATTGATTGCTCACCGTTATAAACGTGTCGGTGATTCTAATTTTGGCGTTGGTCATTAAGTAATGTCATACATAAGGATACGGTTCGTAGCCTTAAGCTTTAAGCTCTAAGCCATAAGCTTTTTAAATTTAGATTTGTTTTTGAATGATAGAAAAAACACTAATAGCATTACGCATTCACCAACGCCCGAAATCCTAAAAAGAATGCTACGTATCAAACCTTCACCGACTGAGTAATAAGTTTTTACTAACGACTAACCAAGACAATTTCATCATTTAGCAAGCATTAAAGTATTTCATATAAGCTAGCCAAGCCAACAAACAAACCTCTATATTGCATAAAATGCTCATGGTTGAATTGGCTTAATTGTCATCATACCTGATAATTCCAATACAGTTCCCAATTAACCAAAAAATCAGCGTAGCTTTTTATTAAAAAATATCTGATTAATCTAAATCAATATACAAGTAATTTTAACTAGAAAATATCAGATATTTAG
>JBCDDK010000143.1:0-18101 GCA_039180345.1 Cyanobacteria bacterium P01_G01_bin.39 | reverse complement strand
CTTTGACACATTCTTGTACACGAGTTTTCTCTGATGGGGTCATTAGCTTTTTTCATCACCAAGTCTTCTTCTTAGTTTGCTCTCCATCGCTCTTATCTCTCTACTTCTTCTGTTTTTCTTCCAAAATGGGATGCTCCCGACATGAACCCCAACAATCTCTTTAGTTTTAGCATTTAGAGCTAGCCAAATCCATTGTTTATTGTCTTTTTGGATGGAATAAATTTGAGAATTTTTCCGTATATCTACCCCCAACAGCATGATATTACGAAATTTTCGGTATATTTGTCAGTGATAATGAAATTCTTGATTTTCAACTCTGCCGACACCATAAAGCCACTACCAAAAACCCAAACAACTGAACCAAAATAATACTGGGACCACTCGGCAGATTGATCGCGCCAGAAATGACCATTCCCATTACTCCACTAAACGCACCTATCCCCGCAGCAGTGGCTAAAAACGGGACAAACTGCTGGCAAATTAATCTAGCAGAAGCAGCAGGAATAACTAAAAAACCATTAACGAGTAAAATACCAACTGCCCGAATAGTTAGGGCAATAGTTATTGCTAAAAGAACGATAAAAAAATAGCGATGGCTGCGAACAGGTACGCCTTTGACTAAGGCTAAATCGCTGTTGAGAGTGAGTAATATTTGCTCTGGTAAACTAATAATTATCCAAGCTAAAGTTATAACTAAGAGTATAAATATAAAAATTAAATCTATATTGCTAATAGCTAGAATATCTCCGAACAAAATAGATAATAAATGACCCCGATATCCCTTTAAATAACTAAAGCCAATTGTACCTAAAGCGATCGAACTCGATAGGGAAATACATAAAACCGTATCGCTACCCAAATCGGTTCTGTCAATCAAATAAATAACTCCTAAACCAAAAGCAACGGTAAAACCAATTAACGTCCAAGTGGCAGGAAGTTCTAATAATGCAGCTAATACCACTCCTAACATCGCCGAATGTCCCACCGTATCCCCAAATAGAGAAAGACGACGTAGGATTAAAAAGCTGCCCAAAATTCCCCCTAATATCCCCAACAGTACACCACCTAGTACCGCCCGTTGCATAAAGGGTAAGCTAAAAAGACTCAGGAAGTCGGCTAGGTTCATGATGATGACAGGTAGGACTAACTAAAGAACCGTATATTTGTAAGAGATTTTCTGGGGTGAGAGTAGTTGAGGGCGAACCTTGATAGAGTAAGCGACGGTTCATACAGATAACTGAGTCGCAATACTTACTGACCAAATCCAAATCGTGGGAAACTTCCAAGATCGTCCAGTTGTGTTCTTGTTTGAGATTGTTAAGCAAAGTAGCAAATTCCATTTCTCCCGTAGCATCCACCCCTGCTAAAGCTTCATCGAGGACTAAAAGACGACGGGGAACGACCAAACAATAAGCTAGTAGAACTCGTTTTAATTCTCCTCCGCTAAGAGTACCGATTTTTTGTGGGGCTTGTTTGGTTAGATGAACCTGTTCTAAGGCTTGGTAAATTCTCTCTCGTCGACCTTTACTAGAGTACCACCACTGTTTATTATTTAAGCCCAAAGCCACTAATTCCGATACTGTTAAGGGAAAAGTACGTTCAAAAAGAAACTTTTGGGGAATATAGCCAATTTCCTGCTTTAATCCTTTTAACGGTTTGCCAGTATTAAACAACTTAATTTCACCTGAGTGCACTTCAAGCAAGCCTAGAATAGATTTAATTAAGGTACTCTTCCCCGCACCATTCGGACCAATAATCGCTGTATGAGTACCTGGCAATAATTCAAAAGAGATATTATCTACCGCTAAGTATTCCCCGCGCATCACTGATAAATTTTTAACTGTAACAATGGTGTCATTTATCATTTAACATTTATCATTTGCTTGAATATTGTTCAATGTTCAATGATTATTGGCACGCTCTTAACAATGCCTCCAAATTTCCTCGCATTGCTTGAAAATAATATTGAGGATCGGTTTCTCCCGACTCTAGAGGGTCGATCTCTTCTAAGGATAGATTCAAGTCACTAGATATTTGTTGGATGCGTTTGTCTTTAATTCCAGGTTCGGTTAATAAGGCTTTAACCTGATATTCTTCAGCAGCTTGTTGTACTCGTTGGATATCTTGGGGAGTAATGCTATCTTCAGGAATTTCTACAATTGCTTCTTGTTGCAGTCCGTAGCGTTGTGCTAAATAGGGAAAAGCATCGTGAAAAGTAATAAAATTGCAACCTGCGACTGGTGCTAATTTTTGTTGAAATTCATTGTCTAGCTGTTGTAGTTGCTGAATATAAGCATCTGCATTGGTACGATAGTTATCTGCATTATTAGGATTGATCGCGATTAAACCATCTCTAATAGTCGCTACCTGTTGTTGTGCCATAACAGGATCTAACCAAACGTGAGGATTTCCTTCTTCATGGTGATGTCCGTGTCCGTGTTCTTCTCCTTCGTGTTCTTCATGTCCGTGTTCGTCATGTTTTTCTCCTTCGATTACTTCAATCCCTTCACTGGAATCAATTTGCTGAAGATTGGAGTTCCCTGCATTGGCTACTAAACCCGATAAAAACTCTTCGATACCCAAACCATTTTCCACTAACACATCTGCCTCAGACAGTAGTTTGGCATCGTCTGGGGTCGCTTGATAGTCATGAACTGCTGCACCAGGAGAAATTAAAATATCCACTTCTCCCGTATCCCCTACCACAGCTTTGGTAAATAGATGAACTGGCAGAAAAGTCGTAACAATTTTTGGGCTAGAATTGTTTTGGGCTGTGGTTGTTGTGCTTACAGCGATCGCACCTAAGCAACTGACGCTGGTGATTAAAGAGCATTTGAAGAAATCGATTTTAGATTTTTTGAATAAATTAAATAACATCTTATGGATTTAAAATAATGATAATCATTATCATAAACCAAAAAAGGAAATTAATTCTGAAAGCTACACTTCAAATTCTAGGCTAGTAAGTACAATAAGCTAAATTATCAAATTAAATGACAATAATTATTCGTTTAAGAATTTGAGTACCACCTCAGATACGGCTTCAGGTATTTGATTCATCATACAGATGGTTCCTGCCTTCAATTCGACCTCTTGAGCATGAGGAATTGCTTGAGCCACAAAATGACGGTTTTCTGCCATAGCCAGCCCCAAACGTTCAAATTCTTGCACATCATCTAAACCCCACAAGATTAAAGTGGGACACTTGATCATGCTCAAGCGTGCTTCGGCTTCTAGACAGTATTCTTTTACTGCCCAAACCGCATATAAAGGATAACCAAAACACTTAAGATCGTCTAAAACCCAGCGCTGATTTAGTTGGGGCGAACCAACATATCGCGATCGCGCTTGCCATCTTTGCATTAGGTGTGAACCATCTGACTGAATCTCAAAGCCTTTGTCAAATAATTCAGACAACTTGGTTTTTCCTGCCTCACCAAACCCCGCAACATTACCCAGGATAATCTGATCAACGCGATCTCCATAAACCGCTGCTAATTCTGTCGTCACAAAAGCACCTGTATGATTGCCCAAGATACTAGCTTTTTTAATACCTAATTCATCCAACAGGGCAATAACTGTTTGGGCATAGTCAGCGATAGTATACATTCTGGGGGGCTTATCCGAATCGCCAAAGCCCAAAAAATCCATGGCAATCACTCGCCTTTGTTGAGACAACAGCGGCATCAATTCCCGATACTCATCACTACTGCGAGGGTTCATATGCAGCAACAGTAAAGGCTCCCCTTCTCCACCAATGCGATAATGAATCTGTCCATCGTCCGTATCTAAAAAAGCTCTTTTGATCCTTTGGTTCATGTTTAATTCCTGTCTTCTAAACTAATGCTGATTGACGGGTTGGTAATTGTGGTCTTGGTGCCATTTTTAGAATCTCCCGCGCCTGGGCTGGCGTTGCTACCTCACGATCAAGAGTATCTGCCATCTTCGCAACCATTTCTACCAACTCGCCGTTGTTTGGTTTCCCGAAGCGAGAATAGTGATGATCGCCCAACCCAATTCCAACATGTCCACCAAGTGTAATTGCCCAAGCTGCGACCCTCATCACGTCTCCATTCCAGCATAGTGCCAGCCATTGGTTATCATCAGGAACTTCAGCTATGAAAGCTTGTAATCCAGAGATAGTTGGCGCAGCACCTGCGGGCATTACTTCTCCAGTAAAAACAAATTCCCAAAATGTGTTTTTCGGCAAGAGTTCCATTTCTTGGAAACAACGGGCTGTTCTCATCTGTCCTACATCCCAACAGACCGAACTGACATGGATATCGTATTTCTTAAATACTTCCAGCACTGCCATCAGGTTGGCACGAGTGTTAACGTAAACTTGGTCATAAGTAACAAATTGCTTCTCTTGTGGATTCCAAAAATCTACGTTGAGAGAGCCAAAATCTACTGGTGCCATATCTACTCGTAACATAGGATTATCGTTTACTGCTAAGATGTGTCGGACACGATCTTCTACTTGATTTTGCGTAATGTAACCAAGAGTGGGATGAATCAGAAGATCTGTTTGTTCGCGAATACCCTGTATCACCTCTAGATAAAGTTCAACATCATTACAAGGTTTTCCTGTCTGAGAATTTCGTCCATGCCAATGAAAAATTGATGCGCCTGCGTTCCATGCGCTTACAGCTTCTCGGATAATTTCTTTTGGACTATAAGGAAGTGCAGAATTGTCTGTCCGATAAGCGATCTCGTTACAGCGACATTCGATGATAACTGGCAATTCACTGTTCATGTTATTTGTCCTACTGATTGCAAAACTTTTTTAGGTTATTGCGGCATTTACTACCTTGTTTCTTACAAAAAATCGTTAACGATTGTCGATATTTCTTGAGGCATCTGATTCATCATCCACAGAGTTCCATTTTCAAGTTCAATCTTCTGACTATGGGAAATTATTTGTCTTAGCCAATTTTGCTGATCTACCTTGGCCAAACCAGCTTTGATCAATGATTCTAAAGCTTTGTTGCCCGACAAAACTAGAGTCGGACAGGTTATTAAACCAAATCTCTTTTTAGCAGTTAGGAAATAGTTCGCCGCTGCCATAGCAGGATAGATGGGAGAATCAAAACATTTTAAATCGTCGATGAGACAACGATGATTTAGTTTACCCTGACCAACAGAATCAACACGCGCTGACCATCTTGCCATGAGATGAGAGCCATCTGCTTTAACTTCAAAGCCTTGAGCATATTTCTGGAGAATCTGCTCTTGCTCTTGGCGCTTAAATCCAAACACATTGCAGAGAATCAACTTTTCAACTCGTTCAGGATAAACAGCGGCTATTTCTCCTGCGATATAACCCCCAGTAAGACTGCCAAGCACACTACACTTTTTAATGCCCAATTGATCACATAAGGCGATCGCACATTTAGCATAATCGGTCACTGAATATTCTCTAGGTGGTCGATCTGAATCACCTAAACCCATTAAATCCATAGCGATTATCTGTCTAGTATTCGCCAGAATTGACATTACTTCCAGAAATTCATCGCTGCTGCGGGGAGCCATATGTAGTAGCAACAGAGGCGATCCTGTACCAGCGATGCGATACAGAATTTGACCATCTTCCGTATCTAAAAAGGCTCTCTTGATAAGTTGACTCATTATTGCCTCATCTCCTACCTCCTTACGCTTCGACTATATTTTTCGCTCTTCTTTAATTAAAGTTCTTTGATAAATCTGATTATCCTTAAACCAGTGCCAGGTGCGGGCGCGATGATTGTTGCAGGGACTAAGATGAATCATTTCATAGATGTAGGCGTTGGCAATATCCTTATAACTAAAGTAAAGAATAATTAGTGAGCTATCCGCTTCCCAAGCCTTACCCTCAATGCGTTCAGTGTCAAACCATAGCGCTTGCTCGCGGTACGTTCCAGGAAATTGATATTCTTGATATTTCCCATCAGCCCACTTATAGCGGTTGGTCTGAAAGTAGGGATAGTCTTTATTTTCGGGAAACTCGCAGGTTATATGGGACTGATTCTGGTCGAGAATTTTGCCCTGATTATCAACGGTGGTATAACTACCAACCCAGTCCCCTTCATGCCGAACCAGTACGGGCATTTCATCTTTGATCTTAGACATAGGAATTGTGACTGATTTTGCTGATCTCAAATTAAGCTTATGATAAATGTTCTTAATTTACCGTTAAATATTTACCAACCTTAAAATCAGCGCTCGCTTCGTTAGCCCAAGTGTGAATTAAAAATAAGAGTAGTTAGTTTTTCGGTTAACCGCTATTAGCTAAGACAAAGCTCTCTATTCCCATTTGCCATAATCATGTAAAGCAAATTCTAACTGAATCATTAATCGAGGAGAAGTAACAGGAGGTGTTCCACGATGGAAGCAAAATGGATCTTCAGCAAATCCAAACCCAGATCGTCCAGAGATACGGATCAGCCTCTTTGAACCATAGAATTTCATGATATCTTTGCTTGATTGGCTTCTAGAGAAGTAATGTTGTAATTTTCTTTGTTGATGACTACCAGCAATACATAAATGAGAGCCGCTTAAAGCATCAACATCAGTAAGATAGAAAAAGAACTTGAGGGCGCGATAATCATCTAGATCGTAATGAAATAATAATAGGGGATTTCCTAGATCGCCTTTTTCGGCATAAGCTTCTTTTTTCCCAGGAAAACACCATCCCAAATGACTTCTAACTAAAATTGCTTCGTTTTCTAAGTATCTGCTGGCAATCTCTTTAAGCTTACCATCGTTGCCGAGTTTTTTTAATGCCAAACATTTAGAGGGTGCATTGAGATAGCTACCAATTATAATATTTTGTTTGAGATCGATTTCTGCCTGTTGTTTATCTGCAAACCTAAAGTTAAGTTTAGGATTATTATCTACGCTTATTTCTTCTGAATAAGCAAACTCTAGTATTTCTTGTAAATAATTTTGAGGTAATTGCAAGCCCAGATAATAGCCATTCTTTTTGATAGATGCAACAGCTAAGTCGATATCCAAATCATTAAAGACGGAAGCTGTATTTTGGATATTGTTTCTTTTTGAGGAGAGCTGACGATGTAACCAGGTGGCAATATTACGTCCGATGGGGAATCTGGCAACTGTAAATACCAGTAGCCATCTAAGGTCTCGTTGAACAATCCATTGATAACATTTGAATAGTTTATATTTATAACGATAAAATCGCTTAGAACCAGCTTTGTTAGATTTGCGAATAATATTTATTAGATTCATAAAATAGATAGAATACAACCAAAGATGCCATACAATCAAGAACTACAATCAACGTCGATGTTCTAGGATTTTAGGGGCATCAAAAAGTCGTTAATTATATAACTTCAATTCAAATAAGTAATTTGACTTGATCGAACATTAAATAGCTAAGATAAGGAATAAGACATATTGTGTTCTAAAGTATACCGCTTTGATCGTTAGAATGGTGTAAACTCAGCAAAATAAGCAACATGGAAAAAAATTGATCGCCTGGATTCCTTTAGGCTTCTGGCTCTCCAGGTACCTTGTCCTGTCATTAACTAAACTGAATTTATCTGAAGCGAATTGGGAATTGCCGAATTTTGGTAAATTGCGATCGCAAAGTGTCTTGTATTGTGTGATCGCTAATTAGAGGAAAATGAATCAAACCTTTAGACTATCTTAATTACAAGAATTTCTTGAGCAGGATGCATGACGATGATTGTTAGATTTCAGCAACGCCAGAAAATTTAACACTTCACATCAGCGGCGCGACTTTGCCCCGTCCGACCGTATGCGCCTGTTAGAGGTTACATCATGTAAGCTACCAGACATATACTTGTGAAGAATGCTCGATACAAGTGTTTGGTATGGGATTCCTTCAATTAATGCGCGTTTTTGAATAGCTTTAAGATCTCGACTTGAAATACGAATATTGATTCGCTTATCTTTTTTAAACGTGGTATTTTCGTCATTATGAATCTGCTTTTTACGGGCTGGATTTAATACTGATTCAAACTCATTAGATCAGCTTTTGTTCCTCTTGATCTAATTTCAATTTACTCATCATTTTCTCCCAGGTACTCCTTGGTTGCTTTTCGGCTCGGGATAATCGTCTTTAGAAATATGTCTTTATCTAATTCCACATATGGCACTAAATAGGCATAGGATTCAATCGCCACCAAACTAGATTAAAGAGATCGTCGTTAACTAAATTTAATTTATCTTGAGGGAATTAAGAATTGCAGAACTTTAGTAAATTGCGATCGCAAAGTGCCTGGTATTGCGCGATCATTCATCAAAGAAAGGTGAATCAAATCTTGTTCATTATCTCAATTTAAAGAACTCCTTGAGCAAGATAGATATAGATGACAAGGATTATTAGATTTCAACAACGCCAGAAAATTTTAACGTCCGCGATAACATAGTTGCAGTAGTTGATTGTCTATTGTCAAATCGCTCGGCTCCGCGACTTCAATTCATCGCATTGTTATTTTACGTTCGCGTCTTTAAGGTTTAGAGCTGCAACGAGTTTCTCCATTCCACTCTGGTCAAAGAGTCGGACATAGTGCAGGTGTCCCATGCTCATTGGAACGTCGCAGGGTTCCAGCAAGACAGGGATAATGAACGTTGCACCCTCTGGTTGATGATCTGCAACATCCAAAACGTATTTGATTTCTTTTTGAATATAACCTGTTTTGTTGATGGAATTTTTTGACAAGCAAACCAAAACAACTTGTGATTGCTTGACGGCTATTCTAATTTCTCTGTCAAAATTTTGACCAGGGAGAAGGTCTACTTCGTCGAACCAAGGAACAAAGCCAGATGACAACAAATCACTGTACAAACGACGAACGACAGCCTTGTCCCCAGAGGAATGAGATAAAAATATCCGAAGGCTACTCTGCGCTCGCTCACTTGCCGAGGAGATATTCTCATCTGAGTTATCCCAAGAATTTTGGAAGAGAATATCGAATTGTTTTCCCGCTTTCGGAAGTGAAACCAATTCGGGTTTAGTACCTGTTAATATGCCAACTGCTTTTTGGTAAACGTTTTTAGTATCGACATTGACGTACCATGCTCCAACTGGTTGACCGTGGAAACGGATATCAAAGCCCAACTTCTTGGCCAGTTCGGAATTTGTCTTTATTTTTCTTTCGTATTCTTCAATCCTGATACCTAGCCCATCCATCGTGCTAACAAGCCAAGGAGAATCGATACGCGGAAACAGAAGTCTTTTGCGGGACGCAATACAGTTAACTATCTGTGGTTGGCATAGGTGAAGCAGAGTTCCGCCAACCACAACGAACGCATCTAAAGTGCTTTGTGCGTCATTTAGGTCACGTTGTAAAGATTCAACGGTCATGAGTAAAAAGTAGCGAAATAACTATTAATTCAACTGCATTTCTGCGCTCTAGTACCTACAATAATCAGTTTTTTACGGCATTTATGCAGTCTAATAACACTATACTTGAAATTTTATTGTACTTTTGCCGTCTAGTATCTATATTTATGTATTTTTTATCGCAGAAGTGATGTCTAACACTCTTTTCTGATCGCATCGACTCATCTAGAGCTTTGGCACTCCATGTAACGTCCCATGCCGTTAATTATGTCAAAAAAAGAGCAGAAGCGCGATCGCTGTAAACTAATATGAAATCTTTTGGTGTTTACTATAGATAGCCAATTAAGATAATAAGACCCTATTTATCTGTATCATTCTTATCTATGTTTCATACAACTTAAATTTATTTTTAACCATCACTTGCATTAAGACAGCATAAACTCTTTACTAGCTAATTCGTAGCCATTGACAATAATAGCAACTCCATGGCGACCAGCATAATACTTCCTAGTTGATATCTTTCTAAAAGAATGAGATTTTTGCACCAATTTTTCTTGACCCGTAACTTCTGCTTCTGATAGCTTGAACACCTTTCGAGATCGGCGACCATTTTTTTTGACAAAATCAATCCCATATTCAATTCTGAGCTTACCCAATTGCGATCGCTGAGTTTTCAAGCTAAAAGAGAAACTTAACTCGTCACCCATTGCCACAGACTTTTGCATCTGAAAATCGTAAATTTTGAGGTGTTCTGGTTGAGAAAATCCAAATAGAGCTATTATTTCTGGCTCTCCTTGTTTGAGTAAAGTACGGCAACCATGCTTGACCACCCAATCTACTTGGGGAGTATCACCAAGCCAATTATGGGCAATTTTTATAACTACTTGCGGATTGTCCTTAGATATATCGTTGAGATTGTTGGCTACACTTCTTCTAACATATTCACTCTGATCGTTTTTGAGCTTTGACAAAATAGGTAAGATGGGACTTGGGTCTTGTTTAAAATCTGGCAGTGCCATTGCCCAAGGTAAACGGGGACGACATCCTTCTGAAGCCAGCCGACGCACCTGATAATTATCTGATTCAGCCCAGATTTCCATTTGCCCCATCATTTTTCTCTGATATTTTTTGATAAAAGGACGAACAGCAAACTCAGAACTGGAATACTTGGTAAAGTGTTCTAATGCTGCAATAGACTCTTGGTACTGTTCCAAACCATAAAGTTCTACAAACCCAGGAAAAAACATATACTCAAAGCCCTTAAACTGCGACCCAGCATTGATCAATATTTCGATAGCTGCGGCATATTTCTGAGGTAAAAAGCAATGTAATGATTCAGAAATATGCCTCATCCGTTCTTTTAACTCTTTTTCGTGCCAGAGGTCGCCAAACACTTGCTCGGTAAAACCATCTGCATCAAACTCTCTATAAAAGGCAGATATCTCTTGGCTCAGTGAATCAATTAGCTCTCTGGTATACAGATTCTTTAATGGTTCAGGCATAATAGCATTTACCAAATGTGGGATGAGATAAATACCTAGAAATGGTGAAAGGGAAATGAGAAAGGGGTAAAGGATTAATCTACAAAGCTTCGGGCTGATTCGTGAAAATCTTGCTTATTTTTATAACTACTCTTGCTTACTATAGGTGATCTGATGATTTATTTTTGGTTGTCCAAAACGCTTCCAAGCGTTGCCACCCCGCAAAAATAGTTCCATCCAAGTTACTTTCTGACCACTTTTCTTTTGCCAGCCAGAACTTCCTGGAGCAAAAGCCAAAGTTCCTTCTGGGACTCTAAAACTACCATCAGAATACACCGCATCGCTAACCATATCACCCACGCGGACTGTAACCTTGCTTGACAAAGGTAAATTTACGCTGTCCGCTGCTATAGTGGTCTTAATATTGCCATAACCATCAGTCCAAGCTACACGACCATCAGGCAAGTCAGGAATTTGGGTCGGTGAAATTTGACCCCCAAGTAAACTATAGTCCCCATTGGCGATCGCTGCTGCGGCAGGGGGGAAAACATCGCGGGAGCGAAATTGGGAACCTCCTCGGGAGACCTCAATTGTATTAATCTCTAGAGCCTCGTCTTTGATAAAGGAAAGAGTATAACCCGCTAAAACACCGACTACCTCAACTCCATTATGAAGTTTGACATAGGTCAAGCCTTCTCCTTCATTATTGACGCGAGCTTCAGGATCGTCCTGCCGAGGCGCGCAGTTGTGAAAAATTAGGCGCAGGGGGGCACCAGGGTTAAGACCGAGTTGAGCAATCCAAAATCCCGTCGCCAAGGTACTAAAAGGAGGAACGCTGAGACAATGGATTTGAGCAGCGGGTAAACTCTGATTCAAGCGTTGACTAACTTCGGCAAATGCAGGATCGCCAATACCATAATCGGCAATGAGGTTAATATACATCTGGTGTTGTCGCTGGTTTGGTTTTAAATGCTATTGTTCATCATGCAGCCAATAATGACTGCGCTATCAGCATAAACGCTACAGATTAATAAAACAATATCGCCAAAAAGTGCAATTATTTTCTGCCCATTCTTACTAGTGTGACATAGCTAAAGTTTGGGGCTGATATATTTACTCCCCCAAAATTTAGGGGTTAGGGGCTGAAATAAATTTGCTTTACCCACACCTTCAAGGATGTCGCACTACTACAACTGATCCAAATGATCATTTAGGGTTGGGTTTCATAACTACTACACCATATGCTTCAGGATTAAGATATTTTGTAGCTGCTGCTTGTAAGTCTGCGGCAGATATAGATTGAATATGCTTGGGATAATCCAGTGCAGGGGCGAGATCCTGCAATTGCGAATAATAGTAACCATAGAGGTTAGCGCGATCGCTGGGTCGCTCATTGGCAAAGATAAATCGATTTGCTACCTGGGTACGAATGCGATCAATATCCTTGGCGGCAATCGGTTCAGTTTGTAGCTTTCTAATTTGTTGAGCGATCGCTTGCTCTACTTCGGCAATATTTTCTTCGGGCAATGCGGCAGAGATATAGAACGCACCCTGGTGAGTTTGAGTGAGGTTACTAACCCCTACATGAGTTACTAGTCCTTTTTCTTCTCGAAGTTCCCTAAATAAGCGAGAAACTTTGCCCTGTCCCAAAATTACCGACAGAATATCTAAGGCATAAGTTTGCTCAGGAGTTTCCATGCCAGGAACTCGCCACACCATAATTAAACGTGCTTGCTGTAGGGTCGCATCGGTATACTCGCGCCGAACTATCTCTGTAAAAGCGGGTTCAGGAATTACTTCGGGAACTCTATTTTGTGGCTGTTGCTGGCGAGAATTACAGTGTTGCTCATAGCTTTGGGTAACAATATCGATCAACTCATTTACGGGGAGATTACCCACAACTGCGGCAGTCATTGAGGGGGGTTGATACCAGGCACTATGAAAGTCTCGCATTTGCTGCGATCGCAAGTTGGAAATTACTTCAGCTGGACCAAGTACAGGACGACGATATGGCAAGCTTTCAAAACAGGTTTCCATCGAACGGCGGAATGCCCGACGCAGAGGACTATCTTCAGAACGACGAATTTCTTCTAAAACCACCAGTTTTTCTCGCTCAAACGCCTGGTCTTCAAGGCTGGGATTTAACAACACATCTAGCTGAAGTGGGGCTAAGGTGGCAAAATCTCTGGGAGCTGTGGTGATGTAATAATGTGTATAGTCTTGGCTAGTTGCGGCGTTAGTTACTGCGCCTCTCTCTTCTATCAGTTGTTCAAACTGACCGATTGCCAAATTCGAGGTACCTTTAAAGACCATATGCTCTAAAAAGTGTGCCATGCCGTTGATCTCGTTACTCTCTTTAACGGAACCAACATTGATCCACACGTTGAGGTTGACCGCCTCCACAGGCATTTGTTCCGCAATTATAGTCAAACCATTATCAAACTTATGGATGGTGGGGGCATTGGTCTTTGATCTGGTCAGAATTGAAGTCATTAAAATATTTTACTTAATTGGTTTAAGTATATAAAAAACTTATATTTACTTTAATCATTATGTACTCAATACAACCAGCTTTTACTACATTTCACATTTCATAAACTATCGCCCATAATGATTGTGTTATTTTATTGCACTAGAAAATAGATAGCTGTTTTAATCTCCAAAACAACTACCATATTTAATCAGACAAGGGGAACTACTATTGAATGCCTCAGGACGCTTCAATGAGCAAAGAATTTGTAGCGTGGCAATTCTTGGTTATCTCATTAGGTTCGGCTCAACATTTTGAGGTTGATAAATTTGATTGGGAATTGGTTGAGCATTGCTGCTAAAGGGACTGTAGGAGGCAATCATCACTAATGGCAAAACCAGAGTCACTACTGCAACTCCTGTCCCCAGTATTCCTGCCCACCTATGACCAGGAGAGTCTTCTGCTTGTCCTGGGCGTTGGCTAATTTCCATATATAAATATGATAAACTCAGCTATGTTTAAATCTTAGTATGATATGTAAGTAGGAACTTATTAATTCTCTACACATACTATTGTAGCCGCAAATTTTAATTAAATCGGTAATCTGGTTAACTTTGATTATAAAATCATAATTAAGATTTTCAGGAGCTTAATTTGAAGCAAGCACAGAAGGAGACGGCATTCAATCATTGTTCTGTGTTGAGCCGTGAATTAATTTCAAGATTAGATATCAGGGCAGCAGGAATATATCTTGATGCTACTGCGGGGGGCGGTGGACATAGCGAATTATTGCTGCACCAAAGACCAGATATTACCTTGGTTGCCATAGATCGCGATTATACTGCGATCGCCGCAGTCCAAGCCAGATTAGCTGATTATATTCCCCAACGATTGAGTTTCTGGCAGGGAAATTTTGCTGATTATCAACCTTTAAACCTATTGTTTGATGGTATTATTGCTGATCTAGGAGTAAGTTCACCCCAGCTAGATATTGCTGAACGTGGCTTTAGTTTTCGCCATACTGCTCCTTTAGATATGCGAATGGATCGTAACCAAGGAATTACCGCTGCCGAAATCGTTAATCACTGGAAAGAAGTATCTTTGGCTAATTTAATTTATGAGTATGGAGAAGAAAGGTTTTCCCGCCGCATTGCCAAAAAAATTGTCCAAAAACGACCTTTTAAAACTACCACTGACTTAGCTGACGCGATCGCTTCTACCGTCCCAGGAAAATACCGTCATGGCAGAATTCATCCTGCAACCAGAACTTTCCAGGCATTAAGAATCGAAGTCAATCAAGAATTAAAGTCATTAGAGAAATTTATTGAACTAGCTCCTACCTGGCTCAAACCAGGGGGTAAGATCGGCATCATTAGCTTTCACAGTCTAGAAGATCGGATTGTAAAACATCGCTTTCGTGGTCACGAATTACTCAAGGTTATTACTAAAAAACCAATTGTGGCTCAAGCGGATGAACAGAGAGCAAATCCCCGATCACGATCAGCTAAATTAAGATTTGCCCAGAGGGCAATAGATAGTAACTGATGTTACCCACTCATTGATTTATGATTGGTAGGTAGTAGGTAGTAGATATTCACAACTAACGACTAACAACCCGAAACACTAATTTTTGGTACTTACTGCCTAAGGTCAGATAGTAATCATTGCTAATAGTTAAATAGTAATCAAATCAATCATTACTCTTCATCACTCAGTATTTCTACACAAAGGGCATTTACCTCTGGTTTAGAGAGCATCACGATCTGATCCTTAAGCATAATCTGTACTTCACCTTGAGTAGTAAAGTTTAAAATTACAAACTGAGTCCCTGGTAATAGTCCTTTCGAGATTAACTTCCCGACATAGCCACCATAAACTTTACTGTAACCAACAATAGTTGCTGCTGAACCTGGAGACATCTCAAAAATATTGATAGTAATTCTCATAACTTTGGTTGATTGACTACACTCACCACAATTTGTTGAGCAATTTCGGCACCAAGACCGATTAATTTGCCCTGAAGATCAACTACCACAGACGCTTTTTTGGTTTTGCTTACCACTTCAATCTGTTCGCAATGCTCAAACTGGAGGTTGTTTAATTGACTAACTATGTCTTGTGGGGCGTTTATCTGACAAATAGTTACTAGACAACCCACCTGGGCTTGACTCAAAAGAAGCTGGCTATCAGGATTATAGTGCAACTGTTGATCCAGCTTTGGCTCAGACCTAAGAGCAGAATCACTAATAAATACGAAGCTTTGAAAGCGTTTTATCTTAGATAAACAGTGGGTTGCAGGCGCTATGGCGTGAGTCATAGATATTTAATTTTATTGATATTAATTACTATTTAACTTTGCTTACTTAATAGATATATCGTGATTTGTGCTTGTTGACAATAATTTTTAAATAGATTTTAGAAATGGGCAAGTATGATCGTACAGACTCACATCTTATGCAAGTTCAGATATCTGCTCGAAGGCTTAAGGAGACAAGAAGATGAGGGGACAAGAAGATGAGGGGACAAGAAGATGAGGGGACAAGAAGTAAAACTATTTCTCGTACCCTATGGCTTTGCTCTTGATCTTCAATATCTTCAGTATTTAAATCCCAGGACACATTTGGCGATCGCCGTGCAATCAATTCCAATCTGTGGGGCATTTTAGCTAACTGCCAACAACTGATAATTATCGTAGAAATCCACAAACAGTTGAAAATTGTAGCTATCGGGCTTATTTCTAGTTCGCTTAGCTTAGTTAAGATTGTAGAGAAAGCTAAGGCAACTACCGCCAGCCAGGCAGAGAATTTCCAGACTTAGAGCATCAGTAACAAACCTATTTGGTGAAGCATTGATGTCTAATACACTATCTATTTTGCTTTGAGAAGTTAAAAGGCTTGTTTTCTTCAAGTTGAACTTGTGTTAACCAAACGTTGATCTATACTTAATTTTATCTTAACCATAACACTTGAGGGTAGCGGTATCATAAATCCTCATAACAGCGTTAAACTGTGTATTTGAGCTTATGTCAATTCATGTCTGCCACTAGTCAATCTCGTTCCTTTTTACCTCGCTTCTATCGATTAGCTACCGTCAGCGTGTTATCCAACATGATGGTTCCGTTGGCAGGATTATGTGACACTGCTTTTTTAGGTCATTTACAAGAAATTAAATATCTAGCAGGGGTAATTCTAGCCAGCATTCTGTTTGATTACCTTTATCGCATTCTGAAATTTTTACGCAATAGTACTAATGCCATGACCGCCCAAGCAGTGGGGCAAGAAGATGAACAAGGAGTATTACTAGCAGGATTACGTAGTGGCTTGATTGCTCTGGCGATCGCAACTGCGATTTTAATCTTGCAATATCCGATTCAGAAGCTAGGATTTATAATTTTATCTGGTTCACAGGAGATTGAAGCTACAGGAGTGGCATATTTTAATGCCAGAATTTGGGGTGCACCTGCGGTATTACTAAATTTTGTGCTGCTTGGCTGGTTTTTGGGTCGAGAGAAAAATGGCATTGTCTTGCTGATTTCGGCGATCGCCAATGGCTCTAATGTACTGCTAGATTATTTGCTAATTTCTCGTTGGAATTTATCAAGCATGGGTGCGGGGTTAGCTACTGCTTTGAGTCAGTATTTGGCTTTGCTGGTGGGTTTGATTGCCTTTGCTTTGACTATCGACTGGCAAGAGTTAAGACAGGCAGTAGAAAAGGTCTGGGACTCTCAGGCAATCCAGAATGCTGTTGTGCTTAAAACTAATATTTTGGTACGTTTTTTGGCTCTAATTTCTGCTTATTCGATTTTTACTAATCTTAGTGCAGGTATGGGAACAGAGTCACTGGCAGAAAATGGTTTGCTGCTGCAAATTGCCCTACTCAGTCAATTCACAATTCAGGGGGTGGGCATGACAACCCAAACTTTGATTGGTAATTTTAAAGGGAAAGATGAGCCAAGCCGATTTATGCCGTTGATGATCACGGCAATAGTTAACAGTGTTCCCATTGCTTTAATGTTTGCTCTAGGATGCTGGTTTTTCCCGCAAACTTTATTTGGCTTGTTGACCAATCACCAGGAAATAAATCAAGAAATCACTCAGTATACAATCTGGTTGTTTCCTTTATTGAGCTTTACAGCGATCGCCTTTATGCTAGAAGCTTACTTTATTGGCTTAAAAGCAGGTGCAGTGTTACGCAATGCCTCACTAATTTCCTTCTTTGTGGTTTTTCTGCCTGTAGTTACCTGGGCTTGGTATCACCAAAGCATTAATCTGCTGTGGCTATCTCTTACGTGCTATATGCTCTCGTTGGTAGTTTATCTCTGTTGGCAGATGTTAAAAATGCAGCAGCAGCTAGTATCGCTTCGCTTAAGTAGGGAGTAGGGAGTAGGGAGTAGGGAGTAGGAAGTAGGAAGTAGGAAGTAGGGAATTATAGTTGTTTCAGGTGTTGTTGCACAAATCAAAGTTGCGAAGTGCAGAAACTTGAAAATGATAGATTAAAGTTAACCACAACAAAAATCTATTAATGAAGAATCAGTACCGCCTTCCGCGGTCTGAGTATAACGCAGGACTAAAACACAGAGGAAACATTACGTTTTGGCTTTCACAAGACGTAATTGAAGAATGGCTAGCAGTAGAGAAGACAGGAAAAAGAGGAGCATCTGCTACTTATAACGATATTGCGATTGCGACGATGAGTACAATCAAAAGTATCTTTAGTTTAGCGGGAAGACAAGCTCAAAGATTCGTTGAATCGGTGTTTAAATTAATGCAAATTAATTTGCCCGTACCAGATCATAGTACTGTGTCGAGACGTTTAGGTAGCCTGAAAATCAAGTTGCCAG
>JBCDDK010000142.1:0-19246 GCA_039180345.1 Cyanobacteria bacterium P01_G01_bin.39 | reverse complement strand
TCAGGTAGTTGGAACATACTGTTTTCAACAATTAAAGTTATTGATAACAGTTTCTCATGTTTGGAGAGGCTGTTTTCTCTATTCCCCTTCCTGATTCCTGTTCAAGCCACTTGTCGCCCCCACAGGTTTAGTAAATCAATATGCAGCATAATATTTTAAGCTTAAAATATAAGGATTATAGACCAAGTAAAAAATATATTTATTTTATTGTAGAAGGTTGCACTGAAGAAAATTATATCAAGCGGCTTAAGTTACTTTATAAACAAGGTGTCCAAATCAAAAATTGCCGTGGTGGGAGTGCTAAAAAAGTTCTAGAAACAGCAAATAAAATTATTAAGAAACATGGCGATGAATATCTTGGCTATGTAATCTGGTTTGATCGAGATACTTATGATAATTCTAGAGACTCGAATCTATTTAGCAGCCTAAATTCTAGAGATAACGTCAAAATCTATATTAGTAATTCTTGTGTAGAAAACTGGCTTTTAGCACATTTCCAGAAAATTAATCAGAATGAAGCAGAGTGCGATCGCTGTATCAAAATCTTAGAGCAAAACTATATTCCTCTCTATGAGAAAAATGACTGTAATATGTTGACTAAATTTATTACAGAAAATGAAATCAATCTGGCAACAAAGCATTATCCAGACTTAAAAGAAATACCAATGATTGTTGCTCAAAATAAACTGTAAAGATGCAACTGATAAATCCTATCGAATAAGATGTCTGTAGCTAAGAGCTAACCAAACCGAGATTTTTGAATTGTGAAAGAGGTTTATTGTTTTTTGCCCGAGTCCTACTAACCTCTTCCTCATCTCGTAAAAATTTCAACATCTCCTCCGCATAACGATATCCCAGTCCCAGGGAGCCTTGTTGGTCAAAGTGTATATTATCCGACTGATAACTAAGACCTTGGGATGAAACTACACCGATTAAGTTGCTGGTGTTTTCTAGACTGTCAATAATCTGGTTATGGTTTTCATATTGGGGTACGGAAGCCAGATGACCAAAAATGAAAGGTACATTGCTATTAAGATCTTGGCGAAAGTTCAGGACTACGTTTTCAACCGCAGGTTTCCAGTAAGGGGCTGCATTATCAGTTTCTCCCTGATGGAATAGTACACCTGCCAGAGTGCCGCCACCTTGTTCTAAGACCTCCTGTGTACGGCGCACGCAATGTTCATAAATATTGCGATCACCAGTCTGGAAATCGTTACCATAAAAGTTCATGTCGACCGCTTTGCCCTTTTCGTAAGATTGAATCGAACTACCAGGGATAGAACAGTTCAGCACGTCAAATTTCTGGTTGGGAAATTGCTTAACCATTCTGGCTAAGAAACTGTTCATTAGACTGACTTTGCCGTCTGAGTTATCCTTCCACTGTTCACAAAACGGAACTAGTGACTGAGTGAATTTCTCGCCACTGTTAGACGTAGACTGGATGTATTTTCTGATGTTGGGGTGCTGGGTCAGATAGTCTTGGGATTCTTGGATATCGGCTGCACCACAGGCATTTGATTGTCCCATTAATACAAATACTAGTGGTTTATTGTTCAGCTGCCCACCACTAGAAATGCTCTGAGAGGTATTAGTGAGCAGATTATTATTTCTCTCCCCAGTCAACTTTGTAGAGTTTGAGCTATCATTGCTTGCTTGTGCAGTCATAGGACTAAATTGATATGAAGTTCCTAAACAAGCTAGAGCTAATAATAAATAAATATGTGGTTTTGGTTTCACTTTGATACACCTCAACAATCGATGATGTTACTGAAAAAATTTTATATGAAATCCGAAAAAGAATGTTACATATCAAAAGACGAGATCGGATGATGGGATGAAAACCAAATGCTTGCAGCTTAAAGCTTAGAGCTTATAGCTAAAAACCAAACTATCTGTAGCGAACATTTAGGTATTTCATATTATTTTATTAGATCTAATCAAACAATTAGAGGGTCACATGCAGTGCATGTAACCCTCTGTATATCTTATTCACATTAAACTATTTACTTCAAATCTACTTAGCTTGGGATATACTTCTGTGCTTTGCGTTTGCTAGTATGCCAGAGTTTCTAAAGTTTCTTTTAGATAGTGCTTAACTTGTCGCTCCAGATCGACTTCATTGCCCATTCCTCTTTCCTTTTGCCAACTTTGGAAACCTGAGCTTTTTGCGATCGCTTGTCTGAGGCTCAACCAGATTTCTCGGTCTTGCTCTTGACTGCCTTGAGAAGCAATAATTGAATCTGCCATCTATATAATTATTTCTTTCTATGCTATTACAAACTTATCTTAACTCAACCACTATAGAAGTCTGTAGTTCAAAATACATAATTTATCCTGAACAGCATCGCCATCAAAATTTCTAACCTGAGAATGATAACTCTAGAGTAAGTAATAGATTCAGAGAAATGTGAAGGCTTGCCTTCGGGGTTCTTTCCGTGTTTCGATCCCAAAAGCAAGCCTGGTGATAGTTCACTCCTCACACAACTTGAATTTTCACCTATTTGCCAAGTAAACATGAATAGTGGTGTAACACTTTCATTATTGTCACCTGGAGACATTTGACATTTAACGTTGAGCATTGACCAGAGGCTATGATAATGCCCTGGATTATCACTTAATTTTTGCTAGAGATACTAAGCAAATTTCGCGATCGCTGTTTCTAAAATACTAACAGCTTGCTCAACTTCTGCTTGATCAACCACCAGCGGCGGAACAAAACGTAATACTTTTGCCCCAGCAGGAGCAATCAACAAGCCTTCCGCCATTGCCGCTTTAACAATTTCAATCGAGGTAACATCGCAATCAGCACTTAATTCCAGTCCATTGATTAGTCCCCAGCCACGAACCTCAGTAAACAAAGCAGGATATTTTTTAGCGAGCGCTCTTAGCCTAACTCTTAATTGTTCTCCACGCTGCTCAACATTTTGGAGAATATTTTCATTTTCTAAAGTTTTTAATACTGCTAATGCCGCAGCACAGGCAAAGGGATTACCGCCAAAAGTACTAGCGTGGTTGCCAGGCTCAAACGCTGCACAAGATTCCTTACAGAGCATCGCCCCAATCGGAATACCTCCAGCCAAACCTTTAGCACTTGTCATAATATCGGGTTCTACTCCCAGGTTTTCATAACCCCACAGTTTACCGCTTCTGCCAATGCCCACCTGTACTTCATCAAATACCAATAAAATACCGTTGTCATCACATAGCTTACGTAACTTTAAAAAGTATTCAAGATCTCCAGGGCGAACTCCTCCCTCTCCTTGTAGGGGTTCAATCATAATACCCACTACCCGACTCAAGGTACCTTCATCTAGGTTGATAATTGCATCTTCAATGGCAGTGAGGTCATTATAAGGAACATATTCAAACCCAGGAACCAAAGGACCAAATCCCTTTTGGTATTTATCTTGTCCTGTGGCAGTAATTGTCGCCAAAGTTCGACCATGAAAGCTAGACTTAGCCGTCAGAATAATCGGATTTTCCACCTTATCTAGATGGGTGTGAGCGTATTTTCTAACCAACTTGATAGCCGCTTCATTGGCTTCGGCACCAGAGTTACAGAAAAATACCTTATTCATGCAGGAATTATTAACCAACCATTCAGCTAGCTGTCCTTGCTCAGGAATATAGTAAAGATTAGAAACGTGGTGTAGCTTCTGAATTTGTTCTGTTACTGCGGCAATTAAAGCAGGATGAGCGTGACCTAAAGTACAGGTAGCAATCCCTGCTACAAAATCAAGATATTGCTTGCCATCTGTGTCCCAAAGGTGACAGCCTTCGCCACGCTCGATAGCAATGGGAAAACGCCCATAAGTCTTCATCACGCTACTATCAAAGCGATCGCGGTCAAATTCGGCAGCGTCAAGTGTATCGGTATCGAGAGAATCTAATATCGTAGATTGAATCATAGGCTACTCCTAAGTAAAATAAATATTTTCAGAAAAATGCAATTAAAATGACAGTTGTATTTGATATTACTAAGATTGTCGGTTTTTAACCAGACTTAATCTCAATGTAATGAATTTTAGGCACAGCTGTAATCAAATGTTGTCCAAGTCAGCACCGAATTTTGCATGTATAGTTACACCTTTGAGGAAAAGTATGGTCGTTTACGTAAGGAGCTAGTCAGGGGTGGTGTAGTATTAGCTAGCATAGTATTAGTTGGTACTCTCTGGTATTGGTTAGTTGAGAAGTGGTCATTTTCTGAATCAGCTTACATGACGGTGATTACCCTATCTACCGTAGGGTTTTCTGAGGTGAGACCATTAGGAGAGAGAGGGCGTTTATTTACCGTAGCCTTGATCTTGATGGGGTTACTAACTATTGGTTATATTGTCAATCGTTTTACCGAAGCCTTGATTCAAGGTTATTTTCAAGAAGGAATCAAACTCAGACAGGAGAAAGGTTTGATTGAATCACTAGATCAGCATTATGTAGTATGTGGTTTTGGGCGCACAGGTCGTCATGTTGCCCGCGAATTTTTTGCAGAGGGGATTCCCTTTATTATCATTGACGATAATCTGGAGGAAGTAGAAGAAATCAAACAACTCGGCTATACGGTAATTCTCGGGGATGCAACTCTGGATGAGTCTTTAGTACGTGCCAAGATTGATCGAGCTACCTGCTTGGTAACGGCGCTACCTTCTGATGCGCAGAATCTATATACGGTACTTTCTGCTAAGACTTTGAATCCTCGAATTAGGGCGATCGCTCGTGCCAGCACCGAAGAGGCGGTACAAAAGCTGCAACGAGCAGGTGCCGATGCGGTAGTGTCTCCCTATATTACTGGAGGAAAAAGGCTAGCGGCGGCGGCTTTAAGACCCCAGGTAATGGACTTTGTCGATGGTATCATTACTGGCTCCAATCGTTCTTACTATTTAGAAGAGTTTTTGATCGATTCAGAAGCCTGTCCTTTTGCGGGGAAGAGTTTGCGGGAGGCAAAACTGCGATCGCAGTCAGGAGCCTTAGTCTTGGCAATTCGCCGTTTTGATGGCAATCTGATTGCGGGACCTACGGGAGATACGTTGATTTTAGAGCGGGATGCCCTGATCTGTATGGGAACAGCAGAACAGTTACGGGATCTCAATAAAATTCTCGGTCCAATTAATTCGACTAATTCTCTCAGGCTGCCCAAAAATAAGTAGATAATTAATAGGTACTGATTACAAATAGGTTATGACAGCGCATATTTTGGTAGTGGAAGATGAGGCTAAATTAGCTCAGTTTATTAAGATGGAGCTAGAGTTTGAACAATACCAAGTAACTCATATGGCAGATGGGTTTTCGGGGTTATCTGCTGCCAGGGAGATCAAGCCTGATTTAATCTTGCTGGACTGGATGCTGCCTGGAATCTCTGGTCCTGAAATTTGTCGTCGTCTGCGTCAGACAGGAGATAAAGTCCCGATTATTCTGCTCACCGCTAAAGATGAAGTCAGCGATCGCGTTACGGGTTTGGATGCAGGTGCCGATGATTATGTGGTCAAGCCGTTTAGCATTGAGGAATTACTGGCAAGGGTGCGGGCTAATCTTAGACGCGACACCGATGAGGAAGTAGATTTACTACAGTTTGGCGATCTCACTCTCAATCGCTCTACCCGTGAGATCTTTCGCGGCGATCGCTTAATTGAACTAACTGCTAAAGAATTTGATCTTTTGGAATATCTACTATCTCATCCCCGCCAGGTATTAACCCGCGACCAAATATTGGAGCGTGTTTGGGGTTATGACTTTATGGGCGACTCGAATATTATTGAGGTTTATGTACGTTATCTGCGCCTTAAGCTCGAAGAACAAAAAGAACCCCGCATTATTCAAACAGTGCGGGGCGTGGGGTATGTCTTGAGAGACTGATTGATTTCTGTTCGGCACTGGTCAGTAAGTAGGTGAAGTGAAATATAAAATAGTTTCGGTGGGGAATATTGGACAGGGGACAGAGAACAGGGAACAGATTAACGACCCAGTTTTATAAATTATTCTGCCCACCTACTTAAGATGAATCTCGGTTTATTTAAACTCATCAACGAGGTCTTTAAGGATACTACAATCAAAATTCCTCCCAACGTAAATCACCAACGCCAAAAAGATCAATATAAAGAATTATTACAAGCTAAAGATAAAGATATTTACGTATTTTCGCCAGCAGAATGATAACTTATACTAATTTGATGGAGATAATCAAGCTATAGGCAAATAAGCCGATATATATTTTCCAAGTTCAAGGTAACAATATGACTGGCGATCGAAACATTCAGATAGTAAATCTTCCAGGGTAATCGCACCTAATTTTTAAAATCTATACAAGACAAGGATTTAAGCAATCGGTTTATAAAACTATAAAAACGGAAAACCTTTATTATCTAAGCATTCTCATATTTTGATGCGATTACCCTGGTAAATCCTCCTGATCATTTATCATTTAGACAAACATCTCATCACACCAGCTACCGCGTAACCCATAAGGAATATGATGTTTGAGATGCAATAAAGCGGCGATCGCCAAAATTATAGAAAAGCAATTGTAAAAATATTATGTTCTGTATCTTGAGCCAGTTCGAGCAAAAATCGCAAAGTTATTGTCTCAGGTAGTTGCTTCACTTTTCCTAAATAGTTTTGCTTAAGAACTACATGAGGCAAAGCGCCTTTGTTTGTTTGTCAGCATCTACTGCTTTAGTATTAGTCTACGGTTGATCTAAACTGACAAACTTAACGCCTCTTAATTATTTCCAGCGCCGAAAATGCTATATGCTTTTCACCGTAGATAGCATTAGTTTAATCGGCAAGGGAAATCATGGGACAAACTAAATTTACTGAAGCTAACACTGAGGCATTGTTTGACGATCTCGAACGAGATGCCCGTTTTCGCGATTTCTGGGACCCTGAAGGTAGTCTCCACTGGGGTTATTTTGATAACTTAGCCAATGCCAAACCTGAAGACTTTACTCCTGCCTGTAAGCGCTGGGATGAGTATATGTTGTCACAAAGCGGTATTACTGCTGAGTCTCGGGTGTTAGAAGTTGCCTGTGGTAATGGAAAGGCTGCCGTCTGGCTAGCTGAAAAGACAGGATGCGAAGTCGTCGGCATTGATCTTAGTAGTAGTTATATAGATAATGCCCGCAAGTTGGCTAGTAATTCTCCATCTGCGAGGGTGAGTTTTCAGAAGGAATCAGCAACAAACCTACCCTTTGCTGATGAGACCTTTACCCATGCTTGGAGTCAAGGGGCTCTTTATCATATTCCTGAACTAACAAAGGCTTTGTCAGAGGCTTATCGGGTTTTAAAACCAGGAGGTATATTTCTCTTTGATGACTTAGTATCGCCAGTAGAGGAAGTCAGTGAGACAACTCGCAAGTACGTTTATGATCGATTGCTGTTTGAACCAAAATTTAGTGCCGATGCCTATGCCGATCAACTTACTCAAATCGGATTTACTGTTTTGCAAGCCCAAGATATGAGCGAACATTTAGAAAAGAGCTATGAACTAGTGTCTGAGCTAGCTAGAGAGCAATATCCAGACATGAGTGCTGCTTTTGAGAAAACTCGACAGGCGATCGCCTCTGGTGAGTTAGGCTGGGGCTTCTATCTCTGCAAAAAGTCTGACTAAAAAAGTTAATGCTCTGGCAGGATTAATCTCTTACTATATTTAATTACAGGAATAAACTAGAGTCTATTTCTGTAATTAGGTTAAGATTTTGTTTTAATTGCGACAGCTTAATGTAATTTGAAACACTAAAATTTAAGTTATTAGCAATAAAAAACACTTTAGATTTCATTTAAACGATACATAATATCATGAAATCTATTTTGGAAAAGGTCAGGCTTTACAAAAAAATATTCAATAAATAAGAGTTTTTTTTAAATTTAAGCAACAAAGCATATTTTCAGGAATGTTGTACTCGAAAATTATCTACAGATAAATGGTTCAACCAAATTAAGCGCTTGGAATCATATCAAGTTTTGGCGCCAAATTTACCACTGTTGTTTTATGGCGTGGCTGGTTAGCTGTTTATTGAAAAATAAAATTATGTAGAAGAGAACGATATATCATGTTATCTGCTTCATCTCTAAAGTCTCCGAACCTTTCAAGCGAATCAATTCTTAAGTATCAGCAATTGCTGAAACAAAATCACTTTATTTATTTGGAGACTGAAGATTCTAACTTTGACTGGATCAAATTTGCCAAATTTGTCACCGACGAAGAATTGATGCTGCAATACGGCAAAGAGATTTTCTATGTTAAATGGGAACCAGAATTGCTAAATTTTTCTGATGCCAGAGGTAAAAAGCCTGTGCTGCCTCATACTGAAGCCAGCGATTATCAACACCCACCAAAATATATGGCGCTTTGGTGCCAAAAGCCTGCTGATTGTGGCGGTGGTCTGACCACTTTGGCTTATGTGAAAGGATTCCTCAACACTCTCACCCCAGAACAAAGGAAACAACTGGCGGAGAACGAACACTATTTTGGTGCTACGGGAGGCGTTCATGCTAGCCGTACTGCGGGGGCAACTCACCCTATTCTTTCATTTGCTGATGATAACAAGCCAATTCTGAGATTTTCTTATAATTATATTAAACATGGTGACTACAGCCCCGACCCAGATAATCTCAAGCCTTTTGATCCTGGTTCCTTCTTGTCAGAAATTGCTGACAAATTTCTAGAGTATTATGAGAAAAATCACATGGCGATTCGGATGAAACCATACTCATTCTTGCTGTGGGATAATCAATGTATGATCCATTCGAGAACTACCTACAGTGATCCCAATCGTCTTCTCGAACGCATCTTCTTAGGCTGATGTTTCCCTAGCAATTACACTTAAGGTAGCTTGGAAAAAGCATAGCTAATACAATACAAGACTTCAAAATTCTCAATAGCCCGAAATAAATGGTGGTTATTGAGAATTTTAAAGTCATAATAATTCTCCTATTTATGCCAGACAGAAAAACAAATAAGGATCATTATTAATGAGAATTTTCAATCAATTGGAATCGAATGTGCGAAGTTACTGCCGTTTATTTCCTACGGTGTTTCAGACAGCACAAGGAGCCATTCTAGAAGACAAAGAAGGCAAGAAATACATTGACTTTCTCTGTGGTGTGGGTACTCTCAATTACGGACATAATAACCCCCAGATAAAAGCAAGATTGCTTCGTTATCTAGAGTCCGACGGTATTGTTCACGGTCTCGATTTAGCGACCGTAGCCAAAGAAGAGTTTCTCGAAACCTTTTTAGCTAAAATCCTCACCCCCAGGAAATTAAATTATAAAGTTCAGTTTCCTGGTCCTACAGGAACAAATGCTGTCGAAGCCGCCCTAAAACTGGCTCGCAAGATAACAGGAAGAGAAACAATTATCGCCTTTTCCAATGGCTACCATGGAGTAACTCTGGGTTCCTTAGCTACAACAGCCAAGGCTTCTCAACGAGAAACGGCAGGTATACATACCGCAGGGGTAAATTTTATCCCCTATGATGACTACTTAGGTTCAGATATTGACACTACAGAATATCTAGATAAAGTCCTTTCAGATGTAGGCAGTGGTGTATCTCTTCCCGCAGCAGTAATTGTCGAAACAATTCAGGGGGCTGGAGGAGTCAATGTAGCTAGCTTTGAGTGGTTGCGATCGCTTGAGAGAGTATGTCGCCAACATAACGTACTTTTAATTGTAGATGACATCCAAGTAGGATGTGGACGAACGGGATCTTTTCTCAGTTTTGAAGAGATTGGCATTTCCCCTGATATTGTTACCCTTTCCAAATCCTTAAGTGGTTTTGGTCTTCCTTTTTCCCTAGTACTGATGAAACCAGAATTAGATCAGTGGCGACCAGGTCAACATAGTGGCACTTTCCGAGGTCCCAACCTGGCATTTGTTACGGCTAAAGCAGCTTTGGATATCTATTGGCAAGATGATAGTTTTTCTACCTCTGTCAAGCAAAAAGGAACGGTCATGCGGTCTCGCCTGGAGCAAATAGCGAATAATAATCGGTTAGCCGATTTGTCTGTGCGAGGTCGAGGAATGATTCAGGGATTGGACTGTAAAGATGGCAACCTAGCCGATAAAATCATCAGAACTGCCTTTAGCAAAGGTCTAATCATGGAAACTGCTGGCGCACAGGGACAGGTAATTCGATGTCTGCCACCTTTAACCGTTTCCCCAGAGATCTTAGAATCAGGATTAAACCTGCTGTCAGATATTATCAACCAAGTCATTCAAGAAACAGCCTCTAAAAAATTAGTTGATCTAGAAGTATCTAAATAACGTGAGTTTGAGATCAGCTCAACTCTCTATCGAACGGTTAATCTAAGAACTAGTTTTTTTGATTAAATTTAGAGATTTAACATAGCAACAAATCAATAAGAGTGCTTACAGCTTAAAGCTTAGAGCTTAGAGCTACCTCAACAAATAAATCTTGTTAACTCGAACTGACATTAAATAATCGCTTATGAATGCTATTGTCGAAAATAATTTCCAAATCCTAGACAAGATAGAACAAATTGAAAATATCTGTGGGCGGGATATTGGGAATAAAATTGAGCCACTTATGGAGGCTGCCAAGGGAGGCTTATGGTCGGCTGCTCGCTCTATCGCCTCACATCCATCGCCTCACGTAGCCATAATGACAGGCTTTTTTGTTCCCCGTGGTAATCCTCCAGCGGCGGAAACCGATGGACCTATCGGTTGCGCCCACCTAGCAGCAGGACTGCTGAGAGTAGGTATCCCTGTGCGTTTAGTAACAGATCCTTTATGTCTTAATGCGGTCAAGGTTGCTGCTGTTGCCGCAGGTATATCTGCCAAAGTTCCTGTAGATGTTGTTCCCGTAGATGCAGTTAGTGCAGAAGATCCTGCTGTTGCTTCTATTGTAGATTCATGGCGCAGTGCTGAAGCACCCGTTTCCCATGTAATCGCCATTGAAAGGGCAGGTCCTAGTTACGATGGTATTGTCTGGAATATGATCGGCAAGGATATCACTGCTGATACCGCGCCTTTGCATCTCCTGTTTGCCTTGGATGGAATTATCTCCATCGGCATTGGGGATGCGGGCAACGAACTGGGAATGGGGTCACTTTCTCCAGACATCATTGCCCAAGGCGTCAGTACGGGAGCCAAAATTGCCTGTAGTATTCCTTGTGACCACCTAGTAGTTTGTGCTGTCTCCAACTGGGGAGCAATCGGTTTACTCACTGCTATCGCTTTACTTAAACCTGACTGGGAATCTCAGTTGATGGCGGGATTAACTTTAGAAATGGATCAACATATTTTGACTAAGCTGGTCTATGAAGGACCCGCAGTAGATGGTGATACAGGAGTCCATGGGTTGACAATCGAAACTTTCCCCTGGGAATTTCATGGCAAAGTGCTGACCGAAATTTTAGAAGTTGCTGGTTTAGGGGAGTTAGTTTGACAGAGCAGCGCTGATACTTTTATCCAAAATATCTAGCCCTCGGTTCAAAGTATCCAAATCAATAGTTAATGTAGACTGAAGATTAATAACTTCTTTGTTTACTCCCATAGGTTCAAAGATTAAACCCCGTTTGAAAGCCTCATTACTAACCTTTTTAGCGATTCCTGGTTGTTGACAGGCGATTCCCTGAATCAAGCCTAATCCTCGATGTTCACCACCAAGTTCTGAATATTGAGCGATCATTTCCTGGAGTCGCTTTCTCATTACCTCTCCTTTATCCGCTATTGACTGGGCAAAAGCATCAGTCTGCCAATAGTGATCAATAGCAGCAGTAGCTGTCACAAAGGCGAGATTATTACCGCGGAAGGTTCCACTATGTTCCCCTGGTTGCCAGCAGTCTAAGTCTGGTCGAATCAGCACCACAGCCATGGGGTTTCCATAAGCACTTAAAGATTTAGCCAAACAAACAAGATCAGGCTTTATTCCCGCCCGTTCAAAGCTAAAGAAAGGGCCAGTTCGACCACACCCCACTTTAATATCATCGACAATTAGCAAAATCTCTCGCTTTTTAGTTATCTCGGCAAGGCGTTTGAGCCAAGAAACACTAGCAACATTAATTCCACCCTCAGATTGAACGGTTTCGAGAATAACGGCTGCGGGTTTATCCTGATTTTGGCTCAAGTCATCAAATAATTTTTCTAAGTCATCAAGGCTGGTATCTTCTGCGCCAGTTTTATCCTCGAAGGGTACAGTCAAAACATTTCCTAATGGAATCCCTGCGGCTTTTTGATAGACAGGGTTGGCTGTCACCGCTAAGGCACCTAAAGTATGACCATGATAGCCTTTCTTAAAGCAGATAACTGTTTTACGACCAGTAGCTTTGCGTGCCAGCTTCAAAGCAGCTTCTGCTGAGTTTGTTCCCGTGGGACCAGTAAACATAACCTTGTATTCCAGACCTCTTGGCTTCAAGATTACCTCAGAGAAACGTTCTAGAAACTTCTGCTTGGCAGAGGTAAACATATCGAGACTGTGAGTCACAGAATCTGACTCAATATATTCGAGGAGAGGCTGTTTGAGTTTCGGATTGTTATGTCCGTAATTAAGGGCTCCAGCACCTGACAAGAAATCGATATAACTGCGTCCATTCTCATCAATCAATTGATCTCCCGCAGCTTTGGTAAAAATTGTGGGAAATAATCGACAATAGCTGCGGACTTCGGACTCCAAGCTAGCAAAAATACTCATGTTCCAACCTTTTCTTGTGGTTCATTACTGATCGCTCTAATTACTATAGTCAAATATAGAATCCAAACGCGCTCTATATTTAAAACTGTTGCAAAACACTTTTTTTCTACTACTTCCTAATAACTTTTCAACGAAGCTAATTCACACTAAGCCTAAGAAATGACAAAATAATTGTATTAAAGACGGCTGAGGTAACTACTGAGCTAACTACAGTGTATCTATTAGATATAAATGTTCGTTCTTTAATTCTTGTTCTCTACTGAGCGTATACTTACATATGAATGTTGGTCGTCCTAAATCTTCTGACTACGAAATTAAACGTCAAGCACTTCTAGATGTCATAGAGGAAAGGCTAGTTCAAGTAGGACATCAAGCATCTTTAAGTGCTTTAGCCACGGCAGCTAAAGTAACAGTTCCAACTCTCAAACATTATTTTGGCAATCGCGATCAAGTTATTTGTGCTGTTCTTGAGGCTGGTTTCAAGCGTGGTCAAAAATTTATGGCAGTAGCCAGAACAACGGAACTGCCTTTTGATGAATCTATCACCGATCTACTCATGTTTGTCCGTCAGGGTCTTGAACGAGGTCGATTGGGCAATCTTCATGTAATCGGTTTATGTGAAGGATTACATCACCATCATATCGGTCCTTATTACCTAGACAAGATTTTTAATCCTAGTATTACAGCAACTGCCGAACGACTTAAATTGCATCAGTCTCGTGCTGAGATGAAGTGTGTCGATCCCAGGAATGCTGCTATTTGTTTGATTAGCCCGCTAATTATAATGTTACTTCATCAGAAATATCTTGGTGGAGGTCAAGAAGATCCTGTAAATCTGGATCGATTTTGCCAAATGCATTCTCACAGCTTTGTCAACGCCTACAAAGAAACTAAATCTTAACCCAGTTACACTTCTCAAAGCTTTTCACCGACTATATTTATCGCTCTTTACAAAGCAACAAACTTTTTTCTCGATCCCAATTCATGATTGACAAAATATTTACTTTTAATTTATATTCGTATCTAAATATAAATAATAATTATGTCGCTGAAGTATTCATCTAATCTCAGAAATAATCGCTCTTTAGTTCAATTACTGCTCGAAGGACGACCAAGTAATAAAGTACAAGCGATCATAGGATTTTCGGTTTTTGCAATATCTGTCGTTATTATTCAGACGTTAGGCGTTCTGATTGCCTCATCTGCATACTACGACAACCTGAATAAAGCCCCCTATGCTCCACCTGGCTTGGCTTTTGCTCCTATTTGGACATTTATTTGGATTTGTACGGGAGTTGCTGCCTACCTTGCTTGGTCTAAAGCTGGGTTTCAAAAAGGTGGTTCTGCCTTGACGTTCTGGTATTTGCACCTTTTCGGCAATGTCGTTTGGACAATTATCTTTTTTAAGCTGCAAAATTTGGAGTTAGCGACGTTCTGGATTGCTATGTTGCAAGCAATTGTCATCGTATCCGTAATTGGTTTATGGCAAGTGCGTCCATTGTCAGGGGCATTAATGACTCCTTTGCTGGGATGGCTTGTATTTGCCACGATCATTACTGCCGATATTTCGAGATTTAACTAGTAATATTCTTCATTTTCTGCTCAAGAGGAAACAAACTATGAAAAGATGGCTGGTTATTTTATTCCTAATAGCTATGGAGAATGTTTTTTTCCGCCGCGAGCTAATAGTAGTACCGATAGCATCATGAAAGTACAAATTGAGGGCTTAAGCGAAACAGAAGGACAGATATGCTATAGCCTTTTTGATAAAAGCGAAGGATTTCCCAACCGCAGCGATAATATCATACAGGCAAAATGTGTTTCTATACGATCGCTAATGCCAACCTTTACGATCAACAACTTACATTATGGTACTTATGCTTTAGCTGTGTTTCATGATGTCAATAAAGATGAAGAACTAAATCGTAGCTTCATCGGAATTCCCCAAGAAGGATTTGGATTTTCTCAAAATCCAGAAGTTATAACTAGCGCGCCCAGTTTTTCAGATTCAGCCGTGGTAGTTACAGGCGCAGAAACGAATCTACGAGTACAGCTACGCTATTTTTAAAACTAGATTAAAAACAATCGTTAAAAGTTGGCTGCCAAAAATCACCTTAATTGCAAGGTGGGCAATGCACTAAAGTACTAGTTGAGTCTAACGACTTGCTCCGCAACCGCGTCGCCTACCCTGCTAATGCTTGAGAGATTAGGGAATTAAAGGAGTAACTATTTGACAATAAATTCAGCGATCTAAACGCCTTTATCCTTTTCATCCCTCATTCCTTAAATAAACACCTCGTCGCACCAGCTACCATGTAAACCATAGGGAACGTGGTGTTTGAGATGCAATAAGGCAACTGCATCTCCCTCTAAGTTTTCGCCATCCAAAATTGCCAAGGTAGAGCTGTGCTTGCTACCGTCATAGACTAAAGTTAAGACCCAGCCTTGATCTTCGGTGTTTGCGCCAGGTTTAGGGACAAAAATTGGTTCGCTGACATAACCACTGGGAGCAAAAGAATGAAGTTGTCGTTCTCCTGTCTGGAGATCTAGCTTCAAAATTGCCTGTAAAGGTGCATTATTTCCTGTATCATTAGGTGCCGCCCCAATATATAAATAGCGATATTCTCGACCGACATTTTCAGGGTTATGAGTAGGAAATTCACAGCAGCGACTTTCTAGCATTTCGCGTTCAACAGTCCCATCGTCTAAATTTAAGCTAAACCGCCATAACTGACCTGGATCTAAGCGGTCAAAATCAACTTCTTTGTAATTAGAATTGGGCTGAACTTGAGGCAAAGTTTTGTAAGCAATAGAATCTATCTTGATCTTTCTATCTTGTTCAAAAGCATTGGCATGATGAAAGACAAATCCTGACTCAACACTAAAAGTTTTAACTTCTTTATTATTAGGATCGCGAGGAATTAAAATTACGGTGGTAGGCTTGTCTGGTTGAAACTGTACACATTCCCCTGCACCACGCAAACCAAACAAAAACGGTAAAGGATTAAAACTTACTGGATTTTGAAAAAAGATGGCGTAGTTGGGAGTAATGATAAAGTCATGAATAAAAGAAAAGCCAGGTACACTATGGGCATGACAACGTAATAAATTACCTTCAGGAGCAAATTCAAACAGGGTGATTTTACTGGAGAGTCCTGGATCAACGCGGAAATTAACTAAGCAAGGTGCGCCACCATCCATAACACAATGAGGATCGACCCAAGGATGAGCCGCAAAAGCATCACCAGGCTCTAATACGCCATCAAGATAGTCAATACCAATAGTTTCTAGTGTCTGAGGATCTAAACGGTGGGGTTCTGCTGCTTCCCAAAGAGCCAGCAACTTACCTCCCCAATATACTACTCCTGTGTTGGCAATATTTTTTAGCTTGAGGTCAAACATATTATCAAATAAGCCTCCAGGCTTTTGAGTGCCAAACACCCCCCGATAAAGAATCTTACCTGCCTCTTGCTCTGCCTGATATGCTTCGGTTTGCACAAAGCGATTATGGTAAAACGCTTTGCCCTCTTTAAAAGAAAATGCGCTAATCATCCCATCACCATCAAAGGGATGATGAATTTCAGTGCCACCAATATCTAATAATCCAGGTCCATTACGAAATAATGTTCCCGATAACTCAGCAGGAATGTTTCCTTCAATTTCGGTAATTTCATATTCATATTCGTTAGGCTGAGATTCATAACCCCGTTTCCATTCTTCAAGATTGTATTGCTGGCTATCTACTGTTGATGTAATGGTGTTTGTCATGATGATGGTCAAATGTTAAGGCAGTTTCCCGCTTGACAGAGTATCGGTTTTTGTAAAGTTATGTATCTATCTTCTAGGATAATCCAAATATAACAGGGCATACAAGCCCCTTACCAGAGTAAATTTGGATGAGATCAATGCGGCTAAAGCAAAATACTCAAAAGTAATAGATAGCTATTGTGAGTGCGTCCTTACAATAAGCATCGGTAATTAAATCAAACATTTATTCGTCTTCAGCCACACAGTTCAGAGTTCTGGCTCCTATGGCAGCTTGTGTCGCGTTATCAATTAGTCCTGCGTCTAAGAGAGTTATCCCAAAATATATTGCCCATCCTTTAGCCCGCCGTAGAGTTTGAACAGAAACATTAGGGTATTCCGTAATCGCTTGTTGACGTGCCTGCTGCTGGGGAAAAAGCATCCAAATCGAAGCTAGATCGGTTGCTATATCACCCGAAGTCAGATCTCCCCAATCAATGATACCTGCGATTACGCTCTGCGTACCAGCAAAGCTGATCGCACCATTTTGTACAAGTATGTTACCTGGATGAAGATCGCCGTGTAGCCATTTCGGCTCAGTATCAATCGGAGTGTCTAATGCTTCAGCCCAAAGCTTCTTGATAGCTGTAGTGACCAAGCTAGTTTTCTGTTCGAGTCGCTGTATGCGTTGTTCAATATCTACTGCTCGTTGCTTTAGGGAAACTCCACGAAACAAATTTTTAGGGGCATTAGATGGTGCCGTATGATGTAGCGATTACGCTCCGCGTACCAGCAAAGCTGATCGCAAGAATGATGCCCATATCTTTGCCTGATTTGGATGAGGTAGTTCTTGAGCGGCAGTTACACCCTCTATCCAAGGTAATATGCTCCATTTCCAAGGATAGTTTGATGTTGGTTCTCCAATTCTGTAGGGAGTTGCCACAGGTATTGTTAGCCTGGGTGCAAGTAGCGGCAGGCAAATTTGCTCCTGTTCAATTAGTTTCGCCGCAGCTTGATGACGAGGAAGTCTTACCAGTAGTTTGTCTCCTAGCCTAAATATGGCATTGTCCCACCCAGCATCAAATAATTTAATTGGTAGATGCATTAAATCTGGGTGTTGCCGCTGCAATAAATTGAGTACTAATGCGGTATCTATTTCTATTTCAGTGGTTGGTATTCTAATTGAATTTAATGCTTTATTACATTTCATTTTTGACAAATTCAAATAAAAAGTAAAGCAAATCTGAGGAAAGTATATCTTTTTCACAGATTTACTTAAGTTTCAATATTATTAATAGAATGGAAATCAGCAAGAATGCTATTTTTTGCCTTTCAATAATAAGATTTCATAACTGTTGTAGCAGCTATCTCTTACTACCAATAATTAGCGATCGCAAGGACTAAAATCATATTGAATTTAATAATCATTAAATTGACTCTAGCCAACAAAATACTGTTTATCTAATGCACAATTCAAATATCGAAGAAATAAGAGGTGAAATCTTACTGGGTGTCAGCTGTCAATTTTTACCAATGTTTTTATTGAGATTACTTCAACCATGGCTGGAAAGTTTATCAGGTTCAGAAACTATAATATCTTTATTTACTTTATTAGTTTTCATTATTTTCTTATGTGGTTATGGTTTGTGTGCAGGAGCCGCTAATAAATATGCCACATACAAAGGTTATAAAAATCCTTGGTTTATCTTTAGTATTTTAAACATTCTGGGATTAGCTATTTTATTTTTACTAAAAGATAAGATTAATAATCTAAAAATGCCAGAGCCATTATAAAGGTTTAGCATTGTGACGATTTTTGCTAGCTATCTGATAATTCCTTTGTTATTAATGCCTATTTTTTTAATTAGTGTAGGATTTATAGTAGGCTTTGAAAGAATAGATGAATATTACGAGAATAGTAAAAATTTCTCAACATCTTTTGAACTATTATCGGCGATCGCGCTTTCATGGTACTTTTTCAACAAGCTAAAAGCAGCAAATATTAATCATGAGCTAATTTTAGGTTCCTCAAAAGGAATAGATTTTAAACTACCAATTCTATTAGTAGTTACTCAATATCTGTTTGTCTGGGGAATTAATCCCATAACTTTATATGCTTTATCTTTTATAGTTCCTAAGTATGTAGAAACCCGACTTAATTATGAATATGCCTCGACACCAATTAGCTGGGTTTTATTCTCAATTTTAGCTTTAGTTTATGCCCCAATCATGGAAGAGTTATTTTTTAGAGGAATTATTTTTCAAAAGTTAGCTATTAAACAGGGAGTAACACAGGCTATAGTAATTTCAGCTATTCTATTTGCAGCTATTCATTTTAGATATGACATAATTCCTTTGTCAGGGTAATCGCACCTAATTTTTAAAATCTATACAAGACAAGGATTTAAGCAATCGGTTTATAAAACTATAAAAACGGAAAACCTTTATTATCTAAGCATTCTCATATTTTGATGCGATTACCCTGATTCCTTTGTCTATCATGGGTATTGTTTCCGTTCTCTTATATCTAAAGACTAAAAAGCTTTTTACTTCTATTATTTACCACTTTTTTTATAATTTGATAGTAGTAATTAGAAGGTTATTTGGTCAAATTTTATCCAACGCAGACTCTTCCAGTCAAACTACAGTTATTGAGTATCAACAATATTTCTTGGCTAACTTTGAGCTTTATATTTTATTTCTAGCTTTATCTATTCGGCGCTCGCCAAATGCCAAGACTGGAAACAAAAAAAGAAACTACTAACCAGCGTCCCTGGAGTTGGAGAAATAGTAGCTACTACCCTAATTGCATCTTTGCCCGAATTGGGAAAACTTTCTCATAAATCAATCTCGTAT
>JBCDDK010000141.1:0-19498 GCA_039180345.1 Cyanobacteria bacterium P01_G01_bin.39 | reverse complement strand
CCAGCCTAAAAGTGGTTTTAAGGTTTGTCGAAGTAGGTTAATCTGATTCATAGGGTTTGATTTGAGTGTGGTTACTTTTAATCAAACTCTCTTTCTGTATACTCTTTCAAGTCTTCATCGATTTTTTTGTCCTGTACTAAGGGCATTCGTAACTGATTCTTGATTGGTAGATTTTGATTGTGGTTAAATTTAAATCTACCATTATTGCAGTTTCTTCCCTAGACAACCTTATTTGTGCAACAATGCTTCAAACCTCTAATATCTGTAACTTTAATATTATTATGGATTTTCTTGATAGTTTTTGATACCTTGACAACATTTAATCGGGCATCTATCTGATAATATATTTCTTTAGCAAATAAAAAATGTAAATTAATTAACACTGCACTATGAGTAAATCTCTATGAGCGCTCATATTTACTTCTCATATAAATCAAAACAAATTTATGACGCAGAAGTTTCTCTTGTCTGAGGAGTAGGATTAGATATTAGCAATGCGATCGAAAATGATCAAGGTGCTTACTTAATTAATTTGACGAAATTATCAAATAAAATTTTATGAATTCTGACATACAATTAGACGAATTTATCGATTTTCAAAAGTATTGGTTGGTTTTAAAGCGGCGTTGGATACCTGCAACGGCAACTTTTGCTACTATAGTGGCTTTGGGACTACTCAAAGCTTTATCTGAACCTAAGATATACGAAGCTCAAGCAAAGTTACTAATTAAGAGTAAGGATCAAACTGTTGCACTTACTGGTTTAGATAACAGCACGGGAGAAATAACAGGTTTAACTCAAGAGAGCGATCCTCTGATAACAGAAGGAGAAATTGTACGTTCTCGTCCAATTATCGAAAAGTTAATTAGAGAGCTAGATTTAAGGGATGATGAGGGTCAACTATTTAGATATGATTATATAGGCGAAGAGATATCCGTCGAGCCAATTATTGCTACAGATATACTAGAAGTAAAATACGCCAGCGAAGACCCAGAATTTTCAGCTTTAGTTGTCAATAAAATAAGTGAACTGTATCTCGAAGACCACAACTTGAACAACCGTTCTCGAACTGCTGCTGCTAACAAGTTTATTGCCCAACAGTTACCTCAGGTAGAAGCAAATGTAAAAAAAGCTGAATCAAGGTTACGCGATTTCAAACTTAAAAATGGTATCTCTAGCCTAGAACAAGAAACCAGTGCTAATATTAGCTCTCTTACTGGAACTGCTAATAGAATTGATGAAATTGAAGCAGAACTAAATAATATTACAGCTAGCTATCAACAGCTACAGGCTCAATTGAACATGGGTTGGCAAGAAGCTGCCGCCGTTAGTTCTCTGAGTGAATCTATTCCTGTACAAAGAGTTTTAGAACAGCTGCAAGAGGTAAAAGTAGAATTAGCACAAAAGCAAAATTATTTGTCCAGTGATGCTCCTCAAATTATAAGTTTAAAAGAAGAAGAAGCGGATTTAAATGCTTTATTAGAGCAAGAAATTGCTAAAACTCTAAATGATCAACAACAGGCTTTAATTGAAAACGTTAATATATTAAGTCTAGGGGAACTGAAAAGGTCGCAAATTGCTAACTTAGCTGAGCTGGGATTGAGAAAAACAGGATTAGAGCAAGAACTAAAAACTCTTGAAAAGATTCGCCGCTCCTATAAAGAAAAGTCTAGCAACTTACCACGATTACAGGAGCAACAACGAGATTTAGAACGTCAGGTTGAAGTTGTAGAATCTACTTATCAGAATCTACTCACAAGGTTACAGCAAACTAGAATTAGCGAACAACAAAATACTGGGAATGTCCGCATAATTTCTAAAGCGGCAGTTCCAGAAGAACCTCTTCCGTCCAAAAAGAAATTAATTGTTGCTGGTTCTGGAGTAATGGGAGTTCTATTAGGTATATTCGTGGCATTTTTGCTGGATTTACGAGATCAAACTCTTAAAAACACCTTGGAAATTGGACAAAGGCTATCTTATCCTCTGATTGGTTTTATTCCAGACTATAAAAAAGTTGCTCATCAAAAACAGCTGATGATAGCAGACAGTTCAGGAGCAGATTTACCTAAATTGATAGCTAATCAAATCTCAGTATTGCCTATCGGAGAAGCCTATCAAGAGCTTCAAATTAATCTGCAACTATTGTGTGTACAAGAGGCATTCAACAAAGTTGTAGTAATAACTAGTGCCCTATCAGGTGAAGGAAAATCATCAGTGGCAGCTAATCTAGCCGCAGCTAAAGCTCAGTGTGGTCAGAAAGTTCTGCTGGTCGATGCAGATTTACGCTACCCAACTCAATCTCAACTGTGGTCAGTTTCAAATAACATAGGCTTGGCTCATATACTTGAGCGAGAAGTCGCGACGAACGATTGGTACAGTAGCATACACAAAATTGTTCCCAACCTAGATCTCATAACTTCTGGAGAAACATCAAAACAACCGATATCCTTGCTGAATTCGCCATCACTAGAGGAATTTGTTGTTAGTGCAGCTAAAAATTATGATTGCATTATCTTTGATAGCCCTCCTCTAGTTGGTCTGGCTGACACGAAAATTCTAAGTCGGGTAGCTGATGGATTATTGTTGGTAGTACGTCCTGGAGTAGCTAATTATGGTAGTCTGAATACAACGAAAAAGATTTTAGAAACAAAAGATTTTAATGTTTTAGCAGTGGTTGCCAATGGAGTTAACCTTGCTCAAGACCCATACAGTCGAGACTATTATCATCCCAATAAAAAATACTTAGAGCCAAATACTGCTAGTTAATACAAAATGCTGAAATACTTATCAAAAGTTTGGTATATTCTTAAAGGTTCTAGAAAAAGTCTACCCTTATTGCTGCTTGTATTTGCTTTATCATCAGTTGCTGAAGCTTTAGGCATTGGACTCATAGGACCGTTTCTCAATTTTGCTTCCAACCCAGATGATATAAATAAAATTGCTTTACTGAGATTGGCTTATTTGCAGTTAAATCTGCAAACTACTGGCGAGTTTATTCCCATACTAGGTCTAGCAGTTGTAATTGTTTTTTGTATAAAATCGTGTTTATACTTTTTAGCTCAGAGATATATCTGTGTCTTTAGCTTTGGACAGAGAGCAAAATTAACAACAAGATTACTAGAAGCCTATTTAACAGTTCCTTATAGCTTCTATCTACGAAAAAATAGTGCCAGCATAATCAACAATATCGTCAATGAAACAGTCTGGTTTACTCTTGGTTGCATGCTGCCACTTCTTAGTGGAATTGCAAATATAACTGTTGTCTTAGTTTTATTATTGCTTTTGGCTCAAACAGATTTGCTACTTTTAGCTTTAATTTTAGCTGTTTTATTGCCTGTATTTTTGATTTTCTATCAGTTGAGAACTAAATTTAAACAATGGGGACGAGAAACAGTCGAAGCTAATCAAGAAACAATTAGAATTATCAATCATAGTTTAGGCGGATTGAAAGAAACTCGGATTATTGGCTGTGAAGCTTATTTCCAGCAGCAAATGGAGCGTCAGGCTCAGATAATGGCTAATGCTTTGAGCAGAGCTCAAACTTTTCAAAAGGTTCCCCGTATAGTTATTGAAACCTGCTTAATTTTATTTATTGTAATTTTTATATCTGTTTCTCAATTATTATTTGGGCAGAATATACAAGAAATAATTCCTATTTTGGCTATTTTCGCCGTGGCTTCTATGCGTATAATTCCCGCAACCAGTCAAATAATACAAGCAATGGGTCAAATTCAAAGTAAAAGCTTTGGTGTCGATCAGCTTTATTCAGATCTTAAAGAAACGGAGCAGCAAAATGAAATATATAAGCGAAAGGAAACTTTTTCTCTAGAATCACTGCCTGATTTTGACGATGAAAATCAGGCAGTGAATTTCCTTAAGGAGGTCGAGCTAAAAGAAATCACTTATAGCTACCCTGGTACTTCTAAACCTGCCATAGATCAATTATCCTTGACTTTAAATAAAGGTCAATCTATTGCTTTAATTGGTAAATCTGGGGCTGGAAAAACAACATTGGTAGATGTTATTTTGGGTCTACTGCAACCACAGAGCGGGGACATAGTTGTTGATGGTAAATCTATCTACGGTAACAAAAGTAAGATTAATTATTCTAATTCAATGCAAGATATAACTGGTTTTAATACACCACGTGCTTGGCAAAATTTAATTGGTTATATTCCTCAATCGATTTTTATAATGGACGAAACAATTGAAAAAAATATTGCCTTTGGCGTACCTGACCATTTAATCGATAGTACCAGAATCGAGCAAGCTATTAAAGCGGCTCAGTTGGAAGAATTAGTTGAGCAAATGCCGAAGGGTATTAAGACTACTGTTGGCGAAAGAGGACTACGCTTATCTGGAGGACAGCGGCAGCGTATAGGAATTGCTCGTGCTCTCTACCACGAGAGAGAAATTCTTGTCTTAGACGAGGCTACTTCTGCCTTAGACAATGAGACAGAAAAGCTAGTGAGTGAAGCAATTAGTTCTTTAGCTGGAACAAAGACTTTAATTATTATCGCTCATCGTTTGTCTACGGTGGAACATTGCAATCGCATTTACCTGCTGGAAAAAGGTCGCATAGTTAAGTCTGGTAGTTATCAAGAAGTTGTTCTAGAGCAAACAGTTACTTAAATATAGTTCAAGTAAATTTAAAACTTAGATAAGCAATCTCCACTTGGTAAGTCAGTTATCGAAAGTGTACTGCTTGTTTATTTGAAAACAAACAATGCTTAGATAAAGTTATCGCCGGCTATTCCTTGAGGTTTCATCTTAACAATCTACTAAAATTTTTTTATAATAAAAATATGCAGCGCTTAACCAACTTTCTGTCAAATGATAAGTACAATAAATCTTTGCCTAAAAACCATATGACAGAAGATATATTTCTTGTTTCTTACCCCAAATCAGGAAACACATGGGTAAGGTTTTTAATTGCCAACGCTTTGAAATTTCATTTTCAAATTGATAGAGAAGTTAATTTTTTCACCATAAGAGATATCATTCCAGGCATTAAAGGAAGAAATAGAAATTTAAGTCCCTTAGGTCCATTTGGTATTCCCAGTATTCCTAGAATTATTAAAAGTCACGCTGCATATAATCCAAATTATGACCGAGTCATTATGCTAGTAAGAGATCCAAGAGACGTGATTATATCTTATTACTGTTATCTAAAAAACTATACTGGAGCAATTTCCAAAAACACAACTATTTCTAGTTTTATTAGAGATAAGCGATATGGAATAGATACTTGGATTAAGCATACAGAATCTTGGCTTTTGAAAGCGAATAATTCGCATCAAATAATTAGAATCTTTCGCTATGAAGAATTTATCAAAGATACTAAAAAAAATCTTTGGGATATCATGGATTTAATAGGAATTGAAGTTGACAACTCCACTTTGGAGCATTCTATTAAATTTTCTTCTAAAGAATATATGAGAAATTCCGAACTAAAACATAATTCCACTAATGTATGTAACGATAATCAAAATTACTTTGTTCGCCAAGGTAAAGTAACAAAAGGAGAATCTTTATCAGAAGTAGATAAAAAATTTATAGAAGATTATACTCGTGATATAGCACAAATGATTGGTTATGAGTATTAGCAATATATCAATTTAAGTCTTTAAATAATCTTACTCAAGTATTGTGATTTATGCGATTCCATGACCATCAAAAGTCTTTTTTATTGTAAATTAGCTCTATGAGTATAAACAATAAATTATGGTAGAGTTAATAGAACACAAATCGATGGAATAAACTGGAGTTATTTGAGCAGTCCCTTGTGTTGTTCAAGAAAAAATATTTGATTAAGAATAGCATTTTTGTGTTAGAAGAAAAATGATAATCTATTGTCATTTTTAGCCCACTTTTTTTTAAGAAGCATCAAACTTATTAGCTTCTTCAATCATCAAGCAACTTAAATTTAAGCCCTATGACCATGCCAAATTTCCTGCTAATTGGGGCCCAAAAAGCAGGGACAACAGCTCTGAGTTATTACTTGAAAGAGCATCCTCAGGTATACATGAGTCCTATCAAAGAACCAGGATTTTTCGACTTTGAGGGTCAAAAACCTAACTTTATTGGACCAGGCGATCAAGAGTTATTTGAGCATGTACCTACTGATATTGAATCTTATCGTCTGTTATTTCAAGCAGTTACAGATGAAGTTGCGATTGGCGAAGCAACCACCTGGTATTTATATAGTTCCAGAGCGCCCGAACAAATACAGCAGTATATTCCCGATGTAAAGCTGATTGTTATTCTTCGCAACCCAGTCGATAGAGCTTATTCAGCCTTCATGCATACTATTAGGGATGGTCGTGAACCAATAATTGATTTTGCTCAGGCGCTAGAAGAGGAAGAAACACGAATTAATCAAAACTGGGAATATCTTTGGCATTATAAACAAATGGGATTTTATTATGGTCAACTCAAGCGTTATTATGAATTATTTGATCGTAGTCAGATAAAAGTTTATTTGTACGAAGATTTAAAAGATAATCCAGTTGCTTTGATGCAGGATGTTTGTCAGTTCTTAAATATCGATCAAACACTTGTTTCAGGTTCTCCACCTCGTCGTAATGTATCTGGTTTTGCTAAAAATAAGCTCTTAGACAATTTTCTAGACAAGCAAAATTTTAAGTGGCTGAAGACACCTTTTAAACTATTCCTTTCTTCTAAAATGCGTGAAAATATTATAGTTAGCCTTAAAAATAAAAATCGTGTTAAGCCACCAATGTCACCAGAAGTTAAGATTCAACTAACTGAAATGTACCGTAATGACATATTAAAGCTTCAAGAACTGATTGAGCTAGACCTTTCAAGTTGGCTGAAGTAGGTAGAAATATGAAAGTTCTGTTAATTAGCACTTCTGATACTAAAGGTGGGTCTGCTCGTGCAACCCTTAGATTACATCAAGGGTTGCAAAAAATTAATGTTGATTCTCAAATATTGGTGCAAACTAAACACATTAATGATCGAACAATTTTTGGCTTACGGGCTGGATCGGGAATAGGACAAGTTATTGCTGGGTCGAGACTAACTTTAGGTCAACTCCCGTTAAAGTTTTTTCCTGATTACGATGGCAGTGCATATTCCATTCAATGGCTTCCTGACAATATTGCGTCTAAAGTTGACCAACTTGAGCCAGATGTAGTTAACTTACATTGGATTTGTAATAGTTTTCTAAAGATTGAGACTCTAACTAAGTTTAATAAACCCATAATTTGGACACTTCATGATATGTGGCCATTTACAGGAGGATGTCATTACAGTGGTGAATGCGATCGCTATACTGGATCCTGCGGTGCTTGTCCTCAACTTGGCAGTCATAGAGATGGAGATTTATCCCGTTGGATATGGCAGCGTAAAGCTAAAGCATGGCGGAATTTGGATTTAACAATTGTTACCGTGAGCTCATGGTTTAGTGAGTGTGTAAGTTCTAGTTCACTTTTCAAAGATTTACGAGTGGAAGTAATTCCTAATGGTCTTGATGCAGAAAAGTACAGACCGATTAATAAACAGGTAGCACGAGATATACTTCGTTTACCCCAGGACAAACAATTGCTTCTTTTTGGTGCATTAGGTGCAACCAGCGATAAGAGAAAAGGATTTCATCTGTTGCAACCAGCATTGCAAGATTTGAGCCAAGGAGTATGGCAAAATAAGCTAGAGTTATTGATTTTTGGAGCTTCGCAACCAGAAAATCCTCCTCAATTCGGATTTAAAGCTCACTATTTGGGTCATTTAAGCGACGATCTTACCTTGGCACTTGTGTATTCAGCTGCTGATGTAATGATTGTTCCCTCAATTCAAGAATCTTTTGGACAGACTGCCTCTGAAGCTCTTGCTTGTGGTACTCCAGTCGTTGCCTTTAATGCAACTGGATTAAAAGATATTGTCGAACATCAGCAAAATGGTTATTTAGCTCAACCTTATAAAGTAGAGGATTTAGCTAGAGGAACTGCTTGGGTGTTAGAAAATGAAGAAAGATACCAAAAATTGGTCTATTATGCCCGTGAAAAAGTCGAACAAGAATTTGCCCTGGAAATTCCAGCACGTCGATATAAATCCCTTTTTAATGAGATTTTAGATAGGAGCGATCGCAAAAAAAATGTCACAACAAACTAAAAAAAATAGTCGGTCAAACTTTTCTACTTCCAAACAGCTCACCAATGACTCCACCGATCTGGGTCAATAGGGTTTTGAATTTGTACCTGAGCTGCTCAGAGCCTTATGGTTGACCGATACTTAATTATGTGCTGGTACATTTACTCAGAAGAAATGGAGAAAAAAATTGAAGCTTCAATTCAATAGACTTCTAATCAGCATCTTAGAAACGGGAAGCGTTATATTATTGCTTATATGGGGGGATGGTATATCCATACCATCTTCTCTAAGATCTGCCTTTAACCCCATAACTTATTTAATTGTCGCTATTCTCATTCTTACACAGTTTAAGCGATCTGCATATTTCGCTACAAAAGATATATCTTTGCTACTTTTAGTTGGGCTTGCTGGCTTTTCAATATTATGGTCTGAAAATATTGCTTTTAGTATAGATTACTTCAGAGCTATAGTCCGTACAACTCTGTTGGGAGTATATGTAGCAGTACGTTATTCCCCTAGAGAGCAAATGTGGCTGTTCTTTTTGACTGGCATTATAGTAACAACTCTTAGTTTAGTGGTAGGTTTTACAGTACCATCGGAAAGCGAGTTTTTTTTGGGTATATATGCTCATAAAAATTATTTGGCTCGCATAATGATTGCAGTAGCAATTACTTCTCTGCTTGCTACTTTTGACGTTCGTCGATATCGTTGGGCTACAATAACTGTATTTAGTCTTGCAGTAATTGTTCTTCTACTTAGTGAAGGTAAAACAGGTTTAGCTATTTTTTTGTTAAGTCTCAGCTTAGTGCCTTGTTACCAACTTATAGTTAAGCAGCATTATAAACTTCGGGTAGTAATTTTTACGATCTCATTAATACTGTTGAGTTGTCTAGCTGTATTGATCTTAGGTAATCTTGAAACCATCGTAGTTGATTGGATGGGAAAAGATCTTGAATTTAACGGACGTACCCCAATATGGGAGAGGGTAATACCAAAAATTGGGGAGAGACCTTGGCTAGGCTATGGAATCCATGGATTTTGGTCTTCTGATGAAGGTATTAAGGCTCTAAGAGGAATATGGATGGGCAATCAGTTAGCAGAAGGAATAGGAGGACATGCTCACAATGGTTATTTAGACATACTGTTGAGCTTAGGATTAGTTGGTATGTTGCTATTCATTATTAGTATAACAGGTATGTTGAGAAGATTATTGTTGCTGTTGTTTATTACCCAAAAAATAGAATATTTTTGGATGCTAGAGTTAATTTTTATTTCTCAAATGTACCAAATAGCTGAGGTCATAACGATTCTAACAAATAATTATTTATGGGCTTTTTACGTGTCAATATCTTTATCCTCGATTGTCTATTTGAATCGCCACAAAAGAGAAAAGTTGGCTCGTAAACCATCTTATTCTTAAATTTATTAATAACTGATGTTACGCACTTTTGAGAAAATGTAATTCATACATAGCCTGCTGCAAAGCTTTAACGTAAATACGATTTCTCAAAGCAAAATGATTCATTTTATGTTTCAATTTCAGACATTCCAATTGAAACGCAGAATAAATAGACATAAAAATATGATTAGTTTGAGTACGAATAGACTTAGTTGGAGATTTTGCTAATCCAGTATTGGACTTGAGTGTTTTATGGAAGACTTCGACGTTCCATCGTTTTTGGTAGATTATAATGATCCCAAGAAATCAAACAAAAGATTAAGATGAAAAAGCTGCTTCTAAATTAATCAAAAGGAAGAGAAAAAATGCAGCGCAAAAAATACTCAGCCCAATTCAAAGCCAAAGTTGCTATTGAAGCAATCAAAGGGAACAAGACTATCAATGAAATAGCAGGGGAATATGAAGTACATCCCACTCAAATTCAGCAATGGAAGAAGCAACTGCTGGAAGAGCTCCCCAACATATTCAGTAAAAAACGTGCCAAAAAAGATCAAGAGACAGAAGAACTAACAGCACAGCTATATCAACAAATAGGTCAATTAAAGGTCGAATTGAACTGGGTGAAAAAAAAATCTGGCTATTTCAGTTGATAAAAAACGGCAGCTAATAGAGCCAGAGCACCAGGAAATCAGTATTGCTAGGCAATGCGAGCTACTAGGATTAGCTCGTTCCAGTTGCTATTACCAGAAGCAAGGAGAGAGTGAATATAATCTGCAACTGATGAGATTGATTGATGAGCAATATACTCAAACACCGTTTGATGGTGTGAGGAGAATGACAGCATGGTTAAAAAGACAAGGACATCAAGTAAATCAGAAACGGATTCGTCGTTTGATGAAACAAATGGGATTGGAGGCAATTTATCCCCGCCCCAAGTTAAGCCTAAGTGAAGAACATCATCATCGCTATCCTTATTTGTTGAAAGATATTACTGTCAACAATCCCAATCAAGTATGGTGTAGCGACATCACTTATATTCGGATGCCGAGTGGTTTTATCTATCTGGTGGCGATTATGGATTGGCACAGTCTATTTGTCTTGCCATGGCAATTATCGAATACTCTCGATATCAGTTTTTGTCTGGATGCTTTGGAGCAGTCTTGGCAATGGGGTCAGCCACAAATCTTTAATTCCGACCAAGGCAGCCAATACACATCGAATAAATTCACCAGTGCCTTGAAAAACAAACAGATTCAGATTAGTCAAGATGGGAGGGGTCGAGTCTTTGACAATATTTTTGTGGAACGTCTGTGGCGCAGTGTCAAATCTGAGGAAGTTTATCTCAAAGATTATCAAAATATGGCTGTTGCGCGCGAGGGCTTAAGCCAATATTTTCAGTTCTACAATTATCAGAGATTACATCAGTCTCTAGATTATCAACCACCAGCAATTGTCCATTTCGGTCAGTCAGGAGGTGAAATTTAGTAATACTAAAAACTGGGAACGCCACTAAATATAAGCCTTGAAGCTTGCTATCTTAATTCTGCTCTTTTTTTGTCTTGACGATTGGGACACTTCAGGCCTAATTGATTGGGAATAGTTTGTTGAACTTGGGCTAAAGCTAAACGTAAAGCACGTTGACCAAGACTATAAACTAAAAGAGATAAACCCATCACCATAGCCAAAGCAGAAATTCGTTTTGGGGACTTTAAAAAAACGCTACTGGTAAAGAATAAAGGATCTTTGAGAAATCGAAAACCACGCTCAGTAGACTGTTGTGCTTTATACTCAATCAACAATTGATCATTGCTCAATTGATGGTTATCCAAGGCATTAGTTGCCAAAATAAACCGCCCTGCCTGTTGTTTTTCTGTGGCAATAGCATCTTGATTCGGAATCAGGCAAGCATTAATTCGATAGTGATATTGAGTTGGTTGTTGATTTTTAGAAGGTCTTCCAGGTTGGCTATGACTGGAATTTGAAATCAGTTTTACATCATCAAACTGATAAAATTGTAATTAACTCTCAAAAAGTTCTAATGCTTTTTGGGCATCAGGTTTACAAGCGAATTCTTGTTGGCTCAGTTTCTTTAGTCGAGATTGAGCTTGCTTGCTCTTGTTGGCAAGACGCTTTTCAATTTTTAGAAGGTCAGATTGTTTTCGTTGTTCACTTTCAACGACTAACCAACGTTGTTTGATATCTCCATAATAGCTACCACATTCAGCAATCAGATATCCATCTATCGTACTAGGTTTAAGTATCTCCACTTTTTGGTTGCCGTGTTTTGGTACAATCTCTCATCGATTTGTGTGACTAATCCAATCTCGTCAATTATCCCTGCAATGATTCCACAGTGATCTAGGTCTTTTACTTTGATTTCTGGCGTTAATGGTGTCATGATTTTTAAAATATGATCAACTTTTTCTTAAATTTAAATTTATTTGATATTTCTCCTTTATATCTGAAATTAATTATTCACTCGCTTTTTAATTTCTGCGGAATGTCGGTTCTAAATGAGTATCTTCCAAATTGAAACCCGGACTTTTAAAGATGCCAAAGAGAGTTTCAATACCCCAAGCTTGAGCGTAGTCATCGATAATAGTAGGACAATAGCTAGGTGCAACAATAGTCAACAGAAAATTATCTTGTAGACGTAAAGCTCCAACGTAAACTTGATGACCCCAAAGAGTTCTTTTTCTTTTAAGTAACGATTTTTGTCCAATCTGGAGGTGAGAAAAAACGATTCGCGTTGAAAGCTGGTGTTTTCCATCTCTCAGAAGCTCTATTTCTCGAATTCTAATCCGAAACGGCATCATTGGTTGTGAGAGTAAATAGCTCAGCCACTCGTGACCTAAAAACTCGCGGTCAGCACTTAAATAATCAATTTGATACTCATCAAACAGTACGATAAATTCTTTGAGCAAATCAATGCGCTCAATTGTGCTTAAGTTACCTTTTTTGTCGAGCATCCACGACAGCAGAGGAAATGCTACTCCTTGATGAACAATACCTAGCGTCAAAATATTGAAAATTTTGCTGCCAAACTGCCACTCAGTTCGTTCAAGACTTAAGACCTACCCCTGTTAAGGTGAGCAGATGTACTATTTATACTACTGAAGAAGACGAAAAGTAGAAACATGAGGATGTTTAGGGTCGTAAATTGGTTTGGGTTTGGTTTTTTTCGAACTTCTGGGGGAAGAAGAAAAGCGTTTAAGATTGACTGAAGTTGCCCATTGTTTAAAGGACTGAGCAAATTCTGAGTTACTCATTTGAAGATAAGACAACCAAGATGAATTAGGTAAAGCGATCGCCATGCCTCTGTAGGTGCTTTGTACTTCTTCGACTAAGTAATAATCAGACAAACCTGCTTCAATTTTGCCGACCCCATGAACAGATTTGAGTGCTGCCTTGAGGCTAGAAAGAATGTTAAAAGCGACGATTGCCAAACAAAAAACAAATAAAGCAGCTTTGGGATAGCCAAGATTGTTCAACTCACAGTTGAAAGTGTCTGTAATGACCTGAAACATTTCTTCAATGCTCCATCTTTGAAGATAAAGTTGAGCTACGTTAATCCCATCTGCTACTGATGTGGGTAAGTGTGTTAATAAGGCAACTACTGTATCGCACCAAAGCTTGAGAAATTCCTAATTCCATCCCATTGAATTTTCCGTATAATGCAGGGCGCGAAACTTTTATGGTTTTTGCTAAAGCTTTGTATTCATAGGGTTTTCATGGGTTAAGTGTGGTTACTTTTCATGAAACCCTTTTTCTCTAAGCTTTTTCAACTTTTGTCCTGTACTTAAATAATAAATATGTAAATAGTAAATATATGAGACATAAACGGAAGTATTCCATTTTAAAAAACATAGTTTAGCAGTTTGCTCAATCATCTAGGTCCAGGATCATTAATATTTGTCGCATTACGTTCGCTACCAGGCGTGATCCCTCTATTTGGTTTGCTGAAGTGAGTTTTCTGTTTATAGGTTTTTCGGTCAATTACATCCTTGGTAAGATTATCGGGAATTGTATCCCCAGTTCTACTCTGCCATTCATCTAATAACATTCGCATTTGAGTAAGAATTTCATTGTGTTCAGGTTGCTCAGCAAGATTAGTAATTTGATGATAGTCTTTCTCAACGTTGAAAAGCATTTCCGCAGGTCTTGGCACTAGGAAAACATCAGCTTGTGCTGGTGTAAGTTTGCTTTTTTTCTTCAAAGTAAAAAGATTTTTATAAGCTCTGGTATTATAAAGACTATGCGCCCAACTGGCTAAATTTGTACGGGCATTGCGGATGTATATCCATTTACCCCAGCGAACCATTCGCTCATGTGCTTCCATATCATGCCAATTCCGCTGTGCAAAAATGTAGTTTCGGATAGATGCTTTTGGATCTTTTAAGAGGGGTGTTATACTTATACCCTGAAGAGCTTTGGGGGTTTCCAAGTCAGCTAGTTCAAGAATGGTTGGCGCAATGTCGATAGCGCTTAGAAGAGAATTACTGGTATCACCAGGTTTAGAGATTCCTTGAGGCCAATGTACAATAAAGGGGGTTTTTATTCCACTGTCATACAGCCATGTCTTGCACCGTGGGAATGGACGACCGTTGTCCGCCATAAACATAATAACCGTATTGTCAAATACCTTCTGTTTCTTTAATTCTTTTACTACTAACCCGATATAGCGGTCTAAACGCTGTATTTCATCATAGTAAAAGGCAAAATCTGTTCGAGTTCCATCCATATCAGCCATGTAAGGAGGGATAATAGCATCTGCCTTGTTATGTTTCTCTCCCAGCTCATCTTTTTGCCAACCACGATGGGCATCTTTAGAAGCAAACCACATCAAAAAAGGTTTATCCTTTGGTCTTTGTTGAAGACATTGTAGCCAGCGTTCTTCTCCTCCAGGACCCATCCCACCACCAAAAAGCCTGTTAGATACTTTCTCAACGAAGCTACCACCATCAAAAACACGATCAAAAGCTTTTCTAGCGTATTTACCCATATGCCATTTCCCAGCAGCCACAGTATAGTAGCCAGCCTTTCTCAATTCCAGGGGAAACATTGGTTGACCTTCTGGTAATGGCTGATGTAATTCAGGAGCACCATGGTTATGTGGATAACGTCCTGATATGATACTACAACGTGAGGGACTACATTGGCTGGTTGATAGGTAGGCATTCGTAAACCGTATTCCGTTAACAGCTAGATTGTCTATATTCGGTGTTCTGACATGAGGATGACCATAGCATCCAAAATCATCTACTGAAGTATCATCTGCAATTATTAGTATAAAATTAGGTTGAGAAGATTTATTGTGTTCTGCTGATCTACATGATAAAAGGGTAATACCCGCTGCTCCAATTGCGGTTTGTTTTAGAAAATTCCGCCGCGTTGATTTTTTTTTGTTCATGAATAGTATTCTGATTGCTTCTTGGAAATGGAAATTAATTTATATCCTCACTATCGAGAATGTAGTTTTTGAATTGCTTTTCCTACTCAAAATTTTACATGTTTAATTTAAATTTTTTCATAATACTGCAATCTTTTCTAAGTTTACGGAACAATTGTAAATTTACAAGAAAATCGCTATTATACACAAGAGCTATTTTATGAATCACCCATAATCCTTACATGATGGTGCTTTTTTTAACAGGGAGGAAAAAACCATATTACTGTTCAAAAGAAAATCACAACAACGTCTCGAGTCTTTTCAAGATTTATACTGCAATTCAAGTGTGTGATATATACTTGTTCTAACTGTTAACATCAATTTTGGAAAAAGTTTGTGGAGCATGTGATTAAAAGTATTTAGAAAGATTGATGCTTAAATGCATATATTTGGGATTTAAAAAGATACATTGGCAACAATATATGAATATGAGAAACTAGATATAGAGTCTTATAAATATGCATGATAACTATTTAAATATAATTTATTATCGGATAACAACAGCAATTTTAAAGGAAACTCAAGTTAATTTTGAATTGTTAAATGGAATATCAGGGTAATCGCACCTAATTTTAAAATCTATACACGATAAGGATTTCAGCAATCGGTTCATATAAATATAAAAATCGAAAACCCTTACTATCTAAGCATTCTCAGATTTTGATGCGATTACCCTGAATGGAATATAGAGCAAACACTCTACATTTATTAGAAATTTAGTTTGTAAAAAACTTCTAATTAAAAACCATTTAACTAACTTGAAGCTACTGACATAATCCAAATATTAAATATTACCATGATACAGCAATGCAAAATATAAAAGATACCTATGACAACAAACAGTTAGCAGTTCTCATAACATGCCACAATAGACGCAACATAACATTAGCTTGTCTTCAAGCTCTTTTTCAACAAGATGCAATTTTTGACGTATTCTTAGTCGATGATGGCAGCTCTGATGGTACTGCTGATGCCGTTAAAAGTTATTACCCAAAAGTTAATGTAATCAAAGGAAACGGTAACTTATTTTGGGTAGGAGGAATGCGGTTAGCGTTTGCCGAAGCACTCAATTATAACTATGATTACTATCTTTGGCTTAATGACGATACTCTATTAGAGCCTGATGCTTTGTCTAACTTACTGAATGCTTATCAAATTCTTGTCCAACGTGGTTATTCAGATTCTATTGTTGTTGGTTCAGCGAAAGATCCAGTTACGGGAAAACACACCTACGGTGGTGCAACTCGTTCTAAAGGCTGGTTCTCTAACACTTTTAAACCTGTAGAGCCTGGCAAAGAACCAAAAGTATGCGATACTATGCAGGGAAACATAGTATTGATTCCAAGTTCAGTAGCAAAAAAGGTAGGTAACTTAGATTCTGCTTTCATTCATACTATGGGCGATCTTGATTATGGGCTCAGAGCTCTTAAACTTGGTTGTCATGTATGGATTGCGCCTGGTTATATGGGTACCTGTTCGCGAAATAATATCAGTGGTAGTTGGGCAGACACAAATCTTCCTTTGACTGAGCGGCTACAAAAAGTTTTTCAGACTAAAGCTTTTCCCATAAAAGTATGGACTACCTTTTGCAAGAGGCATTCAGGGTTTTTCTGGTTCATTTATTGGATATTGCCTTATTTACGATCAGTCATCGGCTATAGAAATTTGAGTAACTCTTCTTCCTTTAGTAATAAAATTGAGCGAGAAACTCCATAAAACAATAAGATTGATTTTGAGGAATCATCATTCAAAGATGATATTTAGTTTATCAATCGAGTCTCAATTACATAGATATTAATAGATATTAATTTAGTTATGTCAAAAGTTATTTTATCGGGTAGCAGAAATATAAAGAAATTTAATCATCCAAGAAAATCTTCTCATGAAGTAATAGATGCTCTGCCTATTTCATTGAGAAAAATTTGGAAACCTTTAGATGCTATAGATATAAGAATTAATTCATCCCTAGATTATCAATTAATTCATTCTTTTAATCGAATACCTTACACAACAAAACCTTGGATAATTACTTTTGAATCTTCTTTACCACGTATATTAAAAACAGATATTTTTAAAAATGGTGCTTACGCACTAAAAAAAAGACTAACTGAGCGATTGGCGTTAGAAAATTGTAAAAAAATAATAGCAATGTCAGAGTATGCTAAAAATATTTTTGTTCAAAGAAATAAAGATATTGAGCGCAAATTATTAGAAAAAATTATAGATAAAGTTGAGGTTATTCATCCTAATATCGTAGTAAAGAGCCGTACACCAAAACAATATAAGCGCGGTGAAACTCTAAAGATGGTATTCATTGGTAATAATTTTGCTCGTAAGGGTGGATTTGTTGTACTTAGACTTGCTGACGAGGCTCAAAAAAGAGGGCTTCCTGTAGACTTTCATATAGTATCTGCATTAAACTATGGTTCTCATGTATACACCGATCACTCAGATAACTGGAGGTATGATGAGGATCTAAAATTACTTAATTTAAGCAACGTTACTTTTTATGAAAAAATAGCAAATCAGAAAGTTATCCAACTATTATCAGAAAGCCATTTGCAGATAATGCCGACATTTCATGATACCTACGGGTTCAGCATTATCGAAGGCTTTTCCGTGGCAACCCCTGCTATCACAACTAATGTATGTGCATTACCAGAGATAGTTCATCCCGATAAAAATGGGTATTTACTAAATTTAGAAGTCAATCAAAACAATGGTTGGAATCAAATATACCCAAGAGGCAGTCAAAATTATTGGGATAGACTAGATAGTACATCTAATGATTTAGTAGCTCAAGCTTTGAAATTACTTCAAGAGTTGCTTGATAGTCCAAATCATTACGAACAGCTAAGTGCTGGTGCGATTGCCCAAGCTGAAGAAGTACATAGTTCTGAAAAAACTGGTGAATTACTAGATAATCTTTATACAAAAATAGCAAACGGATTAATTTGAGATTCGGAAGACAAGAAATTGAGAATAAGTTTAACAAAGTATTATGATTAAGAAGATGTGGCTCCATAAATTTTAACGACCTTGAGTCTAAAATGTTTTTAACTTGATATTTCTCAGTTGAATTTCTATACTAAGCTATAGGTAGAGCTAAATTATTTTGAAATTGAAAACTAAAGTAATTACAAATTAGACAAATCTTTTATTTTCTGAGAATAATTAAATGAATCAATCAAAAATATTTGTTATTGGATTTCAAAAGACTGGAACAACCTCTATGGGGAAAGCACTCGAATTACTTGATTATAGTGTGTGTGGAACTATTGCCACTCGCGAATCAAGTCTGGAGACTATTCGTAAGAAAGCCGATTCAAAACTTCCTTTTTTTGATGCTTTTCAAGATAACCCCTGGTGTCTGCTTTATAAAGAACTTGACTTGAAGTTTCCAGGTAGCAAATTCATTCTTACTGTAAGACCTACTGAAAAATGGATTAGTAGTATGGTAAACCATTTCGGTTATAAGCAAAATCCTATAGAAAACATGATTTATGGAGCTACTTCTCCAATAGGAAATGAAGATCTATATATCGAAACCTATGAGAGACATAATAATGAAGTTATGAACTACTTTAAAGATAGAACAGAAGATCTTCTTTTATTACAAACAGGTGTAGATTTCTCATGGTCGAAAATATGTCCTTTTTTAGATAAGGATATACTAACTTGTGATTTTCCTCGTTTAAATGTTAGCAAATTTCCCTTCAAAAAAATCAAACCTTTAGTCATTTTGAAAAATTTTCTTATTCATAGATAAGTCTTCTTTGTTTATTGGTAGTCTTAAAAAGGAAAGAATTAATTTTCAATTAATGAAGCATTTTGATTTAGATACTCGCGGTCGTAAAGTGCAGTTGAATCTTTCAATTCCACTTTGGATTATCAATAAATTGACTACCATAATCATTGCACTTGTAATAGGGCAGGGCTATTTCATTCTCTATCGTGCTATTTTGCGTATTAACGACAATACGTTTTTTCAGACTTTACATCGTCAATTTTTTCATCTATGAAAGCCAGTAAAATCGTGAGAAAATTTAGAATGAAATGACCCTGGTAATAGGGAGCAGGTCAAATTTGCTAGAACAAGGATACTATGAGACTGAAAGAGAATTATTGAGATAAGCGCATCGATGTTTTAAAACCTGTGGCACATTATCGATTTTCCATTGGTTCTGGCGTCATCGAATCTACTATCAAACAGATCGCAGAAGAATTAAAATTTCTGGGGCGCAATGGAATAGTAACAATATTTCTCAAGTTCTTCGACATCAATGTGCCTATCTCAACGGCAATTTTTCTGCTTAATTTGCTAGGTGTAAGCTTTTTTAACTACTACAAAACTGGGATGCACTCGCATATTGCCTAGGGGCTAATAGCTTTTCTAAGGGGAGCATCCCATTTTGGAAAATAGACTAAGCAGCAATCTGTCCATTTAGATAAGCGCAGCGTAATCGCAGCATTGGAGTTACCGAAGAAGGATTCCACTGCGCTCCTGAAATTTTCAGACGGCGATCGAGTTGTTTGAT
>JBCDDK010000140.1:0-19546 GCA_039180345.1 Cyanobacteria bacterium P01_G01_bin.39 | reverse complement strand
TTCTTTGACACATTCTTGTACACGAGTTTTCTCTGATGGGGTCATTAGCTTTTTTCATCACCAAGTCTTCTTCTTAGTTTGCTCTCCATCGCTCTTATCTCTCTACTTCTTCTGTTTTTCTTCCAAAATGGGATGCTCCCATTGCATTAGCTATAAATACAAAAACTTAATAACAGTAAATAGCTCTTATCCTCTTTCTTACATCATGGTTATAATGCAAATAATAACAAGTATTTTAAATTAAAAATGCTACAAGAAATAATGAGCTACATAATCATCTTGTGGCTTGGGTTCAGTTTTGTAGTTCCTCCTTTTTTCATTCTTTTATTTTTATTTATTGCGCTCATACCACAGTCCTTCAATACTTTAAAATTGCTTTTTGTTTATACAATTATTGTGATATTTATACTTCTGCTATGGAATTATGAAATGCATAATGCTTATCTAGAGCATGTAGAACAGCAGTTGGATGATTTTGCAGACTTAAGTTTGGCAATTGCTCGAATATTTACTTTTTTACTAAACTGTTCTGTAATAATTGGCATTATTACTAGATTGGTTCAGCTTTTGATTAAAATACACAGAAAGCGCAAAAGAATCAGATTCATCAGACAGTATCACATGTCCAAAAGAAGGGTTTAAAGCTATTTTAGATGAGGAATAATTAGCTTAAACAAAATGGGTTCTCTCAAACACTCAAAACTGAAGTATCTCTTGTTGATAGTTATCGGGCATGGGTTCAACTTGCCATACTAGTGATTCTCCTGGTTCTAAATCAACCTCTAGAGAAAGATTTTCCTCTGGTGCGATCGCAATATCTTCATTACCTTCAAAAGCCTCTAGATCTTCTGTCAGCAATCTTAATTTAAACCCAGTTGGAATCATACAGCCAGGAGTTAAACAAGATAACTCAAACCGCCAAGATCCTGCTTCTGGCAATGGTAGAATTTTTAATTCATAGGGCTGGTTATTAATGACTAATTTTTTAGCCAGACCAAAATCAGGTACAGCAGTAGCATCAGGTGCAGCTACGCCTCTTGCCCCCTCAGCACTTAAGCTCATCTCAATTTTTCTCCAGCCAAATTCAGCAGAGATACTGGCAATACCTTGACTAAACCACTGCCGTAAAGGTGTCTTAACCGCAGCACCGCGACGAGTTGCCGCCAAACGATGACACCAATCTTGATTTTGGATTAAAGCGCCCCAGGTGGCAAAAGGAACAGCTAATCTAGGCAATAGTTGGGATTGACTACCGAGACGCTCAATTAGACTTTCAGCTTGGGCTGGAGCAAGTTCAGCAACTGGTTCAATAGCAGCTTGGGTAACTTCGTCAGGGCAAAGTTCTCTGGCAACCCACAAAGCGTTGATATCAGTAATTAATTCATCATCGCTTAAGCTATAAGTGCGATCGCCATAACTAAAAGTTCCCTCATTTTTCAGCTTTTGATGGGTAGTGTAACCCCAGATACGCAGATAACCTGCATCTACATTGACCTGAACCGCTAAATAATAATCCGCAGCCCATTCACTCAGATCAATCCATTCTTGAGGAACCCTAAGTTCGCTTAAGTCTTCGGCTTCTGTCGGAACTAAAACCAGCTTGGCACCGCCAAAGGCGATCGCACTCCCGTTGACTACTTCCGAAATATCCGCTTGTGCAGTCTCACTTAAACTTGCCTTGGCAGTAGTGTCTTCTTCTGTCTGCAACCAGGATAAAACAGTGTTTAAAGCTACTCGGTTGAGATAACTTTGCCAGCGACCAGCAGCATTAACAGTATTGCTAGTTTGTGACCAAGCCTGCTCGATCATGGCGCTGTTTAATTCTAGAACTAAGTGAGTGGGGTTAAAGATAGTGGGGTTAAAAGTAGTCATCGGGGGTATTCCTAAATCGTAGGAGCTAAATTTTGGTATTAGTTACTGTCATAATTATTAGCTAACCATTCTTCTAATAGTGAGCTGATATTGTCGAGTATGTCCGATGTCAGAGAAATATGCATAGTTGATTCACTCCACTGTGCTAAACCCTTGAGTAAGACTTTTCTGGCTTTAGACAGTTTACGAGAGATAGTGTACTGCTGAGTGTTTAACTCAGTGGCAATTTCCCCTTGCTTCAAACCGTGACCATAATATAGTTCCAATAATTTTTGCGATTCGGGCTTCAATTTGGCAATAGCAGCAGTTAAAAACTGGTTAAGATCGCTGTGCTGTTGACTGCGACGTTGAGCATCTTCTTGGGTAATCAAATCGCTCAACAAAGACTCATCTACTTCCCCCACCAAAGAATCAACAATCTCTCCCGAGTCATAGCCAGGTTTAGGTTTGTTGATGGAAGTGACATTAGGAAATAAATAAGAACGAACTGCTTTAACGCAGATTAACATCCATTTTTCCAGACTGACGATCGTTGCTGCATCTGCTGAGTTGGTTAGCTGGGTTTGGCGTTCTTGATTGTAGAGAGTGGCGATCGCTTGCCAGCTTTCGGCATCGGGCTTTGGTAACTTGCGAGTTGTGCTAGCTCGCTCAGGTACATAAACAGTCTTAAAGCAATTCCAAGCCAGGATATATTGCTCAATTGTATTTTGCTCCAGCCCTGCATTCGCTAAAGCTTCCCCCATTCTTTTTTGGCTTAACTTGCGTAACAAAGACCAGTCAGAACAGATATCAATTTCTTTTTTTTGACGCAGTAATTCTCTGATTAAATTCCCAAAGGTAATACTGGCATAACTTTTAAGATTAAAGCCCCGTTCTCGGTCAAATCCCTTTAGCACTTTATCGATCCTGGAGATCGCCACTTGGAAACAATCAGGTACTGTGTATTGACTACTGTTAAAACCGCTGATAGTTTTGGTTGCTGACCAAAAGCAAACTTCTTGTAAGTAAGCTGCCAGGTGTTCTCGAGCCAGCCCCTGGGGTTGTTTTTGCCAGATTTGATGCCAATATAAAGCCCAAAAACTGACTGGGTTATCCGATGATACTTTGTCTAAGGACTGTCTCATGCTACGGCGCAAACGAGTATCTGTCGCCCAACTACCAAAGCGATCATAATCAAACTGGATAAAAGTAGAGAAAATTTCGACTGTGTTTTGGCGAGGTAGCATTAATCGACCACAGGATAAATTTATTAATATACGCTGTCTTATAGCCTATTCCAGACCTGATTAACTAGGCAAAAATCTGAGAGGCATTAAGCAGTAATAGATACTGGTACCCAAAATACTACACAATGCTGGTTTAAGGATAGTCCTCTCTTCTCTAGCTTATGTGACCTAGATTAGGTGTTTTATGACTGCAAAACAAGTAAATGTAAGGCTTCGTTACCCAATCCCAATTTTAATCGCTATTTTGGCAGCAAAATGTTCATAACTTATTAGCAGCTATGAAATATCGAGATTGCTAGCAAATTACTATTTAATTTTTGCTTAAGACAGCTAAATTTAGCTAGAAACTTTTGCCAGAGGTATTATGTTGCTTCAATCTCGTGAAAACTTATGTAGCCTGCATGTGATACATTATTCAAATCCCCGAAAATTCCCAATATACATTAAAGAACTAGTTTGTTGAAGTTCAGTTCTCACATTGATAGTAGCCATAACTTAAGTTTTACTAAGAAGTATCAATCAATGTAATCAATAATCTTAATCAAATCAAATTGGGAGTCAAATAATATTATGTAGCTTGATGGGAAGTGGAATTGAATCTTTTTTTTTACCAACTTCAGAAATTTATTCACTACTGCATAATTTTGACAGGACGATACAACACATGCGGGCAAGCCCTTTGTCCGAATGAATTCGGGGGACATGTCCTTACGGACGGCGCAAGCACCTCGCTTCAAGAAGGGTGTCATGTTCTTACCTGAAGCACTTAATTTTGAAAGAATAAATTTTATAAAATTTTAACCAAGCTAAAATAGACCAAGCCTTATGACTAGCAATTATTCCAAGGAAACAGCATTGACCACAGTCGATACTGAGCCTTATATTGAACTAGATAATCAGGGTCAAAAAAAGATTTTGACTTTAGCCAAAGAGGTAAACTTTCTAGGAAGAGATCCCTCCTGGGCAAATATGCCAGCGCCCAAAGAATGGAATATTATCTCCCGCAAACAGGCGATTATCGAAAAAGAAGGCAATCATTATCGCATTTATGACGGCGATCGCCATCACAATAAACCCAGTGGCAACGGAATTTTTCTTAATCAGTCGCGAATTAATTTAACTGAAGGGCATATCCTTAAAAATGGCGAACAGCTTCATATTGGACAAGATCCTCGCCAACAAATAACCCTCACTTACTACAATCCCAAGCGGGGTGAGATGAGCATCCCCAGTGTGCGCCGTATCAATTTCAAGGGTTTGCAAAATTGGCCTGTAGAACTAGGGCGATCTCCCAATAGCTCTTCCTCAATGGAATTGGATGCTCCTACCGTATCTCGCCTACATGCGCTAATTAATCCTGATGGCAAGGGCGGCTATATTATTCAAGACCGTAGCAGCAATGGCACTTTTGTCAACGGGAATCGTCTGGAAAAATCTTATTTACTCCACAAGGGAGATACAATTCAAGTTGGACCCTACGTGCTGCTGTTTACAGGAGAGTCCTTAGAATTAACCAATGCCAATAATCAAATTCGTCTTGATGCTCATAAGCTAACCTTTAGAGTCAAAGATAAAAAGGGCGAGGCTTTTACCATCCTCAATGACGTAAACCTGGTGCTAGAACCAGGACAGTTAGTGGCTTTTGTGGGTGGCAGTGGCGCAGGAAAATCCACCTTAATGAAAGCTTTACTGGGCATTGCACCGATCTCTTCAGGGAATGTTTATCTCAATGGCGATAATCTCCGTAAAAACTGGCCTGTTTATCGCTCTCAAGTTGGCTACGTCCCCCAAGATGACATCATTCATCGGGACTTAACCGTAGAAGAGGTTTTACACTCTGCTTGTCAGTTAAGGTTGCCCCCCGACACCAATATCAGTGAGGTAATCGCTAATACCTTAGATCAGATCAAGCTATCCCATGTCCGTAATACTTTAGTATCAAGGCTCAGTGGTGGACAACGTAAACGAGTCAGCATTGGTGTAGAATTATTAGCCGATCCCAAGCTGTTTTTCCTAGACGAACCAACTTCAGGTTTAGATCCTGGTCTAGATAAGGAAATGATGTTGTTATTGCGAGAACAGGCTGATCGTGGTCGGACGATCGCTCTAGTAACCCACGCGACAGATAATATTAGTATCTGCGATCGCATTGCCTTTATGGGCTTGGGAGGTAGTCTTTGTTATTATGGTCCATCCACCGAAGCACTACCCTTTTTCCAGCGTTATGGTGGCAACTTCCAAGACGAGAAATTTGACGATTTTGCCGATATTTACATCGAACTCAATAAAGGCAAGAATAAAGCGGCGATCGCTGAAAGGGTAAGTTATTGGTCAAAACAATATGCTGTTTCTCCTGAATATAAATCATATATTCAAAATTCTCTTAGTCCTGGTAAAGAAAATCAGCAAGCAGCTAAATCGAGTGGTTCTAAGACTGGCATTTCTCCTCTGGCTCAACTATCTTTACTATGCAAGCGCTATTGGAAGTTAGTCAGTCGAGACAGCACCAGCCTGATTTTAACTCTACTTGCAGGACCGATCACTATCGCTTTAACTGGGCTGCCTTTACGTAATGAGCAACCGCTGAGTATTGTAGATGAGGCAAGTTTCACTCAAGCTTCTTTAGCATTAAGACTCTTGTTCATTTTTAGCAGTATTGCCATCTGGATCGGATTATCAAATGCGATCCGTGAGATTGTCAAAGAAAAAGCGATCTACTTTCGGGAAAGATTGCTGAACTTAGGACTTTTGCCTTACCTTACTTCCAAACTAATTATCAGAGGGGGTATAGCTCTAGTTCAAACTTTGTTAATCTCAGCTGTGGTGCTACTGGTATTTGAAGCCCCCAAGTCAGCATTAATTTCTTGGTCTTTAGGCTTTGCGGTCACTACTTTTCTGACCCTACTTGCTAGCACCAGCCTCAGTCTTATGCTGTCTGCATTTGTCAAAACTGAAAATGAGGGCAATGGAATTCTACCTCTAATCATGATTCCGCAAATTATTTTTTCTGGAGTTTTATTTACCCTGGATCGATGGTCGAGCAAGCTTTCTTGGTTAATGCTTAGTCGCTGGTCAATTGGGGCATACGGCTCCCTTGCCGATGTCAACTCAATGGCACCTCAACCTAACCCAGTATTGAGTACCGAAATATTAAATGAAATATTTCAAGCCACTCCTGTATATGATGCTACTTGGGATAATCTTATTTTGAATTGGGGGATTTTGATGGCGCACACCTTGATTTACGCTATCGTTGCGCTAATAGCCCTACGCCGCCAAGACATTTTTTAATTCAGTAATTTCTACTAAAGTTTTTTACCTTTTTCTGCATTACCTGCATTATCTTCAAAAAAAATGCGAAGTAATTATATCGTCTTAGATCAGCCATTGACAGGTTGTAAAAGCGTGGGTTATACATTATTCTATGACTAAGTGTTTTCTCTTAAATGAAATCACTTAACCTTGCCAATTTTAATTGTTAGAAGGATTATTAATATTTTTTAAAGCTTATTCGTTCTAGCAATATTGTTTAGCGTCCAATATATAACTCAATACAAATATTAAGCATTGATCCTAATTTTAGAGAACAAATGAATATTGCATAAAGCAGATCAAGCTAATTTCGAAAATTTAAGAATAACTTAAAAGCAGCTCATGTTAGACAAACTCTCAAGTACTTCAAGCTACGAATCAGGAAAAAATTATTTGGCTAGTGAAATAGAGCAAAATAGGGATCTGCGTTCTCCTGGGTATCTGAAGTTAGCGGGCAAAGAACTTTCCTACAGATTAAAAATAGTACTCTTGTTTGTATTAGACAGTTTCTCATTATTATTAGGGTGGATTTTTGCCAACCTCTGTGACTGGAATAAGTTGGGCGAGTCTAACCTAAGTTATCTGTGGCGAGATTCTGAAGCTAGCTTGTTTTTAACGGTACTAGCATTCATGGTTTTTTTGTTTTCTGCTTACGATTTGTATCGTAAGGGAGACAAAAGCCGAAATCTTTCCAATACGATAACGGCAATATTTTTGGCACATTTAGCAGTTATCCCCATAGTCTTAAGATTTTACGATCCAAAGATCATATACCAGTTGTTAATAGCAGGATTGTTAACCACAATTTTAGTGACTTTTCAGCGACTGACTTTAAACTGGGTTTGGGCTTATGTGCGACAAAAGTATCTTCCTTTAAGACAAAAAATTCTTTTAATTGGTAACCCCGAAGAGTTAGTAAGATCCAGAAAATTACTCGAAAGCAGCGAAGTATTTCAAATTGCAGGTCAATTAAATTTGTCAGAGTTTAACGACGAAGCTTCATTATTTAAAGCTTTAGATGGGATTAATTATAAAGACCTTGATGAAGTTTTTATCTGTTCTTGGGAGGATGTTAAAGAATCTGCTAGTTTATATTGGAAATTAAGAACCGTTGGTGTCAATTGGAGAATTTTACCGATTAATATTAAGCTGCCTGAAAGACAAGCTGAAATTGCCACTATTATTGGCGTACCTACAATTAGATTGGCACAGTCGGCAATTGTTGGCATTGATTTTTTCAGTAAGCGTATTTTTGATGTCTTAGTATCATCAGCATTGTTAGCAGTTTTTGGCTTGCCAATGCTGCTTATTGCCTTGTCAATTAAGCTAGATTCACCAGGCTCCATTTTGTATAAACAAACTCGAGTCGGACTTAAGGGAAATCACTTTAAGATTTGGAAGTTCCGAACCATGGTAGAGAATGCTAGCGAATTGCAGAAAAAACTTGAAGAACAAAACGAGGTCAAGGGGGGAATTTTATTTAAGATTAAAGACGATCCTCGCATTACTTCAGTTGGCAAATATCTGCGTCGTTATAGTCTTGATGAGCTACCTCAATTATTTAATGTACTTCGCGGGGAAATGAGTTTAGTTGGACCACGCCCTTTACCAGTAAGGGATGTAGCTAAGTTCTCTCAAGACCATTTCTTCCGTCAAGAAGTGTTACCAGGGATCACGGGATTATGGCAGGTCAGCGGTCGTTCAGATACTGGTTCTGATGGTGTATTCAATTTAGATTTTGAATACATCAAAAACTGGTCTTTAAGTTTAGATTTCAAAATCCTGTTACAAACTTTTCAGGTGGTTCTCGGGGCTAAAGGAGCATATTAGAAATTTTAGAATAGTGAGTGTGTCATCTGGTAGATAACTTCTGGCGAAATGTCCTTCGGGGAAATTTACCCACATTTATGACCGCCCACATTCTGAGCTTATGCCCACTAAAGTCTTTTTTAGTGCGGCATTGAAGCTTTAGATCCATGTAGATGTCAGTAAAACGTATCTGCTTATTAAAGTAAATCCTACAATTAAAATACTACCCTGGTTTTTCGGCTTATATAGTTCAACATAGTTAATTTTATTACTTGAAATTTATGGATTCCAACTTACATATAGAAGAATATATAGACTTTAATCGTTATTGGCAGGTGTTAAAACGTCGTTGGGTACCCGCGACTATTACTTTTGCAGGTATTCTAACCCTCTCTCTAGTAGCAGCTTTAACTTCCGAGGACGTTTATCAAGCACAGGCACAATTACTGATAAAATCTGATCGCTCTTCTGGATTTCTAGACATTCCTGATGGTAGTCCTGAGATTAAGCAATCGGTAATCGATAAAGATCCGATTGAAACTGAAGCAAAGATTCTCCAGTCACGACCCATCTTGGAGAAAGTGATTGAAGAGCTGGATTTAAAATCAACAGATGGTAAACGGTTAACCTATAAGCAGGCAAACAAATCTTTTGATGTTAGTCCGATTATCGGCACTGATTTGCTTCAGGTAAATTATGAAGACCCCGATCCTGAAATAGCAGTAGCTTTTGTACAGAGAGCAGTAGAACTTTATTCAGAAGGCTATACTGTGGCAGATCAAACCGAAACCAAAGAAGCGAGGGATTTTATCAATCAGCAGTTACCAAAACTTGAAGCAAAAGTTCAAGAGGCTGAGGAAAACCTGCGTCTATTTAAAAACCGTAATGGTGTTTCTAATTTAGAGGTTCAGATTGACGCTACTATTGCTTCTGTATCTCAGATTGAAAATCAGATAGATCAAGTTAGCGCTCAGTTAAACGATATCAATGCTCGATACAATAGATTGCAAAGCCAACTGGGAATGAGCTGGCAGGAAGCTTCTGCTGTTAGTTCTCTAAGTCAGTCTGTAAGTGTTCAACAAACTTTGAACCAATTACAAAAGGTTAAGGTGCAGCTAACTCAACAAAGCAACTTCTTGTCTGATAATGCACCACAAATCATCAGTCTGAAAGAAAAGCAGGCTGATTTAACTGCTCTTTTGCAACAGGAGATTGCCAGCACTTTGGGTTCTGAGCAACAAAGTTTAGCCAATAGCATAAATATCTTAAGCTTAGGAGATCTCAAACAAGCGCAGCTCTCTGAATTTGCTGATTTGGGACTACGTAAAGAAGGATTAGAACAGAGATTAGCTTCCCTAAGAAGCGCTTATAATACCTATAGACAAAGATCCAATTTATCTCCTCAATTACAGGAGCAACAGCGAGAATTAGAGCGTAAACTGAAGGCAGCTCAGTCTACCTATGAAACCCTCTTAAACAGACAAAATGAAGCAGGAATTATCGAAGAGCGAGAGGTTGATAAAGTTCGTATAATTGCCAATGCAGCGATCGCAGAAGACACTGTCAATCCTGATGGTAAAGTTATTGTGGTAGCGGGTGCGATGATGGGAGCTTTGTTTGGCATGGCACTAGCTTTCTTGCTGGATTTAAAAGATAGAACTATCAAAAATACTAAAGAAGTAGAAAATTTATTTGCCTATCCACTTCATGGAGTAGTACCCGATCTGAGTTTAGCTAGTGGTGTTAATCAGCTACAGCTTCCAGGTTCTAATCCCGACGAGTATCTTTCAGAGCAAATTGTCTCAATGATGCCCCTCCAAGAAGCGTATCAAAATATCCAGGTCAATCTCAAACTGTTAGATACAGATACTGAACAAAAAGTAATTGCCATCACTAGTTCGGTGCCTCAGGAAGGAAAGTCTTCGGTATCGGCTAACTTGGCAATGGCAAGAGCTAAATGTGGTCAGAAAATTCTTTTGATTGATGGAGATATGCGTCGCCCAACTCAACACCGCATTTGGGAAATTTCTAATCAGTCTGGTCTGAGTAATGTTCTTCAGTATGACACCACCTGGCAAGATGCGGTACAAAATACCATGCCTAATCTCGACGTACTGCCTGCGGGGACACTTCCTGAAAATCCCATTGCTTTACTAGATTCTCTGTGGTTTCAAGATTTTGTGGCTGAGATCTCTCAACACTATGACCAAATTATTTTTGATACCCCACCCATAATTGGCATCGCTGATGCGAAGCTTATTGGCAAAGTTGTTAACGGTTTTCTGTTTGTAGTTAGACCAGGAGTTGCTGACTACGGAAGTGCAGCAGCGGCTAAGAAAATGCTTGACGGTACAGGGCAAAAAGTCCTCGGTGTGATTGTTAACGGAGCAAATATGGACAATGAACCATACCATTACAATAGCTACTACTATGCCAATCAAAATTAAGATGTAGGGTAAAGCATACTAATTCTATGACTTGCCGATTGATTAAAAGGCATCCATTCACTGATGCACAATTTAATTACATTTATCTTAATTGTCAATTCCATTTCCAGTGAGGCTAGTCTAGCAAGTTAGACTAGCTTGGAGAAAATCATTTTAAATTACTTCAAGCAGGAGTTATGTCTATCTAGGCTAAATTCTGCTAATTTGCGATTAAAGTTACTTAGCTACAGGGTTCTGGCATCCAACAATCTCCAACAGATTTTGGATTTATTGTCTTGAAAAAAAAATTACAATTTAATATGTCTCTTAGTTTAAAAAAAGAGTATGAAACAGTCAATTCGTCCTTTTGAGAATTTTTTCACGGTAGCGTCTTTACTACTCTTTTCACAAGGATTTTATACAGTTATTTTAGGCGGTGGGATTGGTGGAGAAGAAGGAGACGTTGATAGCGCTTTACTGAGGTTTTCATTTCTTTTTATCTATCTGATAACTTCTGCCCTACTTTGGTTTCGATTACCTGTAACCTTAGCTTTCCTCAAAACTAATCCCTGGATCTTGTTTTTGATTGGACTAGCAATATTTTCAGTTTCATGGTCGACCCTTCCCAGCCTTGCTTTTCGTAAGGTAGTTGCGCTAATTGGTTCCACCTTATTTGCCTTATACCTGGGTTCAAGATATACCTTTGAAGAGCAGCTCAAACTATATGGCTGGACATTCGGCATTGCTCTGTTTGTAAGTTTTGTGTTTGCTTTAGTTATCCCAGCATATGGAATTATGCCAAGTAGTGGCGCTTGGCGGGGTATTTATCCCCATAAAAATGGTTTAGGGCAAGGCATGTTTGTTAGTTTTCTTACTTTCTATTTTTTGTCTATTTCTAGTAAAAACTATCAACTACTATTTAAAATCTGCTGTTTGTTATCAGTAGTCATAATTATTTTAGGTCAATCCGCTACAGGCTTAATTAGCGTTTTATTTATTTTCAGTACTGCTCAAGGATTAAAATTTATATCATTAAAATCCAAAAAAAGTGTCTTTTTGTTGCTGCTGTTTCTAATTTTTACGATCATACTCATCTTTTTGTTGATGATTAATCTTGATGCCTTACTTGGTCTTTATGATCGCGACATTACCTTGACAGGTAGAACTCCTCTGTGGGCATCTTTGTGGGAATTTATTAAGCTTAAACCATGGCTCGGTTATGGATATGGTACCTTTTTTTCTAACTTACATCGCGAAACGGATATAATTTGGCAGATTCATGATTGGATTCCACCAAATTCACACAATGGCTATATTCATGTTTGGCTCAATGTGGGAGTGATTGGGCTAATAGTATTTTGTTTAGGTTACTTTAGTTGTGTATTTAATTCCCTCTTTAAATATTTAATTTCCCAAGATACTCATATGTTATGGGTATTTTTACTACTACTCTATACACTCTTTTTTAATCTGACAGAGGTATCTTTCTTAACTACTGGTATGCTGTGGATCATATCTTTAGCGGCAATTTATTCCATCAAAACATCTCCCAAGAACATTAAATCTTCAAATTAATATATGTTTAGCAAGAAACTTGCTTCAATAATTAGTAAATTATTCAGTAGTGAAAGATACCGTAATTCCTTTGCTCTTTTCAAATCTTTTATTCTGCAATTGATTGTGCAAGGGATCTACTTTGTCATCTTGGCTCGTAGTTTTGCCCCAGAGAGATATGGGGCATACGTCGGGATAGTTGCCATTGTGTCGATCTTTATGCCCTTTGCTACCTGGGGGAGCGAACAAGTTTTAATTCAATATGTATCTCGCGATCGCAATTTATTTCGCGAATATTGGGGAACAGCAATTCTTAAAACCCTATTTTTTGGGTCAGTTTGTATTAGCACGGTCTTAGTATTGTGCCGCATAATTTCGATCCCAGACATTTCGATTTACTCGGTTTTTTTTGTAGCTTTAGCTAATCTAATTTTTTTGCGGCTAAATGATCTAGCGAGGGACAGCTTTCTAGCAGTGGGGCTATTGAACTATACAGGCAGAGCAATGTTCTTAGTCTCCTTAAATCGTTTTTTTGCCTCTGTCTTGATGATTGTGGCATTCAACAATCCGAGTATTGTGTTGTGGACAATGTTGTACTGTGGAGCCACATTTACAGCAGCGGTAATTTCTAGTCTATTGCTAGTTAAACAAATAGACTATCCCCAGTTTAATTTAGCCAAGATATTTACTGAGTTACGCTTAGGACTTTCATTTGCCATGGGTATTTCAGCTAGAAGTATCTATAATGACCTGGATAAATCAATGTTGGCAAAACTATCCACCCTAGAATCGGCGGGGATTTATGGTGCAGCATATCATATCCTCAATGTGGCATTCACGCCGATCATGTCCCTGGCTATGGCATCATACCGCAATTTTTTCCAGCAGGGAGTTTCAGGGATACAGGGGAGTTTTCAGCTATGTAAAAAGTTACTGCCTTCATCTTTGGGCTACTCTTTACTGGCAATTCTAGGGTTAGCTGTCGGCGCACCTATTATACCCATTATGTTAGGTTCTGAATACAGTAATTCAGCGATCGCTTTAGTCTGGCTATCCCCGACAATTTTCTTCCGCACCATGCACCTTTTTGCGGCTGATACCTTGACAGGAGCGGATTTACAAAGCGTCAGAAGTGGAACTCAGGTCGTTGTGGCAATGATCAACGGGTTACTCAATTTTTGGTTAATTCCTCTATATAGTTGGTATGGTGCTATTTGGGCGACTATTGCTTCAGAATTTCTCTTAATGGTCTTTCTTTGGGGTGCTGTTTACCGATATTCCCGAAAATCTGTTTCATCTTAAAGATTAGATATTACCTACTTGTAAAGATTAAAAGAAAATAAATGCCAGATAAAATATCTTCCCGAAAAACTACTGGTTTATTTGTGGTGTGGAAAAAATATCAGAGAAGACCAGAAGTTTTAGCCTCCCTCTTAGATTGCGAGCTAAAATTTATTCCCCATCTGTTTCGTAGCAAATATCTGCGTCCTTTAGATTACTTACTAAAGCTAGTAATTAATCTTAAAGATATTTTGAGCAAAAAACCTCAGTTTGCGATCGCTCAATGTCCCCCTACTTATAGTGCTTTACCAGCATTGATTACTAAAACACCTTATGTAATTGATGCTCATAATCCCTTGTTTCAAGTAGAAATGTGGCAGAAACTGCCCTTAGCTCAAACGATCATCAAAAATTCAGCAGCAATAATTGTTCACAATCAGGAAATGTGGCAATTAGTTCAAGGCATGTATCCCTCAGCCCAGCTATTTACTATCAGTGATCCGATTCAAGTCATTGCTCCTAAAATGCCAGTCAAACGTTTGGCAAAGCAAATTCTGGTGATTGCTTCGTTTGATCCTTGGGATGAACCAGTGGAGTTGCTGATCGAAACAATGGGTCAGTTAACTGAATACGAGTTTGTTATCACCGCTGATATCAATAAACTAGATCCTGCAACAGCAAGCAGTTTACTAAAACTAAATAATGTCCAGTTAACTGGCTTTTTAGCTACCGCAGAGTATCATCGAGTTCTTTGTTCTAGCCTAGCGGCGTTGGTCTTGACTACTAGTAATGCTACTCAGCCCAGTGGAGCATGTGAAGCGCTTTCTTCTAATACCCAATTAGTCATCAGCCGAACTTCTTTGACTCAAAAACTTTTTGGTGAGTGGGCGGTGTTAGTCGAGAATAACCCAGAGTCGCTTGTTGAGGCTATTCGTTCTCTATCTATTACCGAACTTGAGCTATCTCCCTATCGCAGAGAGTGGAACCAAGAGGTAGAACAAGAAATTGCTCAACTTAGAAATTTCATCGCGCAGCGCTGAATTAATAATTTGCAGTAGTCAAGAGTATGTTTGTTAGTCGGTCACGGGATGCAAGCTTGGTGCGCTGCGACTGACTTCCCCAAGTCAACGTTAAAAACCTTAAATGAATATAAAAAAACCTATCTCAGTCTCCCCCGTCTCCCTTGTCTTCTTATCTCCCAATCTCCCTTGTCTACCCCGTTTCCTCGTCTCCCAGCATCATTAGAGAATGATAACCATAACACTTGATTAATGGAGTGTGAGATCACGGACAAATATAAAAATAATGTTATATTTTTTATTCAATTTGGGAATAATAACGGTGTAAACCCTGAAGGATTTTCTGTTGTTTTCGACTAATGAATTTAATCAGAGTTTTTGCGATCGCCAACAATGGTTTTCGAGAAGTAATCCGCGAGAGGATTCTCTACTTTATTGGTTTCTTTTCCCTATTATTGATTCTGGCACAGAGGATTATACCCGAGATTGCAGCGGGAACCCACGAAAAAATTTTACTAGATATAGGAATTGGTGCGATCACTATTTTAAGCGTGATTGTAGCCATCTTTATCGGCACAGCATTGATTAATAAGGAAATAGAAAAGCGTACTTTGTTGATGTTGATTCCTAAGCCTATTAGCAGGGCAGAACTAATCTTAGGTAAGCATTTAGGTCTAACTGCTGTGCTGACGGTAATGGTCACAATTATGATGACAATTTACCTAGCCACACTGAGCATTTCCCAGATTGAATATCCTGTTGTAGCACTCCTTACCGCGGGGGTGTACCTCTTGCTAGAATTAGCTCTGATTGTCGCTGTGGCAATTTTGTTCGGAGTATTTACCAGTTCGATTTTAGCCACCTTACTTAGCTTTGGCGTGTATTTAATGGGACACTTTAGTGAGGATCTCGTAGAACTAGGAAAACTTAGTAAAAACGCTAGTATTGAAAGTTTAACGACCAGTCTTTATCTTGTGCTACCTAATCTTTCTCGATTAGACTTAAAAAATGAGGCTGTCTATGGATTATTGCCCAATTCGACCGAGCTAATTACTCATGCAATTTATGGTGTGCTTTATACTGCTTTGCTCTTGATTGTGTCGATGATGATTTTTGCTCAAAAAGAATTTTGAAAGTTTCCAGACTAGAAACTAAAATTTAAACAGTAGTCATGTTTTTTTATGAAATCGTTAGCTATTAATTGATTATTAACCTGATCATTGTAAAGACACTTGATTGAAATTTAATTGATGATCTCGATCAAGAGCAGACAAATTAGATGCTGGAATTTTATAAGATAGAAACTAGCAAGGGATGACAATATCGTCAAATACAATGCAATGCTGTTTAGGTTCAGCCGCTCCTGATTAACTTTAGAACATATGATAGTTAGGAAAGGTTTATAGGAAAATAAGATTTTTAATGAAACCCAACAGATATCATAAGAACAACTCGGTGAACAGTACCCTGCCGCGTCCGTCATAAATGCCTGGGTAACCCCCAGGCAACGCGGACGGACTTGTAAAGTCCTCGATGTCACCACCTGCGGGCGACATTTAAGAGGGGCATAAAACGACAGGGCTTGTCTTGGGCAGCGTTCCCTTGCGACATGCGGCGAGAACCGAATCGCCTTTGTGTCGGCGGCGCGGGGTCTGCTCGCTGCGTTCACTTCGTTAAATATACGCAAAACTCTTAAGAAGCATTGTCTACTATGTCAGAAAGTTCTGGGTCGATTTTACAGCTAGAATCAAGAGCAACAACACTCAGTAACGTGAATCTTCTTATAGTTTCTTCCCACCCTGGTCATCGCCAGGCGATTGCTCTGTCTTTGGATACAGCAGGGATTGAGTTCTCTTACGATTTAGTTGACACCCAACAGTTAGAGTTAGATAAAAATCTGCCAAGTCAGAAGTATAGCGCGATTATCTATGACTATAGCCCCGTTGCTTCAGATGCTTCCTCTGATTCTTTGATTGATCGTCTTCAGTGGTTGATGCATCTGGTTCCTAATATTCCACTAGTTTTAGTCACAGATGTTTTAGGGGATGAACAGGCAATTCGATTAATTCAGTCGGGAGTCAATGGTTATGTACTCAGACATAAATTATCTCAACTACCAAAAATTTTAGAAAAGTCATTATTTAATTTTGTTTCCCAGCAGGCAATAATTCAGCAGCAGCAAGATTTAATTGAGCGACAACAGCAACAGATTCAGCAGCTAGAAGCAGAAAAACAAACTTGGCAATCACAAAAACAGTTAAGACAGGAACATATTGCTCATTTAGTTCATGAGTTACGTAACCCAATTGCGGCAATCATTGGTTTTGCCAGAGCTTTAAAAGAGCAATACTATGGGGAATTGAATGCTAAACAAATGCAATATGCTGGTTTGTTGGTTGGTTCAGGAGAGCATTTATTAGCTTTAGTTAAGAACTATCTAGAGCTAACTAAAATTGAAGCGAATAAGCAGAACTTAGAGTTAGAACGTATTGCCGTAGTGGAAATTTGCCAGGCATCTACTCTGATATTAGCCGACAAAGCGGAGGCTAAAGGACTAAGGTTGAATTTAGAGTTGTCAGAGGAGATTGATTTTTGCATTGCCGATTCAATGCGCCTCAAGCAGATTTTAATCAACTTACTTAGTAACTCCATTAAGTTTACTGATCATGGTTCGGTTACTTTAAAGGTAACTCAAAAACAAGACTATCTTTATTTTGCTGTCATTGATACTGGAGTCGGAATTTCAGTAGAAAATATGAGCAAACTATTTCAACCCTTTCCGCAAATTAGCAACCATCATGAAAATACTGGTTTGGGATTAACCTTATCAAAAAAACTAGCTCAACTTCACGGTGGTGATATTATCGTAACTTCGCAGCTAGGTGTAGGAAGTTGTTTTACTCTCTCAATTCCCCAGTATCAGCCAATAGTTGAGCATAATTAGCGAAATTAATTATGATGATAGCGATTACGCTCCGCGCACCAGCAAAGCCAGGGCTATTTCATTCTCTATCGTGCCATTTTATATATTAACGACAATACGTTTTTTCAGACTTCACATCATCAATTTTTTTGTCTGTGAAAGCCAGTAAAATAGTGAGAAAATTTTAGAATGAAATGACCCCGCCAGCAAAGCTGATCGCCAAAATCTAATTTCATCAAAATAATATGTCATTATGATTAAATACTATAAAAATAGTGACTTTAATGGATTGAGTTCGGATTACATTATTTTACCCCTCAAGCTAATCTACTAAAAAGCCCAGATTAGGTTGCTGTTTAGTGTTGAGTTGTAACTTTGTAATATACTTTAAATCCTCAACTTAGAATAGGTAACGATTGAATAACTAAGTAATGAGCCAGCGTAAATTAGCACAGTTAAAAAACTTATTTCAGGGAATGGAACAGGCTTTGATTGCCTACTCTGGGGGAGTTGATAGCACTTTAGTGGCAAAAATTGCCTACGATGTCCTAGGCGATAGCGCTTTGGCAGTTACAGCGGTATCACCTTCATTACTTCCTGAAGAGTTAATTGATGCTCAAACTCAAGCAGCGCAAATTGGAGTCAAACATGAGCTGGTAGAAACTCATGAAATGGATAATCCTGACTACACTTCTAATCCTGTTAACCGCTGCTACTTTTGCAAGAGTGAACTACACGACACTTTAAAACCACTTGCGCTACAACGTGGTTATCCCTATGTTGTTGACGGTGTCAATGCCGACGATCTGCAAGATTATCGCCCAGGAATTCAAGCCGCTAAAGAAAGAGGCGCGCGATCGCCTTTAGCGGAAATCGGCGTTAGCAAAGCTGAAGTTAGAGAAATTTCTCGTAGCTTAGGTTTGGCTTGGTGGGATAAACCAGCTCAACCTTGTCTCAGCTCTCGCTTTCCTTATGGTGAAGCGATTACCGTTACTAAATTGCAGCGAGTTGGCAGAGCAGAGATATATCTCCGTCAGTTAGGATATGACAACTTAAGAGTACGTTCTCAAGAAGATACTGCCAAGATTGAATTACCTGCCGATCAGATCACTCAATTTGTGCAACAGGTCAACTTGCCTCAATTAGTCAAAACTTTTCAGGATTTAGGGTTTGTCTATGTAACTTTGGATTTGGAAGGGTATCAAAGTGGGAAATTGAACCAAGTGCTACAATAAGTAGAGTTATATACTTGAAAAATTAAATATGGTTGAAAGGCTGAAGCGCTGGGAATCGCCCCGCAAAAGAGGTCGTAATGACAAAGGAAAAGGTGGCTCTGCCAGAGCAAGACAATTGCGTAAAAGAGAGCAAATGCTACGCCAGAAATTGAAACAGCAATCAGTTGAAAAATCAAAGAAGCTAAATCGCGAGGAGAGGGAAATTATGCCCTCTCTTTTTTTTTATTCAATTAAGCTGATATTTTCTTAGTCGTAAATATTTCATAGTATTTGCTATTTATAAGCTGTTAATCATTTAAATTGGATATGTTTAAATTAGAAGAAAAAACCGTTTAACCCTCCCCCAGTCTCCCTATCCTCTTGTCTCCCCATCAGCCTTAACAGATAAATTAAATACCTGACAGCTTATTAGGCTCACGCTAACTTTTCAAACTTAAACTTATAGATTTATTGTTTACAAGCCTATGCCATTAGAAATTATTATTCCGATCGCAGCAGCTCTTATCTTATTAATTTTATTTACCTGGGTCATTAATGTTTTCAAGGTAACTTTCAAAACAGTACTGATCTTAGTAGCAATTTTCGTTCTGTTGCAAATTATTTTTGGAGTTAATTCCCAAGACATTATTCAAGAGATGCTGAGTATAGTAGAGCGAATCAAACAGTCGATTAGCGCAGGTTTGGATTGATCAGATTAGTCTAATATTAGACCTCTTGCATGAATAACGAAAAAATGAGAGAAGTAGGATTCTCTTAACCCTTCGTCCAATCCCTCTTCTACACATCTCTGTCTAGTTCGATGAATTGTTGATTCTCCTACCTTTTACATTTGGGCAATTATCTTGTCTGGATATCCTTCATTTGCTAACAATAATATTTGCGCTCGTTT
>JBCDDK010000139.1:0-19555 GCA_039180345.1 Cyanobacteria bacterium P01_G01_bin.39 | reverse complement strand
GGCATTGAGCAAAGTTGCTAACAAAATACAGTAAACCCATCAAAATAGCATTGCATTAGAACAGTGGCCTCTAAGGCTGTCGCCAAAGATATTGGCAATTTACAATTCCTGTACATTTCAAAGTTGAAGGTGCAAGGGTTTTATGAGATTATCACAGTTTTTCTAGGATTTTAATAGTCCCCTATTGCCCCCAGATTCATCTATTTCAATTATCCTGGGCTTATTCAGCAAGCCCTAATTAAAAAATTTCTATGATTTACATTTTGCAATCTTTAAAAATTCTTGTAATTTGATAACGAAAACAATAGCGTTTGAGCTATAATTACATAGTCTTTAGGGACTACAGTGTCAAAAATATTTATACTTGCCTAAAGCCTTATTTCTTGGTGGCAAATTTTTCTTATTGAGAATCCCATCTCTTCAAAACTGCAAAAAAGTGATTCTCTTAATAAAAATTAATTGTATCTAAAGGTAACGAAAACTGAGGCTAAATTTGACAATGCAATGTTTTTGTGGATTGCTTAAGGCGATTATGCTCACAGAGGCTAGCGCCGTTACACCGTTTGCAGAGCAAGCCGAAGGCTCAGGCATCGCCAACTCTTGATAACTTTAATTTATTTAGGTAGACAAACTTATTCAATATTCTAAAGGTATTGCTGTTAAATCGAAGTTGAGAAATAACCATTGAAGTAGACACATCGATTAAGAAGAACCTAAGAGACGTTTTAGTCTTCCATTGAGAACCTGAAATTTTAATTCGTCTCTCGATTTGTTTAATACATTTTCTGGGAAGAATGGTTCGACTCCTAATTCATGAAGATTAACCGCTTTATAATCTCTCCATTGGCATTGTTGACCTTTATTGACTTGTTCTGAGTCTGTTTTTTCCTATAGTAATTCAGCGATCGCATATTAGTTTTTACTACAATAAATGACCCCAAAAATAATTTATTTTGTAATTTATAGCAATTCTCACAGTCATGGAGTACGCTACTTTCCCCCTTAACCAAACATAGCCGAGATGTACCTCATTAATACGAGAAACGCTATATCTGGGTTTATTTAAAATATTCTCAATTTCAGCACCAAACCAAAAATGTTAATTTTAAACTTAAATTTTTGATTTATTCAGTAACATTTACAAGATGTTAAAGATCATAAATTTAGTGATTATACTCATAAATAATTATATATACTCTTGCAATAACTATGTTTTACTACGTAATATATTATGGTGAGTAAAAAACCTCAGAATCCTGTCGAGTCATTACAGGCAGATCAAGAAGTAATGGCTGAATTAAAAGAAAAATGCGCCCAAAAAAGATTGTTATTTGCGGATAAATTGCCTCCAGGGTCAATATCTCCAGAACGTTATTTAGAGAACCCGACTCCGACAGAAAGTGTTTATCAAAAAGAGCGAATTTATACAGAGGCGATCGTTCAAGTTAATGGTCGTCCTTCATTATTAATCCAAGATGGGCAAGTCAAACCAACTGAGCTGTTACAAACTTGGCGCGATCGCCTAGAGTCTTATCTCAACAATTTACAAAATAAGATTTTTCCTTCAGTAGGACGGATTGAATTACTCAATCATTTCAACTATGACTGGGTTGGTACAGGGTGGATCATTGAGGAAAATATTTTAGTAACTAACCGACATGTTGCTAATATCTTTGCCATAGGAGAGGGCAATAATTTTAGGTTTCGACGTAATTTTGAGGGTACCCTGATTGAGGCAAAAATAGACTTCAAAGAAGAATACCTAAGAGATGAGGCGAGAGAGATCCAAATCGAAAAGATTTTATATGTTGCTCCCTCTAGTTCAAGGTATCCCGATGTAGCTTTCCTGCAATTCCGCTCTTCAGTAGATACTCATCCTTTAGAGTTAGTTACTCAAGATGTTGCTGTGGGAGATTTAGTGGGTGTAATTGGCTATCCTGCATTTGATAGTCGTAATGATGGCGCGATCATGGCGAACATCTTTAGAGATATTTATGATGTTAAACGGTTTGCCCCTGGAGAAGCGACTTCCATTGATGATAATTCGATTTTAAATCATGATTGTAGTACTTTAGGTGGAAATTCTGGATCGGCAGTAATCGATTTGGAGAGTGGCAAAGTAGCAGGGTTACATTATGCAGGACGCTTTCTGGTTAATAACTACGCTGTTAAAGCTAGCGTACTCAAAAATATCTTATCTGCTTTGAAACCAACCTTTGGTGTTACGACTCCAGAAGTCGATACCCCATTAGAAGCAGAAGAAGAGTATCAAAATCGAGAAGGCTATCAAGAGAATTTCCTCGGTAATGCTCCTGAATTTGAAGTATCTTTACCTGAACTTTCTGGCACAATTAGAGCCGATGCCGTTAAAGTCAAGCAGGAAAGAGGAATCGCTGCTTATGTACTTGACTATACTCACTTTTCTCTGGTCATGAGTCAGTCAAGACGTTTAGCTTACTATACAGCAGTTAATATTGATGGCAATCAAGAGAAAGCAGTTCCGAGAAGAGGTACCAGGTGGAGATTAGACCCGCGTATTCCCGCTGAATATCAGGCGGATAATAGTTTATATCGCAATAATGATTTAGACCGAGGACATTTAGTTCGTCGTCTAGATCCAGTATGGGGAAGTGATGCTATTGCTAAGCAAGCTAATCAAGATACTTTTCACTATACCAATGCTGCGCCGCAACACAAAGACCTAAATCAGCGTATCTGGTTGGAGTTAGAAAATTATTTACTAGATAATGCTAACAATCGAGATTTAAAAATTTCTGTTTTTACAGGTTGTATTTTTAATCCGCGAGATATTGAATATCGTGAGGTCAAGATACCTGAAGAATTCTGGAAAGTAGTGGTAATGGTTAATAAAGTTACAGGTCAATTGCATGCTACGGGATATATTTTGAGTCAACGTCGATTCATTGACAATTTAGAATTTGTCTTCGGCGGATTTAAAACTTATCAAGTGACTATTGCTTCAATCGAAGCTGAAACTGGATTGAATTTTGGCAATCTCAAAAACTTCGATCCTTTAAGAGAAAACGAAGGATTTGATCATCATCTGGTTAATGAAGAATCAGATGTCGTGATTTAACCAACGGTTAGAGTGCAAAGGCGATTTTAGGCAATTGCATACTTAATGAAAGATTATTATCTAAGGTCGCTAGTTGACTATATTTCTGGATTAGTGTTTATCTCACAAAATCTTCGTCATAGATATCAATTTAAGACAGAGTTTTCCTTTCTACCATCCATAAAATTTAATTATTGGAGAGCGATAGCAAATTGCTGCCAACAACAATGTTAGTTACTCTAAACTTCGGGGAACTATATAGATACAGCTATTATCTTGAACGATATTTTCACGGACGGGCCAAGCTTGTTTGCTGATAATTTATATTTTTATTTAAAGTATGTCTTTCGCGATTAAACACGGACTTTTCAAGCTCAATATCACGGATCATCATGCCATATTGGGCGTGTCGATAGACGCTGACCCGAAACAAATTCGCTTACAATATTTGAAGATTGCTCAAAAACTTCATCCAGATAAATGTCGTTCTGATTTGGAGTATAAAAAACGTGCGGGACAACTTTTATCTAAATTAGTCAATCCAGCTTATGAACAACTATCACGAAAGACTGCTTTTGCCGAGCATCAGTTGGTATTAATTCAAATTGGCAAACGTTTAGCAGAAAACCAAGAGAAAGTCACTGTTAAAAACGAGCTAGCGCAAGAGCTACTCCAAGCTGGGACAAGTGCTGAATTAGTCTACCCCAAACTATTAAAAAAATTAACGACCGAACTATACAGTAATTATGAGCAAATAGGGCAGAAAATCGAGTCTATTAGTGAACTTAATTTAGTTTATTTAATGCTTAAAGGTAATCGCGGGGTTAATCGCAACCTTAATCAGAATTCTGTAACCAAGCCTAGTCCAGAACCAACCATGGCTCAAGATAAAGCGAAAGTCAATAAAGCAGATACTGCCGCTGCTAGCACTCCAGTTCAGACAGAAGAGCCTACGACAGAATCAAGAGTTGCTTCGTTTGTGAAGCGCGCTCAAAAATACATTTCTAGAGCCGAATTTGATCGCGCACTTAAAGAGCTAAAGGATGCCTTAAGAATTGATCCGAATAACGGTGTTGCCCATGCTGTTATGGGTAGGGTTTATTTGCATAAAAATCAGTTAACTATGGCTAAAGTCCATATTAGCAAAGCATGTACAGCCGATCCTCATAATCAGCTAGTTATAGACAGCAAAAAGTCATTAGATAAATTGACCAGGGTAAGCAACAGATCTAAAGCATCAAATCCTGGTTCAGCAGCTAACAAAAATGCCAAATCAGGTAATAACAGCTTTTTAAGTGGATTTTTTGGGTCGAAAAAAAAGTAAGATAACACCAGTAGATATTAATCGAATTATTTTAATCAATAATATGGAGTGTAGAGTATTCATTCTAAATCTATCGTGATTAGTTCGGTCATTGTTCTACAGCGATGAAAAATATCTAGGGAATATATGGCTTGAGCCTTACATAGAGCAACGGGTAATCTTTGCTGGGCGGCGTAGGCGAGTTGACAACCCAGATCGCCCAATGATCTCACAAGATCAGAACTTGACTCAGATTTACTCGATCGCTCTATAATCTTGCCGTGAGAAAATTTGTACATTATTGGAAATGATATATCAACCACCTGCTGGAGCAAGAGATTTACTGCCTTTAGAAGTAGAACAAAAACGTTGGATTAATGATCGCCTTCAGCATCAATTCCAAACTTGGGGCTACCAGCGTATCGTCACCTCTACTTTGGAATGGTTAGATACCTTGACCGCAGGTGGGGCAATTCAGCCTGAAAAAGTAATTCAACTCCGCAACAATGGTGAAAGTTCTCTTGGCTTACGTCCTGAACTTACTGCCTCAATTGCTCGTGCTGCTGTCACCAGAATGGCGGGAAACACCGAACCACAGCGCCTTTGTTATCGGGCTAATGTATTTCGTAACCCTACACAAGTTCACCATGGTCGGCAGCTAGAATTTTATCAGGCGGGAGTTGAGCTGCTGTTTGCAGGGGGAGTATTAGCTGATGCGGAAATCATTCTGTTATTGGCAGAATGTCTCCATGATTTAGGTATCCCACAATGGTCAATTTTGTTAGGAGAAGCAGGATTAACGCGATCGCTTTTATCAGCTTTTCCTCAAGCAGTGCGAGATCAGGTGCGTAGTTGCATTGCTAATTTGGATCGGATTAAGTTGGAAAGTTTAGAGTTGGATGCGGACTTGAAAGCCCAGGCGTTAATGTTATTTGACTTAAGAGGAGAGCCAGCCACAGTATTCAGCAAAATTGCTCAATTAAACTTGGATGATGAGGCACAGGCTACGGTTAATAATCTCAAGTCCGTGTTGGAATTGCTTAATAGTACTGCTACACAACCATTACCGTTAACTCTCGATCTGAGTCTGCTTCAAACCTTTGATTACTATACAGGTATCGTTTTTAAAGCCGTTAGTTTTCAAGATCATCAGTCCTATATCCTAGCCGAAGGAGGACGCTACGATAACTTGTTGGGACTATACGATCCTCAAGGACAAACTTCTCCAGGAATTGGCTTTTGTCTCTCTATTGAAGATCTTCACTCTTGTTTACTCTCAACTGATACTCTGCCGCAACAGGCACCTAGTAGTGACTGTTTGGTGATTCCCACCTCGATACAAGTAACAGCCGCCGCTGTTAAATATGCTCATCAACTTCGACACAAAGATCATCAGGCGAAGGTAGAATTAGAATTGAGCGATCGCTCGGAAGCAGCAATTAAGCAATATGCTAAAAACTGTCGCATCAAGCAGTTGATCTGGATTGAAGGGGATGGTAATCCAAGGGTTGAAACCTTGAGTTGAAATTTAGTTCAGGGTTAAGGAATAGCTCTTATTTTAGCTAAACCCAGACGTAATATGAAGAATCGTTTAATGCTTTTAAGTGACAAGCTTTTAGCTCGTGAACGTTCTATTATCGAAACGGTTCTTGAAGTACTCTGCGACATTCTCGAATAAACTGTTTTTGTACTTCATATTCATATGGATTTTTATATGCTTCTTCTGGATGACGATTCCAAACAATACTTGGCATAGAAATAACTTTTCCTAGATCTAACCAATTGTTTACGCTGATAAAGTTAACGTCAAATTAAACCTGCTTGCTGAAAAATTTGCTGGGGCGTAATTTTTAATTCTGGTAACAACTCATCAGTTATAGCAGAATCTCCACGAAAAGTTTGAGGCAAAGTATCAGGATAAAAGACAGTAATGCTTTGAGATTTAGTATCGATCAACCAAACTCTTGCTACTCCTGCATGTAGATAATCAGTAGCTTTTTCTGCTAAATCGCCAAATGTCTGTCCTGGAGAAATAATTTCAATCGCTAATTCTGGTGCCACAGGACAAGCTTCGTCGAGTATCCAATCAGTACCAAGACGATCATAAGACGTATAGCTCAAATCGGGAACAGGAACCCAATCAACTCCCTTTCTTTTAAGTCGAATAGCCCACTCAGGATAAATTCGTCCTTTCCCCTGACACCAACTTTGAAGCAAGATTATTAAAGCGGCTTGTACCGCAGCATGAAAAAATTTAGGAGACATTTTAGTAATCGCTTGACCATCCACTAGTTCATACGGGCGATCGCCTTCAGGCAGATTAAAGAATTCTTCGATGGTCAGCCTACTGGTTGATGAAACCATGATGTTTAAATTAAAGAAGCTTGAAAATATTTTATCAATTTGTTTTTACTAACAAGCGATCGCTTATTAAATGCTTAATGATCAATGAATTATGCTTCAATAGCCACTCTGCCTTTCGGTCGGGCGACACAAGTCAAAATATATCCATCTTCACAATCGACATCATCATCGTAGACAACTTCACCTTCAGTTTTCTTAACTTTACAGCCACCACAAGCACCCATACGACAACCAAAAGGTAAATCTATGCCTTCAGCCTCTGCTACGTCAAGAATAAACTCTTCCTCATCACAAGCTATCTCTTGACCTGATTTTGCCAAAACTAAAACGGGACTAGATGATTTTGGGATAGGGGCGGGTTCAGAAGCAGGAGGGACAGTAGAGACAACAGGTGGTGTTGACGATGGAGTTTTTTTTGCTATGGAAGTGGTAATAGGTACTCCTGTAGTGGGAATTGATGAAGCTGCAAGTGCAGAGGCTTTTCTAGACGGGGGGGTGCCAACCGATATAGGGAGAGAAACGATTGAAGTGCGATCTGCCACGGGAACGGTAGTGGTAGAGTTGCTTTGCTTTTTCTTGTTCTTTTTCGCGCCACCGAAGCTTTCTTCGTAATAGTTTGCCATCGGAAAGTCAATGTTTTGCAACAGTTCTTTAGTCGCCGCCATAAAGGGATTAGAACCACAGACATAGACAGTACGGTCTTGATAGTCAGGAGCGATCGCAGGTAAAATAGCTTTGTTGATTCTACCCGTATAGCCATACCAAGGTTGACCAGTTACAGGGCGAGTTACGGTAATTGCCAGCTTGAAATTGGGATAACGAGTTGCCATCATTGACAATTCTTGGCGAAAAATAATATCTTCAGGACTACGGGCGCTATGGAGGAAAATAATATCCACATTGGATACGGTGTCACAAATCCAACGGGACATGGACATCATGGGGGTAATGCCACTACCAGCGGAAATCAAAAGTAATTTGCGTGTAGGGTTAGCGAAATGAGTAAACTTACCCATAGGGGCGTTAATTTCAATTTGGCTGCCTACTTTTAAATTATCGTGAAGCCAGTTACTAACTAACCCAGGAGGTACGCTTGGTTCATCATGGGGGGCAGGAACACGCTTGACAGTAATTTCCAGATTATGAGGGCGAGAGGGAGTAGAAGAGATAGAGTAGGAGCGTTTAATATTCTTACCATTAATATTTAAATTAAGAGTAATAAATTGACCTGGCTGATAATCAAACTTAACGGGTGATTCCGCGACGAAGGTAAAAGTTTTGACATCAGAAGTTTCATTAACAATTTGAACACATTTAACTTGCTTAGTTCCCTGAGTCCAAGTGGGCATGCTGGCAGTATCTATAGTTGCCAGGGGCATATATTGCTCAGGAGTCAAAGCTTGATTCATAGGAACAGATTCCACCCCAGCGATCGCTTTAACCCATAGTAGATGATTACCCAGAGCAATGGTGTCGGATGGCTTTAATAAATATTCTTGATTGAGTTGAGCATCTTCATTATTAACTTTAGAGCCATTTCTGCTGCCCAAGTCTGAATAGTAATAATTTCCCTGGCGAAAGGCGATTTTACCGTGGTTACGACTGGCTAAATTATCATCTAAAACAATACAACAGCGAGGATCTCGACCTAAAAGACATTCTCGATTAAGTTGGTTTTCAGGAGCGATTTGAACTGTCTTAGTTTCTTGGGGTTTTCTAGTATCAATGATGATAATTTCTGGCATTTTGCTTCTCAATCAAAATAAAGTTCTGCCTAATCAATAAAATAGACTCATTACTTTATTTGATATGAATTAACTAGTACAAATATGCAGCATTTTTAGGAATGAGAACGAGGAATGAGGAACAAGGAATGAGGAACAAGGAATGAGGAACAAGGAACAAAGTATGTTGAGTAAATCCCTACTTCCTACTTCCTACTTCCTACTCCCTATCTCAGAAGATTGATTCAGTGCGTAACATCAGTAATCTTAGTTAGGATAGGCAATTTCCGTAATATCTTGATCAGTTTCTTGTGCCTGAGTGACTAATGACAATAATTGATCTGGAGTCATGTTTTGAAAATCAGGTTGTCCTGACATACTTAACAGTTGCTCAATAACAGCAGGTTGATGAGATCGCCCTAAAAGACTTGTCGCCGTATCTTTAACCAAATCGTTTTGCAGCGGTTGATTAATAATTTGTTGTGCTTGAGCCAGTCCCTGTTCTCGATTGAGCTGAGTTAGTGCATAAAGACTAGCCGCTTGAGTAATGGGATTTGGCTCTTGCAGAAGTTCTAGCAAAGCATTATCCATTGCCTTTGCCGAGAGCAAATTACTATGTGACTCACTTACCTGCTCATCATCTCTGAGCATAGTTGTTTGAGTGCTATTTAACCCTCCAGGCATCAGTTCTTGCAAAAGTAGAGGATTTAAACATTCGCGCCACTGTGGTTCAGCAGAAAATACTTGTGCGATCGCTTCACCAGCAACAATTCCTGTACGCTGTGCTAATTGAATTACATCTGGCTCATTATTCATTAGCTCTAGTACTGCTAGCAAAGGTGTCACAATCAACTGCTGTTTTGCGAGCAATAACTTACGCAGCAGCAAAAACACGGGAGTATCGCTATTGGATTTGAAGTTGCTAATTACCTGATAGCGGGAATTTTCTACCTGAAGTAGTGCTAGTAATTTCTCTGCTTTAGGGCGCAGGGCATCAAATAATCCGCTAAGTACTTGAATGTGTTCTTGCTTGTTGATGTTGTACTCATTTTTTAAGCTGGTAATTTGCTTAGTTTTCCTCTCTACTGCCTCCTGAACGGGTATTCCGCTGTCAACCAATTCTTGCAGTAAAGCTGCGATCGCATCTTTGTAACTTTCAATCCGCAGTCGGTCTTCTTGAGCATGTTCCTGGGAAGACTTGAGCAAACTCGGGTCATCAATCCCTAACTCAGTTAATACTGCATAATGTTCTGACTCATTAATTTCTAACCGCTGACGTACAGACTGCAAAGTTTTGAGACTATTACTTGCCTCCACACTACCTGCCTGGATCGATTCAGATAGGACACCCTTGTATACTTGAATCCGCTCTTGTTTGGTAACTTGGGGTAGTACTTGAGCCAGTAAATCTAGTTCATCTGCTTTGAGGTCGTCTAGTGAGCGACCACCCAACACTTGATTAAAATCTAGCTTAAGTTTTTTGAGCTGTCGCCGTAGTTTATCGGCAATACTTTCTTTTTTATACTGATCATGAGTACGCCCCCAGGTACGAACCAGCCATAAAGTACTGACCAAGACTACTAAAGCATTAAAAAGCATCTGCACTATAAAGGGAAAGCGCAAAATTTCGGGACGACCACCATAAACATAGAAGAAGTTAACCGACAGAAATGTAACTACAGTGAAGATACGATGACGAACAACCTTACGGTCGAGTTCAGGAGTCTGCTTTTTAAGATATGCAGTATAAAGCTTTTCAATTTTGTTAATTACCACATAAAAAATTGCCGCCATTAAACCCAACGTCAAAGGTGATGCAATTAACTTGGGAATGGGAATTGCTTGACCCCCAAGGTAGAAACCAGGATTAAATACTTTTTCCACCTGTCCCGCCTCATGAGTCCAGGCACCAGAAAAATAGTAATCAAAATTACCTGAATATAAAAAATAATAGATAAAATAACCACACACCAGCCCCAAATACCCATACTGCACCAGGTTTCTCCCAGGCTTAGTTAGCTGTGACCAATATGCCTTCTCCGCATCAATATCCATACAGGGAGACTTGCAGCTAATGCAGGTAATTTTTTCGCTCTTGGTTTCAGGATCAAAAGTACGACACATCGACTGGGTAATTGTTTTCGGTGGTGCTGTTTGCGCTTCGCTACCCAAAAGACCCCGTGGTCCTGTCAACACCATTTGCACCATGCCAAACGGACAGACATAATGACACCAACTGCGACCACCATAAACTAAATTGATCGCAATAGCAGAAGCGATCGTCAATAGCAAAAATGTACCGAATACAGGACGTGCCGAATTAACAAATAGAATCCGCATGTTTAGCCCGATAAAAAAGAGCGCAAATTGCAGATACAAATGATTATTAACTAACCATTTATTTTTACTTATTTGCTGTTTAGGTTTAATGCCTAAAGCACGAGTAATCTGAGATAAAAAATATAGGGGACAAATTCGGCGCCAAAACTCGTGTCCCAAGACAAAAACGATGCCAAATCCAATCGGAACCACAAATCCCCAAAAGATCCTTGCTCCCGCAGCGTAAGGAGTTCCTGGGAGGCATTTGCCCTGAAGTTGAATACAGGTATTGGGATCTTGAGCCAGATTGATCAACTCATCTTTTAAAGGGCTAAAAAAACTAGTATTAGGGTCTGTCAAATATTTAGTTACTGGGTCAAAAAACAGAGACACAATCAAGATGAGCCAGCTTACTACCAACACATAGCGAATCCTATGAGCCTGTTGTTCCGCAATTTTATTGAGCATCGAAGTTATTCCCCAAAATTATCACTGATCATCGGTGCTAGTGATTAAATATTACTATGTACTACTTCGCCAAAATATTCAGTATTTTCTCAACTGCTAAAAATTAAGATTTTCCTAAGAAACTTCTGGCTAACTCATCAAGTGCAAATAAACGCCAAATGTATGATTCTATACAGCAAAGCTCTTTAGTGACTCTTGACTCTTGACTCTAAACCCTAGACTCACCTACAACTGAGCTAAAGATACTCAGCAAAGTTGAAAATCATGATAGTTGTCGGTTTAATGAGTGGGACTTCGGTAGATGGAATCGATGCTGCTTTAGTAGATATCCAGGGTATGGAACAAGATTTAACAGTAAATTTGTTAGCAGGAGCAACTTTTGCTTATCCCGAAGAATTAAGAGACAGGATTTTAGCTATCTGTGGTGGAGAAGCCTTGACCTTGTCAGAATTAGCAGAATTAGATGATGCGATCGCTATTCAGTTTGCTGAGGCTGCCCAGAAAATTCAGGCTCAACAGCAGACTGCGGAGTTAATCGGTTCCCATGGTCAAACTGTTTATCATCGTTCACCTCAAGCAACAGTCACACTGGGCTATAGTCAACAAATTGGCAGAGGCGAGTTGATTGCTCACCTCACTGGGATTAAAACTATCAGCAATTTTCGTGGAGCAGATATTGCCGTAGGTGGAGAAGGCGCTCCTTTAGTTCCCAAAATAGATGCTTGCTTGCTATCTCATCCCACTAAAGCTAGAGCAATTCAAAATCTTGGAGGAATTGGTAACGTGGCTTACTTACCACCTAATACCACACCTCATTGGCAACAGCAGCTATGTGGTTGGGACACTGGTCCAGCTAATGTTTTATTAGATTTGGCAGTTAGTCGTCTAACCCAGGGTAGACAAACCTACGACCATGATGGTCAATGGGCGGCTCAAGGAAAACCTCACTTTGAGCTGGTCAATCAGTGGTTACAACAAGACTTTTTTCAACAATCTCCCCCAAAGTCTACAGGCAGAGAATTATTTGGGCAAGATTATCTAGACATCTGCTGGCAAGAAATGGAGCAAGTAGGGCTAAGTGATAGCGATCGCCTTGCCACCTTAACAGAATTAACCGTAGGTTCAATTGTTCAAAGTTACCGTCAGTTTTTGCCCCAAATTCCCGATCAGGTTTTGCTTTGTGGTGGAGGGAGTAGGAATTTGTACCTGCGACAACGCCTGCAAGCTGAGTTAACATCGGCACAGGTAGGCACAACTGATGAGGTTGGGATCAATGGCAATTTTAAAGAGGCGATCGCTTTTGCGGTCTTGGCATACTGGAGAGTTAAATCTATTCCTGGGAACTTACCTCAAGCTACTGGCGCAGCTAAGTCAATGCTGCTGGGAGATGTCCATCTATCTCATCTTGACTAGATTCTCATTTAGATCAATTTGTCAGGAGTAAACATCGAGTAATCAAGTCACAAGGGATAAATTTTTATGGTCGAATGCAAATTATGAGGATAAAGTTGTGGCTCATAGTTTCTTAATTGAAGCGGGCTATTGGCAGATCAACGGTCATTGGCTCAAGCCAAATCTGGCACCCATCCCTTTGGAGGGGGGCATTAACACGAAGTGGAAGCGAGCAAACTGGTTCAAAATCACCGCTAGCTTGACCTGTAAGGATGAAGCAGCAACCAAGTTAGTTTATCAGTGCCGAGGTAACTTGGATTATGAAGCAAAACACTATACTTATGTTTCCCAGCATAGTCTTTTGGGGAATATTGAAGGGGAGGGCAGAATTGGACCCCAAGCAATTATCCAATATTACTGGTTCATGGGAACTGGTACCAGGCAAAAAGGATTAGATACTTTTTATCGCCTAGATCAAAATACCTATTACCTAACTAGCAGTATCCTCGATGGTCACAGTATTAAAAATACGATTGAAGTTACTTTGAAACGCTAATCTCTCAAGAATCATTAATTATTCTGTGAGAAGTTGCTAAACTTCTGCTGATACTAGAAATTCATTCATCAATATTGTTTATTTACCTAGCTTCCCCGATAGAAGTATGAATACAGATCCCAATCATGGTCGTTTACTGGCAAACCGCTACGAATTATCTGAGTTAGTGGGGGAAGGTGCTATGGGGAGAGTTTATCGCGCAAAAGATACTGTTTTAGGTGGTGTCACCGTAGCCGTCAAATTTTTAGCTCAGGCTCTGCTCAACGATAATATGCGCGATCGCTTTGAACGGGAAGCGACTATTTCAGCGCTGTTGGGAGAAAAAAGTATTCATGTAGTTAGAGTAAAAGATTATGGTGTCGATGAAAATAATGCGCCTTTCTACGTGATGGAGTTCCTCTCAGGAGATAGTATTAACGATTTAATTGCTTATCAACCCATACCTTTATCCAGGTTTCTCACCTTAACTCGCCATGTGTGTCTGGGATTAGAATCGGCTCATCAAGGAATTTATTTTAATGGCGAATTATGTCGTATCATTCATCGAGATATCAAGCCTAGCAATATAATTGTTCTCCAAGACCCCACATTAGGAGAAGTAGCAAAGATTCTAGACTTTGGTATCGCCAAACTAATTCAAGCCAGTGCCAACCAAACTCAGTCATTTATGGGAACCCTGGCATATTGTTCTCCTGAGCAAATGGAAGGTAAAGAGCTAGACAGCCGTTCGGATATCTACAGTTTGGGTATCATGATGTACGAAATGCTCACTATGGATATGCCTTTATTGCCCCAAAATTCATCTTTTGGAGGTTGGTACCAAGCTCATCATAATTTTAAGCCAGAGCCATTTAGCGGCAGACTCAATTTACCCCCAGAATTACAGGATTTAGTTTTTCGCTGTTTAGCTAAGGAAAGAGATGAACGACCTCAAAGCGCCCGCGAAATTTTGGAGGCTTTATCAGAAATTGAAAAAAGTTCTCAATCAGTTCCCGTAAATTCTAATATAGTTGCGGAAGTTGCCGAACCTGAAGCAGATACTTTTGCCGAGCGAAGCAGTAGTAATCAATTAATAGACGATCGCACTTTAAATGCAGAAACATCGGTAACAGAAATCTGTTTACAGACTCCTTGGCCCCAAAATAAGCCAGTACGTAAAATTGTTTTCTCGCAATTAGTAACCACGCCTTTAGGAGAAGCCCCTGTACTCTGCGTCATGCTAGACCAGGAGGATATTCACCAGCGCATATCCAGTACTCGTTATAATCAGTTTCTCTATCTAAGCAGTCCTCATCCCATGCTGCTTTGGATTACCCTACTTTATAATCCTGAATATGGCGCTAAGTGGCTTCCTTGTTATCTAGATCTTAAATCAGATAAAGGACAACAGATTACTAGAGCGCTCTCAGAAACAGGTAAGTATCGTATCTTATTTTATGCTTTAGAAGAGCCAGAACAATGTCAGCATATTGCTCGTTCCATGATCAATGCTCGTAATCGCAAGATGCTGCTTCAGTGGGCAAATTTGAGCCAAGTTACTCCGAGTATTGGAGAAGTCAAAATGGCAAAACAAATTCTCAAGCAGGAATTAGAAAAGCTAAAAGAGAAGATTCTAGATAAAGTTAAAGCTTCCAAGTTGACTGATGTTAATGCGGGCGAGTAGGTTGTGAAGGAACAAGGAAAAGATAGATAGAACTTAGAGTTGATCAATAATGTATCAAGCGCTAAAATCCTCAGTGCCATAAAACATATTGGGAGGGATTATTATTAGGCTAATAATTGTCCCTTAACAATCTGAATCATGAACCAACCAGAAGCAAAAAGTTTCAAGGTGGGCGATCGCATAAAGATTATCGCTCTCCCGGCATATGTCAAAACCGCCGAACCAATGCCAATGTTACGTCCTCCTGATGTTCTAACCATTGGCGAAGAAGGGATTATTATGGATCGTCGTCCTGGGGGTTATTATGGTATCCGTTTTACTCAAGGAGCTTTTTTACTCGAACAGCAGTTTGTTAGCCATGTTTAGTTAGACCTATGCCACTCTACAGAAAGATGATAAAGATAACTATAATAATCAGATGATTAACGAATAGCTAATAACAAATCGTTCCTGTTATGGAAGTATCAGAATTAAAACGTACTATTGAAGCGATCGCTTTACGCCTGGGTAAAACTCAGGAGTATCTTTGACCCTCCAGCGATTACTGCTAAGATTCAAGATTTAGAGCAAAGAGCGGCACAGCCAGACTTTTGGGACGATCAGACCAGCGCTCAACAAGTTCTCCAAGAATTAAATGATTTAAAATCTAGTCTCGAACAATATCAAAGTTGGCAGAATACTTTAGAAGATACTAAAGCGATCGCTGAGTTATTAGAACTTGAATCCGACGATGCTTTAGCAGCAGAAGCTCAGACTAATCTTAATCAGTTATCTAAGGAGCTAGAACTGTGGGATCTACAGCAACTTTTATCGGGAACTTATGATACTAAAGGAGCAATCTTGACCATAAATGCTGGTGCAGGGGGAACTGATGCTCAAGACTGGGCAGAAATGCTCCTGCGAATGTATACCCGTTGGAGCGAGAAGGAAGGATATAAAGTTCGTTTAGCAGAATCATCCCCTGGAGATGAAGCAGGAATTAAATCGGCAACCTTGGAAATTTATGGACGTTACGCCTATGGCTATCTTAAGGGGGAAAAAGGCACCCATCGTTTAGTTAGAATTTCTCCATACAACGCCAATGGCAAGAGGCAAACTAGCTTTGCTGGAGTTGAAGTGATGCCAAATCTGGGAGATGAAGAGTTAAATCTCGAAATTCCTGATAAAGACCTTGAGATCAAAACCTCTCGTTCTGGAGGTGCAGGAGGACAAAACGTTAATAAAGTCGAAACTGCCGTCCAAATTGTTCACCTGCCGACTAAAATAGCCGTGCGCTGTACCGAAGAGCGATCGCAATTGCAAAATAAAGAGCGTGCTTTAGCTTTATTGAAAGCCAAACTCTTGATTATTGCTGAAGAACAAAGAGCGCAAGAAATTGCCGAGATTCGTGGTGATATGGTTGAAGCAGCTTGGGGCAATCAGATTCGCAATTATGTTTTTCATCCCTATCAGATGGTCAAAGATTTACGAACTGAAGTTGAAACTACTGACGTTAGTGATGTCATGGATGGAAATCTCAATCCTTTTGTAGAAGCCTATCTACGTCAGGAAAATCAGTTAGTTTAGGCGTTAATCTGACAACAAATCTCTGTGTTGCAATCATTTTATGGCTCCTGCTGCTTTTTTTTAATAATTGCCTGGCGAAAACCTAAAACTACCAGAATATTTGATAGCGTTAAAAACACTTCTGCACTACCGTGAAGCCAATCAACATCGGCTAACTGCTTATTGTAATGTGCTTGGGCATAAATTCCCGCAGGAATTGTCACCACTACGAAAATTAGCAGCACATAAAATCCAATCAGTGCTAAACGAGGTGTTTTCCCTGAGCGAGTCATAAACCACAAAAAACCTAAGTAGGGAAACAAAGAAATAGCAAACAAACTTTCCTTATTCATATTCTCCTGAGAATTTGACGTATCATACTAAATCGGATGAACAGAGGAGATACAATATTAATTGATCGCTTACTCCCTGCCAATAACTAACAACTAATAACTAACAACTAATGACTAACAACTTATAGATAACCTATACCAACGCCGATTTAGTATTAGAGCCAAGAATAGTTAAAGTTGCTTTTGATTTAAAAAGATATTTTATTCTGAACGGGGCGCAGACTTGTTTTCACTACGCCAAATCCCCCATGCTGCAATACAAACAGTAAAGTTGCCTATCACCGTCATTGATGCTTGTAAAATAACTAACCAGTCCAAAGACTGAACGTTATCAAAAAAGTGCCAAGTACAGGCACACATAGCACTTACTAAAGCAGGTAGCATCGCAAATGACAGATTATACCAAGAGCGATCACCTGTAATCTCACCATACCGCCAAATATAATAAATAGCGGCAACCCATTCCAAAACACTTGAAATATGAACTATCCAAGTAGGGATTGACAGTGCGTGCATTATTTGTTTACTCAATTACTAGTTTTTAATAAGCGAGAAGTTGTGATTAACCAAAAGCTACGCTACGCGACTATACTCCTAGCACCCCGAAAGGATTACAAGAGTAAGAAAATTTATTGCCTTTCTTTGTTGCCAAAAACCTGAAACTGAAAGGCTTAATATGAGCAACCAACACGAATATTTCAGCTTCAATAAAAATAAAAAATATTCTGCTAACGCTTTGTTCTCTTCTATTTATCAAAACAAAGCCAGGTTTCACTTATCTATAACAAGGGATCTAATTCTCCCATACTGTCTAAATCATACATATCATCGCAGCCACCAATATGACGATCATCAATAAAAATTTGTGGCAGACTCGATTTCCCGTTTGCCCTTAATCTCATTTCGTCTCTAGCATCTTCATCTCCATCAATACAATATTCTGTATAATCTACTCCTTTCTTATCTAATAAACCCTTTGCCCGTATGCAAAATGGACAACGGCTCCAGGTATAAATCTCTACTTTTGCTGCCATAGTTAAGATGAAGATCAAGCTATATATACTTTGTTACCATATTAAACTGATTTGTCACTTTATTGCGAACAGCTCAGCCATTCAGCTCAAAACATTACAGGATTAAATATATTTATAGTTTATTTGAACTGTTTCAATATTAATTATTAATCATAATGAATAAGTCACTGTTAATTCATCACTAATCAACTAATTACTATCAAGTACATCGCTAACTATAACAATTGAAGCAAACTTACTTTAGCCTAATTACTTTTATCTTGGTGAAGCTACTCAATAACCAATAATATAAAAATATTATTGTTAATTCTAAGTAAACATTTGGGAACTCTTAAATAAGACTAAGGAAGTGCGCGTATTTCAGAATCAATGAACCCTTGGTTGCTGTGATTACCAAAGTGAAGTAGTGAACACAAGCTACAAGCCTGAAAACATAACTTCTTTAATAAGTTAACTTAATATTGAATTTACATATTATGAAATCAGCTAAAATTGTTAATAAAATTTTACTCATTTCGCTTGCTTGTGGTAGTGCAACCTTCGTTGCGGCAATGCTTGTAGGAAATGAAAATTTTAAAAAAGCTCTAGTGGGTTTTGGTGGTACGGCTTCAATGGCTGGAATAGCTGGCGCGCTAATAATTAATGGCAAACAAGATCAAGAGAATCAGTCAAATTTACCGATAGATAGCCAAAAATCAGAACTTAAACAGTCTTTTAATGAAGCTACTGTCAAAATGCAAGCAGTAGAAGCTGATATTAATTCCCTTCAAGCAGAACATAATCAGTTATTAAGCATTGTCTCCGATTTAAATAGTCAAAAGCAGCAATTAGAAGTAGAGTATGCCTCTAAAAAGCAAGAAATAGAAGCTGCTAGTACTGATATTTCAGTATTAGAAAAACATAAACAAGATTTAGAATCTGATCATAATAATTTAAAGCAGGAGATACAAGAGCTATCTCTCAAACATGAACAGCTAGAGCAAGTTATTGCTCCAATTGAAGAAAGTTTAGTTGATTTGGAGGTCAAAGATAGAACAAAATCTACTACTGTAATAACTTCTACCCCAGAATTAGAAGTAGATAATTTAATTGATTCTATTGATGCTTCTGAATTAGAGGTTGTTAATAATGAACTCATAGCTTCCCAGGATTCTATACAAGAAGCTAATAAAACTACTAACAATGCAGACGAGGATATTGATCCTTTCGCTAGTTTTGAAGAGTCATCGGAATTTGCTGATGATCAAGATACTGAGCTAGAAATGGTTGACAAGCTGATTGGAGAATTTGATGAATCTGAATTAGAAATGTTTGAACAGAAGCCATCTGAAGCAAACGAGAATTCGATTCAAGAAGAATCTGACTCTGAACTAGATGAGCCAACTGATGAGTCGATCTCGGAAATCGAAGAGGAGGCTGAATCAGATTTGGGCTGGGAACCAGAAGCAATTGTTGAAGAATCAGAACCTAGCCTAGAATTAGAAAGTGCGATCTCTGATGAGTCAATCTCAGAAATCGAAGAGGAGGCTGAATCAGATTTGGGTTGGGAACCAGAGGTAGTTGTTGAAGAATCTGAATCAGAACCCAGTTTAGAATTAGAAAGTGCGATCGCTGATGAGTCAACTGAGGAGTTCATCTCGGAAATCGAAGAGGAGGCTGAATCAGATTTGGGTTGGGAACCAGAGGCAGTTGTTGAAGAATCTGAATCAGAACCCAGTTTAGAATTAGAAAGTGCGATCGCTGATGAGTCAACTGAGG